>SVOQ01000001.1 GCA_015066345.1 Oscillospiraceae bacterium
GTCATATAACGGTTAGCGGAGAAATTTTTGGTAAGGCAATGGTGCACAGTTTAAAATTTTATTTCACAACTGACCAGTTTGTTTTAAAACAGTTTATTTCTGAATTGCAAAATATGATTAATATGTATCTTAAAAAGTTACAGGAAAAATGATTGAGTCATATGAATATGATGTTTCTGCATACAGGAAAAATCCACCTGTATTACCTGCACCTCAAATTCACACAAAAATAGCCGACTAACAGTCGGCATCTAAATTGTTCGTAACAGCCAAGAAAAACACTACATAATATAGTATACAGTTGCTCTTTTTTTGTAATCGTGATATAATTACAAAAGGTGGTGTTATTATGAAAAAATTTAGTTTAATAATGGCTTTGATTTTAGTCTGTACGGTGTTATTCGCATCTTGTTCAGTTAATGAACCGGGCAAAGAGGAAACCTCGACGACTGAAACTTCAACAGAAAAAACTGCTCAAAGCACTACGGAAGTTACCAAACCCCTTACTCCGGAGCAGAAAAAGGAAGTTGAGCAGGTAGAAAAGCTTGTATACAACCTTGCTATGGCAAAAAACCGAGATGAGATTAAGCCCTGTGTTATACAATATACCGACGAGTATGCAGATTATGTTCTCGGCGGTTTCCCCGATGATGACTATATTGTTAAAGCGGAAAGACTCGTTGAGTATAAGGATGCCATTGTCTTTAATATCACTGTTACCTGCGAGTGTGACCCTGAATATATTTATTCGGGAATTCAGTTGTTTTCGTATACCGATGACGGTCAGCTGCTGATAAATCTTGATGATGAAATTGTTGAGGCCTTTGTAAAAGAATTTGCGTGTGAAGCTTGTGGCGGCAAGGGCTATACGGAAAAAAAGGCAGAAACAAGCGGTGGATATGATGAGCAGATACCCTGCGAGGTTTGTGACGAAGTTGGCTTTGTTTTTGATAAGGTGACAGAATGAAAAATAACAGGGTAAAGAAAGTAATTATTTCAATAATATCCGTAATATTGGCACTTCTTATTGCCTTTGGCGTAAGCTTTGTGTGGTATTACCCCCACTATAACAGTAACAAAGCTCAGGTTACCGTTGAGGTAAAAAACAACGGTAACATCAGAATGATGAGTTACAATTTAAGGTGCATAAGTCCTCTTGATTTTGGTAAAAAGAGTTGGTTTTACCGTGCGGATTTAATAATTGATGACATTGTAAGTGAAAAACCGGGTATTATCGGTTTTCAGGAAGCCACAAAATGGCATTATGCTTACCTTACCAATGCGTTACAGGGTTATGATTCGGTTATAACCTACCGTGATGAGGCATTTAACTCCGAAGGTTGCCCGATTTTTTACAACACAACACTCTATACTTTAGTTGACAAAGGCTCTTTCTGGCTTTCTGAAACTCCCGAGGTTATGAGTAAATCCTGGGGTGCTCAGTTTAATCGGGTCTGCAGTTATGTTATCCTTACGGATAACGCATCCGGCGAAGATTTCGTTGTTTTTAATACCCACCTTAGCCACGTAAGTGATGAAGCTCGTATTAACGGTATTAAGGTAGTTCTTGATAAAATTTCCGAATTTGGCTCACTTCCCTCGGTTATTATGGGCGACTTTAACGCTCAGGAGGGTAGCGAAACATATATAAGGGTTACCGAGAATTTTGACGATGCCCGTTATGCTACGGAGAATACGAATGATTCCCACACATATCAGGGTTGGGGTGACACCGAGAAATATAAGAGAATAGACTATTTTATGATTTCTAAAACGGGAATTACAGTTAGTGAATATGATGTCCTCTCGGGACTTCACGATGGTGTTTATTCAAGCGACCATTGTCCCATTGTATTAGAATTTTCACTTGATAAATAAGGGTGTTTTTGTTGGAAAAGGTTATAGGTTTTTTAGAGAGTGCAACTTCATCGGCTAACGATGTTTTGTATACTTATATTTTGGTTATACTTCTTATTTTGGGCGGTATTTACTTTACCTTCCGCACAAGATTTGTTCAGTTCAGACTTTTAAAAGAACAAATTCGTTGCGTTACCGAAAAACCATCCGACGGAAAAGGGGTTTCGTCTTTCCAGGCTCTTATGGTTTCAACGGCTTCCCGTGTGGGTACGGGTAATATTATCGGGGTTTCAACCGCCTTGTGTCTTGGTGGCTTCGGTTCAGTTTTCTGGATGTGGCTTATTGCCATTATCGGTAGTGCATCCGCTTTTGTGGAAAGCACCCTTGCCCAGATTTATAAAAAGAAAGGTCCCGACGGAAGCTACGGCGGACCTGCATATTACATACAAACCGCGTTAAAATGTAAACCTCTTGCGATAATCTTTTCTGTATTCCTTATACTTACATACGGTTTCGGGTTCAATATGTTGGCGTCATATAATTTACAGTCAACTTTTTCGACCTACGGTTTTTATGATGAAAAAATCACCCCTTGGATAATCGGTCTGATTTTAGCCGTTATTGTGGGCTATTGCTTAATGGGTGGCGGTTCAAGAGTAGTAAAGATTACAAGTTTTCTCGTTCCTATTATGGGCGTCGCATATATTCTCGTGGCGGTGCTTATTGTAGTTTTGAACTTTAAGTTGTTACCCGATGTATTCCGTACTATTTTCACCGAGGCTTTTGATATTAAGGCGATTTTTGGCGGTTTTAGTGGCTCGTGCGTTATGTTTGGTATAAAACGAGGACTTTTCAGTAATGAGGCGGGTGTTGGTTCTGCTCCCAATGCGTCTGCATCTGCCGAGGTCAGCCATCCGGCTAAACAGGGACTTGTACAAGTTTTATCAGTTTTTATTGATACTATCCTTGTTTGTAGTGCTACGGCGTTTATGTGCATGTGTTCGGGTGTTGAACCTACAAAAGAGATTTCGGGTGCACCTTATGTACAGTTGGCGTTAAGCAGTACTTTAGGTAAATTCGGACCAATATTTATTACCGTGGCAATGATTTTATTCGCCTTTACTACATTGCTCGGTAACCTCTATTATGTGGACAAATGCATAATATTTATAATGGGTAAAATCCCAAGCAAAAAATTTATGCGTGTTTATTATATTATCGCATCTTTAGTAATTTTTGTTGGTGCGGGTCTTAGTGCAGATTTACTGTGGAATATAGCGGATATTACAATGGGCGGTATGACAATAATCAATATGCCCGTAATACTGTTTTTAGGTAAATACGCTTTCAGAGCCTTGAAGGATTACGACAAACAACGAAAGCAGGGCAAAACCCCCGTTTTCAAAGCTAAAAATATCGGACTTCCACATGATGTGGATTATTGGAAATAAGTAAACAGGACTTTGGTTTTTTGCCAAAGTCCTGTTTTTATGTTTGGAGAATTATACTCTTTTCAGATCTGCAATGAGTTTTTCAACGGTCTGATACCTGTTATAAAGCCCGGTTTCGGTGCATTTTTTAATGATTTTTCCTAACTTCCCGCTAGGGGTTTTTATAATCGGGTGACAGTTAACCGTCATCTCATTAAGTAAAACACCGATTGCATAAATGTCAGTTGGTGGGATGGATTGATGTAAACCGAACTGCTCGGGTGCAGCATAACCCACTGTTCCGAGGTTTACTGTGTCACTTGCATCTTTATCGGTTACCAGACGTGCTGCCTGTAGGTCTATAAGAACCGCCTTGTTTTCAGGTGTAATTACAATGTTTTCGGGTTTTATGTCTCTATGAATTATCTGCTTTGAATGTAAAAGCTTTAAAGCCTCACATACCTGTAGGGCGTATTTAACGGCTTGTTTTGTACTTATTGTTGTGTCTTTAAGTATATCTGCAAGAGAGTTGCCTTCCACAAAGCTTTCTAATATCAACAGATATTCGTCGCAAGAGCAAACCTCATATATCATTGGTAAATTAGGGTGGGAGTATCCGCGTAACCGTCTGAAAATATGGTCATTTCTGTTTTTTGATTTAATAAAAACTAATTTTTTACCGTTACTTACATTTCTGAACAGTTCAATGTGTGAATGCTCGGCATCTTTAAAAACCACAACCGAATCAAATTCTTTTTCGAGTGTTTCAAGAATAAATTGTTCATATGTGTTCATCGGTTTTTGAATCCCTTTTCGTTATGATCTTCAAGCATTTCTTCGAGATTGTAGAGGTTGAAGTTGTGGTTAAGAGCATAAATTACAATACTGTCACGTTTTACTTTAGGATAAAGAGGTGCCCAGTTATATAGTTTTAATGCCCGCTGACAATCCTCAAGAGGGAGCTTCATAGCAATAAAAATTTTAATTATGGTATCGCGTGAGGGGTAATTGTTACCGCCGATGACGCTGTAAAAATATGTATAAGCAATATCCGCCTTATTGATGATATCAACCTTTGACATACCGCTTTTTTCGATTACTTCAGCCCAGTATTCCTTTAAGTCGTTACAAACGAAGCTGTCCTGATTCTCAGCTAAATATTTGTCGTAGCTTATATTTTTCATATTTAATAATTCGAATAATTCTTCTGTTCTTTTATATTTCACGTTTTTTCTCCTCAAGTAAAAATATTAAAAATCTTTTACAATCAATTCGCCCGTAAAGGTTTTAGCTATTTTGTCGTATTGGGGATGGTCGGGTGCAATGTATATCTTTTTAAGATTAGGGTAACAGGTGTTGTACATATATTTTGAATCCGGATGCTCCAAATAGGCACCGACAGGTAACCACAGCTCTTCTAAATAAGGATTTGTTATGAGTGTGGAGCTTTTGCTGATACTTAAATAACACCCCTCAGGCAATTTGAAGACCTTATCGGGTTTACAGTGAGGGTAAATGCTTTTATAGATTTGGTCGGAAGGTATCCACTTATAGAATAATACACCGTCGTGAGAGAAAACGGTGGGGTGACCATCTTCAACATTAATTTCTATTAGTGAGTCACTGTAGTCCCAGGAAGATGTCTGGATATTTGAAACATTCTTATGTATATTCAATACTTTTAAATTTTCTATCTCGCCGAGGTTGGTTGAATTATCGATTTTAGTGCACCAGTCGGGGAAGGTAAGAGTTGTATATGAGGGGTGATCCGTAAACCAGTAGAAGGTGGAGCCTTTGTAATAGGCACCGTCTGTCAATTTATTGTTTGTTGAGCCGTCTTTACCTATATATGTAATGGGGCATTTATATGCGAAGTCACCGTTCATATGAACACCCTTGTTGTTGGTAACAATTTTTGTTAGTGAGGATAAGTTGTTGAAGGCGTGACCATACAGGCTGACCGTGGTTGTGTTACTGTCATCAAAATGGATTTCCCTGATTTTAGAATTATTGATAAAGCAATCGGTATATATTGCACCTACTATTTTGCCGTCAACGGTGCAGGGGATGGTAACAATACTTGCGTTACCTATGTACTTTGTCAGACGGATGCTGTTGCCTGAGGCAGATGGGTTTTTGGGGTAAAGAGCTTCATATTCAAAATAATAGCTGCCGTTTTGGGTTGTGGTGACTGCGGTGGTACCAACGGTTGTTGCGGTGGTTTGAGTAGCCTTTTCGGTAGTCGTTACAGGCTTTGAGGTTGATGAGGGAGACGTGGTAACGGGTGTTGTAGCATGCTCCTCAGCGGTGGTCTGCTTGTTTTCGGTGGTTTCATCCTTGTCACCGAAAATTGAGTCTGCAATCTGGTCAAAAAAGCCCTTTTTTTCGGTTGTTTCGGTGGTTTTGCCATCGGTTGTTTTATCGTTTTTTGATTGAGAGTTATTTTTTGTTTCAGAATTAAAAATTTTATCAAAAAAGCCTTTCTTTTCGGTGGTTTCAGGCGGGAGTGTTACGGTTTTTGTAACCTCCACTATTTGAAAAACATCTTCACCGTTTTCGTCTGTAACGGCTTCACCGTTTTCCTGTGTTACGGGAATTGTTTGAGTTTCGGTAATTATGGTGGTTTGTGGGTCTTGTACAACAGGCTCGGAAGAATTTGCATTTTTTAACGCTACAATACAAATACCCATAACAATTAAAAACAGAGCTAAAGAAGCGAAAGCGGTTAAAGAACGCTTTAATACACGTTTAGTGAATTTAGACTTAAAGTTCGCCAAAAATATTACGAAAGGTTTTTTCTTTTGCGGAATATCCGGATGCTCAAAAGAATAAAAACAGCTTAAACAAAAATTCGATTCCTCCGGTAGTTCTCTTCCGCAACCGGGGCATTTTTTAGTCATAGATTTGTCCTCCCGCAAAGTACTATCAAAATTTAAAATAAAGGATTTTTCGACGGTTGTCAAGCGAATTCGACAAAATGATAACAGGTAAAATTTCAGCTTAAAAAAATCGTCGAAATTTCGCAAAAAACACCGAAAAGTTCGGTATTACAGAATAGATTTTCTCTTTTGAATGTGGTTTAATTAACTATATATATACTTTTACGTTTTTTGTTGATTTAATCGAAGACAGGACTTTGGTTTTTAGCCAAAGTCCTGTTTTAATATGTAGTTTTATTTTGTGATTGTTTTAGTTTGTTTACCGTTATCCCATATAATTTCAACCGTTACGGGAATATTTGATTCAATGGTGATAACGGGTTCATCTTCGGTGTTTTCACGTGCTTCACAAATAAGTGTAAGCTCACCCTTTGTGCCGAAGGGGTATTTTTCAATACCGTGTTTTTCCGTAAGGTTTACGTGCCAAGTGATTTTATTCTCTTTTGCATCGGGCTTAATACCAAAAACATATTCAAACATAATTGATATGGGTGAAAGTCCCGTCCAACCAACGAAATTAGGTTGAGAAGAACTACCTCTGAGTGCCTTGCCGTCAACTAATTCGGGAGCATAGTTTTCAAAAAGAGTGTCAGTGTCTTTGAAAACCTCAACAACTGCGTCAAGGTGCGAACAAGCAATTTCGTAGGACATATCGAACTTACCGTAAGCATCAAGACCCTTTAAAACCATATAGTTGGTGGGAGCCCATACTGAACCGCACCAATAACCGCCACGGGGGTTGTATTCTTCGTGGTCCTTTGAAAGGGTTGGTACACGGTGTTCTGTTTTAAATTCATTTTCGTTATTAAGGTGGGCGATAAAGTCTTCTGCACGGTTTTCAGGTACGCATTTTGCGAGAAGTGACCAGAAAGCACCTATATGTTTAACACCGTTAAATGTGTCATCGTTTTTAAGGTCATAATAAAACTTGGTTTCTTCATCCCAGAGTTTTTCATTTATAACTTTATAAAGATGGTCTCTTTCTGCCGTAAGGTCAGCTACAAATTCATTTCTGCCTAAAACCTCGGACATTTTTAAAAGGATGTTACAGGCGTTAAGCTCCTGCATACAAGCATCGACCCATATCATATGACCGTGACTGTAACAAACGTGGTATTTTTCATCAAGTCTGGGGCAGTTATCCATTCCGCAACCGTATCCTGAAGAAAAATATGTGCCGTCACGCCAGGTGAAATGCTCCTGCATCCATTGGTGGTAAGCAATAAGGCAGGGGTAAACCCTTGCGAGTCTTTCCTTGTCACCGAAGTTAAGGAAGTAATCCCATTCGCACCAAGCCATAACCTCGGGACCTGTTGATGAGGGGTCGTGACGGGGGAAAATGTCTTTACCGTCCTCCTCATCAATCTGACGGCAGATAAAACCGTCAACGTGCTGATGGGCATAAAAGTTATCAAAAGTTTCCTGGAACTTAAAAATTCTGTCGGCATATTTTCCGAACATAAGCATAAAAGCTGAATCCCACATAAAAAGACAAGCACTGAAAGCCGCATCAATGTAACGGCTTACAAAACCGTTTTCCTTTGTGGGCATACCAAGGTTACCGAAGGCGATTTCCCAAGCCTTCCAGTAGCAGTCAAGGTAATCCGTGTGATTATCCCACAAGGGTTGGGGGAGTTTGTTTTTTATATCTTCAAATTTAGGAATGGGGGTCATATCGGGTTCGGCACCGATAAAGGAATTTTCCTCCATTAAATCTTTGTCATCATATGTGATTTCAGTATTTTGTCTGAATATACCTGCCATAATGTTTATACTCCAAAATATTTTACTGCGTTATTAAATGAAATGTCCTGAACAACTTTGCTTAAGAACTCAATGTCATCGGGATACTTGCCTTCTTCTACAAGGTCACCTAAAAGTTCGCAAAGAATTCTGCGGAAATATTCGTGACGGGGATAGGAAAGGAAGCTTCTTGAGTCGGTAATCATACCTACGAATTTTGAAATAACGCCCAAGTTCATAAGTGTCTGCATCTGTGTGCGCATACCATCGTAGTTATCGTTGAACCACCAAGCAGAGCCGAATTGAATTTTTGATTCTGCCTCGTCACTCTGGAAGTTACCGAGCATTGTACCGAGAACATAATTATCCTTGGGGTTAAGTGTGAAAAGAACAGTTCGGGGAAGACCCTTTTCACAAAGCATTGCATCAAGAAGTCTTGAAAGATTAACGGCAATTTCATAGTCTGCAACGGAGTCAAAGCCTGTATCGGGACCTAATTTTTTAAACATAATGCCGTTGTTGTTACGCATTGCACCGATGTGAATTTCCATACCCCAACCGAGGCGGTTGTATTCACCCGCAAGGAAGAGCATAAGCTCAGTTTTGTATTTATCAACTTCATCAGTTGTGAGTTCTGCTCCTGAGAGACGTTTTTTGTATATTTTGTTAAGCTCGTCTTCACTTGCTCTGTTGTAGGGTACATAGGTGAAAGCGTGGTCAGAAGCACGGCAACCCATTTCCTTAAAGAACTCAATTCTTGAAAGCATAGCAGCTTTGAGTTCAGTGAAACTCTCAACCTTTTTGCCCATTACGTTTTCGAGAGCCTCAACCCATTCATTGTAACCGGGAAGTTCGATACCTAAAGCCTTATCGGGACGGAATGCAGGAAGAACCTTGCATTTAAAAGTCTTATCTTCTGCAAGAAGCTTGTGGTATTCGAGAGTGTCGGCGGCGTCATCCGTTGTGCAAACGTATGCAACATTGCTTTTTTCAATAAGCTCACGGGGAGTAAAGCCACCCGCTTTTATTTTAGCATTTGCCTTTTCCCATATTTCGTCACAGGTAGCGGGGGAAAGGGGCTCGTAAATGTCAAAATATCTCTGTAATTCAAGGTGTGTCCAATGATAAAGGGGGTTACCTATAAGATTGGGCATAGCCGAAGCCCAAGCCTTGAATTTTTCGTAGGGTGTTTTATCACCTGTAATATATTCTTCACTTATACCGCAGGAGCGCATACCCCTCCATTTATAGTGGTCACCGGCGAGCCATAAATACGCAATATCCGAAGGCTCTTTATTTTCATAAATTTCCTTGGGCTGAAGGTGGCAATGCCAGTCGAAGATAGGAGTGTTTTCACAAGCGGCATAAAGCTTTTTAGCGGTTTCGGTTGAAAGAAGAAAATCCTTATCCATAAATTTTTTCATATATTTATCCTCCGAAAAAATATCTGCACTTATTTTATCATAGCTGAATCATATTTGCAATTAAATACTTATTTAAACCCAAAAATTACAATAAACGGCACAAAAATTACAAATTGCCCATATTTTTAATCACGTTTGCTATTATGAAATCACAGAGAGGGGATGAAAATATGAAACAAAAATCTACATATTTTGATAATTATAAAATATTTGGTATATCAACATTGGCATTTTACGGTGCAAGCATTTTGCTGATAATACTAACCTCAATTTTCTGGGAGCTTGATGGGAATATTTACTATTATATTTATGACGTTTTAGCTTATTTAATGGGTATTATTAGTTGGATTGCAGCCATTATGTCAGTTGCCTGGCATTTCATAACAGTTATTTGGTGTATTGTAATAGCAATTAAAGATAAAAATCCAAAAGTATTTTTGCATCCGTTAGTAATAATAAATATTTTACTTAATATTTGTTATTCGTTTCGATTGATAATTTACTTTATGCATTAAAAGGAGCTGATTTTATACTGATTTGCTATTATAAAATTACAGAGAGTGGATGTAAATATGAAACAAAGGTCTACGTGTTTTGATAACTACAAGATTTTTGGTATATCAACATTGGTTATTTACGGCGTAAGCTTTTTAATCTTTTTTGTTAGTCAGATTGGTATAGAGTATTCGGGCTTTATGCATTACGGTTCATACGATGATTTAGTGCTTGTAACCTTATTGTGTTGCTTGAGTTGTGCAATTCATTCGGTTATATGGTTTTTAATTACGGTAATCTGGTGTATCGTAATTGCAATAAAAGAAAAAAGCGCAAAGTTTTTTGTTCATCCGTTAGTAATTACGAATATTGTATTGACTGTTTCTTGTACGTCAGCAGTTGTATTTTATTTAATACAAAGAAGGAGTTGATTTTATGAAGACTTTAAAGAAATATAAATTTTTACAGGTGCTTACAGGCATATTTGCAGGGTGTCTTGTCTTATCCCTGGGAATTCTTCTGACAAGTATTGCCACTTGGGAGAAATTGCCCCTTGATAACCTATTATCAAAAATCATTCTTACGGTATTTCCCGTAATGTTCACGGCGGGTATGACATTTATAGCCCTTGTTTCAAAATCCAACGACCTGAAATTTCTATATTACCCTGCTTTTGCAATAAACTTGGGTTCCCTTGTTTCGGCTATTTTCTATTATTGGGTCGACGGAACAATGGGAACAACGTTTCGAAGGTTTTTTGTATTTGCTAAAACCCTGGGCTTACCTTTCGGTAATTTCACTAAGGCAGTAACCGAAAAACTAACATATACCGTTAATTACGATGGTTGGAGTGATGAGTACAGCATAATATATGAGTTTGATGTGTTGATGATTTTGCTTTTATGTCTGCTCGTTTCCGTTGTAGCATATGAGCTTTACAGAGATAATGATAAACATTATGAAAAATTATCCCGCTGGAAACTTGAAAATCCTGCAAGAAGCATAGCAATTTCTGTAATATGCTTTTACGGTACATTTATTTTGTTTATTATGCTTTCTAACCTTGTGGGTGTGGCAATGGAGGCAATAAGTTCAGTGCCGATTCTATATGATGCGTTATATTGCGTTTTTGATATTGTGATTATGTTATTCTTCTGGTGTGGATATGTGTTGCTGTTGTCCGCAATGGTAATAATCTTACCCGTTGCCATAACATTTGCTCTTATAATAATTTGTATAATTAAAGCAATTAAAACCTCAAATCCCCGTCAGCTTTTTAACCCGTTGGTGCTTTTAGCGATAATTTTATCACTCTTAGGTTCATATATGATGTACTCTTTTGTTCTGTCGGGATTTTAATTTGATTGTTACGGACGTGTATGGTTTGATATTCTCAGACAGGAGTTGATTTTATGAAGACATTGAATAAATATAAAATATTACAGATGCTCATGGGTGTATTTTTAGGGTGCCTTGTTTTATCCGTTGTTCTTTTACTTACAAGTATAGCCACATGGGAGCAATTACCCGCTGGAAATCTGTTATCAAAAATAATACTTATTGTGATTCCTGTAATGCTTACGGCTTGGATGAGCTTTATAGCGGTTGCTTCAAAGTCGAACGGTCTGAAATTCCTTTATTACCCAGCGTTTATAATAAATATGGGTTCCCTTGTATCGGCTGTTTTCTATTACATTATTGAGGATTCGGTATTCAGGCTCTTGTTTGCTTTTACTAAAACTCCGGGATTACCTTTCCATAACTTTGCTACGGCAGTTAGCGAGAAGTTTACGTATACCATTACTTATGAGGATTGGACTGATACATTCACTTATTTTGATAGGTTTAATGTGTTGATGGTTTTTCTTTTGTGTCTGTTTGTATCTCTTGTGGTGTATCAGCTTTACAGGGACAATGATGAGCATAGAGAAAGATTATTACGTTGGAGACTCCCAACCCCTGCAAGAGCCATAGCGATTTCATCAATTTGTTTCTATGGAACATATATTTTGGTTGCTATGCTTCCTAATATTGTTGGCCCGATAATCGATTCATTAAGTTCAGTGACGATTTACGATGCGTTGTCCAATGTTTGGAGTTATGTGGTTGTATTGTTCTTTGAGTGTGGATATGTGTTTTTCTTATCCGGGATGATAATAATTCTGCCTATTGGTATAACAATTGCACTTTCTGCGCTTTGCATACATAAAGCGGATAAAACATCAAATCTTCGCTATGTTTTTAATCCGTTAGTTATTTTAGCGATAGTTTTATCAATCTTTGGTTCATATATGATGTACACTTTTACAATGTCGGGATTTTAAAACACAATTGAAAAATATATATCATTGTAGTAATATAGAAATATAAACTTCAGGAGGTGGGGAAATGCTCAGTATAGCGATATGTGATGATGAAAAGAATATCTGCGATTATTTAGAGAAGAGGACTCGTCAGTGTCTTGCTAAATACGATATTGAGGCGCGAATAGGTGTATTTGATGACGGCACGGACCTTCTCGGGTATTGTAGGCAGAATCCTGCTTCCTTTGATATAATTTTTCTTGATATTAAAATGAGGACAATAAATGGTGTGGACTGTGCCAAGGGTCTTCGGGATGAGGGTGTGAACTCCCTTATCGTTTTTGTAACATCCTCTGCTGAGTACGTTTTTTCAGGATATGAGGCAAAGGCTTTCAGGTATATCCTCAAAACCGAACTTGAAAATGCGTTTGACCACATTTTCGGTGAATGTTTAGGGGAGTTGAAAAAACAGACAACAGACTTTTATACAATTCAGACGCCGTCCCTCGCAAAGAAAATACCCCTTGACGAAATCCTGTATTTTGAAAGTAAACTACGGTTAATAAAACTACATACAAGAAATGAGGAAATATCATTTTACGGAAAATTGGATGAAATAGAAAAAGAACTTGGTCAAAAGGATTTTCTTCGTATTCATCAGAGTTTCCTTGTTAATGCTACAAAAATCAAGTCATTAACTAAGGAAGAAACTGTGCTTAATTCAGGTGCAATACTTCCCGTGAGTAAAAGCCGAGCAAATGCTGTAAGAGAAGCATATTTGTGGTCTAAAAGGTGATTGATATGTTACAATTTATTGAAACAACGTTGTTCTATCTTATAAGGCTTTTTTCTTCAACGGTTGATATACTTTTTGCTTTCCTTTTAATGAATGCGTTTTTTGATGAACGCTATAAAAGTAAACTACCGAAAGTTGTGGCATTTGTTTTAAGTGCAGGTGTACTTCTTGCACTTCAGGAAACAGGGCAAACGGGTAATATTAAAACGGCTGTTCAGATGATTATGATTTTCATAATAGCCTTGGTTATTTATGACGGTCAAAAACGATTGAAAGCACTTTTTTGTATAGTTTACTCTCTTTTTGTTGCCCTTTCTAAATTGCTTTCGTATTTCGCTTTTTCATTTTTTATCAATCAAATTCCCGGTATTGATGAAAAGAGCTTCTTTTACAGGATTTTAGCAATTGAATTACCCAACCTGTTTATGCTGGCGTTCATAATCCTTTTGGGCCTTTTTACAAAATCAAAAAACAAAACAGTACCTTTAAGATACTGGCTTTTGCTTATGACGGTGCCCGTTACCACTTTGGGTACTCTTACCGTTTATCAGTATTATTTTGATTTATTGCAGCCGGGCGAGGAGATTTATACATATATTATAGTATCAACAATTGGTCTTGTTTTTATAAATCTACTTGTGTTTATGTTGTTTTCAAAACTACATAATCAATTGGAAATGCAACGAAATGCGGATATTCTCAGTACACAGATGCGACTTGAAAAGCAATCGTACAAGCGTATTGAAGAAAGCTATAATCACACAAGAGAATTACGCCATGATTTAAAAAATCATATTCTGTGTCTTAAAGGTATCGCCGAAAACGGAACGTCGGATGAACTCTTGGAATATCTTGAAAAAATGAACGATGCCGTTGAGGAGGCTACCTATATTTCTATGAGCCGTAACAGTGCAGTTGATGCGGTCCTTAATGAAAAACTATTGTATGCACAGAAAAACTTAATATCCACACAGTTTGACGTTACCCCTTTGGGAAGCAACAGCATTCCTGCGATGGATATATGTACTATTATCGGTAATGCATTGGATAACGCCGTTGAAGCCTGTGTTAAAATCGAAAATCCTAAGGACAGATATATTTACGTTAAGCTTCACGACTGTAATAACGAGCTTATAATATCGGTTAAAAACTCGTCAACCGAAGCACCTAAACGCAGAGCGGGTGTTTATGTTTCCACTAAAAAGGACGAAAAAAATCACGGTCTCGGTCTTAAAAGTATCAAGAGAACCGTTGATAAGCATAAGGGAGATATGCTTATCAAATACGAGGACTCGGTTTTCAATATTGTGGTTTCTTTACCATATTAAAAGATAACCCCGACACAAAAGTGTCGGGGTTGTGTTTTATAATTTTACTTTAAAAACAAGTTTGTGTGCTGTGTCTGAGTTTTTACTTTTTCTGCAGGGTGCGTGAGCATCCTCGGGGAAGAATACTGCGAAATAGCCTTTTCTTAATTCAAAGAACTGACCATCGGGTGCGTCCATAAACGCGATATCGGAACCCTCTTTGAAATCTTCGGTTACGTTGCATTCCTTTGTGTTAGCCCAACCGAAAACTTCTTCGCCGTCAACCATAACCTGAATATCGGCATATTCTCTGTGTGCCTCGTATTTCAAGGGATTGGTGGGATCAACGGTGTATGATGCAACATTGCACCAGAGGTTATCTCCGTCAATATCAATTCTACCCTCTTTAAAGGGTGCTTCAATAAATTTTTTGTATTCACTCTCTACTTTTTCGAAACCGGGAAGTTTGTCAAAGTAGATGCTCATATTTTCAACTTTGTCGTAAATCATTCGTCAATTTCTCCCAACATACGTTTTCTTTTGATTTTTTCTTCTGCGGGAAGAGTGGCGTTGTAAAGAATTGTCCAAACAATTATGCATACAAAGAGAACGGTAATAAACCACATTGTTGAGGGAACTTCAAGACCTGTGATTTCACCGAGTAACATCATCCAATCGGAGCCAACGAGGTTAGAAAGAGTAATTTCCCCGTCAATGAAGGGTCTTGCAACGTCGCCGAAGGTTTTAAACAGCATAACGTTAAGACCGCAACCGATTATACTGAAGTAAATCGGTATTCTGTTGTTTTTACAAGCAAAAGCGGTAATTGCAGTAACAAGAGCACAGATAATTATAAGTGCAAAAACAACTATAAAGCATATTATTGCAGGCATAACGGGTTCAAGGGCATCAATAACTGTTGTTGACGCTTCTTCCGAATCGAAGTTTTTGATAAGTGAGGCTATGGAATTTTCTGTTGGAGCAATTAAATCCAGTACGGAAATTCTTTCACCGATGGCGGATGGAATATTTCCTTCAAATTCTTCGAGCATTTCTGTGGCTTGGTCATTCTTCATCCATGAACCGATGAGAACTAAAGCGGCAGGGACGAGTGATTCCATACTTACTGCAATAATGGGTGTGCAAATAGCAACGGCTATTACTGCAAGTGCCAGAATAGCGGCAACTGATTTATAAACGTATTTCATAAACAATCTTCCTTTATATTATTTTTTCCAGGAGGAGTTAAGCTGAACTGTACGGTTGAAAATGGGATTTTCGGGGGTTGAGTCTTTATCAACGCAGAAATAACCGTTTCTCATAAACTGGAATGAGTCAAGGGATTTAGCGTCTGCAATGCTTTCTTCAATAAGGCAATCCTTAAGGACGATTAATGAATCGGGATTGATTGCGTTAACAAATTCGTCGTCGGGAACACCCGCAGGGTCTTCAACATTGAAGAGTCTGTCGTAAAGTCTGACTTCGGCTTTAAATGCCTTAGGACCTGCCCAGTGAATTGTACCCTTAACTTTTCTTCCGTCGGGAGCATTACCACCCTTGGTTTCGGGGTCGTAGGTACAATGGAGAACGGTTACATTACCGTTTTCGTCTGTTTCGTAAGAATTACAGGTGATGAAGTAAGCACCTTTAAGACGAACTTCGTTACCGGGGAAGAGTCTGAAATATTTTTTAACGGGCTCTGCCATAAAGTCGTTACGTTCAACGTAAATCTCTTTACCGAAAGTAACGGTCTTTTTGCCAAGCTCGGGTTTGTCGGGGTGTACTTCAACCTCAATTTCCTCAAACTGTCCTTCGGGGTAGTTGTCGATAACTACTTTAAGGGGGTCAAGGACCGCCATTGCTCTGGGGGCGTTTGCGTTAAGTTCATCTCTTACACAAGCTTCAAGAAGACCGTAGTCAACAACACTGTAAGCCTTTGAAACGCCTACCTTCTCAATGAAAGTGCGAAGAGCCTTTGCGGGGTAACCGCGTCTTCTCATACCGCAGATGGTAGCCATACGGGGGTCATCCCAACCGCTGACAAGGTTATCGGTAACAAGGCGGATGTTTCTTCTCTTACTTGTGATACAGTAGTTAAGGTTAAGTCTTGCGAACTCAATCTGTCTGGGGGGTTCTTCAAAACCAATCTGCTCAATAAACCAGTTGTAAAGAGGTCTGTGGTTTTCGAATTCAAGGGAACAGAGGGAGTATGTTACACCCTCACGTGCATCAGAAAGGGGATGAGCAAAGTCATAAATGGGGTAAACGCACCATTTGTCACCTGTCTGATGATGGCTTGTGTGCATAATTCTGTAAATGGCGGGGTCACGCATATTCATATTGGGTGATGCCATATCAATTTTTGCACGTAAAACCTTTGCACCGTCGGGGAACTCGCCGTCAGTCATACGCTTGAAAAGGTCGAGATTTTCTTCAACACTTCTGTCGCGGTAGGGACTGTTTTTACCGGGCTCGGTAAGAGTACCGCGGTATTCACGCATTTCCTCGGCAGTAAGGTCATCAACATAAGCCTTGCCGTCTTTTATGAGCTTAATTGCACATTCGTAAAGGAAATCAAAGTAACTTGATGCGTAAAGACATTTATCCCACTTGAATCCGAGCCATTCGATATCCTCTTTAATGGATTCAACGTATTCAATATCTTCCTTTGCGGGGTTTGTATCGTCAAGACGAAGGTTACAAACACCGCCGTACTTCATAGCGGTTGTAAAGTCAATGCAGATAGCCTTTGCGTGACCGATATGAAGATAGCCGTTGGGCTCGGGAGGGAAACGGGTCTGTACCTTTGTGTTAACACCCTCGCGTAATTCTTCATCAATAATATCGTGAATAAAATTGGATAAATTTTCTGTTTTAATTTCTTCCATATTAAACTCCTTAGAGGGATTCAACAATCCCGTTGATTCGTGCTGAAACTGTATCTTTACCCAGAAGCTTCATAATTGAGCAAAGGTCGGGAGTATTTTTTCTGCCCGTAACCGCAAGGCGGATAACGGTTGAAACATCACCAACGTGACCCTTGAAAGCTTCGGGGTTTTTCTTGTATTCTTTTACGTTTGGTGTAAAACCAAGGGGCTCACACATATCCTTAATTTTACCAAACCATAAATCTTTATCATCGTTTTCGTCGTAAATTTCAATATATTTAAGAAGAATTGCCTTAGCATCTTCTTTATTGATATTTTCGGGAAGGTCAAAATCGGGTTTGAAATATGCATCAAACATATATGCGAAATATTCTTTAACCTCGCTCCATTTGGCAATATCCTTACGGGGCTTGGGGCTTTCGCGGTCAATGTTTACCATATTACGTGAAAATTCAGGGTTTTTGGTAAACTCGTTGTAGAAATCCGCATCATATTCTTTAGCCCATTGAGAAACTCTGGTGTAAACCGTATCGGCATCCATAACCGAAATAACGTTTTTACTTACGTCATTAAGTTTAACTAAGTCGAAAAGACAACCGCTGGGGCTCATCTTCTTAAGGTTAAAGGGGAAACTGAAAGCATCCGCTTTGGGATTTGCTCTACGCCAGTCCTCGAAATTTGAGTTGAGCAGAGTGAGAAGGTACTCAATAAGGCTTTCCTTGGGGAATCCTTGCTCAACGAAGTAACTGACTGCGGCTTCGGGGTCTTTACGTTTGGAAAGTTTACGTTTTGTGCCGTCCTCTTCGTCAATTTTCATAACCTGGGGAGTGTGTGCGTATTTGGGTACTTTAAAACCACAGGCTTTGAAGAGAGCAATATGCTTGGGTACGGATGAAATCCATTCTTCACCACGGATAACGTGGGTTGTCCTCATAAAATGGTCATCACAAGCGTGGGCGAAGTGGTAAGTAGGAATACCGTCGGATTTTAAAAGAACTTCGTCAATAATATTTTCGGGCATTTCAATTTTACCGCGGATAATATCATCAAAGAAAATTCGTTTATCTTCCTGTCCGTCGGAGCGGAAACGGAGAACGTAAGGTTTACCTGACTTTATGTTTTCTTCGATTTCTTCGAAAGAGAGGTCACGGCATTTTGCCCATTTTCCGAAATAACCCCAGATAAGAGCATCGCCTTTTTCCTGCTCCTCACGTATTGCGGAAAGTTCTTCTGCGGTACAGAAACAGGGGTAAGCAAGTCCTTTTTGGACTAATTCTTTAGCAACGGTCTGATAAATCTCGGCACGTTTGCTCTGGGTATATGGACCGTAAGCCCCCTTTTCTTCGTTAAAGCCTGTAACACCCTCGTCAAAATCAATACCAAAGGAATTGAACCCATTGATAATGGCGGAAACACCATCGTCAATCTCACGTTTTTTGTCAGTGTCTTCAATACGAAGGTAGGAAACGCCTTTAGTTGCCTTTGCGGTGAGTACATCAACAAGTGCACCGAAAAGACCGCCTATGTGAAGGTATCCTGTGGGGCTCGGTGCAAAACGGGTAACCCTTGCACCTTCGGGAAGGTTTCTTTCGGGGTATTGTTCTTCAAGTTGAGCTACTGTACCCGTAATATTGGGAAACAGTAAGTCAGCAAGTTTATTGCAATCGTAATTCATATAAAAAACTCCAAAATGTAATCAATAGTTTGACATCTTATTATTGCAGAAAATTCAAAAAGTATCAATAGTTTTTAGGTAAATTTTTTGTATTAATATACTTTAATATATAAAACTTGACTAAAAATTAAATTTAATGTAGAATAAATCATTCGGTAAAATGGGCAGTCGCGGATGTGCTTTGCACAGACGAGGAAAGTCCGGGCATCATACGGCAGGGTAACGGCTAACGGCCGCCGAGGGTAACCTTAGGGAAAGTGCAACAGAGATATACCGCCGATTTTTTCGGTAAGGGTGGAAAGGCGAGGTAAGAGCTCACCGGCGTGGTGGAGACATCACGGCCATGTAAACCCTACCCGATGCAACACCGACAGGGGAGTCAGCCGGACAGCGATTTTTCGCAACCCCGAAGGGTGGCTTGAACCTTGTGGCAACGCAAGGTGTAGATAGATGATTGCCTTAAACGACAGAACCCGGCTTACAGTTTTACCGAATACCAGGGTGTGTCAATTAGGGGTTTATTAAATATAAATCGTTAATTGATGCACCCTAATTTACTAATGAAAAAGGGGGGTATTATGAAAAAACTTGCAATTTTTCTCGTGGCAGTTATGCTCGTTTGTACTATGAGTGTAACGGCTTTTGCTGAAAATAATATCCCTGTAAGTGCCGAATTTTCCGAAACCGTTGACGGAGATATCCGTCTGGTGATTTATGCTCACAATCCCCAAAAATTAGTGTCATTTTTCACCCTTGTGGAATATGACATAAATTTATATTCTCTTAAAGAAGCCTATGCGAGTACAACGGAGCTTTCAAATGGTGACGAAGTTGATAATTTTACAGGTTCGTGGGTTTTCGGAAATCTGGCGGATAAAAGCGGGTGCGTAGGTGCATTCGTTTCTTACGGCGGTGTTACCAAAAATGGCCGTGTGGCGGCTTGTGAATTTATAATTCACCCCGAAACCTCCCGTAATAATTTAAATGATATTAAAGTTTATCTCAAAGAATACATAACCGATGATGACGATGAAGAAAATGATATATACAAAAAAACTCCTGTGAATTTTACTCAAGAGGATTTGGATATTTCGGGTAAGTTTGAGTTTTCGGTGGGAGAAACCGTAACTATTACATCAATAAAAACAAGTGATGAAATTATTTTTATCCCTGAAAGTATTGATGGTGTTACCGTTCGTTCATTGGTGATAAACGATTTTTCAAAAAATCCCTTTACAGTTTTCGGACGAAATGTTTTAAGGGTGGATAAGGGGATTTTCAGTTCACAGAATACAGTTATTGCTCCTCTTGGCAGTGCCCCCGAAGCGGCATCGAAAATTGGTGGTAGCAATTATTTTTCATATAAAGAAAATGTTGTTGCAGACTCTGATGAACCGATTTTTTATACTCATCAATACCTTGTAAACGACAGTAAGAGTCTTTTTGAAAGTTCGTTGGAATATGGGGTTAATCCCTCCCATAAAACTTTGCCCTATCTCGGAACGGGTACTGAAATCACACTCACAAACGGCAATACAAAATGTGTGTTTTCCCTTTGCGTAACGGGGGATGTAAACGGCGACAGTGTGTGCGATGTCCTTGATACAATGCTTTGCGAAAGATATATAAACGGTTTTGAGGATTTGGATGGTGTATACCTTAAAAGCACCGAGTTTACGGGGGATGAAGAAGTTGATATTCAGGATTATGCCCAGATTGTAAACCAGGCCCTTGAGGGCGAGGACCTTGTTTTTGAAGGTGTACGTGGTGACCTGAACGGTGATTATGCAGTTGATATACTTGATGCTTTTGAGTTCAATAAACTTTCCAAAAGAAGTGATTTGACTTCAGAACAAAAAGCAAGAATGGATTTTAATAATGACGGTATAATTGACTCGTCAGACGGTAAATTTCTTGAGATTTTAATTGAATCCTTTATATAAAAAATTCCCTTGAGAATCAAGTTCTCAAGGGTTTGTTTTTATTGGAAGAGAATATCGGAAAGTTTTGCAAAATCTTCCATTGTCATTTTTTCTGCTCTTACGGTTTTTTCAAGTCCCGCCTCGGCAAGAGCATTAGCAATTACGTCTTTTTTAATGCCCGTACCTGAACTTAATGAATTTTCGGCGGTTTTTCGTCTTTGTGAAAAAGCGGCTTTAACTGTTTTAAAGAAATTTGCCTCGTTCTTAACATTTACGGGTGGATTTTCCCTTACTGTAAGGCGGATAACCTCGCTGTTTACCTTGGGTGGAGGGAGGAAGGAGTCACGGGGCACAAAGAAAAGTTTTTCGCTTTTCGCATAGTAATTTACCGCAACCGTAACCGCACCGCCGTCACGACTTCCCACTTCTGCACAAAGCCTGTCCGCCGCCTCTTTTTGTACCATAACCGTAATGGATTTAAGGGGTAAACGGCTTTCTAAGAGGAGCATTATAATGGGTGAGGTAATGTAGTAGGGGAGATTAGCACAAACTACAATATCCATACCCTTGCATTTTTCTTCAATGATGCCTTTAAGGTCGGCTTTCATAACGTCCTTGTTTATAATTTCAACATTGTCGAACTCTGCAAGAGTTTCTTTTAATACGGGTAAAAGGCGTTCGTCAAGTTCAAAACTTAAAACTTTACCCGCCCTTTTTGCAAGTTCTGCCGTAAGAACACCGACGCCGGGACCGATTTCAATAGCACAGGTGTTTTCGTCAAGTCCTGCCGCCTCCGCCATAGCGGGGCAAACCTCAGGGTCTACGAGGAAATTCTGCCCGAGACCTTTATTGAATGTGACACCGTGACGTGACATAACGGATTTTATAACATTGATATCGGAAAGATTTCTCATTATTACCTCCGAAAAGTATTGAAAATAAATCTCAAGTGGGATATATTAATTATATATTTTTAAAACAATATGTCAACTCTGAAAGGAGAACGAAAATGAAAACCATAAGAGATGCATTTTTTATAAGACAAGGCGTTGATATGGGTGATATCCGCCCTGTTTTTAATAAAGTTGTGTGGATTGATAAGCCAATACTCAAAGCCACTCTTACTTGCTCGGCTTTAGGTTATTATGAAGCATACCTTAACGGTGCAAGAGTGGGTAAATTTATTTTAGCACCCGGTTGGACAAGCTACGGTAAACGTATTCAGTATCAGGAATACGACGTTACTTCTTTAATGGAAGAGTGCAATACACTTGATATTGCCTTAGGTAACGGCAGACGTTATCACGGTAACGGGCATGAGCATTATGAGAGCATCACGGATAAAGAAGATGCACTTATTGCCGCACTTCATATTGAATATGAGGATGGTACGGAGGAATTTATTCCTACGGATTCAAGTTGGGAATGTTCAAAAAGCAATATTCTTTATTCTCACGTTTACAATGGTGAAACCGTTGATTTTAATGCCAATACAGACGAAAAATTCCCCGTAAAAGAACTCAGGGATATTGACACAAAAATCCTGATTCCTCAGGAGGGCGAAGAAGTCCGCGAAATGGCAAGACTGGGAGTTTGTGAAGTTATAACCACACCCAAGGGTGAATTGGTGCTTGACTTCGGGCAAAATCTTACTGGCTATGTTGAGTGGAAAGTTCCTGCTCAAAAGGGTAAGGAGTTTAGACTTTATCACGCAGAAGTTCTTGACAGAGACGGTAATTTCTATATAGATAATATGCGTAGTGCAAAGGTTGAAATCAAGGTTATTTCAGACGGCAACGAGCATACATATAAACCCCATTTTTCATATCAGGGCTTCCGTTACGTTAAACTCGAAGGCTTTGACAAAAATGCTATAAATCCTGATGATTTTAACGCGGTTGTAGTTTTCTCCGATATGAAACGTACGGGCTACTTCGCTTGCGGACACGAGCTTGTGCAACAGCTTTATGAGAATATAGTATGGGGTCAGAGGGGCAATTTCCTCGATATACCCACCGACTGCAACCAACGCGACGAGCGTTTTGGTTGGACGGGCGATGCTCAGGTTTTTGCACGTACCGCATCAATAAACTACAGAACCAAGAAATTCTTTAAAAAATGGATGCACGATGTTGCTGCCGACCAGCATGAGGATGGGGGTATTCCCCACATTGTTCCTGATACAGGTTGGGACTCTTACGGCTCATCCGCATGGGCGGACGTAGCGGTAATCGTACCCTATTGGGTTTACAGAACTTACGGTGACACCGAGATTATCAGAGAACAGTTCGAGTCTATGAAAAAGTGGATTCTCTTTATGGAATCCAAGGGTAGCGAACGGGGTCTTTTTGATACACACGACTGTCACTTTGGTGACTGGCTTTCACTTGATGCAGGTGACGAGGCAACGGGAGGATTTACGGATAATGACCTTATTGGTTCTGCATACCTTGCTTACTCAAATAGTTTGTTTATTGAAATGGGTAAGGCAATTGGCGAGGATATGAGTTATTTCGAGGAGCTTTATGATTTATCTGTAAAGGCTTATCGAAAGAAATATATCAATACCGGTAAACCCGAGCACGAAACTCAGACTGCAAATGTTCTTGCTATTTATTTTGACCTTACAGATGATATTCAGCGTGAAGGTGCAAAGCTTGTAAAGGATATTGAGGAGTGCGGTCACCTTAAAACAGGTTTCGTAGGCACACCGTATCTCTTACATGCACTTACCAAAATCGGCAGAAGTGATGTTGCTTATAAATTACTTCTTAAGGAAACCTTCCCCTCATGGCTTTTCCCTGTAACAAAGGGTGCTACCACAATGTGGGAGCGTTGGGACGGTATGAAGGTTGACGGTACTTTCGCAACTCCTGAAATGAACTCCTTTAACCACTATGCATACGGTTCAGTGGGTGATTGGCTTTACACAACCGTTGCAGGTATCGACAGCGACTTCAACGAACCCGCATATAAGCATATAATTTTCAGACCCCTTCCCATTAAAGAATTGGGTTACGCAAAGGCGCGTATTCTTACGGAAAACGGTGAAATTATTTCTTCCTGGGAATATACAGGTAAGGGTAACGAGTGCAAATTCTCATTTACCATACCCACAGGCTCCCACGCAACCCTCTACCTCGACAACGAGGAATACGAATTCGAAAGCGGTACATACGATACTGTTTTTGAGTATGAAGGATAAGAGAAAAATCCCGACCGAGCGGTCGGGATTTTTTAATGAATAATGAATGATGAATAATGAAAAATGAATAATTTCGGGGCTAAAGCCGAATTATAGATAAAGTAGTTGTAACGCGATAGCTCAACCTCTCTGCGTAAGGAGAGAGGGGGACCGCCTTGAAATATTTTTTGTTATGATAAAGCAAAAAGCGTGTGGTCGATTTGTTGTATGAATTAATTAAACGGAGCGGTGGAGAGTCCTATAAAAACAAAAAGTGATGTCTGCTTAATAAAACGGACATCACTTTTATTCTCTTCCTATAAAAAAGTCAGCACTAACGTTGTAAAAATCACAAAGCTTAATGAGGTCATCAATTTTTAATTCGGCTCTGCCGACCTCTATGTGATTGTATCCTTGTTGAGATTTGTCTATAATCTTGGCAACTTCTGCTTGAGTTAAGTCGTTGTCTTCCCTTAAACTTCTCATACGTTCACGGTAATCCAAGGCAAATCCCTCCTACGTTATAGTATGTAAATATATTCTATCACGGAGAGTTTTTTTGAATTGACAAATACTCAAAAATTGAGTAAAATAGAAGAAAAGGTGAAAGGAAGGATAAAAATGAACTGTCCTAAATGTGGTAAACCAGTAATAAACAAAGATTCTTTGGAATGTATGTTTTGTCATTCTGAACTTTACTCTGATGAAAAGCAAAAATCAAGAATAAAGCGAAAAAAAAGAGTGAAAAAAATTGGGTCTTTTTTTGTGGTGGCAATTCCGACTATGCTTTTATGGGTAGCAATAATTGGTGTTATTAAATTTGCTATGAAAACCCCATTACAGACTTTGTTTACATCAGAAGGAACCGAAGTTTGCAGTGAATTTAGTATAGTCGAAACAAATGCTAATGAATATTCGGAAGGTACGGTGCCGGATGCGTATGGTGTGCAGAACTATACAACTGTGGTCGCTCCTCAACCAACAAAAGCTCCATCCCCAACAAGGTCAGACGTTTATACAACTACATATGCTCATGAAAACACGAGCCCATCAAAAGATTCATCGCCCTCAAAGACACCCAAGCCTTCAACTCCAAATAAGAACAACGCAACTGCATACCAGGAAGAAATAACAAAAGAAAACCAAAGACATAAAGACGAGCTTGAATTAATTGAGAGCAAATATAAAATAGATATAGATGATTGTGAATTTTGGATAAATTTTTATAGAAGTTATTGTGGGTATGCAGCATCATCGAGTTATACAAGTCAAATTTCTGCTTTGGAGGAAGAAGTTACACAAAAAGAGAAAAAACTGGCCTTTATGAAAATGGATACCTCAAATATGTACGCAAGGCAAATTCGTGATTTAGAAGCTGAATTAGAACAAGATTATGCTCGTTTAACCGAATTGAGTATAAATTACGAATATACAGTAAACGCAGAGCAAAAGGAAAAAGAATTAAAAAATCTACAGCATAAAAAGAATTTGGAAATTAATTATGAAAACGAAAAACATACAAAAGCTATACAACAAATCAATTCAAAATATGGGAAATGATACAAGGAGTTAATATATATAATTCGGCACTTGTGCCCCGATAATTTTGCATTCTGCATTTTGAATTCTGCATTTTAAAAACCTCCTGTACACGTACAGGAGGTTTTTATCATTTCACCTTAAACATCGAGGCGAGTATTTCAAAGTCTTTGTCGTACTCGTCGGCATCTGAGGGACGTTCGTATTTTAATTTTATACTTCCGCCGTTGTTGTCGTCGATGCAATAAACGGTTGTTGTAGTGCCGTTTTTATCCGAGTGGTAAACGGCATAAAGGTTTTCTATATTAAGTTTCGGTTGTTCTCCGTCTCTTTCGTGGACTTTTGCTGTACTACTGCAAAGGCTTGAGTAACTGACGGATTTATAAGGCGTAACCGTGATTATGACACTGTTATTTTCCTTTGCCTTAAGTGTTGTAACACCCTCGGAATCGATACAGTCAAAGACGTTTTTATCCACAAAGAATGTATAATTCTTGTTTGTATCAACGGTGGGACTTGTGGGTTTCGGTACGGATACGGACGGCATCTTATCGGGAGAAATGAGCGTAACCTTGGATGTTTCTTCCGTGGTTTTCACATTCTCTGAAATGAAATCAGTCGGTGGTGTGCCTATGGGCTCACCGTTTTTGCCGATACCTAAAAGGCTTTTACCAAAAGGGGAAAGTACTAACACGCAAATTGTTGCTAATACAATAAGGCATATAAAAACTATTATTAAAATATTCCTCTTTTTGTTTGAGGTATTTTCGTTTTTTGCCATAATCAATGAACTCCTGTTGAAAATTTGAGCCGCACCGGATACGGTACGGCTCTGTTTTTGTAATTAAGCTTTGTCTTTTGAGCCGAAGAGTTCGATTTTTTCACGAACTGTTTCTTTAATAGCTTCGCAACCGGGAGCAAGAAGTTTTCTGGGGTCGAAACCTTTACCTTCAAGGTCTTTACCTGCTTCGATGTATTTTCTTGTTGCTTCCTGGAATGCAAGCTGACACTCTGTGTTAACGTTGATTTTGGAAACACCGAGGTCGATAGCCTTTTTAATCATATCAGCGGGGATACCTGTACCACCGTGAAGAACGAGGGGCATTGTGCCTGTTTTTTCCTGAATAGCTGCAAGAGTATCGAATGAAAGACCTGCCCAGTTTTCGGGATATTTACCGTGGATATTACCGATACCTGCTGCGAGCATTGTAACGCCGAGGTCAGCAATCATTTTGCATTCGTCGGGGTCTGCACATTCACCTGCACCGATAACGCCGTCTTCTTCGCCACCGATAGAACCAACTTCTGCTTCAAGTGAAAGACCTAATTCTTCGCAAGTAGCAACGAGTTCTTTTGTTTTTGCGATGTTTTCGTCGATTGCGTAGTGTGAACCGTCGAACATGATTGATGAGAAACCTGCTTCGATACATTTTTTTGCACCTTCGTATGAACCGTGGTCAAGGTGAAGAGCAACGGGAACTGTAATCTTAAGGTCTTCAATCATTGCTTTAACCATATCAGCAACGGTTTTGAAACCGCACATATATTTACCTGCACCCTCGGAAACACCAAGGATAACGGGTGAATTCATTTCCTGTGCAGTAAGAAGAATGGATTTTGTCCACTCAAGGTTGTTGATGTTGAACTGACCAACTGCGTAGTGGCCTGCTTTTGCTTTTGTGAGCATGTCTTTTGCGTTAACTAAAGGCATTTAAAACACTCCTGTCAAATTTATTTTAATTTTTTTATAAACAATTATACGTTTTCTTCCCTTAAATCGAGCATGATTTCTTTGCTTTGGGGTATAAGGTGTTTGTATTTTACACCTGCCGCGTCAAACATACGTTTTGAGGCTCTTGTGGAAGATGTGTCGGCATATTTATCGGAAAGGTAAACAACCTCCGTAATACCGCTCTGTATAATGGCTTTGGCACATTCGTTGCAGGGGAAAAGAGCCACGTAAATGCGACTACCCGCAAGACTTCTGCCGCGGCAGTTGAGAATTGCGTTAAGTTCTGCGTGGCAGACATAAGGATATTTTGTGTCATAAGAATCGTCGGCACTACGCTCCCAGGGGAAGCAATCATCGTCGCAACCTGAGGGGAAGCCGTTGTAACCAACTGACAAAATTCTGTTTTCGTTGTTGACGATACAAGCACCAACCTGAGTGTTGGGGTCTTTACTGCGTTTTGCACAGAGCATTGCCGCACCCATAAAGAACTCGTCCCAGGATATGTAGCCCTCTCGCTTAGCCATTGCGAAAACCTCACTTTTTGCATAAAATGTGTTTAACCTTTTATATTATACATTTATAAATTTGTTTTTTCAATACGAAATTTAAAAAAATGATAACATATCTGTGTTATATATGTTATAATCACCTGCGAAATGGTTAAAAAACACTGAGGAGATATATTTATGGTAAAAGATTATTTCAAACGAGTTTACAAAGGAGTAAGTAAAATTGAACTTATTTACTGGTGGACTCTCAGATTATTGATGATTGGCGGTATCATTTACAGTTTATTTAAAATGGATTCCTACCAACCTGCACAGATGGCAGCAAACCTTTTGGGTATGTTCTCTTACGAAGTTTGTCAGATGTTCCCCAAAAACACTTTTCCACGTCTTTTCTCCCATAAATTTCAGAATTTATCAATACTTGCATTTTTCCTTGCGTCCTTCGGTGGTGCGTTCCTGAATTTCTATTACGCAATACCCGGTTATGATAAGGTGTTACACGCTTTCGGTTGCGGTGTTGGTGTATACGTTGCTTATGAGTGTGTTTGTGCAATGCAAATCCGCGACAAAAAAACCTGCCCTCCCGGTATTGCGGCAATTGCGGCTATGGGTCTTGCCTTTGCTTTCGCTTCAGGTTGGGAAATTTTCGAGTTCAGTTTTGACCAGTGGTTTGGCGGTGACGCTCAGCACTGGGATTTACAGAAAGCCATTGAAGAAGCCGGCGGCAATGTTGAAGATGTATTTATGCTTATTCCTCTTGATGCGGAGCGTTTTGAGTCCCGTTTTGCGTTGATGGATACTATGGCAGACACTATCTTTAACTGTGTTGGTGCTATTGTTATGTACATTGCCTTAAGAATCAGACCTTATCGCCACAGAGGAAGCAACAACATAAACAAAATTATAGAAGAAGAATTGGTCAAAAATGCCAAAGAAAATTGAGTGTTGAAAAATGATATTGATTATTCAGTGAAAAGGTAATATAATTAACCTGTATAATTAAAAGGAGGAATCCCTATGTCTAAAAAGGTTTTGGCAGTTGTACTGTCTCTCATCCTTATGTTTTCAGCAGTTGCGATTCCTGTCTCCGCGGCAGAAATCTCTCTTCCCGAAACAAGTGTTGAAAACGTTTTTGAAATGTTAATTGAAAAGCTCTTGTCATTTGTTCTCACTTACCTGAATAAATACTGGCCCGGCTACGAGGATAAATGGAGCGATGTTGAAAATTACGAACCGGAGTACTTCTACGCAGGTGAAGAAGAATTTGACCGCGAAGTTGCGGAAGATGCTCAGTGGCAGGTAGGCTACGCAGGTGCATCTCTTCTTGAGGGTATTGACCCCATGGACGGCGACTACTTCCTTGCAGGTTCGCTTGAACCCATCGTTGGCCGTGTTCCCACAGAGGTTCTTGATGACCAGCGTGTTCGCGTTTACGCTATCAGCGACGGTAATAGCGGTGTAGTAGTTCACGCAGTTATCGACGGTTTCGGTTTCTCACGTGGTGACGTTATGGAAATCCGTTCAAGAATGGCTGAATTTGCAGAGAAATACAACATTGTTTCTATCAATGTTTCTGCTCTCCATCAGCATTCCTGTATCGATACTCTCGGTATGAACGTACCCCTTGCACAGGCTCTTATTATCAATACCGGTAACGCTGCAACCGGCGGTGCTCTTGACGAGCATAAGATTCAGAAGAATCAGCAGTTTATGGAAAATCTTTTCACAAAAACTGTTTACGCTATGAAACGTGCAGTTGTTAATATGAAAGACGGCGACCTTTACTACGGTGCAGCTGATGTTTCAGATTACATTAAAGATAAACGTGACCCTCAGACAATTGATCCCGAAATCC
Source organism: Oscillospiraceae bacterium (assembly GCA_015066345.1). GTDB lineage: Bacteria > Bacillota > Clostridia > Oscillospirales > Acutalibacteraceae > DTU089. Next base: position 29,599 of record SVOQ01000001.1, read on the forward strand.
AGAGACTCCGTTTCGTTCCCGATGACGGTACAACTGAGACTTGGCTTCTTGAAGCAGCTATCCACTGTACAAGTATCGGTGCAGGTCCCGACGAGCTTACAGCGGATTATCCTTACTACATCGAGAAAACCATCCGTGAAGAAGCAGGTGCTAATGTAGTATTTGTACAGGGTGCAGAACTTGCTATCACTTCAAGACATATTTACCTCTGTAAGGAATGTCGTTCAATTGCAAATGTTGAACACGACGGCGACGTTACAATTTCTTGCCCCAATGGTTGTATTGAAGCAGTTACCGCTGATAATATCGGTGACGCAGCTGACCTTTGGGATGAAGCAAACAGAGATGAAAGCAAGAATGGTATTGACTATATGAAAGAATATGGTTATATCCTTGCTAAGAAAGTTATGGCTATCGAGGAAGAAGAGGCTCTTGACCCCGTGCTTAACATTATGATGCAGGAAGTTGCACTCGATGTTGATAACGGTATTCTTACTCTTGCAGCTCGTGAAGACGTTCTTAATGCAGTTATTGCTAAAAACGGCGAAGGCTACAATTTGATTACCGAAATCGGTTATATGGAACTCGGCAACAAGGTTGGCGTATTCCTTTGCCCCGGTGAATTTGACCCCATCCTTATTATGGGTGGTCCCGCATCAGGTGACGCATCCTGGGGTAAGGGCGAATGGGAATTACCCGCACTTGCAGACTGCACAGACTGTGAATACGTAATGGTATATGGTCTTTGCAACGACCAGGCAGGTTACGTTCTCAGAGATAACGAGTATCACTCACTTCTCAGCGAAAACGAAGAAGTTAACGTTATCAGCAAGACCGCAGGTTCAACATTCGTTAGCGAATTTATGGACCTTCTTGCAACAGTTGATGCTTAAGTAAAATGTTTAGTCCCCGCGATTTTTTCGCGGGGATTTTTTTATATTGTACATATTTATAAGCCTTTTTTTATTCAAGTTGATAATTGAAAAATAATGGTAATTGTATTAGAATATATTATGTATCATTGCAGATATTGATTTTGCATTTTCAGAAAGGTGGATTTTCTATGAGAAAAACCAAAAAAATTATAGCAATTATCTGTGTAGTTGCTATTCTTTCAGGTGCATTGAGTACTATTGGTTTTGCCGCAAGTACCGATGTTGATTACACAATTACTAACCCTTATGCAAATGTTGATTGGTCCTGGGATCAGTACAAGGCGGACCTTCACACTCATACAACTGCATCCGACGGTGATGACACACTTAAGGATATGCTTGAGGTTAACTATGACTATGGTTTTGATATTTATGCAGTATCGGACCACGGTACAACAAGCTACAGTTGGACATATCAGGAAGTTATTCCTGCTATTCAGGTTTTCCTTGGTATCAAGGACGGCACAAGAGAATTAGTTGCTCTTGAAGAAGGTGGCGGATTAACCTTCGACGGTGACAGATATGACGTTGTTACCGAAAATGGTGGCGATTACTACTACCAGACTTACGAAGACGGTACAACCGGTCAGTATATGCTCCGCGTTCCCTACGCTAACGAGCAGAATCCCACATCCCTTAACAATGCCCACGTAAATACTTGGTTTGTTGATTACGGTCACGGTGTAGTAGGCGGTACAAGTGATTACGAAACACCCATTAAAGCCGTTGACGAATTAGGCGGTCTTTCCGTTATTAATCACCCCGGTGAATACACAAATGCCCGTGATGAAGAATATACCTGCGACGCTTACGACGAAAGCTATTCCTATTACATTGATAAATTTGAGAGCCTTCTTCTCAAGTATCCCTCTTGTATAGGTATTGATATTAACTCCAAGGGCGACTCAAGAACCCGTTTCGACAGAAAACTTTGGGATATTATGCTTATGGACCTTGCTCCTCAGGATAGAAATGTTCTTGTAATTGCCACAAGTGATGCTCACAGAGTTTCTGCTGCATATACAGGTTACACAATGATGATTATGCCCGAAAATACAGTTGATAATCTTTACGATTGTATGAGTAACGGTGAGTTCTTTGCAGCAAGTAAGTGCCTTGGTAATAACGAAGAGCTTAACGAAATTGCAATGTACCTTGTTGAAAACGGTGATGCAGATGCAGCCGCTATCGGTGAGGATATCCTTGCAAGACAGGCAGAGGATTACAACGCAAAATACGAAGCTCCCCTCGATGTTGAAGCACCTATGATTAACGAGATTATTGTTGATGACGATGCTGATACAATTAAACTTGATGTTGAAGATGACCTTTGCATCCGTTGGATTTCTAACGGTAAGACGATTGCTTACGGCGACGAAATTGACCTTGATGATTACTCAGGTGAAGTTGGCGCATACGTAAGAGCCGAAGTATTCGGTGAAGGCGGTATCGTTTATACTCAGGCAATGCTTCTTGATTACGAAGGTGCACCCGAGCACGAATACAAAGAAGATGCTAATGATTTCGGTTGGCTTGCAAGTATCATTCCCGATACAATAGTAAGATTCCTTGCTTCACTCAGTATTTTCAAATACATCTGGGAAGCAATGATGAAATAATTAAACAATTAAAGAATTAAACTTCGGTGCATTAAAAGTGCACCGAAGTATTTTTTTATTTGATATTGTATTATTATTTTTCTTATGTTAAAATATTTTAAATATCCGTAAGAGAGGTAAAATATTATGAATGCAATTATTACCGTTGTAGGTAAAGATAAAGTAGGTATTATGGCGGGTGTGTGCGTGGTTTTACAGAAAATCAATGTTAACATACTTGATATCAGTCAGACCGTTATGCAGAATATGTTTACTATGAATATGCTCGTTGACGTTAAAGAGGCAAATGTAGGCTATTCTGAGATAGTTGATGCCCTTGAAGCAGAGGGTCAGCGTCTTGGTGTTAATATCCGTATTCAACGTGAAGATATTTTTGATGCAATGCACAGAATCTGAGGTGGAATATGCTTAACCAACACGAAATTCTCGAAACTCTCAATATGATAGATGACCAACATCTTGATATCCGTACCATTACAATGGGTATTTCCTTACGTAACTGTGCTCATCCCGACCCAAAGGTTTGTGCTACAAAGATGTATGACAAAATAACGAAATACGCCGAAAACCTTGTTAAAACAGGCGAGGATATTGAGAAAGAAATGGGTATCCCCATTATAAATAAACGTATTTCCGTAACTCCCATTGCCATTGCGGCAGAAAGTTGCGAAACGGAAGATTACACTATTTTCGCTAAAGCTATGGACGACGCGGCGAAAACTTGCGGTGTAAACTTTATAGGTGGTTTTTCCGCCCTTGTACAAAAGGGTTTTACCATTGGTGACCGCCGTCTTATAAACTCAATTCCCGAAGCTCTTGCAACAACTGATTTTGTTTGTTCATCCGTAAATGTCGGCTCAACAAAAGCGGGTATTAATATGGATGCGGTTAAACTTATGGGTGAAACCATTAAAAAGACCGCCATTCGCACTGCGGACAGGGACGGTTTCGGTTGTGCAAAACTTGTTGTATTCTGTAACGCAGTAGAGGATAACCCCTTTATGGCAGGTGCTTTCCACGGTGTGGGTGAGCCTGAATGTGCTATTAACGTTGGTGTTTCAGGTCCCGGTGTTGTGTATAACGCCCTTAAGAATGTTAAAGGTGAGCCCTTTGATGTTGTAGCCGAAACCATAAAGAAAACCGCATTTAAAATTACAAGAATGGGTCAACTTATTGCTTGTGAAGCATCGAAGCGTCTTGGTGCAGAATTTGGTATTGTTGACCTGAGCCTTGCTCCCACTCCCGCAATTGGTGACTCGGTAGCAAGAATACTTGAAGAAATAGGTGTCAGTGTTTGTGGTACTCACGGTACTACTGCCGCCCTTGCAATGCTTAACGATGCAGTTAAAAAAGGCGGAGTTATGGCTTCGTCAAGCGTTGGCGGTCTTTCGGGTGCATTTATTCCCGTGTCTGAGGACGAGGGTATGATTGCCGCTGCTGAAAAAGGTGTCCTTACTCTTGATAAACTTGAAGCTATGACCTGTGTTTGCTCCGTTGGTCTCGATATGATTGCCGTACCCGGTGATACATCCGCCGAAACAATCGCGGCAATAATCGCGGACGAAGCGGCAATCGGTATGATAAACTCAAAAACAACCGCAGTCAGAATTATTCCCGCTCCCGGAAAAACTGTGGGAGATTCCATTGAAATGGGCGGTCTTTTGGGTACGGCTCCGGTTATGCCCGTGCATTCAGAGGGTAGCGTTGATTTTATAAACCGTGGTGGCAGAATTCCTGCACCGCTTAACAGCTTAAGAAACTAAGGAGAAATAAAAATGACATATTTAAACGAGCATTTTAAAGAAGTCTTGAAAATACTTGATCTTCCTCAGGAGGCGGTTGAGGTTTTCTGTAAAACTGCAGAAAAAATTGATAACAGCAAAAGCTTTAGTGCAAAGGTTGACTCTTTGATTAAAGAATATATGTACCCCAAGGCACACGATTTCGGTGAGCTTTTCACAAAAACTAAATTTGTTGCTATGAGACACGGAGTTAAGCACTATACATTTGACTTTGTTATGCTTGTAATCGCTTCCGAGATTATGCACGAAAGATACAAGGAAGCAGGTCTTAGCGAGGAGCTTTTCCGCGACACAATTATGGATTTAAAATATAAGTTCGATGAGTGTCTTGATTGTAAAGAGGTTTACGGTACCTTTGTAGCAGGTTGGAATACCGGCTTCTTTGCTCTCGAACGTTTCTGTCTCGGAAGATTTCAGTTTGAATACTCAGACTTCGGTGTTTGTGATGAATACATAACCTCTGCAGGTGTCACAATCAAACGCGGAGACAAAACCCTTGGTTTCCACATTCCTTCATCGGGCGTGCCCCTTACAGATGAAGTTCGCCTTGATTCTTATAAAAAGGCCTACGAGTTCTTCAAGGATTATCGCAGAGAAGATGGCTTGATGATTTTCGAGTGTGGTTCCTGGCTCCTTTGGGACGGTTATAAGGAATTTTTACCTGCAAAGCTTAATACACTTAAATTCATTGATGATTTTGAGTTAATTAAACAGGGCGAAAAAGCGGTATTTACCGATGCCTGGCGTGTATTCGGAAAGGCAGGCTTCGGCAGTCCTAAAAAATGGCCCACAGATACCTCTATGCGTCGTGCATTCAAAGAGCACGTTGTAACAAACAAGGGTAAAACAGGTAGCGGTCACGGTATTATAGTATTTGACGGAGAAAAGATAGTAAGATAATAAAAAGAACTGACATTCACAAAAATGAGTGTCAGTTCTTTATTTTACTTTTCGATTGCTGCTTTCTTTGTGTTGATTTTATAAAGAATTGCAGAATCGAATTTTTCACTTCTGTCGTAGCGATAGATACCGTTGAGTTCCTGTTCAACGTCAGTAAGTTGGGTATAGCAGAAACCAATCATTTTGGGGTTATCAATCATAGCGGTGGTAAGACCGTCGTATCTTTCGTAGAATTCCTCAAGAGAAGTTGCGGCATTACCGTAGCCCCAGGCTTTTTCCCGGTCATTTTCTTCAGCATCTCTGAGTTCAATTCTTATTCCGCCATATTCGCTCATAAATAAGGGTTCGCCATTCCAATTCTGGCGGTGACCCTGATGGTCAAATACTACATTATCGGTTAAGAGTTTATCATAATCGGCTCTGAATTTGTTGTAATCCTGGTCATAATTATGAAGGTCATAAATATCGGTTTCAACGTGGTAGTTACCGCTTGTGTCAATACAGGGACGAGTTTTATCAAGGTTTTTAATGGTGCGGTATACAATTCGGATAACATCATCATCCTGTTTCCTGCCGTTAATATCCCAGGTTTCGTTGTAGGGACACCAACCGATTATAGAGGGGTGGTTGAAATCTCTTTCGATTTCTTCTTCATTTTCGAGTAAGAAGTAGCGAAGAGATTCAAAGTTGGTATGGTCTGCACCCCAGTTACCGTGCTCACCCCAGACAATATAGCCCAATTCATCGCAATAATGTAAGAAAAGGGGTTCAAAAATCTTCTGGTGAAGTCTTGCACCGTTGAAGCCTGCTTTCATTGAAAGAAGGATGTCATTCTTAAGAGCCTCTTTGGAGGGTGCGGTATAAATACCGTCGGGATAGAAACCCTGGTCGAGAATAAGTCTTTGGAAAACAACCTCGCCATTGATGGTTATACCCTTATCGGGAGTAAGTTTAACCTCGCGTAAGCCGAAGTAACTTGTAACCTCATCACCGCCGAAGTTAAGTCTAAGACTATAAAGACCGCCCTTACCAACTTCCCAAAGATGTTTTTCTGAAAGGGGAAGGGTTACGGTTACTGTCTGACCTTTTGTGGCAGTTGTAATTGAGCCAACCTCTTTTTCGTCCCAATAAGCGGTAGCCGAAAATTCACCGTTGCCTACGATTTCTGCGGAAATTGTAAGTGTTACAGTGTCTACATTGGGATAAACTCGGAAGTTTTTAATATAATTTTCAGGACAGAACTCCATATAAACGGTCTGCCAGATACCTGTGGTTCTTGTGTAATCGCAATCGTGCGAATATACAAGTTCACTTTGTTTGCCTCGTGCCTGTAAGGGTGAGCGGGTGTCATCCTGAGCATAAAGAGTGATAATGTTGTCACCCTCGTTAAGGAATTTTGTTGCATCAATTCTGAAGGAGGTGTAACCACCGAAATGCTCACCTGCGAATTCACCGTTAACAAAAACTCGTGCGTGAAAATCAACTGCACCGAAAACAATAAAGGCTTTGCCCATATTGAGTTGTTCTTTTGTTAAATTAACGGTTTTCTTATACCATACTGCGGACATAAAATCCTTATAACCAATACCTGAAAGTTCACTTTCGGGGCAGAAGGGTACAATAATTTTTTTAGAGAGTTTGTGGTCATTTGCCTGGAATTTCTGTTCTTCACCTGAATTGCCGAAGTCAAAATCGAAATCCCACTCGCCGTTAAGATTAATATAGTTTTCACGGTAGAATCCGGGATTCGGATGTTCATTTCTTGGTATCATAATAAATCTCCTTTAGTTTGATTTTAAGTGAATCAGGAGCACCGCAATATCCGCGGGTGAAACACCGCTGATTCTTGATGCCTGTCCGATGGTTTCGGGTCGGATTTTCTTTAATTTTTCAATAGCCTCAAGACGGAGATTGGTGAGTTTATCGTAATCAATGTCCCGGGGTATTTTTTTGACTTCAAGCCTTTTTAATTCCTCAACCTGTGCCAACTGACGTTTAATATAACCTGCGTATTTAAGGTTGATTTCAACCTGTTCGAAAACCTCGCGGGGTAAATCAGGTCGTTTTTTGTCAAAAGGTGTAAGTAATTTATAGGATAACTGAGGTCTTTTTATAAGTTCGGAAAGTCTGCAACCTGTTATAGTAGGAGCAGTACCCGCATCCTCAAGAACTTTCGAAAGTTCGGGTGAGGGCGGAATAGTGATTTTTGAAACTCTTTCGGTTTCTTCCTCAATAAGACGTTTTTTCTCCTGAAGTTTATCGTAACGTTCTTGACTTATAAGTCCAAGCTCGTATCCCATTTGAGTAAGACGTAAATCCGCGTTATCCTCACGGAGGATAAGTCTGTATTCACTTCTTGATGTCATCATTCTGTAAGGGTCACGACAACCCTTTGTAACAAGGTCATCAATGAGTGTGCCGATATAAGAGGTGCTTCGGTCAAGGGTGAATGGTTCTTTGCCCTGTACTTTCCTTGCGGCATTTATACCTGCAATAAGACCTTGGGCGGCGGCTTCCTCGTAACCCGAAGAGCCGTTAAACTGACCCGCACCGTAAAGACCCTCAAGATTAGTAAATTCAAGAGTTGATTTTAAAGCCAAGGGGTCTACGCAATCGTATTCAATAGCGTATGCGTTACGCATAACCTTTACATTTTCAAGACCCTTTATGCTTTTGAGGATTTTTATTTGAACATCTTCGGGGAGTGATGATGAAAGTCCTTGCAAATAAAGCTCTTCTGTATCAAGACCGCAGGGTTCAATAAATACCTGATGTCTGCCTTTTTCGGCAAAACGGACAATTTTATCCTCAATACTCGGACAATAACGAGGACCTACACCCTCAATTTTATTTGAATAAAGAGGGGAGCGGTGGAGGTTATCGAGTATAACCTGTTTCGTATCTGCGTTAGTGTATGTAATGTGGCATATAGCCTTATTCTGAAGTTCACCCTCGGGAGTTTCAAAAGAAAATGGTGTGATCTCCTCGTCCCCTATTTGTTCTTCAAGACCCGTGTAATCCACGCTTCGTTTATTTACTCTGGGTGGTGTTCCCGTTTTGAATCGTCTTAAGGGAATGGCAAGTTCATTAAGGGAGTCGGAAAGTTCATTTGACGGGAACATACCGTCAGGACCGCTTTCGTAAGAGACGTCACCCACAAAGACCTTACCTTTAAGGAATGTACCCGTGGCAATGATAACGCATTTAGCGGTATAGGTTGCCTCAAGTTTAGTTGTAAATTCCCACAGACCATCATCATTTTTCTTTAATGAAACAATTTCCGCCTGTTTCATATCAAGGTTGTCCTGCATTTCAAGGCAATGTTTCATATATTGGGTGTACTCTCTACGGTCAATCTGTGCGCGTAATGAGTGTACGGCGGGACCTTTACCTAAATTGAGAATACGGCTCTGAATAAGAGTTTTGTCGGCGGCTTTACCCATTTCACCGCCAAGAGCATCTATCTCACGTACAAGGTGACCCTTGGATGTACCGCCAATTGAGGGGTTACACGCCATATTACCTATCCAGTCAAGGTTAACTGTAAAAACAACTGTTGATGCACCGAGCCTTGCACTGGCTAAAGCGGCTTCAATTCCCGCGTGACCTGCGCCTATAACCGCTACATCATAATTTCCTGCAAAATAATTCATAAATATCCTTATCCGATAAATTTAATATGTCCGTCTTCTCTGTCTTTAAACGGCGGTTTTTCATTGGGGTATCCCAGGGTCATACCTAAAAGGAATTGCCAATCTTCAGGGATATCCAATATTTCTTTCCATTTTTTTGCACCCTCGGGGTTGTCAAAAAGACCACCCAAAGAGCCTATCATACAAGAGCCCAAGCCAAGGGAGTGAGCCGCAAGGGCGATGTTTTCCGCCATAAGACCTGCCGCCATATCCGACTTATCCTTAGCAAAAATGAAGATAAAAGTAGGTGCATTGTGGTAAACGGGTCGTATATCCCATCCTGTGTATGCAGGGGTGTCCCAACCTACAATATCTTTGAAATCTTTGTTCATTTCTTCGAGTTTTTCGCGATTTCTCAACACTCTTAAATGACAGGGTTGAGTATTTCTGCCACTTGGAGCACGTATGGCACATTTTAAAATTACATCCAGTAATTCGTCGGGCACTTGCTCGTCGGTGTATTCCCGTATAGTCTGACGGGACAACATATTTTCAATAACAGAATTCATATTAAGCACTCTTTTCATTGAGAATTAATGTGTAATATCCTTTTGCGGTGGAATGGGAAATTTCAATGTCAGGTTCGTAGGCGGCTTCTATGGTCTGGTCGATAGTGTTGCCCACAAGGTTTTTGATTATTTCCGTCTTTTTGTCGTTGAAATAAGAACTGTTAACATCCGCCTCACCCTTTAAAACAAGGAATATATAGTCATTGGATGCTATAATTGCCGCATAACGGGAATCTATACTCTGAACTTTGGCGAAAAATCCCTCGGGGTATGATGAGTTATCATCCTTGTGAAGAATAACTGTTTGTACAGAGCCGGGATATCCGCTTTCGTTGAGATAATCGGCGGCTTCCTCCATAGTCTGTTCACCCGCATTAACCATTGCGGACATATTTTGAAATTGAAGAACGAGAGTTTCCGTATCGTTTTTATTTAATCTTATGGTATTACCCGCCGTGTCGGTTTCTGTAAAATAACCTGTAATAGCCTGGAATATAATGTAGTTGCTTTTAAAGTTTGCATAAAGTCTACTTAAAGGTATTTCCTCAATACCACCCTCGCCGTAGTAATGAACGAGTAAAGCATCACGGTAAGCGTCGGCGGTATAAACTTTTGTAAGGGTTTCCTTTGACACACCGATATTTGTATAGTAATCACCGTAAACACCCCAGATAGCATTTACTTTTTCGGAAACTGCGGCTTTTTCAGCAGTAGTAAGAGATAATTTGTAGGTGTGGAAGAGGGAGTTTGTTTTGTAGTAAGTACCCGCGAGAGAGGATGCCTTATTTACAAGGGTTTCGTAAGATGCATCGGTGCCCTCCTCCACCATAGCAAGGTCAAGGAAATAGGTGAAAACATCGTTACTGATTTGAGTGTTGTTTATGGTGAGAGCCGAGTCCTTTTCTAAAATACTGCAAGAAGAAAAGGCGAAAACACATACAAAACAACACACAGCAAGAGCCAGAGAAATGACTCGTTTATATAAAGATTTGCTTTTTTTGTTCATATTCGCACTTCCGTAAATTTAATATAAATATACATAATAAAGTATAGCAGAAAAGGCGTATTAAAACAATAGAAAACAATAAAAAACCGCATCACACGATGCGGTTTTTTTATAAGTAAATTAAGCGTTAACAGCCTCTTCTTTTTCGTGTTTTTCACGAAGGTCTGCGTAGATAGGTTCAAGTTTCTCTTTAGTAAGGGGATAGCCGAATTTAAAGATAAGCCATACGCCTGTGTAAACAACGGCGGGAATAATGGTACAGATAAACATAATTTTGTTACTTGTATTGTTAGCGGTAATAAAGCCGTTACCTGCAGTTGCACTGTCGTATTTTGCCCACTGTAAGAGGAAAAGACCACCTGCGTCTGCAATAGCCTGACCTAACTGTCTGCCGAATGTGTAAGCGGAGTAAACTGCGCTTTCGTTTCTTACGCCCGTTTTCCATTCCTGATAGTCGATAACGTCCATAACAACTGCCCAACAAGTAAGGCTTACGAAAGTATAACCGAAACCGATGAGAAGAAGACAAGCCATAAATAACCATGCGGGGTAAATGCCTGTGCCGGGTTCGCCCGTATAGGGATTTATGAAGTTGATAAAGGTTTCGCTGTTAGCGGTTACTGCAAGGAAAACAGAAGCAATTGCGGAGATTATTGACATATTACCGCAAAGTTCTTTTTTACCGAATTTAGCGGCTAATTTAGGAGTGAATAACATTAAAGCCGCCATGGGAAGGTATGTACAAATAGTACCTAAAACACCAAGGCTTGTTTCGGTGAAGTAGTTTTTATAAAGGTATGTGTTAAATGAGTTAAACTGCAACTGTCCACTGATGAGTACACCTGAAATTGCAATCATCATAAAGGGTCGGGATTTGAAAAGACCCAGATATGTTTTCTTGAAATCAACCTTTTCCTCGTCGAATGCGGGAACACGTTCTTTAAGATTACGGTGACCGATAAGGTAGAATGCAATTGACATTATACCCATTAAAAGAGCGTAAATGAACATACGGTTGCCGTCTGCAACTTCTTGTTCTTTACCTGTAACGGAGTCTGTAACACCTGTGCCAACATAAATGATGAAAGGTGCAATAAGTGAAACTACCGCGCCGCCGACACCCGAACCCAATGAACGGGATGTGGAAAGAAGAGTTCTTCCTTTGGGGTCGTCGGTAATAACGGATGCCAATGAACCGAAGGGAATATTCATTGCGGTGTACATTGTACAGTAAATAAGATATGTAATTATACACACTGCAAAAAGAAGTGTCGGGTTATTGGCGAGGGTCTGATTATAAAAAATTGAGTTGGGGTCGGAGTAGGGAAGGAAACAGATAACCGTTGAAATACCCAAGGGTATAGCTACTATTCTTAAATATTGCAAGAATTTACCGTCCTTACCCGGTTTTCTTTTGGCAACAATAGCACCCCAGAGAGGGTCGTTTATAACGTCCCAGAGTCTTGTAACGATGAACATATAACCGACACGCTTGGGAGCGATTTTTAAAACGTCGGTCATAAAAACTTTAAGGAAACTTGTTATATAAGTAAGGTTAAACATATTTGCGGCTTCCGCAATAGTGTAACCCGCAACATCCTTAGCACCTATTTTATTGGGGTGGTTGTTAATTTCTTTTGGTTTTTTCTCTTTAGCCATAAAAAATCATCTCCTGACAGAGTGTATGATAACACACCGGATTATAAAAAACAAATGTTAACATTTTATTACGCTTCATAATTTGCTGCAAGACCGCCCTCACTTGTTTCGCGGTATTTATGCATTAAATCTTTTCCTGTTTGATACATAGTATCAACAACAGTGTCAAATTTAACCTTTCTTGTTGCTGTTAGGAAGTTTGCCAAAGAAAGTGCGTTAATTGCTCTCATAGCGGCAACGGCATTTCTTTCGATACAGGGGATCTGAACAAGACCGCAAACGGGGTCGCAGGTAAGACCTAAATAATGTTCCATTGCGTTTTCTGCCGCATACTCTATCTGGTCAAGGTCCATAAAGTGAAGCTCCGCAAGGGCGGCTGCCGCCATTGAACAGGCAGTACCGATTTCTGCCTGACAACCTGCCTCTGCACCGCTTATGGATGCATTCTGTTTTACTACATTACCTACAATTCCTCCGGCGGCGAGGGCTTTTGCAATCTCAAAATCTGTAAAGCCTTTTTTCTCCTGCATATAGTAAAGCACTGCAGGAAGAACACCCGATGCACCGCAAGTTGGTGCGGTTGTAATCATTCCGCCACCTGCGTTTTGTTCACTTGCCGCGTAAGCATAAGCACAAACGAGACGATTTTCACGGGTTTCGGGAGTTTCATCCATATGACGTTGAGCGTAAAGATATTTTGCTTTTCTTTCTACTTCAAGTCCTCCGGGTAAAATACCCTCCTGATAAAGTCCTTCGCGGATTGTAAGTTTCATTCTTTCCCAAATGGATTTGAGGAACGGGAATATTTCTTCGCCCTCGAATTTTGCCGCATAGTCACTTAATCTTAAGTGATGCATAAGGCAATAATCTTTGATTTCTTCAAAATTCTTCTGAGGATAAACCTCGGGAGCAGTAACTGCGGGGACACCTTCAATACGGATTTCACCGCCACCGATACTCATAGCACGTACCTTTGCAATTTCCTCACCCTGTTTTAAAACAATAAAATCCATTGTATTAGGGTGGGGAAGGTTCTTTTCATCAGTATTAAAAATAATTTCATTTTCTGCTTTAAGAGTGGTTGATAATGCTTTATCCGTACCGTGACCCTCTCCCGTAAGAGCCAAAGAGCCGTAAAGAATAACTTTGACAAAATCAGCTTCCGGGTAAGTGTCATTAATATATTCTGCGGCATATTGGGGTCCCATTGTGTGTGAGCTTGAGGGTCCGATACCTACTTTATAAAGTTTTCTTAAGGATTGCATATTATTCCGCCTCCTATTAATATGTCGTCGGTGTAAATTGCCGCGGTCTGTCCCGGTGCTGCAGCCCTCTGTGGCTCAGAGAATTCTATGAAAGCACCGGTTTCAGTGAATTTTATAACCGCCTCAGCGGGTTTCGCGGCACAACGTATTTTTACAAAACAGGGTAAATCATCTTTGGGTATTTCCCCTGAAAGAAAACTTAAATCGTTAATGTAAATCTTCTGCGTGAAAAGTTCGTGGTTATCACCGATCGTAACAGTATTGTTTTCGGGGTTTATTGATATAACATACATCGGTTTACCGAATGCACCCAAGCCCTTTCGTTGACCGATGGTGTATTTGTATATTCCTTGGTGTGTGCCTAATTTCTTGCCGTCGGTGGAAAGAAAGTCACCGGGCAAAGCCTTGGGGTTAAACTGTTTTTCAATAAATGAGATATAATCATTGTCGGGAATGAAACATACTTCCTGACTATCTTTTTTGTGTGCCACTTCAATACCGCGACTTTCTGCGAGAGCGCGTATTTCATCCTTGGTTAAATCACTTAAGGGAAACATTACGTGGGACAGAAGGTGTTGATTTAATCGGCAAAGGAAGTAACTCTGGTCCTTACCCGTGGGGTTTTTCTTAATATAATATTTGCCATCTCTTTCAACTATATCCGAGTAATGCCCCGTTGCTACATATTCGGCACCGTTTTTAAGAGCATAATCCACCAATTTTCCGATTTTAATATTGGGATTACAAAAAACGCAGGGATTAGGAGTCAAACCCCGGAGATAGGCGTTACAAAAATAATCAGTAACTGATTTAAAACTTTCACGCTCGTCAATAATATCAAGTGGGATACCTAACTTATCTGCTACTTTTTGAGCATCGGCAATGTCGCCGTCTGCAAGGTTTCCGGGTTTAAGACGCAAGGTAACACCGCGGACATCATATCCACGATCCTTAAGAAGTATTGCCGCCGCGGCAGAATCAACTCCACCACTGAGGGCTACATAAACTAACTTGCTCATATTACTCCTTATAACACTCATTTAGCATAAGTAAATAATAACATATACTATATAAAAAAGCAAAACAAATTTTCTTTTAAAAAAGCCGGAAAATCGCTTGATTTTTTTTTGCGGAAATAGTAAAATATTGTTAATGTAATATATTCGGGGTATTTCTGCTATTTTTACCGCAGTTTTCAACAACTGTATAATAAAAAGGCTTATTATCCCTTATATATCAAGGTTTTTAGGGTAAATATGGAAAAATCTCCGCACCTTGCGGAGCAGTGAAAGGATGGATTATTTTGTCAGCGGATTTACATTGCCATACCCGTTTATCTAACGGCTCTTTGGGCATCGAGGATTTAATTTTACTTGCTAAAAAGCGCGGCATTACAACAATAGCAATTACTGACCACGACTGCCTCGCCGGAACGGTAAGGGGTAAGGTAATTGGCGAAAGACACGGTGTTACGGTTATTCCCGGTGTTGAACTTTCGGGTACCGATAAAACCAACGGTCAGGAAATACATATGCTTTGCTACAAGCCCGACTTTCCGGACAGGCTTGAGGGTCTTTGCCGCCGCAGTTCTATAATCAGAAAAAAATCTTCCCACCTTATGATGCTCAAAACTGCTCAACGTTATCCAATTACGCCTGAGTTCGTTGTTAAATGTGCTACGGGTTCAACAAATATCTTTAAAGTTCACATTATGCAGGCACTTATCGAAAACGGCTTTGCTGACAGAATTTACGGTGACCTTTACAAAAAACTTTTCTCATCCGACTCCGAGGGTAACATTAACCACGTTCCCGAATATGAAGATATTTTTGATATCCTTAAGCAGATTCACGATGCGGGTGGTATTGCAGTACTTGCAAATCCCCAACGTTGTAAAAACGAGAAACTTATTGATGAACTTGTTGAAGCAGGACTTGACGGTATCGAAGTTTATTCACCCGAACTCACCGACGAGGAAAAGGCTACATTTATAAAGTACGCAAAGAAAAAGAAAATCCTCACAACGGGCGGTTCAAACTTCAAGGGTCTTTATAATAAAACCGTTCTTTCCGTGGGCGATTGCGACCTTCCCGATGAATGCGTTGCAGAACTTAACACCTACAAAGCACGTAAGAAAAAATTAGAAAAGAAAAAAGCAACAGAAGCAAAATAAAACAAATGGGAGTTTCGCAAAAACGAAACTCCCTAAACTATTAGTAAATCATATCCGCGGTGGTCCAGTTTTTGAGTATTTCTTTCTGGTCTGCCGCTTCTTTTTTTGCACCGTCTAAATCGTGGTCGCGATAGTTACCGCATTCAACGGCGCTTACACCGGGAACATCACCCTCAAAGGTTTCAATGAATGCGAGAGCATCCTGAGTTAATTTAAGGGCTTCACCGTGGGTCATACCCGTTGTCAAAAAGTAGAAACCTGTTCTGCAACCCATAGGACCGAAGTAAATAATATTATCTTTAAATTTACTGTTTCTGACGAACGTTGCAAAAAGATGTTCAAGGGTGTGTATAGCACCATTTTCCATAACTTCTTCAACATTGGGGCGACGTGTTCTTATGTCATAAGTGACTACATCCCCGTCAATTCGGGAAATGTACATACCCCTTAATAATTTAGTATGGTCAACAGTAAAACTTGCGATTTTTTCCATAGATGTATTTTCCTTTTCTTTTATATTGTTCTGTGTCTTTTCGCGTAAGGATTTGAAAAAGACAGAGAGCATTTCGGCACATTCGTTTTCCATAAATCCCCCTTCATAAATAGGGGTAAAACTGAAATTGCTTGTAAAAAGATTTGTTACGGAGCCACAAGCACCGTTCTTTTTATCCCACGCACCGAAAGTTACTTTTTTGATACGTGAATTTATAATAGCACCGGCACACATAGGGCAGGGCTCAAGGGTAACGTACATTTCACATTCCCAGAGTCGCCAACCACCAAGACGGCTACAAGCCTCGTTTATGGCTTCAATTTCCGCATGATGAAGGGCATTTTTAACCTTTTCGCGACGGTTTCTGCCCCTGCCGATAATTTTATTTCCTATTGTGACTACTGCACCAACGGGAACTTCCCCTTCTTCGGCAGAAAGTTTCGCAAGACGCAGAGCCTCTCTCATAAAAGTTTCTTTCATTTTAACTCAATAAACTGTTTAAATCCATAAGTGATGATGCGATTACCAAGGAAATTGCCTGGAAAGTGTAAAGGATGGTGGCAATAATCATACCGGGGGAACTCATAAATTTCCTGAATTTTTTTGCGGATGAGAAATTGGGTATTTTTGAGGGCTTTTTGAGAATAAAATCCTTTTTGTAGAAAATGAGGTAAAATATAAGTGCTATAACACCCAAAACAATACCGCCGATGGATGCAATATAGTAGAACATATTTGCAGTGTTTTCATCAAAATATTGTATTAGAACCGTGGAAACACAGGACATACCGTTGTTCATTGCGTGAACAATAATGGCGGGCCATAAGCTGTCGGTAGCAATAGTAATATAAGCGAAGAAAAGACCGCAAATAAAAGCAAAGGGAATCTGTGTGAAATTGCCGTGGAATAATCCGAAAATAAATGCGGAACCAAAAATCGCAAAGGTGTTGCCGTATTTTTGCATTGATGTCATCAGTACGCCACGCATTGAAAATTCTTCAATAAGGGGCGGAATAACGGCAATACCGATAAACATAAGAATAATATCCGCTATGCCTGTGGGATTGTCAAATGAAGTATATCCCGAGTCGATGCCGATAGCAGAAAAAAGAGCGGCAATAAAGGAAACTATATAGTTTGCCGCCATACAACCCCCAAAGGCTATAAGGATAAGAAGAAGTGTCTTAAGGGGTTTTTTAGGTGCATTAAGTTTAATGGTGGATTTGTATTTCTTTTCTTTGGTTGTTTTATCGGTAATCTTTTTGAGTAAAAGATGAAGACCAAAGAATGTACCGCCGATAAGAAATACCGAGAGAATTAAGTTTAAGAATAACATTTCGCCGAAACCGAAGGACATGGATTCCATAAGGTTTCCGTTGCTGAGCCCTGTAAAAAGCATCCAGATAAAAGTAATAACTGAACCCTCAAAATTTGTACGCAAAAAGCAGACAACAAGGGCAAAACCCGCTAAATTACCCAAGGTACGTAAGGTTTTTGAATCTTTTTTCTCTTGTAACTTTTTCGCCTGTTGCTCCTGTAAATATGAATTGTTGAGTATACCGCTTGCGGTGGGGTTGCCGTAGTGGTATTGGGGAGCATTACCGTTTTGGGCATTATTGTAAATTGCCGACGGGGACTGGGTATTCCCGGTGGGCATACTTCTGTAAACGGGCGTCTGTTGAGCCGACGGAGTATAAGAGGGCACATTGTAAGCAACGGTGCCCGGTTGTTTCGAATAGTTATTATAAAAAGTTTGTTGGTTAACGCTCGGTTGAGGTGCATTCTGATTGTTGGATTGCACGGGTTGTGCAGGTCTTTCAATATAGGGCTTTGCACCGTTTACGGGAGCGTTATTTAACGGATTAGTAATATTGTTAGTGGTATTATTTTCCATAACCATACCTTCCACACAATTTAATATATAAATTATATCAACAACTATACCAAATATCAACAGATAAATTGTGTATATAAAATGAATTTTTACAATATGTAGTGTTGCGAAAAAACGTAAAACAGGGTATAATCTTTCTATGAAAATTTTTAAGGATGGTTACCATGGATAAAAAAGTACACAAATTAAATATCGCCGGTGAAGAATACCGCATTGTTTCCGACGAATCTACCGAATATATGCAGGATTTAGCCCGTGAGGTTGACGCTAAAATGACAACCATTCTCAGGGGTAGCCACGTTTCTACAACACAGGCGGCGATTCTTGTTGCTTTGCAGTATGCGGATGATGCAACTAAAAATAGCGGCAATGCCGATACTTTGCGTTCACAACTTAAAGCATACCTTGAGGATGCGGCTCAGGCAAAGAGTGAAAGAGATTTTTATAAACGTGAACTTGAAAGAATTAAAGCTGTAAATAACGCCGAAGAAAACAATATCGGCAGACTCTGGTGATAGTATGGAAATTTTAAAAATAAAAAAATTGCGTGAGGATGCCAAAGTCCCCAACAGAGCCACTTCGGGTAGTGCGGGTCTTGACCTTTGTGCAAGTATTTCTGAGCCAATAACCCTTGAGGGCGGTGCTACCGCCGTAATTCCTACGGGTATTGCTATTGCTCTTCCATCGGCGGAATACGGTGCATTTGTATTTCCCCGTAGCGGTATTGCCGTAAAACACGGTATAGGACTTCTTAATTCCGTTGGCGTTATTGATAGTGACTACCGTGGCGAGATTATGGTCGGTGTTATAAACCAGATAAATACACCCTACACCATTCAACCCGGTGAAAGAATAGCCCAGATGGTTATTATGCCCGTATCAATGATGCCTGTTGAAGAGGTTTCGGACCTTGACGAAACAGTGCGTGGTGCAGGTGGCTTCGGCTCAACGGGTAAAAACTAAAATTTGTAATTACAGGTGATTTTTTGTCAACTATTGCTGCTATTGCTACCGCACAGGCGGCGGCAGGTTTAGGTACAATTAAAATATCCGGTGAAAATGCGCTGACCGTTGCGGACAGCGTTTTTTCTGCTGTTTCGGGTAAAAAAATTTGTGACACCCCAGGTTACAGAGCCCTTTACGGTAAGGTGCACGATGGAGAAACTATCCTTGACGATGCAGTTGCCCTCGTTTTCAGAGCACCAAAGAGTTACACGGGCGAGGATGTTGTTGAAATCAGTTGCCACGGCGGACTTTTTATATTAAAGAGAGTTCTCAGGGCGGTGCTTAATGCGGGTGCTGTCCCTGCGGAGGGTGGCGAATTCACAAAAAGAGCATTCCTTAACGGAAAAATGGATTTATCCGAGGCGGAGGCGGTTATGTCATTAATTTCCGCATCGGGTGAGGAAGCAAGAGCGGCAACACTCAATGCTCTTGACGGTGCTTTGAGCCGTGAAATTGCCGACTGTCGCGATAAATTGGCACTTACTGCCGCGTTTATGGCGGCTTGGGTTGATTACCCCGACGACGAAATTCCCGAACTTTCGGATGATGAAATGAATGCAACCCTTACGGATGTTAGCGAGAGACTCGAGAAACTCCTTGCGGGATTTGATGCGGGTAAAGCAATTCTTGATGGCATTGATACTGCAATTGTCGGTAAACCCAATGTGGGAAAATCAACGCTTCTTAATGCCCTCGCAGGTAGTGAACGTGCTATTGTAACCTCAGTTGCGGGTACAACACGTGATGTGCTTGAGGAAACGGTCAGGGTGGGAAATATTACCCTGAGACTTGCGGATACGGCGGGAATAAGAGAAAACACTGACGATATAATCGAAAAAATCGGTGTTGAAAGAGCCAAAGAAAGATTTGACAGGGCTAGTCTTGTTCTTATGGTGCTTGATGCTCAGAATGAATTTTCCGAAGACGATAAGGCACTTCTCGGAATGTGTAACAATAAAAATACAGTAGTAATTATCAATAAAACTGACGGCGAAGTTAAACTTCCCGCCTGTGAACTTGAAAAATATACAAACGCCCCCATTGTTGAAATGTCCGCAAAAAACCGACAGGGTATTGATGACCTTACTAAAGCGGTTGAAAATGTTGTGGGTACTGCGGGATTTGACCCTTCTGCCCCCCTTATTACAACGGAGCGTCAACGAAATTGCGTTGTAAAAGCGGCGGAAAATATACGCGAGGCTCTTGACGGTCTTGCAATGGGTATAACCCCCGATGCCATAAATGTCTGTATCGACTGTGCTATCGAAAACTTATCTGTTTTAACAGGTGAAAAAGCAACAGAAACGGTAGTTACAGAAGTATTTAAAAACTTCTGTGTAGGAAAATAATTTGCGATATTTTGCGAGTAACTTGATTTAGTTCACTTGACGTACCTTTGTACGCCTACGCTCACTAAATCTGCGTTTCTCATCAAAATCTCACAAATTATAAAAAGTGGTATTATTTGATGAAAAAACCCCGTCTGCATTGCAGATGGGGTTTTCAATTCGTAATTCGTAATGCTTAATGCGTAATTATCGGGACCTGCGGTCGGCATTTTTAAAATCGGCGTTAGCCAATTTAATTACGCATTACGAATTATGAATTACGCATTGTATAAACTTCTCTTCTTGTTTCAGTTAAAAATTCTTCATATTCAGTCTCATTGATGAAGTCGGGGAAACTTAAAATCATAAGTGGCACACCCTCGCCGTTATGGTATGAGGGTTGAATGTAGTCATATGAATTAACTTTAAAGCCTAATCGGTCATAAAATTTAATTCGTTTTATTTGTTGCTCCGTTACGGGAGCTTCCACCTCAAGAATTATGGGCTTATTGTATTTTTCTTTTATTAAGTCAATTGCTTTTGAACCATAACCGCCATCGCGTTTATCCTCATCAATGGCAATATGCTCAATATAAACAAACTTTTCAAAAACCCATAAAGCGGTAAAACCCACTGCGGTGTCACCGTCGTAGATTTCAAAAAAATTAAAGTAACTGTTTTTTAAACATTCCTTCTGGTCAAAACAGTCACGGCGTTCCTCATAAGGGAACGCCGTTGTCATTTTATCAAAGACCGTATTGAATGTTTTTTCATTAACATCAATAAATCTTATCATAAGTGAAGTTTACCTCTTATTTAATCTGAGTACCTGCAGGAACACAGTCGGGAAGGAATACAACCTGGCATCCGCAAGCACCGTTTGTTGCAGCGAGGAGCATACCGTTACTTTGTACGCCTGAGAATCTTGCGGGTTCAAGGTTTGCAACAACAATAATCTTTTTACCGATAAGCTGTTCGCAGGTGTACTCGCTCTTGATTGATGAAACGATAACTCTGTTTTCACCGCTACCGTCATCAAGGGTGAGTTTAAGGCAACTGTGAGATTTTCTGATTTCCTGAGCTTTTACGATTTCGCAAACTCTCAAATCAAGTTTGTCAAAGTAATCAATGGAAATCTGCTCTTCTTTAAAGGGAACGAATGCATCTGCTTCTCCGTAAACGTGCTTGTCTTCGTTCACTTCTTCTACCTGAGCCTTTGCATCTTCTTCAGCTTTTGCTTCCTCGGCAGTTTTTTCGTAAGAGAAATCAAGAAGACCAACATATTTCTGAGGGTCAATTGCGTAGAGGAAAAGGTAAAGACGAGGACCTTTTTCTTTGTCGATAAGAAGTTTATAAATATTCTTGAAGAATGTACCCTGTAAAGCCTTAAGAGCCTTTTCGTCAAGGTCACCGCCGTTGATTTCCTTGGGAATAGCGTAGAGCTTTTTGTTAAGCTCGTCAAGGTTGTATCCGCCCTTTGAAATGAACTCGAAAAGAGCCTTAACTTCTGCTTTCTGTGTCTCATCAAGAGTTTCGTAAATTTCCCAGTTTCTGTACGCTCTGAGTCTGTTTACCTGATCGGGCGCACAGTTTTCGAGCCAGTATTTAGCCTTATCAAGTCTTGTACCGAATTGTTCGTGCTTGTAGGGTGTACCGATTTTTTCGAAAACGGTTTCAAGCATGGGAACATTGAAGTCAACAACGCTACCGAGCTGAACGAGTAAGCTCATGGGAACTGTATCGAGAACTCTGTCACCAACGGTGGTGTTGTACATAATATCCTTCTGTGCTTCGTTTGCAGTACCGTCCTTAACGGCGTTGTACATTTTGTCGAACTCAAAGTACTGTCTTAAAATACCGTCATCAAAGCAGAAATCGAATGCCTTGAGGGGTTCGGTTTTTGAGTAAAGCCAGAGAATAACTTCGGGCTCGTAGATTTTAAGAAGTGTTTCGGGTGTAAGGTTAAGACCGGATGAACCTGACATCTTACCTGTTGTACCCTTGATACCGATGAACTCGTAACCCTGGAAGAGGGGAGGTTCGTAACCAAAGATTTTCTTTGCGATATCTTTACTTGTGTCGTAACTACCGTGGGGACTTGCATGGTCCTTTCCGCCGGGTTCGAAGTCAACGCCTTCGTACATCCAACGCATGGGCCAGTCAATTTTCCAAGCGAGTTTGCAGTTGAAGTCTGTTGTGAAATCAAAACTACCCTTGTGACCGCAAGCGCAGGTGTATTCAGCCTTTGTGCAATCGTCGGAAAGAGAAACAATTTTAGTTGTATCCTTACCGCATTCTGAACAATAAATGCTTACGGGGTAGTAATTTTCTCTTTCACCCTCCTGAACGGGCTGTGTACGGTGAGAAGCAAGAATATCAAAAATCTCGCCACGTTTTTTAAGTGAATGAAGAATGTGTTCGGTGTATTTACCGCTTCTGTACATTTCTGCCTGATGGCGGTAGTCCATATCAATACCGAATTTTACAATTGAACGCTCGAATTCGTGTTCGAAATATTCGGCATAAGTTTTTTCTTCAGTATCAAAGGGGTTTTTAACGTCAACATAGGGGCAACCGATGTACTTTTCCATATCGTCGTCAATAGCCGCAACGTTAACGGGAACTTTTCTCATACGGTCAAACTCGTCCCATGAGAAAAGGAGCTTTGCTTTTTTGCCTTTTTTGATAAGGGCACGAACTACAAAGTAACTTGTAGCGATATCACGGAAGTTACCTATATGAATAGAGCCGGAGGGGCTGATACCCGCCGCGCAGACATATTCTTCTTTGTCGGGATTTCTTCTGATAATGCGGTCTGCAATCATTTCTGACCAATGCATAACATCACTCTCGTTTCAAAATATAATACATAATTTAACAGTCTATCATTTTACAATAAAGAGAGATTTATGTCAAGAAGTATAAAAGAAAAAAGCAGACCACAAAAGAAAAACAATAAACGGAAAGGTGCTCAATCAACCGATGTTGATTTTATAAATATGCAAAAACGGTATCCCGTAATGTTGATTTATTCAGGTTTGTATATGTTTTGAACAAAATTTCAAATAATTCTTTAGTTTTTTATTGACTTTTGCCAAAAAATCCTTTATTTTAAAGTTAAGATATATATTATCTATTCCAATTAAAGGAGGCTTGTATATGGATAAATTACCATTACTCTTACTTGATAACAGCAATATGATTACAGCTCTCAATGAGGGCGAATTCCAATGTAGCAATCTTACTTTTGAAGAAGCACAATGTTTGTTGGATGCTCACAGTGAAGATGAGGTTGTTCGTTGCTTCTCGAACCCGGATATTGAAAACGTTATTTTAAATCACATCGGTGCAGCTAAAAAAGACTATCCTTACAAGCGCATACGGAATATGTATCCCAAGCAGGATGCAATTGTTTTTAAGCTTTACATTACCCCGTCTGAAACTCAACCCATAATCAAAGCTGATGATGGAGTTGAAGCCAAAAAAATACAAAATGTGTATGTTTATTGCCAATATCTTAAAAGAATAAAATAGGCTGACGGTACATAAGACGGGCGATAGTTTTTTATATTACCCGGTGATAGATAATCAAAGGACATACCCAAGGGTGACCGTTTTTTGGTACGCCCTTGGGTAAAGCTTTGTCTGTATATGAAAAAGGAACAAATATGCACTGTTTTTGCAAGCGATTTTCTAAAATGAGTTTGAATATAATCTGTTGATTATTGAAGTTTTTTGTGATATAATCAACAACTGATATGATAATAAGCATTTGAAGGGATGGTATGGATGAAAAATACCGAAAAATCAATGGAAAAGCTTGTTGCTCTTTGCAAGGGCAGAGGTTTTGTTTACGCAGGCAGCGAAATTTACGGCGGTCTTGCAAACACTTGGGACTACGGACCCCTTGGTGTTGAGCTTAAAACAAACATAAAAAACGCTTGGCGCAAAAAATTTATTCAGGAAAATCCCTACAACGTAGGTCTTGACAGCGCAATTCTTATGAATCCCCAGACCTGGGTTGCATCAGGTCACCTTGGCGGTTTCTCCGACCCCCTTATGGACTGCCGTGAGTGTAAAACACGCCACAGAGCAGATAATCTTATTGAGGATTTTGACGGCACTAATGTTGCAGGTTGGTCAAATGAACAGATGATGGATTACATCAAGGAAAAGGAAATTGCTTGTCCTCAGTGCGGTAAGCATAACTTCACCGATATCCGTCAGTTCAACCTTATGTTCAAAACTTTCCAGGGTGTTACAGAGGATAGCAAAAACGAACTCTATCTTCGTCCTGAAACTGCACAGGGTATTTTTGTAAACTTTGCAAATATTCAGCGTACAACAAGAAAGAAAGTTCCTTTCGGTGTTGCTCAGATTGGTAAATCCTTCCGTAACGAAATTACTCCCGGTAACTTCATTTTCCGCGTAAGAGAATTTGAACAGATGGAACTTGAATTCTTCTGCAAACCCGGTACTGACCTTGAGTGGTTCGAGTATTGGCGTGGTTTCTGCCGTGACTGGCTCTACTCCCTCGGCATTAAGGAAGAAAACCTCAGACTTCGTGACCACGACCCCGAAGAACTTTGCTTCTACTCAAAAGCAACAACTGACTTTGAGTACCTTTTCCCCTTTGGTTGGGGCGAACTCTGGGGCGTTGCGGACAGAACTGACTACGACCTTACCCAGCATATCAATACATCAGGTAAGAGCCTTGATTACTTTGACCCCGAAACAAACGAGAGATATGTTCCCTACGTTGTTGAGCCCTCTCTCGGTGTTGAGCGTTTGTTCCTCACAATTCTCACCGAGGCTTACGATGAAGAAGTTGTTGATGCCGAAAAGAACGATACACGTGTTGTTCTTCGTCTTCATCCCACACTTGCACCCTTCAAATGTGCAGTTCTTCCTCTTTCTAAGAAACTTAACGAACAGGCAACAGAAGTATTCACCGCTCTTTCAAAGAAATTCAATGTTGAATACGATGACGCAGGTTCAATCGGTAAAAGATACCGCCGTCAGGACGAAATCGGTACACCTTTCTGTATCACATACGACTTCGACAGTGTTGAGGACGGTTGCGTAACAGTCCGCGACAGAGATACAATGGAACAGGTTCGTCTTCCCATTGCAGACCTGGAAAAATATATCGAAGAAAAAATTGCATTCTGATAAAAAATCCTCCCGAATCGGGAGGATTTTTTTAAAAATGCAAAATTCAAAATGCAGAATGCAAAATTTCGGGGCACTGCGTGCCGATTATAAATTAAGTTGTTGTAATGCGAAGCCTCGCCCTCCTGCGTAAGGAGGAGGGGGGACCACCGTCAGGTGGTGGGAGATCCTATTCTCGTTTCGCTCTGCGAAACATATCGCGTACGAAGTACATATCGCATCGACAGATATATCGCACCGTAGGTATATCGCACCCGAAGGGTATAAAGGGTAGTTCTCTTGCGGTTTTTCTTCAGCCGGATAGAACATCCGTAAGGGACGCATCTATCCGTCCCGCAAGTAAGGTAAGTTATATTTTCTGAGAAACTAACTAAATAGATGTACTTTACCTCTTTTGCATATTGAAAGTAAGGGCTTTTTCGGATATAATTATTACAGGAGATGATTTTATGGAAAATTATGTTTTGATTTTCTTAGGTCTTGTTATTGCGGTTTTAGGTATTGTTATCGCAATTGGGCATATTGAAGTTATACATAGCTATAACCGCTCCCGTATCACCGAAGAAACCCGAAAACCTTATGGTAAAACGGTAGGGTCGGGATGTTTGGTTATGGGTATCGGAATTATAATTGACGGTATAATATCACTCTTTATCGAAAGCTTTCCTCCCGTTTCTGTGATAATTGGTCTTGTCTTGGGTCTGGTGCTTATTTTGTACGGTCAATTCAAGTATAACAAAGGAATTTTTTAGATACAGCAATAAGAAAAGTCGTTTCACAAAAAATGTGAAGCGACTTTTTTGTGTATCGTATTTAGTGAAGCTTGTTTGCATAATCACTTGCGAAGCAAACTTCACTGCTCTGCAACTTAACTACGAAGTAACTTCGCTTGCCGTCAGGCAAACTTAGTTGGGCGTTGCCCTATTCCGCACGTATTGAATCAAAAAATTCGTTGTATTTCCTGGTCCATTTTGATATATCCTGCGGAGTGTATTTGGACGGGAAGGATGCTTCTGTAACGGTGAATTTTCCAAGCCATACTATGATATTTGTTACGATACCCTTAATCAATGTGTTGTCCTTAACGAGTTTTAGTTTTTCTTTGAGTGTGGCGATACCCTTTGCGTTAAGAACCGCATCAGCTTTTTCTGCCATCAGTTTGGACATTTCCTCGTTTGTAAGGATATTTTGTTTGAGCAATTCGTTGGCTTGTTCTGCACTCATGTAGGGTAAAATATTTTTTATAATAGCAATTCTACAAGCCGAAAAACCGATTTCTTTGAAAAATTTACGTTGGTAATTCCATAAAACTTCCGCATCATAGCGGTTAAGATTATCATTGTTAACGCACTGAGCGAGTATTGTTCCCGCCTTGAATGAGTAGGCAATACCCGAGCCTTTTATTGAGTAGGTCATAAATGCACTGTCGCCCACTGCCGCATAGCCGTCCGCAACTAAAACTGCAAGGGGTTGGCAGATGGGTATTACTGTGTGTTCGCCACCTTGCAAAAGTTCAGTACCCATCTGGGGATTTTCCTCGTGCATAGTCCGCATTATTTCGAGTATTTCATCCTTTTCGGGATGGTGAAAACGGGATATGAGTAAATCCACTCTGTCTTCCTCGGTTACGAGCCAGGTGAAGCCCACTGTACCGTCATCACGCAGATATACATTGTAGTTTGTTTCGGGCTCGGGAGCATCGGGAATTTTATTGAAATACGCTCTGTATGAATTCAGAACATCATATTTTTTTATTTCGCGATTTACGCACATATACTCGGGAAGACCCATTCTTACGGGGGAGTATACGCCACAGGAATCTATAACTAAATCACCGTAAAAATCCTGTTGCTCTGTTTTTATTCCGCAGACTCTGTTGCCGAGTAAAATGGGTGCAGTGATTTCTACTCCGTAAAAAATCCGCACTCCCGCATCTTCACATAAATCCAACAGATGGTTTATGAGAATTTTACGGTCGATTAAAACGGATTCCTCCTCGGGTGGGGGTAGGGTAAAGGGTGTAACACCCTCCTCTTTAGGTATGAGTGTTATAGCATTCCTTACGGTTTTACAGTTTTCAGGTATGGGTATACCTGCGTAAACAAAGGCTTTTTTTTCAACAGTATCGCATTGGGGCATACCGAGTTTTTCTTTTTCTTTTCTCTCGAAAACCAATACTTCGTGACCTGCTTCAGCGAGTTTTATTGCCGTCACTAAACCGCCGTGTCCCGCACCTGCCACTATAATTTTTGACATAAAAATCCCCTTTCGTCAAAAGTATAATAGAATGTTTTCGCTTCTATTATAGGACCTTAATATATAAAATATATCATAAAAGTAAAACAAATACAAATTATTGAGCAAAGATTTGCAAAAAACACTTGAAAAATATAATAATATATGGTATATTCCCATTGTACGAATATGAACACGAGTGAGAGCAGGGCGACCTGCTCTCATATTTATTGTTAAAAAAACCATAATAAGTTCATTCAAAAAGTATAATAAAAGAGGTGCTGATTTGGCTAAGAACACAGTTTCACTTGTATGGGATATTGCTGAACCCATTGCTGAGGAATTAGGACTTATCCTTTGGGATGTCTTATTCGAAAAAGAGGGCGCTAACTATTATCTCAGAATTATTATCGATAAAGAAGAAGGCGTAGGTATTGACGATTGTGTCAATATGAGCCACGCTCTTGACGGTCCCCTTGATAAAGAAGACCCCATTGACCGTCAGTATAATCTTCAGGTGTCATCACCCGGCATCGAAAGAAAACTCACCCGTCCCTTCCACTTTGACTACGCAATGGGCGAAAAGGTTATCCTTAAACTCATAAGACCCTGGGAAGGCAAAAGGGAATTCAAAGGCGTGCTTGTGGATTATACGGAAAAAGGCGATGTTACAATCGCTTTTGATGATGAAAATACAATGACAGCCGAGAAGAAGGAAATTGCTTGGGTAAAATTAGATGATTTCAGTTTTTAAATTCAAATATTGAGCGACTGACTTGATTTAACTCACTTGACGTACCTCTGTACGCCTGCGTTCATTAAATCGGCGTCATTCATCACAATCTTTGAATTTAGGTATTGGTAGAATATTGAGCGACTGACTTGATTTTTTGTTTTCGACTTTGAGCATTCAAAGTTTTTAATATGGTAAAAATTAACTTCAATATACATCGAAAGGAATGGTAAGAAAAATGGCAAGAAAAGCGGCAAAGCCCACCAACCAGAACAAAGAATTTTTTGAAGCAATCAATTTGCTCGAACAGGAGAGAGGTATTCCTGCGGATTACCTTCTTGAAAAAGTTTGTGCAGCAATTATTACATCCGTCAGACGTGAATACGGCGGTGAGGATGTTGTTTTTGTTGATTGCAATCCCGAAAAGAGTGAATTAAGAGTATACCTCAGAAAAACTGTTGTTGAAGAAATCCAGAACAATTATGTTGAGATTCTTCCCGAGGAAGCAAAGAAATACAACAAAAATGCCCTCGTTGGTGATATTGTTGAAATTCCTCTTGAAACAAAACAGTTCGGCAGAATTGCGGCAACTACCGCAAAGAACGTTATCCGTGGTGATATCCACGATGCTGAAAGAGGACTTATGCTCAGAGAGTTTGAGTCAAAACAGAAAGAACTTGTTACAGGTAAAGTTCAGAGTATTGACCCCCAGACAGGTAATGCTACTCTTGAAATCGGTAAAGCGGTTGTTGTTCTTCCTAAATCAAGACAGCTTCCCGACGAAGTTCTTAAAGAAGGTCAGCTTGTAAAGGTTTATATCGAAGGTGTTAAGGATACACCCAAGGGCCCAAAAGCTATGATTTCAAGAACACACTCAGGTCTTGTTAAGAGACTTTTCGAAACTGAAGTTCCCGAAATCTATGACGGAATTGTTGAAATTAAATCTGTTGCCCGTGAAGCAGGTTCAAGAACAAAAATCGCAGTTGTTTCCAAAGACGAAAATGTTGACCCCATCGGTGCTTGTATCGGTCCTAAGGGTACTCGTGTCGGTACAATCGTTGAGTCATTGGGCGGCGAAAAGATTGATATCGTAGTTTACGATGAAGACCCTGCAAAGTTTATTGCAGCGGCACTTGCTCCTGCAGATGTTCTCCTTGTAGAAATTGACGAGGAAAAAGAAAATGCCTGTCACGTAACTGTTCCCGATACACAGCTTTCACTTGCTATCGGTAACAAGGGTCAGAATGCACGACTTGCTGCAAGACTTACCGGCTGGAAAATAGATATCAAACCCGAAAGCGGTTTCTATATTCCTCAGAATTCGTGAGGTCATTATGGCAGAGAAAAAAATACCAATGAGAAAATGTCTGGGTTGCAATGAAATGAAACCCAAAAAAGAGCTTATCCGAGCGGTTAAAAGCCCTCAAGGCGAAATTAGTCTTGATTTGACCGGCAAAAAATCGGGTAGAGGTGCATATATTTGCCCTGATAAAGATTGTTTCGATAAAGCACGAAAAGGCAAAAGACTTGAACGTGCCCTTGAAACAAAAATACCCGAAGAGGTCTACGACGAAATGCTCAAGGAATTAAACTGAACGCGAAAGCCGAAAGGACTGTTACAAAATTGAATAAAAAAGATGCAATGGGTTTTTTAGGCATCTGCCGTAAAGCGGGTAAGCTTTTATGCGGTCACGATGTTGTTAAAGAATCAATAATTTCATCAGGGGCACAACTTGTTATGTTGTCCTCGGATGCTTCCGAGCGATTGGAAAGAGAAATGCGTCATGCGTGTACTTACAACGGAAAAAATATTCCTGTTTTGCGTACTGCTTTTACAATGGATGATTTTGGTGCAGCCATAGGCAAAAAAGCAGCGGTTTTTTCCGTTACGGATACCGGATTTGCAACCAATATACTTCATAAATTCGGGGAGGAATAAGATGATAACTAAATACAAAGTTAATGAAGTCGCAAAGGACTTCGGTTTACAGAATAAAGATATTACAGAAACACTTGCAAAGTTTTTTGATGAACCCAAAAAATCACAGACAGCCCTTGATACAAAGGAACTCGACGTGCTTTTTGACGTACTTACTCAGGAAAATTCCGTAAGTGATTTCAATGCATATTTTGCTATGCAGAAAAAAGAAGAAAAGGCTCCTAAGAAAGAAGAAAAGAAAGAGCCTAAAAAGGCAGAAAACAAGGAATCTCAGAAAAAAGCTCCTCAGAAGAAAGAGGAAACCAAAGCCGAGCCTCAGAAAAAGCAGGAAAAACCGGCAGATTCCAATAAAACTAAGAACGAAAAAGCAAATAATAAAAAGGCGGACAATAAAAAGGTTGAAGAAAAGAAACCCGAGGCTAAAAAACACGGCGAGAGCAGTCTTAATCCCTTTAAGAAACACGAAAAGAAAAATGACGGCCCCATGCAGTCAAGAACAAAGGGTGAAAGACGTACTATCGACACAAGAGCCGAGGATATTCAGCTTGATAAGTACAACGAAAAGTACGAAAATATTGCTCCCGTTCATTCAATTAACGACAATGTTCAGACTAAGCAGAAATTAAAACAGAAGAGTCAGCAGTACAGAAAACAACAGGGTATGCGCTCCAAACGTAAGGAGAGCGAAGCAGAAAGATTAAAGAGAATCGAAGCCGAAAGAGCAAAGAAAACTCTTGTAATCACTGTACCCGAAGAAATTACCGTTGGCGACCTTGCAGCAATGCTTAAAAGAACCGCTGCCGAGGTTATCAAAAAGTTGTTCTCCTTGGGTATGATGGCAACTGTTAACCAGGTTATCGACTATGATACCGCTGAAATCGTTGCAACAGAACTTGGTGCAAAGGTTAAAAAAGAAGTTGTTGTTACTATTGAGGACAGAATTATTGACGACCACGAGGACAACGAAGCAGACCTTCTTCCCAGAAGTCCCGTTGTTTGCGTTATGGGTCACGTTGACCACGGTAAAACATCGCTTCTTGACGCTATTAAGAATACATCCGTTACTGAAACAGAAGCGGGTGGTATTACTCAGCACCTTGGTGCTTACAGAGTACATCTTAACGGTCAGGATATTACTTTCCTTGATACTCCCGGTCACGCCGCATTTACTGCTATGCGTGCTCGTGGTGCTATGGCAACAGATATTGCAATCCTTGTTGTTGCCGCAGACGACGGTATTATGCCCCAGACTATTGAGGCTATTAACCATGCTAAAGCAGCAGGTGTTTCCGTTGTTGTCGCTATTAACAAAATGGATAAACCCGACGCTTCACCCGACAAGATCATGCAGCAGCTTACTGAGCACGAGCTCATTCCCGAGGAATGGGGCGGTGATGTTATCTGTGTTCCCGTTTCTGCAAAAACAAGAATGAATATTGATACACTTCTTGAGTCAGTTCTTCTTGTAGCAGAAATGAAAGAACTTAAGGCTAACCCCAACCGTGCAGGTAAAGGTATTGTTATTGAGGCTAAACTTGACAAGGGTCGTGGCCCCGTTGCAACTCTTCTTGTTCAGAACGGTACAGTTAAATCAGGTGACATTATCGTTGCGGGTACTGCAGTTGGTCGTGTTCGTGTTATGACTGACGACAAGGGCAGAAAAGTTAACGAAGCAGGTCCCTCTGTTCCCGTTGAAATTACAGGTCTTGCAGAAGTTCCCATCGGTGGCGACCAGTTTGACTGCGTATCCGATGAAAAACTTGCCCGCGAACTTGTTGAGCAGAGAAAGAATCAGCAGAAGGAAGAAGAATTCCGTTCAATGCAGAAGGTTACTCTTGATAACTTGTTCGATTCAATTAACGCAGGTTCTCTTAAAGACCTTAATATTATTGTTAAAGCAGACGTTCAGGGTTCAGTTGAAGCCGTTCGTCAGAGCCTTGAAAAACTTTCCAACGAAGAAGTTCGTGTTAAAGTTATCCACGGTGGTGTTGGTGCAGTTAACGAATCCGACGTTATGCTCGCAAACGCCTCAAATGCCCTTATTGTTGGTTTCAACGTTCGTCCCGACTCAGTTGCCGAAACTCATGCAGAGCGTGACGGTGTTGAAATGAGAATGTACAGAGTTATTTACGATTGTATCGAGGAAGTTGAAGCAGCTATCAAAGGTATGCTTGCTCCCAAATTCCGTGATGTTGAAATGGGTAAAGCCGAAGTACGTAACGTATTTAAACTTTCAAGTGCCGGTACAATTGCAGGTAGCTATGTTATCGACGGTAAAATTACAAGAAACTCTAAAATCCGTGTTGTGCGTGACGGTATCGTTATTTTTGAAGATGAAATCGCTTCACTTAAGCGTTTCAAAGACGACCAGCGTGAGGTAGCAACAGGCTACGAATGCGGTATCGGTCTTAACAAATTCAATGATATCAAAGAGGGCGATATCCTCGAAGCATACATTGTTGAAGAGTATAAAGACTAATAGGAGAATTTATGGGAACATACAGACAGAACAGAACCGCTGAGGATATCAGAAGGGAAATTGCAACCATCGTCAGAGAGTTGAAAGACCCCCGTATATCTGACCATCTTATCAGCGTTGCCCGTGCCGAAGTGGCTTCCGACTCATCTTATGTAAAAGTTTACGTCAGTGCCGTTGAGGGTATTGATGTGGCAAAGGGTGCGGCTAAAGCCCTTACAGGTGCTACGGGTCTTGTAAGACGTGAAGTAGGCAAACGCCTGGGACTTCGCAAAACTCCCGAAATTAAATTTGTAGCGGATGATTCTATCGAATACGGTATGAACATCGTCAAAAAGTTAGAGGAAATTTCCTCGAATAATAACGACTGAGTGGATAGTATGGTTATTGATAGAAATGAATGTTTAAAGCTTTTGAGAGAGAATGAGGAATTTCTTGTTCTCTCCCACGAGCATCCTGACGGTGATACCCTCGGCTCCGCCTTTGCTCTTTGTGAAATTCTCAGAATTATGGGTAAAAAAAGAGCATTTTTGTGCAGTGACGAAATTTCGTCGGATTTTAACTTTATGACGGGGGGTTTTACTCCCGATTATGTTGAAAATCCGTTTGTAATTGCCGTTGATGTGGCAGATGTTAAACTTCTCGGAAAAATCGGTGAACAATATGGCGATAAGGTTGATTTATGTATTGACCACCATTTGTCCAACACATATTATGCAAAATATAATCTTGTTGAGGACAGAGCCGCCGCTTGTGGTATTATTTATGAAATAGCCAAGGATTTGGGTATTGAAACCAACCGATATTTCAGGAATTGCATATATACGGGTATTTCTACTGATACGGGTTGCTTCAGGTATCAGAATGTAACGCCCGTAGTGTTCCGCATTGCCGCAGAACTTACCGAGCAGGGTGTTGATTCAGTAAAAATCAACAAGATTATGTTTGAAACCAAAACCAAGAGGTTTCTCCGTCTTGAAATGATAGCAAGAGAAACTCTTGAATATCATTTTGACGATAAATGTGCCCTTATTACCATAACTCAGGATATGTTCCGAAAAAGCGGTTCGGATGAAAGTGAGTGCTACCCCATAACTGCACTTCCCCGTCAGATAGAGGGAGTGTTGGTGGGTGCCGTTATCAAACAACAAAAGGACGGTTCTTTTAAAGTTTCCGTAAGAACTGATGACGGTATAGATGCTTCTGAAATCTGTAAACGACTTGGTGGCGGCGGTCACAAAGGTGCCGCAGGTGCAACCTTGGGATACGACCTTGAAAAAGGTAAAGAGGAACTTTTCAAATCAATAAAAATTTCATTGGACGGTAAAATATAATGACCGGTATTATTCCGCTTAAAAAAGGTGAAAATATAACATCTTTCTTTGCCGTTAACAAGGTAAGACGACTTGTGGGTGAAAAAAAGGCAGGGCATACGGGTACTCTTGACCCTAATGCCACGGGTGTGTTGCCCATTGCTATGGGTGGTGCAACGCGTTTTATTGAACTTTTACCCACCCACAAAAAAGCATATAAAGCCACTTTTAAAACAGGCTTCAGGACGGATACTCTTGATATTTGGGGTACTGTTACCGAAAGTTTTAATAAAAAAGCATCTTTTGATGATATTTTAAAGGCGGTTGAGGGCTTTAAAGGGGAAACAATGCAACTTCCCCCAATGTATTCCGCCTTGAAAAAGGACGGGGTACGTCTTTATGAATTAGCAAGACAGGGTAAAGAAGTCGAAAGAACACCCCGAAAATGTGAAATTTATCAGTTAAAGGCAGAAAGAATTAATGATGAGGAGTATTCGCTTTACTGTGAATGCTCCGCGGGTACTTACATACGTACGCTTATTGATGATATAGGCTCCGTTTTAGGTACTGGTGCGGTTATGACTTCTCTTGAGCGTACCTTTGCCTGTGGAGTAAGTATTGAAGATTGCTACACTTTAGAGGAGCTTTCTTTTTTACAGGAAAAGGGTGAAATCGAAAAAGCAATTATTCCTGTTGAGAAACTTCTTGAAATTTACCCCGCAGTAACGGTTACCGATAATCAGGCTGTACGTTTTAAAAACGGCGGCGACCTTATGGCTCAAAGGGTAAGAGGATTAAAAGATGCAGGTTTGTACAGAGTGTACTCACAGAATAAGTTTTTAGGCTTGGGAGAATATTCTCCCGAGAGTGAAAATCTTAAAGTAAAAAGAATTTATAACGACGGAAGATAAACGACGGAAGATAATTATGGGAAATCATGTTGAGGGCGCATTCGTTGCGTTGGGAACGTTCGATGGTTTGCATATCGGACACAAAGCGGTTATAACCGCCGAAAAAACTGAATACCAACGAAAAATTGTGCTTATGTTCAATGAGCATCCCTTAGTGCGTCTTAAAGGTGAAAATCCCGGGGAACTTATTACTCGTGAAAAAACTAAAACCATTCTTGATGCGTGGGGAGTAAGCCCCGAGTATATTGATTTTTCCGAAATCTGCGACCTTTCACCGGAGACTTTCGTTGATGAGATTCTTGTAAAAAGATATAACGCAAAATCCCTCGCTTGCGGATTTAATTATCGTTTCGGTAAAAATGCATCGGCAGATGCAAAGGAATTAATGAAACTCTGTGCCGAGCGAGAAATAAAAATAACCGTAGTTGATGCGGTAAATTTTGAAAATGAAAGTGTTAGTTCAAGCCGTATAAGAAAAGCTATTGCAAATGGTGATATGAAAGCCGTAAAAGGTATGTTGGGCAGGTATTTTTCCTATGATTTTCCCGTTGCTCACGGTGACGAGAGAGGTAGAAAATTAGGTTTACCCACAATAAATCAGTTTTTTACGGATGATTTTGCCGTTCCCGAGTACGGAGTTTATGCTTCAATTACAAAGGTTAACGGTGAAATGTATCCATCAGTTACAAATATAGGGGTAAGACCCACCATAGGTAACAGTGAAAAAAGAAGTGAAACCAATATTATAGGTTTCGACGGTGATATTTACGGTCAATGCCCCGAGGTTTTCCTTGTTGAAAAAATCCGTAATGAAATGAAATTCGCATCTCTTGACGAATTAAAACAACAGATTTCAAAAGACAGAGAATACGCACTTAGTATATTAAAAGGAGTGTCCGTCAATGAATTTTAAAAATGATATAAAAATATCCCCCTCAATTTTGTCGGCGGATTATGCTTCTCTTAAAACCGATATTGAAAAAGTAAAAAACGGCGGAGCAGATATGCTCCACGTGGATGTTATGGACGGTCACTTTGTACCCAATATTTCCATTGGTCCACCTGTTGTGAAATCCATAAGAAAAGCAACGGATATGTTTCTCGATTGCCATCTTATGATAAGTAATCCTTACGATTATATAGACGCATTCGCAAAAAGCGGTGCGGACTTAATTGCTTTTCACGTTGAAAGCAATAGTGATGTTAAAGAAACTATCGAAAAAATAAAAAAAGCAGGTATTGCACCTGCTCTTGTAATTAAACCCGCAACTGAAGCCGAAGCGGTTTTTCCGTATCTTAAGGATATTGCTATGGTTCTTGTTATGACTGTGGAGCCGGGCTTTGGTGGTCAGTCATTTATGACTGATATGCTTTCTAAAATCACCGCCATAAGGGAGAAAGCAAATGAAATCAACCCGAATCTTATGATTCAGGTTGACGGCGGTATTGTACCCGAGACTGCCAAACTTTGCGTGGAAGCAGGGGCGGACGTGCTTGTTTCGGGAAGTTATATTTTCGGAGCAACCGATATTAAAAAGGCAATAGATTCACTCAGATAATAAGGGCTTTGCGTATTCGTAAATTTTTGCAATACTGCCTTTGTCACCCTCTACGGTTTCACCGTATTCGCATAGAGAAAGTTCTATTTTTTCTAAAAACGAGGGTTTCGGGTGAATTATAATATAGTAATTATTCTTATATAAATACGTTTCAATATTTCTTGTAAACTGAGTTTGATTTTTTAAGATATTTAAAGCATCAAGAAAAGAGTTACAGTCAAATGCTCTCCAGAGTATTGGCTCCGCATCCTTTTTCATAACAAGCCTTTTTTTAGAATTATTCTCCAAAAGGGGCATTTGTGTAAAAAGCATAAGGCAACCCCCATCATCCGCAGGGGAAACTTGCACCAGAAGTCTGCCGTCGGTTTTGATGGGTTTACCCAAAACTCTTTTTGCCTCGTCTAAAACAGTCCATATTACCCGACGGGTTTCTATGTTTGAATAGTCCATTTCGTCGTATGTTATGTCAAGCTCGTTCATATCCTGATGGCTCAGGGTAACGGCAATTTTTTCATCTCCGTCTGCCTGGATGTTCAATTGCTCAGCCTCCTTTTAAGTTAGATGGTTTGGCACCTATTATCATAATACTCAAAGGGCTTAGCCGCAATGATAAAATAATGGAAGGATTTTTGAAATGAAATTCGCAGTCAGTAGTTACAGTTTATCATCCCTTGTGAATAAGGGCTTAAAAACCGAAAAAGAACTTATTTCCCTTGCAAAAGAATTGGGTTTTGACGGTATCGAATTTGCGGAAATACATACTCCCGAGGGAATGACAAAGGAAGAATATGCAAAAGAACTGAGAACCGAATGTGAAAAACAGGGTGTAGAAGCGGTTCAGTATTCCGTAGGCGCGGATTTTATTTACGGCAGTGACGGCGACTTGGAAAAAGAAATTGAGCGTCTTAAAGGTGAAGTGCTTATAGCATCCGCTTTAGGTGTAAAGGGTATGCGTCACGATGCAACCGGCGGTTACAGAGACGAAGATAAAAAATATAATGGTTTTGAACAGGCTCTTCCGAGAATAGTTAAGGGATACCGCGAGATTACGGACTTTGCCGAAGAATACGGTATTCGTACAATGATTGAAAATCACGGTTATTTCTGTCAGGATAGTGACAGGGTGGAAAGAATCATTACGGGTGTAAACCATAAAAATTTCGGTGCACTTATTGATATGGGTAATTTCCTTTGTGCGGATGAAAATCCCGTAAACGCAGTAAGCAGATTAGCCCCATTTGTTTCGTATCTACACGCAAAGGACTTTCATATAAAAAGCGGTAGCGAGTTTGCTCCCTGCGACGGTTTCTTTAAATCAAGGGGAGGTAATTACCTTCGCGGTGCCGTTTTAGGTCACGGTAACGTGCCCGTTTATCAGGTTTTAAATATTATTAAAGATACAGGTTATGACGGCTATATAACATTGGAGTTTGAGGGTCACGAGGACGCAGTTATGGCGTGTGAGTGGGGTCTTAATACTCTTAAAACAACGTGTAAGGCTTTGAATTGGTGAAATTATGACTGAAAGAAAAATTGTTCTCGCTTCCCAGTCACCCCGAAGAAAAGAATTAATAGCACTTATTACAGATAATGTTGAGATACGACCCGTTCCCTGTGACGAAACCCTGCCTGAGGGTATTGGTGCAAGGGAAGCGGTAGAGTATCTTTCCAAGATAAAAAACGAAGCATCACTAAAGGGAAGTTCACCCGATGAAATAGTCATTTCTGCGGATACGGTGGTTGCGGTTAATAACGAAATTCTCGGTAAACCTTTGGATAAAGATGATGCCGGACGAATGCTTAATCTTTTAAGCGGTAAAACTCATCAGGTTTATACGGGTGTTACTATATCGGATAGTGAAAAATCTGTCACATTCAGCGAAAAAACCGATGTTGTTTTCTACGACTTGACGGAAAGTGAAATTGAAGAATATATATCCACCTCTGAACCCTACGACAAAGCAGGAAGTTACGCTATCCAAGGCAAGGCGAGTTTGCTTGTAAAGGGTATAAATGGTGACTATTTTAATGTAGTGGGTTTACCCGTTGCCCGACTTAAACGGGAATTGGCAAATTTTATTAAATAATACGAATTATTGCGTTAGCAGTTTTTATATGATAAAATATTTTTTGAAATGACGAAAGGCGGTGTAACCGTGGCGGAAATAACTAAAGAAGTTACTTTGACCCAGGAAGAAATAGACAGACAAAAACTTCAACAGGAAAAAGAATATTTAGGTCCCCGTGAAATGGCGGCTTACATAATCTCAGGTATCGGTGACAAAAACTGGGAAACTTTTAATGGTAATAACGAGTTTTTCTATACTACAACATTCCAGCACGTCAGCCCCATTACATTGAGTGTCGCTCAGACATTCTCCACAATAGTTGATACTTTTGACAATGCAATATCGGGTCCGATTCTTGACAGAACACGTACACGTTGGGGAAGAGTGCGACCCTATCTTGTGCTCACTCTTCCTTTGTGGATTTTCTCTGCGGCAACACCCTATTTGTTACCCGACGGACTTTCTCAGGCAGCACTTTTTATATGGTTTTTGATTATAAGATATGTTGGTTCAATTGCGGGTTCATTTTATAACCCTGCATATAAGGCGGTGCTTTATAACCTTACACCCAACCCCAATGAGCGTAATAAACTTATTGCGGCTGACACTTATGTTGACCTTTTCGGCGTATGGTTGCCGTCACTTTTCCCGTTCTTTGTTGACTATCTGCCGAGAACGATACCTACGCGTAATATTTATCTCGTAGGTGCCATTGCGTTCATTATGTTAGTAATTTTCTTCAGAATCTTCGGTTTCTTCAGTTTAAGAGAACGTGTGCCACTTGCATCACGTGAGGAAATGAAGAGTACAAGCGTGTGGAAATCCGTTAAGCAGGTTGCATCCTGCCGTCCTATGTGGGTTCTTATGATTAAGGGCTTCTTCGGTATGGGTAAAGGTACGGGTCAACAGGTTGCAAACTATTTCTGGCTTAACTGTACGGGTAAACTTTCAAACGCGGCTATTTCAGGTCTTTTCACAGGTTTGCCCAGTTATTTTGTTCTTCCCTTTGCAACAAAACTTACTAAGAAAATCGGTCTTAGAAATCTTTCGGTTTTAAGTTACGGTTATTGCGGACTTATTTATCTTATTATGTATTTTGTAGGTTATAAGCCTACGGATAACCACTTTATTAACCTTATAATTATTGTTGTATTCCTTACTCTTGCAGGTGCTATGAACAGTGTTCAGCGTTATTGCGGAACTGCACTTGAGGGTGATATGTACGACTATGTTGAGTGGAAAACGGGTATCAGAAACGAAGGTATGATGAGTGCCGCTATGGGTTATATTACCCTTATTGCAAACGGCGTTTCGGGAATTCTCAGTGGTGTTATTATTGAGGCTATCAAGTACGAACCCCTTATGAACTCCCACGGTGTAGTTATCCCACACACCGACCCCAATATGTTACAGGCTATTTGGACTGTATTTACCCTCGCTCCTGCAATAGGCAGAATATGTAAAGCAATATCTCTTTGTTTCTTTAATGTTAACGGTAAGGTTAAAGAACAGATGATGAATGACCTTGCGGTATCAAGAGCGGTTAAAGTTAAAGAACGTACAGACGATTGATAACAGAATTTAATTTGGTGATATAAATGAGATTGGTAGTTAAGGTGGGCACGTCAACTCTCGCTCACAGTACGGGGTGTATTAATATACGCCACGTGGAAGAGCTTTGTAAAGTTCTTTCGGACCTTAAGAATGCAGGACACGAGATAATCCTTGTGTCATCGGGTGCTATCGGTATGGGTATCGGTAAACTTTCCCTTAAAGAAAAGCCCTCCGATATGCCTACGAAACAGGCGGCTGCAGCGGTAGGTCAGTGCGAATTAATGTATACATACGATAAGCTTTTTTCGGAGTATAATCATACGGTAGCTCAGATACTTCTTACGGGTCTTGATTTAGAAGACCCTACAAGATATCACAATATCAAGAATACTATGAACAGGCTTCTTGAACTTAATGTGTTACCCATTATTAACGAAAATGATACCGTTAATACTGACGAGATTTCAGTTGGTGATAACGATACATTGGGTGCTATTGTTGCCGTAAGTATGCACGCGGATTTACTTGTAATGCTTTCGGATATTGACGGTCTTTATACGGCGGACCCCCGTAAAGACCCTGATGCGAAACTTCTTTCTGAAATTACAGAAATTACCCCCGAAATTGAGAATTTGGGCGGTAAAAGCGGAACAAATCTCGGTACGGGCGGTATGGCAACCAAACTTTCTGCCGCTAAAAAATGCGTTGCAAGAGGTACGGATGTTGTTATTGCAAATGGTTCTTCTCCTGCGGTCCTTTATGATATTATGGACGGCAAAATGATAGGAACAAGATTTATTTCAAAGAAATAAGGTTTTTTATATGAAATCAACATTGGATATTTTAAAAGAAGCAAAGAGTGCCAAGGGTATTCTTTGCTCTCTTGATACTAAAACAAAAAATGATGCACTCTTAAAAATGGCAGATGCCCTTATAGAAAACAGCGCGGAAATTCTTTCTGAAAACGCCAAAGACCTTGAAAAAGCAAAGGGCATTATTTCCGATGTAATGCTTGATAGACTTGCTCTTTCTGAGGAGCGTATAAAAGGTATGGCGGAGGGTATCCGTCAGGTTGCGGCTTTACCCGACCCCGTGGGTGAGGTTCTTGACAGAGTTGAGCGTCCGAGCGGAATTGTTGTTGAAAAAACTGCAGTTCCCATGGGTGTTGTAGCGATTATTTACGAAAGCCGACCCAATGTTACATCCGACGCGGCGGCTCTTGCGCTTAAAAGCGGTAATGTTTGTGTTCTTCGTGGTGGTAAAGAGGCTTTCCTTTCAGCAAATGCTATTATAAACGCAATGCGTAAGGGACTTTCTTCTCTTGGTCTTCCCGAGAATTTGATAAATCTTGTACAGGATACTACAAGACAAAGTGCCGCAGAACTTATGAATGCGGTTGGGTACGTCGACCTTCTAATACCCCGTGGGGGTGCGGGTCTTATTAAGGCTTGTACAGAAAACGCAAAAGTTCCCTGTATTCAGACAGGTACGGGTATTTGCCATATTTACATTGACGAAAGTGCGGATATTGAAAAAGCACTTAATATTGTAGAAAACGCAAAAACAAGCCGCCCCTCCGTTTGTAATGCCTGTGAAGTAATTGTGGTAAACGAAAATATTGCAAAAGAATTTTTACCCCTTCTTAAAACAAGGCTCTGTGAAAACAGAATCCAAAAAGGTTTTATTCCCGTTGAACTCAGACTTGACGAAAAGGCACAGAGTATAATTGAGGGCACACCCGCAGGTGAAAATGATTTTGATACAGAATTCCTTGATTATATTTTAGGTGTAAAAATAGTAAGTGATGTAAACGAGGCTATTGCTCATATTTCGGCTCATTCAACGGGTCACAGTGAAGCAATTATTACCGAAAATGACCGGAATGCAAAGGTATTTACAATGTCTGTTGACAGTGCGGCGGTGTATGTAAACGCTTCAACCCGTTTTACTGATGGCGGTGAGTTCGGTTTAGGTTGCGAAATGGGTATTTCAACCCAGAAACTTCACGCAAGAGGACCTATGGGTCTTAAAGAATTAACCACATATAAATTCATTATAAAAGGCGACGGTCAAATTCGCTAAGAGGGTGAAAATATGAAGAAAATCGGTTTTTTAGGTTGCGGTAATATGGGCGGTGCTCTCGCAAAAGCCGCAATTAAATCCGTTGGAGCAGAAAATATATTTGTTTTTGACGTGGATTCTAAAAAAATCAGGGATTTTGCAGATGAAACAGATGTGAATATCGCGGATGCAGAGTATATTGTGCTTAATTGCGATTACATCTTTTTAGGTGTTAAACCTCAGATTTTAGGTGCACTTTTTGAAAAAATTGCACCTGTAATTGATGAAAGAACAACTGATTTTACTCTCGTCAGTATGGCGGCAGGGGTAAGCACAGAGTCCATAGTTGAAATGGCGGGTGTGGATTGCCCTGTTATAAGGATTATGCCCAATATGCCCGTAAGTGTGGGTGCAGGTATGATTCTTTATACTGCGAACGAATTTGTTTCCAAAGAGGAAGTTGAGGACTTCTGCGAGGTTATGAAATATGCAGGTGTTCTTGACGAAATTCCCGAGGATAAAATAGACGCGGCAAGCTGTGTTTCGGGTTGCGGTCCCGCATTTGTATTTATGTTTTGTGAAGCCCTTGCGGACGGTGCGGTTGAGTGCGGTCTTCCCAGAGACAAGGCGATGCTTTACGCCGCCCAGACCCTCGCAGGTTCTGCACAGATGCTTATGGAAACGGGCGAACACCCTGGCAAACTTAAGGATGCGGTATGCTCCCCTGCAGGAAGCACCATTGAGGGTGTAAAAGCCCTTGAAGAAGGTGCATTCAGAGCAAATGCAATGAATGCAGTAAAAAGTGCATATAAAAGAACACTTGAACTTGGAAAAAAGTAAAAATTTAACGGCTTATCGATTTTTCGATAAGCCGTTCATTTTCATTCTGTCACAGGTGCTTTTAAGATACCTGTTTTTCTTAATATGTATTCGTAACTCCAGTTTACACCTGTACTACGCCATGCACCGGGGCCGTGCCAACTTTCTTTTTCGTTAACAAGATGAATGGGACCGAAGGTGTTGTAGCGGTGTGCGAAAAGTGTAAGCTCAAGAAGATGGGCGCCGTTTTCAACGTCCTTTTCGCATACGCAATAAGGGGGATATACTATTTTACCTATTTCCTTGCCGTCAAGGGTTGCACCGATGAGTGCACCGCGGTAATCGGACGCACAAACCTTAAGGGTGTTATTTGTAACCTCAACGGGGATTTTATAGGTAATGTTACCGCCGTAGAAGGGGAATCCCTTTTGAGTAATATCACCGAAACTGATTTTTTCGGGAAGTGTTGTGAGTGTTGGGATTCTTCCCTGGAGTTTAACACCGAATTTACCTAAAATAAATACGTTTTCAAGGTTAGCACTATCGCCGAAGGGAAGGGTGATAATAAGAGTGTTTTCGCCCTTTACTATTTTCGGAAGCTGTACTTTGAATATTGAAATATCAACGAATTTACCTGTAATGGTGTTGTCAACCGATTCACCATTAAAGGTGATTTTTGCTTTTTCGGCATCCTCCATAGCAAGGGATGCACCTTCGTACTCAATTTCACTTGTGAAGGTGTATTTGAGTGTAACTTCGGATATCGGTTCGATTTCACCATAAACCCAAGGTTGAACAACCTCTCCTCCACGGTTTCTTAAACCGAGTCTTTCGCGGCAGATGTTATCAAGACGTAAAATTTCTTCTTCGGGTGAGAATTCTTCTTCGCCTTTGAGTTTAAACTGAGCCATATCAAGGAGAAGTACATTTTCTTCTGAGAGTTCATAATCCACAAGGGTGGGGGCGGAAGTACCTTCGCCGTCAAATTCGGGTTTGTCTGCAGTCTGATTTTCGGCTTTTCCTTCGGTTAATTTATAAAGTTTGGAGTCATAGCCATAGAAAACTTCATTAATAACGGTGTTGCCGTTAGTGTATGTAACGTCCGCAGGGTAAATGTCACCACTCTGTGTGTCGTAAACGGTTACTGTATACTCACCGGGAATACTGATGCGTATATCGTCACTGTGGCAAAGGTCTTTGTTATGAGGCTCTTTGTCCTGACAAACGAAAAGCCAATTGCAGTCAACGTCTTTTCTCAATTGATAAATAAGGTGATCTGAAAGGTCACCGTCATCGTAACGAATAGTAAGTGTACGGTCTTTTTCAAGGGCAGTAAGTATTGCGGCACGTGAAAAATCAACCTTTTCGCATTTTTCGGCTAAAAGTTTGCTTCTGTCTGAGGGGAGTGCATCGCAAAGAGTGGGGGCTGAGCCCATAAATATAATTCTGCCGCCTGATTCACGGAATTTTTCCAGTCTTTCGAGAGTAGAACTTCTCAGGGTTTCGCAATTGGGAACAATGATAGTTGTATATTCCATTTCACCAACCTTAAGGGGAGCGGTAGCCTCTTTGCAAAGGTCGGGTAAAAGGGATTCACAGATAAAGTCAAAGTCAATACTGCCTTCAATAAGCCACCTT
The DNA here is from genome assembly GCA_015066345.1 of Oscillospiraceae bacterium. GTDB lineage: Bacteria > Bacillota > Clostridia > Oscillospirales > Acutalibacteraceae > DTU089. The sequence goes on from SVOQ01000001.1 coordinate 74,358, forward strand.
GTAAGACCTTGGAAGTTATCGTCACAGCTCTGACGGAAAATAGCGGATTTATCGTTGGGTCCCCAATGGAGCCAGAAACTTTCAACAGGGTGAATAACGGCTACTTTAACTACGGGTTTACTCCTTGTAAGTGCGGTGTTTACTCTTGCAAAATGGTCTTCAATTACGTTGTATTCCTTGTACCAGGGGGATTGGTATGAAATAGATGCGGGGTAGTCGCGCTTTGCCTCACCTGCCATAGCGTACCATGAAAGGTGGGGTACACGCACGGTAATACCTAAAGCCGCCTGCCAGTCGCCCTGATGCTTATATGTTCTGAAATCACAGTCCCATCCCGTAACACCGTAAAGTTCTGAGAGTACACCTTCGTAACCGAATTGATGTGCCGCGGATGCCGCCTGCTTTGCGGTGGTGAATTCGTGAGAATTGCAAAGTAAATCTATACCGGGGAGCTGGAAACTTCTGTATGAACGCATTGCTTCGCCTAAAGCGGCGGTCTGGGAGTGTAAGGTGGGTTCTTCCATCATATGACCTGTAAGGGCAATGTTGTTTTCGCCACACCAACCGCCTACGGTGTCTGCAAAGGCACTTGCGAAAAGCTCCGCAATAAAATCGTGGTAGCGGTAACGGTGCAATGAGGGTGCGCTATCTTTTAAATCCCAGAAAACCTCGGGAAGGGTATCAAAAATATCTGCACCATAAGCCTCCTTATAAAGCTCGGGAACTTTATCCGTCCAAGGCATCATAATATCATCTTCGGTGTCGAAGGAGTTGCCAAGTACATTTTTACGTGTGAACTGAGGCTCGTCGGTGAAAATAGCGGGAACTGTACCGTCAAAATCCCCGCCGACTTCGGCTTTGTATTTTTCGTGAGTAACTTCGACGAATTTTTTAACTGCATCCTTGTTAAGGGTGTCAAGGTATGTCTGGTCGTTGAACCAACTGCTGCTCTGATGTATTTCAAGGAATGCGTACCATTTTGTGCCCTCGACAGTATCGTCCTCGTTAATACGTTTGTAGGATTCAAGATAACCGTTTTTATCCAATACAACGTCGTAACAGGCGAGAAGTTCACCTTCGCCGCTTCGACTACCTTCTGCACGGGAGTCTATAACGGTTTCGGCTTCTGCCTCTTTTCGTGCAGTAAACATAAGATTTCGGGCTCTGTATTGCTTATCTTTTGTAACAAGACCGCCTGCTGCTCCTGAGGGCCATCTGTCCTCGTCGTAGAGCCAAGCGAGCATTTCTTCGCTCTTGGCTTTTTCGACACATGCCTTCATAAGATTCATATATTCTTTACTGAGATACTCGTTTTTAAGACCCGTTCTTACGTGTAAATGAAATCCGCCAAGCCCCATTTCCTTAAAAACATCAATCTGACGGCATAATTCCTCTTTGGTAAGAAGGTTATTTAATGCCCAGAAAGGAGTGCCTCTGTATTCGCTTGTGGGGTTTTTGAATAAATCATCACTTAAATGCGATGTGGTATTTTTCTTGTAAAGCATAGGAATCCTCCCGATTTCAATATTAAGGTAATTTTATCATAGGGTTTTTGTAAAATCAATAAAAAATGCACATTCAATACCATAAAAATATACAGTATTGACAATATCAAATCTAACTGTTACAATATGAAAAACAATGAAAGGCAGGTGGACAAAATGACAATGAATCTTAATCTTATGACTTGGAGAGCCGTTTTGTCCGTTTGCGATTGATATAATTTTTATCTTTTTGTAAATCAAGGCATCTCCGTATTTTCGGAGGTGCCTGTTTTGTTGTCTGAGAAAGGTGAGGAAATGAACCCCTGGAAATCAAAAAAACATAAGAATATATATAAGGATGTAAATGTCAGACAAGGGATATCTTTACGTTTTGAAAAAGAGGTACACGAAGATGTGAAAAACCTTTTTAAGAGATTTACCGACTGGTTGCGAGCAAATTATGATTTCCCTATCAGAGTTACGATTTATGTTAAAGCAAGCGAAACAATAACATTACAAAACGGATGTATTGCTTGGGGCTCTTTTAGGTATTTCGATACTTTTGATGAGCCGTATATTCGAATTCCAACAGGTGATTATTTAGAACAAGCGAGAATTGTTGGTGAAGATACGGCATTAGAAGCAATATTGTCATCTCTCGTCCACGAATTAACTCACTATTTTCAGTGGGTGAATCAATTTGAACAAACAGATCGTGGCTCGGAGTGGCAGGCTAATTTTTATCGTTACAGAATAATTGATTTATTTTTAAATGAAAATGGTGGGTTGAAATGATATTTGAAGAAAAGAAAATTATATTGAAAAATGGCGTGGAAGCTATATTGAAAACTCCTGAAATTGAAGATGCTGCTGAGCTTGTTGATTTAATGGCTACTGTAAGCGGTGAAACTAAATTCCTCGTAAGATATAAGGAAGAGTGGGAAAGTGTTAGTGTAGAGGGTGAGGCAGAGTGGGTCAGAGGTGTTCGTGAATCCGAAAATTCATTCGTATTGATTTGCAAAGTAAATAATGAAATTGCAGGTATATGCGATGTTACATTCAAAACAGGTATGAAAACTTGTCACAGAGCCTCTGTAGGAATTGCACTACGTCAAAAATATTGGAATATGGGAATTGGCTCTGCTATGTTCCGCGAACTTATAAATGCTGCAACCGAACGTGGTGGCATAGATTTTATGGAGTTGGAATTTACTAAAGGCAACGAAAGAGCAAAAGCACTTTATGAAAAATTCGGTTTTGAAATTGTGTCCGAAAAGCCAAATGTATATAAACTTAAAGACGGTACATATCAGAGTATCGTTTATATGCAGAAATATTTATAATCGGTAAAAGAGGTGTTTGCTTTGCAAAATGAATTAAAACAAATCAGTTTTAAAAGAATGAACAATGATGAGTTTTATGTATATTCAAAGTGGTCGGTAAAGGCTTATGCAGAGCACCTGATAAAATCAGGTGATGAAAAATTCAGATTTAAAGCTCTGAAAGCGGCGAAAAGTGAATTTAACGATATATTTCCTGATGGTGCAGCTTCCGCTGATAACTATCTTTATATAGTCGTAAATAATGATAACGAAAAAATCGGTGTTATCGGGTATCAGAAAAGCCCCTTTGAAGAAAATGCAGCATTCGTTACGGAGAATGTTATAAAAGAAGAATATCGTGGAAAAGGTTACGGCAAAAGAGCTTTTATAAAAATTCAGGAGGATGCCAAAGAAAAAGGTTTTGCTAAAATGGTACTGAATGTCTTCAAGCATACACCGATATCATATACGATGTATGAGAAAGACGGATTTGAAGTAATAGAAGACTACGGCGGAAGCGTAATAATGGAGAAATATTTTAACAATGAAAATCATAAATACCTGTGATAAAATCAAATCTGTATTCTCTGGCGGATTCACCATTGATTTATGGCGCAAATATGCAGGTGAAATATCAAAAGAACTGCCGTCAAAATGTGAAAATGATGCAAAGAGCTATGATTTTAATAAAGATGTTCTTCCTGTTCTTGAAGTTGCATTGAATGAAGATAAGATTGATTTTGTCAGCAGAAACTTTCAGTCTGTAATTGATACACTGAATGAAAATTTGTCAAAGCTTTTTGACACAGAACCTGACATTAATATTGTTCTGTATCTCGGACTTTGTAACGGTGCCGGATGGGCAACTACACTTGACGGCAAAAATACAGTTTTGTTGGGGCTTGAAAAAATCATCGAGCTCAGTTGGGGCGATGAAACAAATATGCGTGCCTTGATTCTGCACGAAATCGGTCATTTATGGCACAAACTGAACGGCAATCTGCATATCCCCGAATACACAAAACGCAGAAAAGGTATCGCACAGCTTTACTGCGAGGGTGTTGCTATGGTTTGCGAGCATATCCTTTGCGGTGACAATGAATTTTATCATCAAGATAAAGATGGTTGGCTTGATTGGTGCTATAAAAATGAGAATCAAATAAAAAGAGAATATCTCCGTCGTCTTGATAACAAAGAAAGTGTGCAAGACTTTTTCGGCGATTGGTGTTCATATAACGGACATTCAGATGTAGGTTATTTTCTTGGTTGTCGGTTTGTTGAAGAACTTATGCAAACTTATTCCCTAAAAGAAATTGCGAATATGAAATACAAAACGCTTAACAAAGAGTATATAAAATTTGCTGAAAATATCTTTTTATGCAACAATCTTCAGAACAGTTTTCCTGAATTCATAATTGAACAGGTGACATTAGAAAATCTCAGCAAATATGAAAATATTTTTTATTCAAATGAAGATTATTATATGATTACGGACGGACATCCTGCAACAAAACAAGATTGTGTTGATACAATTGAATATTCTAAGAATTATCCTTCGGGAATGTGTTATTGCCTTGGCTTTTCGAAAGGACAACAATCGGTAGCATTTTTGTCTTTGCTTGAAGGATATCCGGAATCATCAACATTGTATGTGGGACTGTTCTTAATAGACAGAAGATTTCAAAAAAATTCTTTTGGTACAAAGATTATGAATACAGTGTTTGAATATGCTTTTTCTGAAGGGTACACTTCAATAAAACTTTCTGTTCAAGATAACAATGTCAGCGGATATCCGTTTTGGAAAAAACTCGGTTTTAAAGCCGTGAAAAGAACAAAAAGTGATGGCTTCAATAATATCTCTATGGAATTGAAGCGTGATAATTAAATAAAATTTTGCGGGGTGATTATAGTGGCATTAGGGATTATGAGCTTTGGTATGCCCACGTTAATTGAAACACGTACTCTTGAAGAATGTGCAAAGTTATGTGCAGAATTAGGACTTGATTTTATTGAACTTAATATGAATCTGCCACAATATCAGCTTGATAAAATTGATTTGGTTTATTTTAAAAACATTGCTGATAAATACGGCATTTACTATACCATTCACCTTGATGAAAATTTGAATGTTTGTGATTTTAATTCTTACATTGCAGAAGCCTACAAAAAGACTGTTACTGATACCATAAAAATCGCAAAGCAACTTGATATCAAGGTTTTAAATATGCATATGGCAAAAGGTGTATATTTCACTTTGCCTGACAGAAAAGTGCTTCTTTTCTCTGAATACAAAGAGCAGTATCTCAAAAGTATTGTTGATTTTAGGAATATGTGCGAAAATGCTATCGGGGAAAACGATATCAAAATCTGCATTGAAAACTGTGACGGATATGAAAAATTCCAAAAAGAAGCTATTGAATTGCTTTTGGAATCTAAGGTTTTTGCTTTAACTTTTGATGTGGGTCACAATCATGGTATAGGCGGTACAGATGAAGAATTTACAATGAAACATAAAGACCGACTTCATCATATCCATTTGCACGATGCTCTGGACAGAAAAAATCACCTCGCACTCGGCACAGGTGAAATGGATGTTGAAAAATATATCAATCTTGCGAAAGAGCAAAACTGCCGTATAGTTTTAGAAACAAAGACTATTGACGGATTGAAGCAGTCTGTTGAATGGATAATGAAAAAAGCTTGAAAGTGAGAAATAAAACATGTTCGATTGCGGATTTACAAAAGAAAACAATTGGTTCAGATACCGTGCGGCTGCAATTATTGTTGAAAACGGATGTGTGTTGTTAGCAACTAATGATACGGTTGATTATTTCTACTCTGTCGGTGGCGGTGTGCAAATAGGAGAAAAAGCCGAGGATGCTGTTGTTCGTGAGGTTTTTGAAGAAACGGGAATTCATTATGAGATTGACCGTTTAGCAGTTATTCACGAAAACTTTTTCACTGATTCAAGTGAGTTTTTCAAGGATTTGAACTGTCACGAAATAGCATTATATTTCCTTATGAAAGCTAAAGGCAACCAAGATTTAAGCAGCGACAGCTACACTCAAGGTGTAAGAGAAAATATGGTATGGATACCTATTGATGAACTTGATAATCATATAGTTTATCCCACATTTCTCAAAGAATATTTGAACAATAAAAGTACGGAAATATTGCATATTGTTACAGACGAAAACCAACATAGTTGAACCAAAATTAATGTGGAGGTGAAGGAAAATGAAAATCGCAGTTTTAGGCTATGCCGGAAGCGGGAAAACATATCTGTCTGACTACATAGCTGAAAAGAAAAATATCCCTGTCCTTCACCTTGATGATATCAAGTGGGACAAGGAGTGGAAGCCTATTGACGATTCAGTTGTTCTGCCACAAGTTGCAGAATTTATGGCACAGAACGATTGGATTATAGACGGATATTATAAATATCTGATGATCGATGAAAGATTTGAAAAAGCCGATAAAATAATATTTCTTCTTCTACCTCGTTTTACTTGCTTTTTCCGTGCTTTAAAGCGAACAAAATCACGCAGACAAGAAGGTTACAAAAATGACTTTAATTGGTGGTTTTTTAAATTCGCCCTATACGGATGCAGAAATAAGGAAAGACGAAAATACTATTCTCAAATTGCAGAAAAGTACAAAGATAAAACCATTATTTTGAAAACAAAACAGCAGGTTGATGAATTTATGAGGAGTATATAAATGCTGAATCATCCATTCCCACCACTATATGATGAAAATTCAAAAGTGCTTATACTCGGTAGTTTCCCCTCTGTAAAATCCCGTGAGCAAAACTTTTTCTATGGTCATCCGCAGAACAGATTTTGGAAGGTCGTTTCTGCCGTTATAGGTACTGATGCACCTGTAACTATTGAAGAAAAAAGCAACATTTTGCACGAAAATCATATCGCTTTATGGGATGTGATTGCCTCTTGTGATATAACAGGCAGTTCTGATAGTTCGATTAAAAATGTAGTAGCAAATGACCTTACAGACATTCTTAAAAATGCTGATATCAGGCAGATTTTCGTTAACGGCAAAACCGCTGAAAAGTATTACAATAAATATATTCGTAACACTATCGACAGAGATGTTGTTTGTCTGCCCTCAACCTCACCCGCAAATGCCGGATGGAGTGTAGAAAAACTTGTGGAAGCGTGGGCGGTAATTAAAGAATATCTTGATTAAGGAGAAGTTATGGCAAAAGTAATTTTAATCTGTGGCAAAATCTGTAGCGGAAAAAGCACATATGCAGAGCAGTTGCGTGTCCTGAATAACGCTGTGTTGCTCTCTACAGATGAAATAACTCTTGCATTGTTCGGTCAGCATTGTGGTGATAAGCACGATGATTATGTTGAAAGAACACAGAACTACTTATTCAATAAATCATTGGAGCTTATTGAGGTTGGAATCAATGTTATTCTTGATTGGGGTTTCTGGCTAAAGGAAGAAAGGGATTATGCTCGTGAGTTCTACAATAGCCGAAATATAGAGTGTGAATTCCATTACATTGATATCAGCGATGAAACCTGGCAAGCACGCTTAAAGAAAAGAAACAGCGAAATATTAGCAGAAGAAACAAGCGCTTATTATATTGATGATAATCTCGCTGAGAAGTTTGGGGTTATGTTTGAAGAACCGAATGAAGATGAAATTGATGTTATATATAAAGAATAATAATTATGCTTGAAAAGATGAATGAATTTTTTAATAAACGGTTAGATGGTTACGATGAACATATGATGACCAATATAGAATCGTCTGATGTGTTTTATCCGTTTACAGCAGACTGTTTACCAAAAACAGATGGTGCAAAAGTACTTGATTTAGGTTGCGGTACAGGTTTGGAATTGGAACATTATTTCATACTTAACCCATCTGCAAAAATAACAGGTATTGACCTGACAGAATCAATGTTGAATGCATTGAAAAATAAGTTTCCTGAAAAGTATTTAACTTTAATATGTGGTTCATATTTTGATGTTCCTTTTGATGAGAACACCTTTGATGCAGCAGTATCAGTAGAATCTCTGCACCACTTCACAAAAGACGAAAAAATACCGCTTTATACAAAACTCTGTAAATCATTAAAAGATGGCGGATATTTCATCCTTACCGATTATTTTGCATTAACCGATGAAGACGAGCAAGCCTTCCGAAAGGAACTTCTTCGTCTCAAAAAGGAACAAGGAATTGATGATAACGGGTTTTATCATTATGACACCCCATTAACTGTTGAACACGAAACTGAAGCTTTGCTTCAAGCAGGTTTTTCTTCTGTTGAGGTGCTGAACAACTGGGGTGCAACATTTACAATAAAGTCGAATAAATAGGAGTAATTATGACTAACCAACAAATATTACAAATCGCATTACAGCAATCGGCATATGACTGTAACTGTAATGCAGAGGATTTCCTTTCGACTGAAAATAAAATTGTTTTGTCACAGAAGAACGAAAAGGCAAGAGTATATATGCCATTACCACTTGAATGTGATTTGGTTTCATACGGCAGCAATATTGTGGCACAGGTCAGTCCGAGAATGAAAGAAACTGTAGAGTGGTACATAGGAAAATATGCCGTTGAGCATTGTTTTGAATCACCAAATGTCATTGCACTTAATGAGAAATTGGCTCAATTCGGTTATAAGGTATGCTTTATGGCAGAATACTTTCTGCCTGATGTCAACGAGCTAAAAGATTTGCCTTGTGATTATGAAATACGAGTTTTGCAACCCGAAGATTTTGAACAGTATTACACTTCCGAATGGAGCAACGCTTTGTGTAAAAGCAGAAAGCAGCTTGATAAACTTGCCGTTGGTGCTTTTGATAATGACAAACTTGTCGGTCTTGCTGGTTGTTCTGCAGATTGTGAAACAATGTATCAGATTGGTGTTGATGTTTTGCCTGAATATCGAAGAAAAGGTATAGCATCTGCTATCACAAGCCGACTTGCTATTGAAACACTAAAACTCGGCAAAGTTCCGTTTTACTGTGCAGCTTGGTCGAATATAAAATCCGTCCGCAACGCTATAAAAAGCGGTTTCAGACCTGCGTGGGTTGAACTCACCGCAAGAAACAGCGAATTTGTTGACGAAATGAATAAATAACATATAAATAAAACATATCTCCCCGAACCTACCTTAAATGATAGATTTCGGGGAGTTTTTGTTGTGATATTCACTATGATAGTAATATAATTTATAAAAATCAGAAAAATTAAAAAACCTTACTTAGTTCCCAGCCCCATGGCTTTTCGTAAAAATCATCATTGATAATTTGGGCCTGAAAGATCTGACCAACAGATACTTCATCATGAATATCTTCGATATATTTTCGGGCAATTCGTGAAATATAAATTGATCCATAATTTCTAGCATCATCGGTTTTTATGGAAACACCTACTGCATATGGATTTATAGATGTTACTGTACAATGAACAATATCGCCTTTTTTCAAAAAAGTATCATTGGAAGCCGATTTTGTTTGAATTTCTGCAAATCCGATCATTGCAAGAGTTATCTCTTTTGATCTATGCTGATCTGTAGAGGGAATATTGGTACACTGAGCACAAGCACTATCCAAACATGTTACAGCAGCATCAAGAGTACGTTTCATACTTGCCTCATCTTTAATGACATCCCATAATTTTTTGCATATTTTCTGCTGCTTTCTAGCTTGCCCAAAAACGACGGCACTTTCTGCTATTAATGTCCGCATCGCACAAATTAGATGGTATTTGAATTTTTTGTATTTTCTATCCAATACTCCTAATCCAATTTGTTTATCCACATAATAACTGAAATATGCAGAACAAAAGTATGGTTCATAGTCATCGGTATCAAGAAACAATTTATTGTCATATGCTCGTAGTAGCTCTCCGTAATATCGGTGTGTGCTGTGAGGTTCATTGAGGAACATTGCCAAATAAGCTTGTATCTGTTGAGTTAATGTAACAACTTTATTTTTGCTAATACTATCATTAAGATCATATTGTTTTGATCTTCTCTCATAATACAAACGATATGCCAGTTCGACAGCATCATAATAATCTTGTAGTCTTTTATGGAAAAGCTTGGTTGCAATAAATGCTTCTGACTTCACTTCTGTTTGCCGATTGGTAGTATATATTACCCTATCTGAAACAACATCATCAGTTACTTCTATTAATTTTACCATTACATATGAGTCATCGGTCAGTATCTCTCGATTATCGAATAAAACATAACTGGTCTGACAGCCATTTACAATTTGATAATCATAAATCTCTATTTTATCTCCGATTGGAGTTATTCGTTTAGCCACAATCGTTATACCATTATTTAATAATCCAAACCGAGCTTGATCATTATCACTGTGTAACGTTTCCTGTATTTCTGTGTTAACGGTATTATATCCTTGGAAATCACGAACATTATCTTCGAAAATGTTTGTAAGCATATTGTTATCACTGTCGGTCAAAATGGTTATGAAATCTTGACACTTAACCAATCCCAAGAATGCCTGCTTTACACCTTGTATATCGGGGAATGTAATCCTTTTTTCCATTAAAAATGACCGACTAACTTTTTTTTTGAGTTCTTTATATGTTGTAATCACTTTTTCTGCATCATAGGGATAAAAATTCACTTGGCTAAAATCTTGAGTGTCTCTCAGAGGTTTTACATCTAAATCTACTCTCGACATCAAACCATTACCATCCATCCATTTTCCACAACACACATAATACAATTCTAAAACGGGAGGGACGGACATATCAACACTATGGCTATATATTTCATCTTTTAGTTTTATTAGATTTTCCATTTTTTCATTTGTTTTCGGTCTATTTGTTTCGTCTGCAAAGAAGGCTCTCACGCCATATAAAAATGTGCCAATTTCATCCCCGTCAAAACTTTCGCTAGTCTTACTTTGGATAAATATAAATTTAACCTCAAAATTTGGATTTTCTCTGCACATTGACTGTAGTTCATCGCATGTAGTAATTAGTCTTCCATTAACACAAATAGCTACTCCATCTAATCCCTTTTCTCCTGGCTCGGTCATTATATCTGTTGGATCAAATCGCTCAACAGAGTATTTATTCACAATGCACTTGTTTATAAAATGCTCAAATGCCGTTTCACGGCTGTAAGATTCGATTCCATATTCTTTTTGATGAATATCAACAAAACTTGAAATTATTTTATTCATAGAACTTCTCCTTGCGGTATATAATTTTTCCGAAAACCTAGAGTAAAATAACTTTTGTACCTAGGCTTGTTGTTATGTATAATTAAAAACCTTATCCTTTTATTGGTTGGTGTTCTTATATCCTTTTGTTATCACAATAAATCACACCATCTTTTATATAACCATCAGGCAAATAAATAATCAATTGATATTACAAAAATGTGTTGTTTTTTGACAAAAACGCTTGTTTTAATACTTTTATAAAAACTAACTACGTACATACGATAGAAGGAATCACTATGTAAAACGAAAGAAAAACCACAAATGTGTAATTTTGAATAATTATAGTTTTGTAAGTTTGTTCAAAACATAGAAATCTCAAAAAAATGAAATTTTTATGTAGTATTTGTCGAAAATTGTCATTTATATATAGAAGCAAATTTTTATATATAAATGAGGATGGTTTTTATGGATTTGACGGTGTGCGATGTAAAGGAAATGATTGATTCTGAGTTCGAAGCAAAACTTATTGGTATTTTAAAAGAAAACGGTTTGGATTTTGAAATAACCAGGTGTTGCAGTGGTAATCGGCTTTGTATTGATTTGAACGGTAATACTAAAACTTGTGACAGAACCTGTTGTACTTCTGATATCATTGTTCAGACGAGCACCAAGGATGCTGTACGTATTCGACAATGTGACATTATCTACATAGCTATAGAGAACAGAAAATCTGCTGTTTATGTTGACGGAAAAAGGATTGAAACCAATTACTCTTTGGATTATTGGAAGAAATCACTCAATCCTAAAATCTTTGCACAACCCCATAGCAGTTTCTTAGTAAATCTTTGTTATGTTGAAGAGATTACTAAAGATTTTGTGAAAATAAAACATAAAGGCAAAGATTATTCAGTCTACACATCTTCGAGGAAGGTCAATAGTTTTAAAAATGCGTTTTTGAATTTAAATAACGCCCATACATAAATGTATCGAGAATGCTTTTAGAAGTTATTATTTTAAAAGCATTCTCATTTTTACTAAACAAATGCCTCTTGAAATGATATGTTTTGTATGATATTATTAATGTGTATAGTTTAATTATATGTAATTAATTTAAGCGGAGGTAGAAAATGAAACACGCTGACCTTATTAAACAGATGACTCTTGAAGAAAAGGCATCCTTCTGTTCGGGTCTTGACTACTGGCACACACCGGGTATCGAAAAATTAGATATCCCCGTTGTTATGTGGACTGACGGCCCTCACGGTATCAGAAAACGTGCCGAAAAAATGGATAAAGACCAGGCAACAAGCCTTAAGGGTGTTCCCGCTATTTGTTATCCCACAGCGGCAACAACCGCTTGTTCATGGGACCCTGATTTGATTTATGAAATGGGTGTTCTTCTTGGTGAAGAATGTCTTAAAGAACAGGTAAGTGTTCTTTTAGGACCCGGTACAAATATTAAACGTTCACCCCTTTGCGGTAGAAACTTCGAGTATTTCTCCGAAGACCCCTATCTTGCAGGTGAAATTTCCGCCGCTTTTGTAAACGGTGTTCAGTCAAAGGGTGTTGGTACATCACTTAAGCATTTTGCAGGTAACAACCAGGAAACCCGCCGTATGACCTGTGATACAGTTGTTGACGAACGTGCTTTAAGAGAAATTTACCTTACATCATTCGAAAAAACTGTTAAACAGGCTCAACCCTGGACAATTATGAACGCGTACAACCGTCTTAACGGTACATATTGTGCAGAAAATAAATGGCTCCTCACAGACGTTCTTCGTGACGAATGGGGCTTTGAAGGTATGATTGTTACTGACTGGGGTGCAGAAAATGACCGAGTTGCAGGTCTTCTTGCAGGTCAGGAACTTGAAATGCCCACATCCAAGGGTCTTGGTAATGCTCAGATTGTTGAAGCGGTTAAAGACGGCAGAATTCCTGAGGAATTCCTTGACAAAATGGTTGATAACGTTCTTAACGTTATTATGAAGAGCAAGGATGTTCTCGGTGATTATACATACGATGCCGATGCACATCATCAAAAAGCAAGAGAAATTGCCGGTCAGTGTATGGTCCTTCTTAAAAATGATGGAAATATTCTTCCTCTTAAAAAGGATGCAAATATTGCGGTTATCGGTGAAATGGCTAAGAATCCCCGTTATCAGGGTGCCGGTTCTTCAATAGTTAACGCAATTAAAATTGACTGTGCGTATGATTCAATTGTTGAAAAGGGCGCTAAGGTTACTTATGCTCCCGGCTATTCAACCGCTAAAAAGAATAAAGTTAAGGATGAAAAGTTTATTGCCGATGCAGTTGAGGCTGCAAAGGGTAAGGACGCAGTTATTCTCTTTATCGGTCTTACAGAGGAATTCGAGTCCGAGGGCTTCGACCGTCGTCACATCAGGATTCCCGAACTTCATACAAAGCTTATTGACGCAGTAAAAGAAGTAAACGAAAATGTTGTTGTAGCAATTTCAGGCGGTGCAGTTATCGAAATGCCTTGGGCAGACAAAGTTAAGGGTATACTTAACTGTGTACTCGGTGGTGAAGCATCGGGTAGTGCCGCAGCGGATATTCTTTTCGGTGACGTTAACCCCTCGGGTAAACTTGCTGAAACATACCCCTATGCACTTGAGGATACCCCCTGTTACAACTTCTTCCCCGGTAATACTGCATCCGTTGAATACAGAGAGAGCGTTTTCGTAGGTTACAGATACTACGACTCTGCTAAAAAAGATGTTCTTTATCCCTTCGGATTCGGTCTTTCATATACAAACTTCGAATACAGTGATATTAAACTTTCTGCAGAAAGTATTAAAGACACTGATGAAGTTACAGTTTCATTCAAAATTAAAAATACAGGTAGTGTTGATGGTGCCGAAGTTGCTCAGGTTTACGTAAAAGACGACGAAAGCACTATTTACAGACCCGTACAGGAGCTTAAGGGCTTCAAAAAGGTATTCCTTAAAGCGGGTGAAGAAAAAGAAGTTTCAATCACTCTCGGCAAGAGAGCCTTCGCATACTACAACGTTAATATTCATGATTGGCACGTTGAAAGCGGCGATTTCACAATCTGTGTCGGTGCTTCAAGCCGTGATATTAAGTTAAGTGCAAAACTTAACGTTCAGTCAACTGTTGAAGCAATTGTACCCGATTACAGAGAGTGCGCACCTGCATATTACAGTGTTGATGTACAGAATGTACCTGCAGAGCAGTTTGTAAGCGTTCTCGGTAGAGAGCTTCCCCCCTCAGAAATCAAGGCATACCCCAACCTTACACTTGTTAACACAATTGAGGATTCCGCAGCGGGTAAAAACGGTGCCAAGATTGTGGGACTTATAAAGAAACTTGTGGGCGAAGAGAGTATGGCTTCAGGTATTGCTTTACAGTTACCCATTAAGAACCTTATTTCTATGAGCTTCGGTATCTTTAATCCCCAGATGGCAGAACAACTTCTCGACATCCTCAACGACAAGAAACCCCTTGTAAGAGGTATCGTTGTTATGATTGTCAAGGCTATTCCGAAGGTAATCAAGGGTATCCCCGACCTTAAGAAAATTTAAAAAACAAAAGATAAGGGCTTCAGTCAAGCGACTGAAGCCCTTTAATTTATACAAATAATTTTTTAGAGAACCATGCACGGAGTTTTTTGCTTCTGTTTGAATAAAGCCAGAAGAAAACAAGCGCTAAGCAACAGGCGTCGATAACCACAAATACGTCAAAGGTTATCATATGGTCTGCTACAAAAAGACAGGCACATAAAACCGAAAGTGAAATTACAAGGTCAATAAAAATGTGAAGCATTTTTGACGTCCAGTGGCGTTTGCGTTTTCTCACCCAATAAATGTACACGAGTACACATAGGGAAATTATTAATATAGTTGGTAGTGCAATACCAAGATACCATTTTGGTCCCCCAAGATTTTTTGCGTGGAAAACAAAAACATATAATGCAATGGTTACCGTATCAAATGCCCACATAATGTACGGATGCAGTTTTCTCGTGAAAAAGGGGAAAATTGCAACAACCCATACAAGAAAACTTGATGAAAGCACATAAACGAACCATAAATTCTGGGGATTTACAAAAATATTAATCAGTAAACAAACAATATTGGGTATTAAAAGAATGTAAGTTATAATAAGTGCCACAAACTTTTGTTTAATGCTTTTGGGTACTACGGGTACCTGAGAAAAGGGCGTAGGGTTTGTGGGTTCTTGTTTTTGTGATAGGTTGTACACCGGGGTATCGCACAATGCACATTTTTTGGCGGTAGCATCAAGTTCCACGCCACAGTTAACGCAATATGACATATTAACTCCTTAAATTTCGTTGATATTATTCGCGGTTACTCTGTATTTTTACGTGAATCCCCATTTTAACGAGGGCGGTAAAAAATTCTCGCTCAATATCATTTTCTTTGAAACTATTTGCAATGGTAAAAACAAGTTTATCATTAAACGAAACTATACCGCAACGAGCGGCGGTACGCATTCCGGGGCCCGGTACAAACAATGCTTTTTCAACAAAGGGTACCATTTCCTCGGGCAAGGTGACTTCACCTAAATTTGAAAGATAAACCGAGGTTGTCTGCTCGGCACCGAATATTGTAGCAACCGAAAGGCAAACGTTTTTTACTAAGAGGGGCATAAATTTCAACGCGGGATTTTTCTCGATTCTTACGTGTTTTGAAATTGTTGCGTTGATTTTCTTTTCGTCACGTGCTAATCGTAATTGGAAAGCCACCTGATTAAGTAATTCGTCAAAACTATATTCACCGAAAGATGGGTCGACCTTAACCATAAGGCAAATTGAGAAGTTTCGCATTGTTTCGGACGGGTAAACATTACGAAGATTTATGGGTATTTGTACTGAAACTTCTTTTTGTTTGCGATTCTCTCTTAATTGCTTTCGGCAATGGATGTCCAACATAATTGCAGCGAAAAATTCAGTAACAGTAACGCCTTTCGCTTTTGCAATGTCGTGTACTTCTTTAAAAGACATAATACCGCAGGTCATATTTACCATATGTTTCGGAAGTTTAACACCCTGGGGATGGTAAACGTGTTTATCGGTAATTGAAGCCTTGGCTTTACTTGTGGCGTATTTATGGAAATCATCAACTAATTCGCTTTTTGGAGCAGGTTGTGAAATATCTTTAACAAACTTACCGCAGGGAATGTCATTTCCTTTAAGTCGAAGGTATTCCGCCGCAAGGGTGCATACAAATCTGGAGTTACCGTAGCCGTCGGATATTGCGTGGAAAAGGTCAACAGCAATATGGGTACCGTGATAGTAAACCCTGAAAAGGAAACGGTCCGATTCTTTGAATTTCACTCTGTAACAGGGGTTTTTAACATCGGGTGAAACCTTTGGTGCTTTAACGGGGTTTTTTTCCAGGTAATACCAGAACAATCCCTTTCTTAAACGCACGTTGAATGCGGGAAAACGGGGCATAATGTTTTCTAATGCCTGTTTTAAAATTTCGGGGTCAATTTCTTCTTTAAGTTCTATTGAAAATCTGAAAATATTAGACCAGTTTCGGGTGTTCTGACCGGGAAAAAGTATACCCGCATTATCCAACCTGAACCACTCAGGCGATTGTTTGATTATTTTATCGGACATATCAGAACACCTCCTTTTTACATAACTACGCATATTATATAGGTATAATTGAAGTTTTGCAATGATTTTACAGAAATATAAATTTAAAAAATACTTTCAAAGAAAGTTTTGGTAGATATACGGTAGGGTCTGTTGAATCGACCTAATTCAAAAAGGTCATCTCCTACTGTAAGAGTATTGGGGCTTTCGCGACAGGTGAGGGTTACGGTAAAATTATTATTTTGTAGTAAATTTTGCAGTTTGTCGTTTCTTATACCAAAGGGGTAAGCGGCTATAACGGGTTGAGAGCCGGTAAGACTTAAAAATAATTTGTTGAATTGTTCAATGTCGGTACAAATCAAATTTTCGTATTCTTTGTCCGTTTCACCGTAAAGACGCCCCATACCACGGCGATTACTGAGGGAATGCAGATTATATGAGTGATAGCCTATTTCCACAAGGGGTTCGTTGGTAAGAAGTTTTATGTCGTCTGCGTTGAGATATGCATAACGGTCGTCGGTTTCACCGTTTTTAGTATATAGTTCTACAAGAGCACCTACGATGTTGATGTTGGCGGGGAAATTGTATTCCCGAAGAAGTGGCAGAACCTTTGTTAAAAAAGAACGTTCACCGTCATCAAATGTTAGTACAATGGGATTTTCGGGCAGGGCTTCTCCGAATTTTACATATTTTGATAATTGAGAAAAGGACACGGGATTGATATTGTGCTTTTTCATATACTCAAAATCATTCCGTAACACCTCGGGAGTTATGGCGTAATCACCTAACACAGATGGATCAGAGCATACCTGATGATACATAACAACAGGAACCGTAACACTAACTTTGCCTGAAGCGGAAATATGGGGAATGGCAATGTTAAAAAGTGACCCTGAAAGTAAAAGAATACATAAGCAAACCGAGATTATTATAATGTGTTTTCTCGAAAAAATTCTGAACATATAATCACCAAAAACAGTTTATGAAAATTTTTTGGATTTTTTGCAAACAAATGTTTGCTTTTTGCGAAAAGATGTGTTATTATATAAACAGAAAATTTGTTCGAAGGGTGATTTTATGGAACCTATTAACGAAACTCAAAAAAGAATTTATGAATTTCTTGTAGAGAGGTCCCAGGACGGCGTACCCCCCTCAGTAAGGGAAATCGGTGCTGCCGTAGGTCTTAAATCTACATCCTCGGTTCAGGCTAACCTTGACTCTCTTGAAAAAGCGGGTTACATTATGCGTGACCCCTTACTTAAAAGGTCAATACGTATTTTAGGTCAGGCGGAGAATATTACTCACGTACCCTTGCTCGGTACGGTTACTGCGGGTATGCCCATTCTTGCGGTTGAGCAGATTGAGGGTTATATTCCTTATACCGGTAGGGTTTCCCGCGATAAACCGTTGTTTGCTCTTAAAGTCCGTGGCGAAAGTATGTTATGGGCGGGTATTCTTAACGGTGATATTGTTATTGCGGAAAAGACACCCTATGCCGCTAACGGCGAAATTGTTGTTGCTATGCTTGAGGATGAAGCAACTGTTAAACGTTTTTACAAAGAGAACGGTCATTTCAGACTTCAACCCGAAAATGACGAGTTTGAACCCATTATTACCAATGAGGTTGTGATTCTCGGTAAGGTTGTAGCATTAATAAGATATTACTGATTAAAAATGCAAAGGCATCTGTAACCGTCCGAGTTACAGATGCCTTTTCTCTATATACTGATTATACCACATATTTATTAATAAAACAAGACTTGCATATAACTTAACATTGTAGTAAAATTCAATTTACTATGATAAAAGGGGGAAGTTGCTTGTTCGCAAAGGATATGCCTCTCGAAGAACGAAAGTTTTTTGAAGTACGTGATTTTTTAGATAGTGAGATAATCCGTCTGGGTGAGCTTATTAAAGAATACCGTGCAAGTATCAAGGAACAGGGCGAGGACTTTAATCGTGATAATCCTAACGGCGGTATGTATTCCAAAATGGAACTTACCGAGATACATTACGATATGGAGAAAAAGATGATTTACGCTCAGGAAGCAGCTTATGATATCGACTTTTTCAAAAAATTGCGTAATTCACCGTATTTTGCTAAGGTGGTTTTCAAGCCCGTTTTAACGGGAAAGGAAAAGGAAGTATATATTGGTCTTCGTACTTTACAGGACCCCGATACATTTGAAATGTTTGTGTGTGACTGGCGTGCACCCATATCCGCCCTTTTTTATGATGATTTTGAGGGTAGAGCCTTTTTTGATGCACCCAGGGGTAGAATGGATTGCGATTTGCTTTTAAAACGTCAGTTTAAATTCGGCGATGGCAAACTTCTCTATTATGTTGATAGTGATATTAAAATCGACGATGATATTCTTTGCGATGTGTTGTCGAGTTCGTCGGGTGAGCATCTTAAGGTTATTGTAAACAGTATTCAACGCGAACAAAACAAAGTAATACGTTACTCCGACGGTGAGAATCTTTTAGTTACGGGTCCTGCGGGAAGTGGTAAAACCTCCGTAGGTTTCCACAGACTCGCGTATCTTCTTTACAGAAACCGTACCGAACTTTCCTCCGCTGAAATTATAATGTTTTCCAATAACGATATTTTTTCAAGTTACGTTGCGGACATTATACCCGAACTTGGTGAAATGCCCATAAATTACGCATCATTTTATTCTGTGTTTGCGGCGGAAATTCCTACGGTTAATACAGGGGACTATTATTCTCTCGCGGATGCAGTTATAAATGGTGACACAAGCCGACTTGAATGTGCTCGTTTGAAAATGGGTGAAGATTTTATTAGTTTCCTTGAAAGTTCTGCGGATACGGTAGAACCCGAATTCAGGGATATAAAAATTTATAACCGTGTTATTTTCTCAAAAGAGCAACTTCTTGAAAGATACCGTTTCGATAGCGAAAACACTCAGAAATCAAGGGGTGAACGTCTTGCGTCCTATGTACGGGGTGTAATTGATGAGTATTTCATTAAGAATCGTGATGAATTGTACGCTATTATTGACGAGGAAACCTCAATTGATGAGGATACCGCTAAACTTCTTAAAAAGAACCGTCGAGAGGTCAAATCAAGTGCCGTTGAAATGATTAAAAACGCAACGGTTACCGACCCCGTTAATGTTTATTGCCGACTTGTTTCGGAATACGCAAAACAAAAGGGTAACCCCCAACTTCTTAATTCACTCGATTCTCTCAGAAAAGGTTTTGTTGAATTCGAGGATGCACTCGGCATTGTTTATTTAAAAACAGTGTTGGGTACTTGTGCGGTGATTCCCGGTGTTAAGCATATTCTCATCGACGAGGCTCAGGATTTATCCGTAATTCAACACCGTATAATTCAAAAAATGTTCCCCCGTGCAAAGGTGACACTTCTTGCGGATACTAATCAGGCAATTATACCCGACCTTAACACCTGTGATTCCGAAAAACTTGCATCTATTTATGGTGCAAAAACCCTGAATCTTAATAAAAGTTACCGTTCAACTAAGCAGATAAACTCCTTTGCACTTAATCTTTTACCCGAAAATGCACGTTATGAAATTTTTGAACGTGACGGGGAAGAAGTGAACATTATCAATGGTTCGGAAAATGAACTTGTAGATTTTGCATTAAAGGTTTGTGAGAATAGTAAAACTACGGCTATTATTACAAGAACTGCCGATAATGCCCGTGAAGTTTATAAACTTCTCAAAAAAGAGATTCCCTCAATAAGACTTTGCGACAATAAATCCTGTGAAATGGGTAATGCTCCCGTGGTAATGCCCTTGGCACTTACAAAGGGTCTTGAGTTTGACAGCGTAATTATTGCCGATAAAGACGGCGTTTTTACAAATGAAGATAATAAAAAATATCTTTATCTTGCATCAACCCGAGCGCTGCATAAATTGAATATTTTTTCGTATTAAAAAATCGAAATTTGATAATGTATGTATTCTGTTATGTTATATACATTATCAGGTTTCTTTTTTATTATTGATAAATCAACCCTGTTGTGTTAGAATAAAAAAGCCAAACAAAACTAAATAAGTAAGCGTAGGTTAGCATTTTTCTTTTTCGGGAAAGTGTATAACTTTATTTTTGCTGTGCAAATTATCAATACGGAATTGGTAAAAACATAAATTCCCACAAAGATAATTTGTATGGCTTGGTCCTGCGTTTGCTTTGGTTTTGTTTGGCGACAATCGGGGGTTTGTGCTTTTCGGTGCGATGACTTCGGTTGTCGCACTTTTTTATTTGTGGGTGATGTATATGGCTAACACAAAACTTTCCGAAGCAAAAAATGCGAAAAATGACGAGTTTTACACTCAGTACGAAGATATACAGCGTGAAGTGAATGCATATCTTGAATATAACCCCGACGTGTTCAGGGGTAAAACCGTGCTTCTGCCTTGTGACGACCCCGAGTGGTCGAATTTCACAAGATTTTTTGCACAGAATTTTGAAAACTTTGGTTTAAAGAAGCTTATAAGCACAAGTTTTGCTTACGAAAGCAAAAATTACAAGGGGGAATATCAGCTTTCCTTATTTGAGGAAGAAGCTCCTCAGTTTAACATAGACAAGACAAAAACACACGGCAAGATTTTTACGCTGACAAGGGATAACAACGACTCGGGTGTGATAGACATTGATGACCTTGAATGGCAATATTTGGAAGGTGACGGTGATTTCAGAAGCGATGAGGTTAAAGAACTGCGTGACGAGGCTGATATTATAATCACAAATCCGCCGTTTTCTCTGTTCCGTGAGTTCGTCGCTTGGATAGTTGAGGCTGACAAGAGTTTTTTGATAATTGGTAATCAAAATGCAGTTACATATAAAGAGGTGTTTCCGTTGATAAAAGAAAATAAGGTTTGGCTCGGCAACCGTTTTAATCAGCGTATCAACGGAAAAAATATGACCTTTGGCGTACCTGACAACTATCCAATGACAGGCACCGAAACCGAATACGGCGAGGACGGAAAAAAATATATATCTGTTGCAGGGACAGGTTGGTTTACCAATATTGATCACGGCAGACGACACCAACCATTAAGTCTAATGACAATGGCTGATAATCTTAAATTCAGCAAACACAAAGAGGTTAAAGAACAGGGTTACCCCCAATATGATAATTATAAAGCGCTTGAAATTCCATTTACAGATGCCATACCCTGCGATTATGACGGAGTAATGGGTGTTCCAATTTCTTTTTTGCCGAAATATTGTCCTGAACAATTTGAAATTTTAGGAGCGACCGAAAGTGAGGGCAAAGGTTTTTCAGGTGATCTATGGATTGAAAGTAGCGGTGTTTCGCAACCTCTTGTCAACGGTGAGAGGGCAAATAAAAGAATTTTCATACGAAAGAGGGTACAAAAATGATTACCACACTAAAAACTGACATAAGCGTCGCCGATATCTGCAAAGGTTTTGTGTATAACGAGTATGAGGGTAAAGGCCTTTTCGGACTTTCGGGCAAATTGACAATACAACCCGAGTATCAGCGTAATTATATTTACGCTGATGGTAAACGCGACGTTGCGGTTATCGACTCAATTTTGAAAGGTTACCCTTTGGGGCTTATTTATTTCACGAAAGTTGCCGAGGACAAGTATGAGGTTCTTGACGGTCAACAGCGGATAACGAGCTTCGGGCGTTACGTTACAGGCAAGTTTGCAATTAAGGACTCAAACGGTATACCGCGATATTTTTCGGGTCTTGCCACCGACCTTCAAGATAAGATAATGCAAACGAAACTGACAATATATATTTGCGAGGGAACGGAAAGTGAGATAAAAGAATGGTTTAAGACCATAAACATCGCAGGTGTGCCTCTTAACGAGCAAGAGTTATCGAACGCAATTCATTCAGGACCCTTTGTAACAAAGGCAAAAGAAGAATTTTCAAACAGTCAAAACGCCAATATCCAAAAGTGGAGCACCTATGTTTCGGGTAACGTTATCCGTCAGGATTATTTGAGGATTGCACTTGAATGGGTGAGCAAGGGGCGCGTTGATGAATATATGAGCCGGCATCGTTATGACGATAACATCACCGAGTTAAAGACATATTTTACAAGTGTTATAGATTGGGTTTCAAGTGTTTTTATTGACATTGAAAGCGAAATGAAAGGTCTGGCGTGGGGTGAGTTTTACGAGAGTTATCACCATAAAGCCTATGTACCCGACGAGGTTTCAGATAAACTGCACGAATTATACGCCGATTTTTACGTTAAGGACAAAAAGGGCATTTATGAGTATATTCTCGGTGGTTGTACCGATAACAAGCTCTTAAATATACGAATATTTGACGAGCCGACTAAAAAGACGGTTTACACAAGGCAAACTAACGTAGCAAAGAGCAAAAACATCTCAAACTGTCCTCTGTGTGCTATGGGTAACGATAACAATAAAAACCGCGTTTGGAAAATCACCGAAATGGATGCCGACCACGTAACCGCATGGAGCAAGGGTGGTGCTACGGAGATACATAATTGTCAGATGTTATGTAAAGTCCATAACAGAGCTAAAGGGAATAGATAAAAAACAAAACTCTCCTTTTGGAGAGCCTGAGAATCAAATATCGCATTGTAATATTGACAATTAAATTTGAGTATGTTAGAATACAGACGACAGAAGGATAGTAATTAACCGATTACTCCTTCGTAAGTGTGATTAGAAAACTAACCGCAAGTGCAAGGAGCGGTTAGTTTTCTCTTTTATTGAATAAAATTCAATAAAACCACTATGAAAAACGAATTGATTTCTGCAAGGTCCGTTAAAAAGAACATTGCCTGAAACAATTGATGCTTCAAGTGAAAAACGAGATGCCAAAAGAGTTTTTGAAAAACATAGGCACCGACTCCTTCCTTCGGAGATACCGATATGTAGAAAGGAGTGTCGAGAAAAAACTCCTTTCCGAAAACAGGAAGGAGTAACCGCTGGGTATTATTACCATCCGACTGCCGAATGTAATTGTACTATAATCTTTTTACAAAATCAACATATTTTCATTCAAAGATAAACCCGAGATTACTTTTTGATGTAATCTCGGGATTGTTTTTTATTTAGATATTTCTTCGTTGATTCTTTTTCTTAAATTAAGAAGCCAACTTTGTTCGTGGGGATAGGTTCTGAATGTAAGGGGAATATCCAAATCCCTCTCCAAAAGACTCAGGACATATTCTCTTGAAGTGCGACTTTCAAGAAGTTTAAGGGCTCTTAAATCCTGAAAAGCATCCGCAAAAACAAGATGTCTTAAGGAGTTAAGGGGAGTACCGTCCTTACCGGGATATACTACAAAGGAGTCGCCCGAGGGGAAACTACCACCCGCGTCAGTAACCTTGTACGGGTCAATGGCTTGTTTTGAATACTGGGTGTACCAGAAATTATGACCCCATTGCAAAAAGCCCTTGGCATCATATTTATAAAGAAGTACACCGATGATTCTGTTTCTGACGGAGGGCTGAGCGAACATTCTGTTGGGAAGGTAATTGTGAACGTGTGTACAACAATAATACGTCCAGAAATTCTTAACCTCCGCTTTGAAAATATCCGCCTCGTCTTCACCACAAACGGGAGTTTTGATGAGCCCGTTTGTGTAATAACGAATATCCGAAAGAGCATCAAGTGAATTGAAATCGCTGAAATATTTTTTTACAATATCCGCAGCCTTTGTATATTGTTCGATTTGTTTTTCATTGGGCTCGTCGGAAACGTGAACCCAACAACGGTCTTTTATCCCTAAGTTTTCGGTCTCTGTGCGTAAAGCAACCGAGAATTGAGCAAGAAAATGAGTATATTCTTCGCCACTTGCCTCAGTTTCCCAACCAAAAATGCGTTTTTCTTCGCCGTCAACCTCAGCAACAATTTTTGGTGCGTGTTCTGCACCCCATTGTGTAAAGAAATGGGATATTTCAAAAGCAGCTATACCGTTTCTGAGAGAAATGTCCACATACTTTCTGAAATTTGTGAAATCAAAGAAGTAATTATCTCCCTGTTTTTTTACCCCTACAAGCTGGAATGTTGGTCTTTCACCGCCGACCTCAGTATCTAAGGGGGGTGTGAACACGGGAGTTAAAAGCATATTAACCCCACGTTCCCTTGCGTTTTTAATGAAACGCTCAACTATTTTCCAATATTCGTCAGAGAAAGGTTCAACATTGTAATATGTGCAAAGACAGTCGTTGTGGAACCAGTTTGTAAAAAGTATTTCCTGTTCGGGTAGTTCAGCGTCAATAATATCGAGTTCAAATTCTTTTTCTTCGGCAACACCACCTGCGTTAAGGGTGATGTTGATTTTTTGCTTACCTGTAACCGCCTTTGAGGGCTTGTACTCAAACCAAAGGGATGTCCATTCACCGTTGTTGAGTGAAACTGCACCGTCAACGGGCATAAGTAAATCGGGGAATTCTTTTATATCTTGTGAATAATGGAAATTATCCAAATTCTCATATTTAGTTGTAGCTCCGGGGATATTTTTCACTTCATAAACCGTGATATCCTCCGCTATGGGTGAGGAAAACTTAATATTTAATACAGTTTGATTTTCGTCTTCGGGTAAAATCGCTAACTGAAATGAAAAGTTTTCATTTTTAAGAGATGAAAAGGATGTGAATTCAGTTGCGTTAGGCTCTTTATCTTTGAAAACTTTATTAAGGGATGAGAGTAAAATTGTTTTCATACATTAATCCTCTTTTTTGTCGATTCCTTTTTTTCTGAGAACGAGAATGGGGATGAATGAAATAAGTGCAACAATACCTGCGGCAAGGAACATTTCGGCACAGGGCTCATATTTCTCAATGCCGTTTTCAACGAACGTTGCACCTGAAACGATTTTACAAACTCCGTCACCGATGGCGGGACCAACAAGCATGGGGATAAGAACGAAGAATATCATTCTGATTCCCTGGAAAAGACCTGTTTTGTCCTCGGGAGTATAGTCACGTACGGTTGAGTTAAGAAGAATACCCATAAGACCATAGCCCACAAGTAAGGGAAGAGCGCCGAGGAGAAGGTATTTTTTGTCGTGTGTGAAGCCAACTGCAATAAGACCGATTACGAAAAGAGCGTTGGCGATGATGATTGAATTCTTTTTGCCCAATTTATCGGTGATTTTACCAAAGCCGATAATACCTGCAACTGCGACAATAACAACTATAACTGCAACGGCAATAACGGGACCTGTTAACATTCCGAGAAGGTCTGTAACCTGAATGCCAAAGGCGTGGTCAAGGTAAATAAGAAGATAGGGGAAGAAAATCTGAACTGCAACGGAGTAAATACAAACTGCAGCCAAAGCAATATAAAGCTTGTAGTTTTCTTTAACAACTGAGGGACGGAAGCCATAGAAAAGGTCTTTCCAGTAGTTTGCATTAGCCTTTCTTGTGCCGTCCTTTGAATCCTTAAGTGAGATAAGACCGATAACACCGCAAAGACAAACACAAGCACCTAAAGCGATAAAGTAAATTGTGTAGCCCTTTGCAAGGTCACCACCGCCGAATGAGGTTATCATACCTGCGGAAATCATAACAACGAGCATAGCAACAATGGGAAGTATAGCAAGTACACTTTCGGCAGTTGCACGGTTTTTTGTGGTGGTAACGTCAGTAACCCAGGCGTTGAATGCCGAGTCGTTACTTGTTGAACCGATAAGGGTCATTATACAGTCCATAATAATTATGGAAACTGAGGTTACAAAAACAATTTTTGCGGCGTCGGTAATGTTGAAAAGATTACCGATATTTTCCTTGGTAATAAAGCCGAATGCAATTGTAACAACACCCCATAAGAGATATCCTGCGGAAATGAAAACCTTTCGCTTGTTCATTTTGTCCGAAAGGTTACCCATAATAAAGGTAGCTACAACGGCGGTAACAGCGCTTAAACCAACCATCCATTTAATTGCGGACATATAGGGGAGAGTAGCGCTTATTACCTCGCCCTTTTCATAAACGGTTTCGTACATAAATGTATTGAAATACATATTTTCAAGGTTCCAAGCAACCTGACCGATTAAGCCGAACAGGCATAGATTGAACCATGTACGACCTGAAAGTTTGCCCTCTGCGAGAGCCTTTGCCTTTTTCATAAAAGCACTCCTTATTAGATAATATGATATTATTATAATTATAAAGATATCTTGTGTCAAGAAAGCTATTATCAATGAATAAAAAATTCAAAATTAACAATAATTAATAGAAAAGACATATTTATAATATTTACAAAATTTTTAGTTTGTGTTATTATACAAGGTACGTTGATATTTGTTGAAAGGAGGGATTGCAATGGAACACGCGTTGGTGCATTTTGCGGCTGATAAAGCACTTAGTCGTATACTCAAATATATTGACAAAGCACCTGAAAAGAATCTTTTGAAAATTCTTAATATTGCAGAAAAGACTTTTAAGTTTTTTCCTCATAAGAATTTTGTCAAAATGAAAGAAGCGGTTTCCGATAAAGACAATGTCTATATGAAAATGTTTAAAAACATTTTAACTGACATTGACCGTGATTTGGCAAAATCCCTCGTTCTTTCAATGGGCGTTCACGCGGGATATTACGGTACAAAAACCGTCCGTGCTAAACGAGATAAATATAATTGCAATATCCCTTTCACAATTCTTTTTGATCCTACGAGTGCTTGTAACCTTAAGTGTAGGGGTTGTTGGGCGGCAGAATACGGTCACAGTATGCAACTTTCCCTTGATGAAATGCGTAGCATCGTAAAACAGGGTAAGGAACTCGGTACTCATTTTTATATGCTTACAGGTGGCGAACCCCTTATTCGTAAAGACGATATTATAACCCTCGCTTCCGAAAATCCTGAGTGCGTATTCCTTATTTATACTAACGCCACACTTATTGATAAAAAACTCTGTGATGATATTAAAAAGTGCGGTAACATTACTTTGGCTTTATCCATAGAGGGTGACGAGGAAAGTAACGATTTCCGCCGTGGTGACGGTGCATATAAAACTACTGTTGAGGCTATGGAGTTACTTAAAAAGGAGAAACTTCTTTTTGGTATTTCCGTTTGTTACACTTCAAAGAATATTACCCAGGTTACCTCGGACGAATTCCTTGATAAAATGGTTGATGCGGGTGTAAAATATGCTTTCTACTTCAACTATATGCCCTTGGGTAAGAATGCGGATAAAGAACTTATACCAACACCATCACAACGAAAATATATGTATTTCTGGATGAAAAAGGTTCGTAATTCCAAGACAGGTAAACCGCTTTTCGTTATGGACTTCCAGGATGACGGCGAATATGTTGGCGGTTGTATAGCCGGTGGCAGAAACTATTTCCACATTAATTCCAACGGCGATATGGAACCTTGCGTGTTTGTACACTATTCCGATTCAAATATCAGAACGCACACTCTTTTTGAGGCTCTTAATAACCCGTTGTTTATGGCTTACAGAAAGGGACAACCCTTTAACGATAACCATCTTATGCCTTGCCCGATGCTTGAAAACCCCGATATTTTAAGGGGTATAATTAAGTCTACGGGGGCTAAAAGTACGGACTTTGTTTCTAAAGAAACTGTTGACGAGCTTTGTGCGAAATGTGATGATTTCAGTAAATCCTGGGCTCCCGTTGCTAAAGAGATATGGGATAACAATCCCCATCCCGTAACCCATACTCAGTATTATCGTGATACTCCCGAGGGTAAAAAACAGAATTAAATTTCACGTAAAAGGAGCTGTAAAAAAACACAAGTTTTTTTACGGCTCCTTTTGGGGGATAGGGAAAAAAGATGCAGAACGGACAAACTGAGTAAAACCAAGGCTGAAGCCTGGTTTTGCTTGCCCGAAGGCGTACAAAGGTACGTCGAGTGGCGAAGTTTGTTCGTAGTATAAAACATTTATTTTCGTTAATTTTATGATTTTCATGTTTTTAAAGGGTTCTATAGGCTTAATTAACCTATAGAACCCCTTGCTATATATGGTTTTATACGGTCTGCGCTTTTTTTACAGCCCCTTTTTTGTATTAATTTTACATAAAAGGACTAATGGTTTCGGCTCTTTGTCTATTTACAAAATCTTGGATATTGTGATATACTATAATATGTATAAGTATCTTCGAGAGGTGTAACCTGATGGAACGAAAAAGCGGTGTTTTAATGCACATATCCTCCCTTTGGGGCGACTATTCCTGTGGCTCATTTGGAGTGGGTGCAAGGGAGTTTGTAGATTTCTTGAAATCTTCGGGATTCTCATACTGGCAGGTATTACCTTTCGGTCTTGTGGATGAGTGTAATTCACCGTATAAATCATATTCGACCTTTGGGGGTAACCCTTATTTCATTGACCTGAAAAAACTTTTTGATGATGGTCTTATTACCGGAAATGAATTAAATGAGGCTCGTCAGAATACTCCCTATTCTTGTGAATTTGACAGATTGAGTAAGGATAGAGTGAATCTTCTTATAACCGCTTCCGGTAGGGTAAGCGAAAGCCTTAAATTAAAAATAAATGAATTTATTGAAAATGAGCCTTATCTCAAAGATTTTTGCAGTTTTATGGCACTTAAGGACGCCAACAATAATCGTGAGTGGACGGAGTGGACTGAAACCGACTTTTCACCTGAAGTTGAATTCGGTTGGAGATTTATTCAGTACGAGTTTTTCACTCAATGGGCTCAGATAAAAGAATACGCCAACAATAACGGCGTTAAAATTATCGGTGATATTCCTATTTATGTTTCTTTTGATTCATCCGATGTTTATTACAACAAAAATCTATTTATGATGGATGATAATAATAAACTGACCGATGTTGCGGGAGTACCGCCCGATTATTTTGCCGAGGATGGGCAACTTTGGGGTAATCCCCTTTATAAATGGGATGAAATGGAAAAAGACGGTTTCAAGTGGTGGCAGGACAGAATGTCCTTTGCACTTAATCTGTTTGACGGTGTGCGTATTGACCATTTCAGGGCATTTGAAAGTTTCTGGGCAGTTACCGGCGGGGCAAAAACTGCAAAAGAGGGTAGATGGATAAAAGGCCCCGGTATGAAACTTATAAATGCTTTAAAGGCAGTTTCGGGTGATAAACTCATAATCGCTGAGGATTTGGGAGATATAACCAAAGAGGTTATTGAACTTGTGGAGGAAAGCGGTTTCCCCGGTATGAGGGTTTTCCAGTTTGGTTTCCTCGGTGGCGAAACACCTCACAAACCCCATAATTACATAAATAATTCAATTGCTTACTCAGGTACTCACGACAACAATACTTTGTTGGGATATTTGTGGGAAACACCCGCGGATATTAAAAGTGATGTTATGAGGTACTGCGTTTGTGACCCCGACACCTGGAATGAAAAGGGATGCGACGCAATTATACGTACAATTATGGCAAGTAACGCGGGGCTTACAATATTCCCCATTCAGGATTTATTGGGTTATGGTAATGATACCCGTCTTAATATACCCGGCAGGGCAGAGGGTAACTGGCTTTTCAGAATTACCAAAGCCCAGGTTGATGGCATAAATACTTCAAAATACAGAGAATTAAACAGACTTTACGGAAGGTAAAAATTATGGCAGATTTAAAAGATATAACATTGTTTTTACTTGATATGGACGGAACGGTTAATCTGGGTTATGACCCCATTGACGGTGCAAAGGAGTTCCTTGAAACACTAAAAGCACAGGGTAAGAAACATATTTTTCTT
This sequence comes from Oscillospiraceae bacterium, assembly GCA_015066345.1. Classification (GTDB taxonomy): domain Bacteria; phylum Bacillota; class Clostridia; order Oscillospirales; family Acutalibacteraceae; genus DTU089. Next base: position 104,637 of record SVOQ01000001.1, read on the forward strand.
ACAAATAACTCATCAAAAAGTGCAAGTGATTATGTTAAAAAAATGAGTTCTTTGGGTTTCCCCTGTGAAAGTGAAAATGTTTTTACATCGGGTATGGCGGCAGGAATGTTCCTTGAAGAAAATAAAAAGGGAAGTAAAGTATTTGTCTGCGGTACCGAGTCCTTGAAAAAAGAACTCAGGAATTACGATGTTGATATAAGCGAAACAGGAGAAGACGCCGATACAGTACTTCTTGGTTACGATACGGAGCTTGACTATAAAAAAATCCGTATTGTGTGCGATTTACTTGATGCGGGTGCCGACTATTACGCAACTAATATTGATATGGTTTGCCCCATAGAGGGTGGAAGATACCTTCCTGACTGCGGTAGCTTTGCAGATATGTTTGAACAGGCGGTAAAAAGAAGACCCCGTTTCTTAGGTAAACCCGACAGAACAATGATAGATATCATTGCTAAAACTGAGGGTGTACCTTATGAGAATATAGCAATGGTGGGTGACAGAATTTATACCGATGTTAAAACAGGTATAAATGCAGGTGTTACTTCAATTCTTGTTCTTTCAGGTGAAACCACTATGGAAGATTACAAAAAGTCCGACGTTAAGCCCGATTACATTCTTGATTCAGTAAAGGATATTTATAAAGCCATAAAAGGAGGAAATTATGAAGAATAAAATTATCTCCATTATTACCGTAACGGTAATGTTAATTACATTGATGTCTGCTTCAATGTCCGCTTCGGCTATGGTTGATACCACTATAACTTACGGTGATATTGACGGCAATGATATTGTTGATACAGTTGATGCAAGAGCCGTGCTACTTGCGGCGTCAGGTATAAAAGAAATTACCGACCCGGAAGCCTTTGAACGTGCCGACGTAAATAATGACGGTTATATTACTCTTTTTGATGCCCGTCAGGTTCTTCGTGGTGTATCGGGACTTGTATCATTACAACCCACGGGTGCTTTCTATGGATTCGAAGGTTGTACCGACGGAATTATAATTGATTCTCCCGAATCAGCTATGGCGGTATTTAATGTTTGTCTTAACAGAGTAAAAACTGATTTTCCCGGCTTTACCCGTAGCGAATCTTCCAATATCAGTAACTTTACTATTAAAGAAGTAAGTCTCGTAGGTATAAATTTCGGCAACTCCGCCGAAAGTGTCGCTCAGATGATAAGGGATATGATTGTGTCCGAGTCCGAGCCTGAGGAAGCACAGATTATAGTTAAAGGTGATAATTCTTACAACGCAATGTCCGTTGAAAGTGAGGATTACGTTTCAAAGCTTACCGCGGATGATGTTTGCGGTATAAAAGTTTCAAGTGATGTGGAAGGGTATTTTACAATACAGGTAGCTCTTCCCGATGCTGAAATTGATAACCTTAGTCAGACCGCTTATTCTAAGGTGTTTAATACGGACCTTATTCAAGAGGATACGGATAATGTTCTTATAAATGTTTTTGATAGCAATACCCCCGAGGATGCCAAAACCAAGAACATTAAAAATGCGGTACTTACCCTTGTTTTTGATACGGCGGGTAATGTTGTTTCATACACAACCACATATGAAACGGATTTATTCCTTGCCGAGTCAACCTTTGGCGTAAGCTCAATTCTTTCCGCAGAGCTTACGGGTCTCAGATATACTACAAAGGTTACGGTAACTTACGACGATTTCCAGTGGTAAAAGGAGTGTCAGGTTATGAAAAAATATATTCTTGCTCTCGATCAGGGTACTACATCATCAAGAACTATTGTCTTTAATAAAAAGGGTGAAATTGTTGCCAAAGGACAGTATGAATTTGAACAGATATATCCTGATTCAGGTTGGGTTGAGCATAACCCTTATGAAATTCTTGATTCCCAGTTGCGTTCTGTTTCCTCGGCACTTTTTAATGGAGGAATAGACCCTAAGGAAATTGCCGCAATAGGCATTACAAACCAACGCGAAACAACAATTCTTTGGGATAAGGAAACGGGTAAACCCGTTTATAATGCCATTGTGTGGCAGTGCCGCAGAACTGCACCTATTTGCGAGGAGTTAAAAGCAAAGGGTCTTGAGGAATACGTTAAAGAGCGTACAGGTCTTTTAATAGATGCTTATTTCAGTGCTACAAAAATCAAGTGGATTCTTGATAATGTTCCCGAGGCAAGAACTCTTGCATCAGAAAACAGACTTCTCTTTGGTACTGTTGAAACCTGGCTTATATGGAACCTTACTAATAAGCAGGTTCATATTACTGATTACAGTAACGCCGCCCGTACAATGCTTTTTGACATTGAAAAACTTTGTTGGGATGAAAAACTTTGTAGTGAGTTGGGTATTCCTATGAATATTCTTCCTGAAGTGGGTGAATGTAGCTCGGTTTATGGCTATGTTTCCGAGGATGTACCTGGACTTAAATCTCTTGCGGGAATTCCTATTTCAGGTGCTATCGGTGACCAACAGGCGGCTCTTTTCGGTCAGGCTTGTTTTAACGCAGGTCAGGCTAAAAATACATACGGTACGGGTTGTTTCCTTCTTATGAATACAGGCGACAAGCGTATTCATTCTAAAAATAATCTTATTGAGGGTATTGCTTGGGGTATCAACGGCAAAGTCACATATGACCTTGAGGGTAGTGCTTTCAATGCGGGTTCAGTTATTAAGTGGCTCCGTGATGAATTAAGACTTATTGCCGAACCCAGTGAATGTGATTTCCTTGCGGAAAGCGTAAAGGATACAAACGGTATTTATCTTGTACCTGCATTTACAGGTCTTGGTGCACCATATTGGGATATGTACGCAAGAGGTTGTATCGTTGGTCTTACCCGCGGTGTTAACCGTGCCCATTTTGCAAGAGCAGTTCTTGAAAGTATCGCTTATCAGGTTACTGACCTTGTAGATGCTATGTCCAAGGATAGCAATATTATTATGAGCGAATTGCGTGTTGACGGTGGTGCATCCGTGAGTAACATTATGATGCAGATTCAGGCTAACCTTACCTCATCAAAGGTTAATCGTCCGAAGTTGGTTGAAACTACCGCTCTCGGTGCCGCATATATGGCGGGTCTTGCGGTAGGCTTCTGGAAGGATTTTGATGAAATCGAGTATGTTCGCGAAGTGGACAGAATCTTTGTTCCTACTATGGATAATGCCACCCGCGAAAATGCCCTTAAGGGATGGCACAAGGCTGTGGAATGCTCTAAGGGTTGGGAGTCGAAATAATATGACAGAAATACTGATTATACTGTTTGGTGCACTTACTGTTGCCCTTACAATTGTGTGTATCGTTCTTGTTATGTCCTTGAAGAAGAATAAGAATGATGCAGCCATTTACGAAGAATTCCGACGCAACCGTGAGGAAATGGCTCGTTCTTCTAAAGAGAGCCGTGATGATACTACGGCGGCTCTCGGGAAAATCGAAAATAAATTAAACGATATGCTCAAAGAAAATTATCAGAGCAGAATCGATCTTACGGAAAAAATCGGTGCATCGCTTAAGTCCATTCAGGAACAGAATGCACAGAGTTCTGAAAAACAGGCGAGGGTAGTAAACGAGTCCATTGCACGAATGCAGGAAAGTAACGAGAAGAAACTTGAGGAAATGCGTGTGACCGTTGATGAAAAACTTACATCAACCCTTACAACACGACTCAATTCGTCTTTCAAAACTGTTTCCGAGCAATTGGAAAACGTCTATAAATCCTTGGGTGAAATGAAAGAACTTTCTCAGGGGGTTACGACTAACGTTACTTCTCTTAACAGAGTCCTTACAAATGTTAAGGCACGAGGTACTTGGGCTGAGGTTCAGCTTGAAGCAATACTGGACCAGACAATACCCGGACTTTATGTGAAAAACTATTCTCCTAAAAACAATGCGGAGAGAGTTGAGTTTGCAATTCGTTTTCCCAATAGCGATAAAAACGGCGAAGATGTTTATCTTCCTATTGACTCCAAGTTTCCTCTTGAGGACTACGTCAGAGTGTGCGATGCGGCGGATAATGCAGACCCCGAGGCGTTGAGGATTGCACGAAAGGCTCTCGAGGACAGAGTACTTGCCGAGGCGAAGGATATTAAAAAATATATCTGCGTACCTCAGACTACACCTTTTGCGGTGCTCTACCTTGCAACTGAAGGTCTTTATGCAGAGATTGCTTCATCCAAAACAGGTATTGCAGAAAAATTACAAGCTCAGAATGTTATGATAGCAGGACCGTCCACGATTACCGCACTTCTCAATTCCTTTGCAATGGGCTTTAAGGCTATGGCAATAAATGAGAAGGCCGACGAGGTAAGAAAACTTCTTTCTGTTGCAAAATCACAGTATGAAACCTTCGGTGTAACACTTGAAAAAGCAAGAAAGAAAATTGACGAAGCCGGTAAATCTCTTGACGAGGCACAGAAACGAAATGAAATTATAAACAAAAAACTAAAAGGTGTTGAGGAAATCGAATCCTCCTCTGCAGAACAGTTTTTTGAAATAGAGGAATAAAATTACGGTGTATCCGAAAACTCGGATACACCGTAATTTTGTAAGGAATTATAGCACAAAAAGAACCCCACGGTTTATACCGTGGGGTTTCGTTAACACGAATATTTGTAGTGTAATGTTTTATTAACCAATTGAACCGTTAATGATTCTGAGAAGTGCATTGATGTAATCAAGGATTACACGAATGAAGTGGTAGTTAGCAAGGTCTGTGTTATAGTCTGCAGTGTTGAATGTGTCTCTTGTAAGGACTGCACCACAGTCTGCACAGATTGAAGATTCGGTACCATTGTTAAGGAAGGACTGGTCATTGTTGTATGTCCAGCAAACTTCATTGCCTTCTTCGTCCATTACGGGGTTGCCGTTTTCGTCAAGTACGGGTGAGGGAGTGTGGGGCTGAGCATCATGAGCTTCACCGCAACCGTCGCAAACAATTGCGTGGTAACCGGGTTTGCCTTCTGTGTATTTGTCAGTTGTAATGCTTGAGTAACCATTTGACCAAGCGTGTTCAACCTTAACGGGAAGCTTAGCAAGCTCTACACCGTCGAAGTATGCAACAACTTCAGATACGTTAACGTTGAGCTTTTCATCCTTTGAAGGGTTAGCTGTAAACATATTTGAAGTTTCGGGACCGTATTTTACAAGGCCTGAATAACCTTCTTCATAAGTGTAAACTCTGTGGAGAGCACCAGTTGAATCGGGAACTTCAACGTAGCTTGTAGCAACCTTTGTTTTTACTGCAACCTCAGTATCTTCAAAGTCGAATTTTTCAGTATCTTTATAATCCTGCTTGGTGGGTCTTTGGAGAATTTCCATTTCATCAAGTGCAGGGAACTGCCAAACGTTACCGTCGAAAGCAACGTCGATGGGAAGTGAAACGTTTGCTAACGCATCGTCAACAGGACCGAGACCGACGGAAAGGGGAGCCATAAAGCCCATAACGTTAACTGAGTAGTCAAGTGTACCGAAAACCTTATCGCTTTCGAAGTTAACGGTGAAAGTAACCTCAAGGACTGTACCTGCATATTCCTCTGCTTGGAATGCATCGAAGAAAGCATCTTCGTCAGTCATATAGTCGATGCCGTTGGCAACGATGGAGTCAACCTGGTATGTGTAATCCTTTGATTCGCCGTCAAGAGCAGCGATTTTTGAAGAGTCGATAGTAAGATTAAGGTTGAAGAGCTCTTTCTGTGCAGTTGTTTTACTGCTGAGATTGTATACACCGGTAACGGTGTAGGAAAGAGCAGGTGTGGGCTCAGCAGCCACAACGGAAATCAAACCGATGCTTGAGAAAAGCATTACGGCAACAAGTAAAACTGAAAGTAATTTTTTCATCTTAATAACCTCCGATTAGCGAATGCCCGCAAGAGCCTGGATTAGTGAAACAACTATCATATAGAAATAACCGATAATTTCAGATTCAAAATCGGTCATTTCGCCACCAAAGATGAACTGGAAACCTTCTGAGCCGGGGATGTTACGAGTAACTTCGCCGTGACAGTCAAGACATTTACCGGTTTCCGTCTGCTGGATAAATAACCCGCCGTCATCATTGGGGATGTATTCGGGAATATTGTGTTCGCTGTAGTTGTGAACTTTACCACAACCGAGGCAGTACTGACCGTGACCAGCTTCGCTGAGGAATGTAACTTCACCAAGTACGTGGGAAACTTCTATTGTAACTGTACCTGCATACTGGTTTTTGTAATAAACCTCGATAGTGTTAGTGGGAACGTCTTCGCCGTCTGCGTTAGTGCCTACTGTGAGGTATTCGTCAAGACCGGGTACAAATGCAAAATCTGCATCAATGGGTGTGTAGGGGATTTCTTCACCGTCAAATGAAACAACGAGACCCTGAGGGTTGAATTTTTCACAATCGGTGTATACTGTTTTGATGGGCTGTGCGATGATTTCAGGAGCAGAAGCTGCTGATGAAACTACTGCAAAAGGAATTGCAAGTATAACTACTGCAAGCAAAACAGCAATTGCTTTTTTTGTTCTCATAGTAAATTCCTCCAAATATTAATTTACACTACTAGTGCTTGTATTATATCACAGATATTTCAAAATGTAAATACACAAAATACAGACAGTTTATTATATATATTGTATAAATATTGTGTTTCGCTTGGAATTTGACAGTTTTTTGTAAAATTCATAAAGATGGTTGACTTGTTAATTTTCGGAATATATAATTTTTATGGTGATAAAAATGATGATAAAAGGTTTCCAAAAACTTACGGTGCTTGATTTTCCGGGTAGGACTGCGTGTACGGTGTTTACCGGCGGATGTAATTTCAGGTGTCCTTTCTGTCACAATGCGTTACTCGTGACGGAACTTGATGATGTGTTTTTTTCGGAAGAAGAAATATTTGAGCATCTTGAAAGACGTAAAAAAGTTCTTGACGGTGTTGCCGTAACAGGTGGAGAGCCATTGTTACAAAAGGATATTGAAAGATTTTTATATGAAATAAAAGAAAAAGGCTTTGCCGTAAAGCTTGATACCAACGGTAGTTTCCCTGAAAAACTTGAAGGAATACTTCAGTTGGGTCTTGCGGATTACGTGGCAATGGATATTAAAAACAGTCCTGAAAAATACGGTGTTACCGTAGGCGTTAAAGACTTTGATATAACGCCGATTAACGAAAGCATAAAACTTCTTAAAAACAGTGGCGTTGATTATGAGTTCAGAACAACCGTAACTGCTGATTTTCATACCTTTGAGGATGTTGAAAAAATAGCTCAATGGATACAGGGTACGCCCCGATATTTTCTTCAGAATTTTGAGGATTCGGGCAATCTTATTGACGGAAATTGCCGGGGAGTATCAAGAAATGATATGCGTGAAATGTTGAAAATCGCTCAGAAATATATTCCTCAGACGGAATTAAGAGGTATGTAATATGAGTGTTGAAAAACTGAGGAAGGCAATAGAAAAAGCCTCCCGAATCTGCGTGTTTACGGGTGCGGGTATAAGTTGCCCATCGGGTATTCCTGACTTTCGTTCTGCCGAGGGACTTTACAGTGAAACGGATAAAAGCGGGTATTCCCCCGAAGAAATAATATCCCATAGCTTTTTTATAAAACATACTGATTTATTTTATGATTTTTATAAATCAAAAATGATGTATCCCGAGGCTATGCCCAATAAAGCTCATTTGTATTTTGCTCAGTTGAAAAAACAGGGTAAAATAGTCAGTGTAGTAACACAGAATATAGACGGACTTCATTCGGAAGCGGGAAGTACCGAGGTATATGAACTTCACGGTAGTGTACATAGGAATTTCTGTCAGAATTGCGGTGAGTTTTTCGATGGTGACTATGTATATAAAAGTATAGGTATACCTAAGTGTGAAAAATGCGGTGGCACAATAAAACCCGACGTAGTCCTTTACGAAGAAGGCCTTGATGATGATACTGTTATAGGTGCAATAAAAGCTATAAAAAATGCGGATTTACTTATAATAATCGGTACTTCTCTGGCGGTTTATCCTGCCGCATCCTTCATAGGATATTTCAGGGGTGAAACCATTGCACTCATAAATAAATCACCAACTCCATTTGACAGAAAAGCGGATATAGTCATATATGATGATATAGTAAATGTTACGGAACATCTTGTTGAATAAACAGGATGTTCTTTTTTGTACCACAACATATAGTGGTGCAAAACACAATATATAGTGGTGGGAAAACACTAAAATACAACCAAAAAAGAAAAAGTATACAAAAGATAGGGGCGTATTATATGCAAGTTTACTATATTTTTACCAAAAGCAAACAATATCTTGTGTTTTGATAAAAATATTTTTTTAGAAAAACACAATATCTTGTGTTTTAGGCTTGACAAAGGAGTATATATCTGTTATTATCAGTACGCTCACCTTTTCGGGTGGAGTCTGTCTGCCCCAAAGGGTATACATAGGTTAAGCAAAACTATAAATATATTAAAATGAAAGAAGGAGAAGTTATGTATCAGGTAATTAAACGTGACGGCAAAATAGCAGATTTTAATATCGAAAAAATCGCCATAGCAATCAAACAGGCTTTTGAGGCTTGTAACAAACAGTACAACGACAATATCATCGATTTCCTCGCTCTCAAAGTTACTGCAAACTTTGAACCCAAAATCAGCAACAATCTTGTTGCAGTTGAAGATGTACAGGACAGCGTTGAATCCGTACTCGTTCAGGCAGGTTATGCGGATGTTGCTAAGTCATACATTCTTTACAGAAAACAGCGTGAAAAAATCCGTAATATGAAATCAACAATCCTTGACTATAAGGAACTTGTTGACAGTTATGTTAAAGTTACAGACTGGCGAGTAAAAGAGAACTCAACTGTTACTTATTCAGTTGGTGGTCTTATTCTTTCAAACTCAGGTGCCATCACTGCTAACTACTGGCTTTCCGAAGTTTACGATGAAGAAATTGCTAACGCTCACCGTAATGCGGATATTCATATTCATGACCTTTCAATGCTTACAGGTTACTGTGCAGGTTGGTCATTAAAACAGCTTATTCAGGAGGGCCTCGGCGGTGTTCCCGGTAAGATTACATCCGCTCCTGCAAGTCACCTTGCAACTCTTTGTAACCAGATGGTTAACTTCCTCGGTATTATGCAGAACGAATGGGCGGGTGCTCAGGCATTCTCATCATTCGACACATACCTTGCTCCCTTCGTAAGAGTTGACAATCTTGATTACAAACAGGTTAAGAAATGTCTTGAATCCTTCATTTTCGGTGTAAATACACCTTCTCGTTGGGGTACTCAGGCTCCTTTCTCAAACATCACTCTTGACTGGACTGTTCCTGCTGACCTTAAGGATATGCCCGCAATCGTTGGCGGTAAGGAAATGGATTTCACTTACGGCGATTGTAAGAAAGAAATGGATATGGTTAACAAGGCCTTTATCGAAATTATGATTGAAGGCGATGCTCACGGTCGTGGCTTCCAGTATCCCATTCCCACATACTCAATAACAAGGGATTTTGATTGGTCCGAAACAGAGAACAACAAGCTTCTCTTCGAAATGACCGCAAAATACGGTACTCCCTATTTCTCAAACTACGTTAACTCTGATATGGAACCCAGCGATGTTCGTTCAATGTGCTGCAGACTTCGTCTCGACCTTCGTGAACTCCGTAAAAAGAGCGGTGGCTTCTTCGGTAGCGGTGAAAGCACAGGATCAATCGGTGTTGTTACTATCAACCTTCCCAGAATCGCTTACCTTTCAGAAACAGCTGAAGAATTCTACAAACGTCTTGATAAACTTATGGATATCTCTGCTCGTTCACTTAAGATTAAGAGAGATATTATTACAAAACTTCTTGATGAGGGTCTTTATCCCTATACAAAGAGATACCTCGGTACATTTTCCAACCACTTCTCAACTATCGGTCTTATCGGTATGAACGAAGTTGGTCTTAATGCAAAATGGCTCCGTAAGGATATGACTCATAAGGAAACCCAGGAATTTGCAAAAGATGTTCTCAACCATATGAGAGAAAGACTTTCCGACTATCAGGAGCTTTACGGCGACCTTTACAACCTTGAAGCAACTCCTGCTGAGTCTACAACATACCGTTTCGCAATGCACGATAAGAAACATTATCCTGCAATTATTCAGGCTAACGAAAACGGTACACCTTACTACACCAATTCTTCACACCTTCCCGTTGGTTACACCGCAGATATCTTTGAAGCACTTGATGCACAGGATGAACTCCATACCCTTTACACATCGGGTACTGTATTCCACGCATTCCTCGGTGAAAAACTTCCCGATTGGAAAGCTGCTGCAGATATCGTAAGAAAGATTGCTGATAACTACAGACTTCCTTACTACTCAATTTCACCCACATACTCAGTATGTAGCAACCACGGTTATATTAAGGGCGAGGTTTATACCTGTCCCGATTGTGAAAATACAACAGAGGTTTACAGCCGTATTACAGGTTACTATCGTCCTGTTCAGAACTTCAATGACGGTAAGGCTCAGGAATTCAAAGACAGACGTGTTTATGATATTGCAAACTCACAGTTGACAAAGGAAAACAGAGTTGTTGACCACGCTCACTGTGCTTGTTGCGACCACAAAGAGGAAGTAACAGTTGACGCTGATACAAAATTCATCCTTTTTGCAACAAAAACTTGTCCTAAATGTAAAATAGCTGCACAGCTTCTTGAGAAGAAGGGAATTGCTTACGAAAAGCTTTTCGTTGAGGAAAACAGAGAGTTTGCAACTGCTCTTGAACTCAAACAGGCTCCCACACTCGTTATTCAGAAGGGTGACAGTTACGAAAAAATAGCAGATCTTCCTGCAGTTAAAGCATTTATTGAATCTCTTTAATTAATAATGAAATGGGTTGTGAAAAACAAGTTTTTTTACAACCCATTTATGCAATAGGAGTGAGTTTTATGTATGATATAATTGTTATAGGTGCAGGTCCTGCGGGGCTTACGGCGGCACTTTACGCTTTACGTGCATCAAAAAGTGTTCTTGTAATTGAACAGTCAACTTTTGGCGGTCAGGTTACATTTTCACCAAAAATAGAAAACTACCCCGGTATTCCCGAAATGAGCGGTAACGAATTTGCCGATAAGCTTCTTGACCAGGTACTCAGTATGGGTGCGGATGTTGAGATGGAAAAGGTAACGGGCATTGTTGACGAGGGCAACAGAAAACTTGTTTTTGCCGACAATAAAAAATTCGAAGCATCTGCGGTTATTATTGCGGTAGGTGTTCATCACCGTCAGTTAGGTCTTCCTAAGGAAAATGAATTTGTTGGTAACGGTGTATCCTATTGTGCCGTTTGTGACGGTGCGTTCTTCAAAGATAAAACCGTTGGTGTTGTAGGCGGAGGTAACTCGGCTTTACAGGAGGCAGTTCTTCTTTCGGATTTGTGCGAAAAAGTATATGTTTTCCAGAATCTTGCTTTCCTTACGGGTGAACAGAAGCTGGTTGATATTCTTTCAAAGAAAGATAATGTAGAGTTTATTTTAGAGGCAACCGTAGCAGAACTTAAAGGTGATGACGAACTTGCGGGTGTTGTACTCAATACAGTTTCAGGTCAAAAGGAAATTGACCTTGACGGTCTTTTTGTTGCTATCGGTCTTGAACCCAAAAATTCGGCTTTCGCAGAATTTGTTGCCCTTGATTATAACGGGTATTTTGATTCGGATGAAAGTTGCGTAACAAAAACCGAGGGTGTATTTGTTGCGGGCGACTGTCGTCAGAAGAGTATCCGCCAGATTACAACTGCTTCTGCAGATGGTGCGGTTGCGGCTCTTGCGGCTTGTAGATATATAGATAATAATAATTAATTTTTTGTAAATTGACGGTGAATTATAGTATTTACCGTCGATTTATGCTATAATCATATAAATTTACTAAGGAGGTGCTTTTATGGTTGAAATAAGCGAAGAAGAATTAATAGACCTTGACCATCTGGCAGACGGTTTAAGCGAAGTGAGAAAATACAAATCTAAAGATAAAACCAAAAAAGCAAAAGATAAAAAAACGGCACCTCCACCTATAAAAGAAGAGCAAAAGGCAAAAAAACAAAAAAAAGGTGTAAGACCTTGGTCCGTTATGATTCTGTTGTTTGCCATAGCGGTGTTTACAATTGTTTCGAGTTATGTTACGGTGCTTTACGGCAATATTCCTTTTGTAGTCAAGTGGCGTAATATCTGGATTGAAACCGCTATGACTACCGACCAACATAAATGGCTTGCCACATCATTTTTCCCTGACAGATTAATTGATGAAGTAATGTCACGTCAGGTGGATATAAAGGATATTTTTGTTACGGATATATACGGAAACGAGAGCGAGGATTTATTGGGTCAGGAAAGCCTTACGGTTGGTGAGCCCGATAAATTCGGTAATACTGTTTTTGTTAACGATAAAGAGGAAAATATAGTTATCCTCGAGGTTAAAAAGGAAACCTTCGTTGGTAAACTTGTTATTATTGATGACCCGTCCCGTGTTTCGTTGAAGGTCACCGACTATAAAAATTCACGTGGTGAATTTATATGCGATTATCTTGAAAAAGAGAACGGAATAGTTGGCATAAATGCTTCCGGCTTTTATGACCCGGGCGGAACAAGTCTGGGTGGCGTTGTTACGGGTCAGTGCGTTTCCGATGGCGAATACTGGGGTACGTACAACTCAAAATACACTCTGTTGGGCTTTGATGAAAATGACCGCCTTGTAGTCGGTGGTATGGAAGATTGGACTGAATACAATATCCGCGACGGTATGCAATATCGTCCCACCCTTATAATTGACGGTATAAAGGTCGTTGAAGATTCTGCAGGTTGGGGATTACAACCGAGAACTGTTGTGGGTCAATGCGAAAACGGTGTTGTATTATTCCTTGTAGCCGACGGCAGACAGGTGGGCTATTCCTTAGGTGCAACTATGGAGGACTGTGCGGACGTGCTTTTACAGTACGGTGCAGTTACCGCAGGGGCTTGTGACGGCGGTTCATCATCAGTTATTGCTTATGACGGCGAAGTTATAAACAAACCTTCCGCAAGACAGATGCCGACGGGCAGATATCTTCCCAATGCGTGGGTAGTGGAACGCAAAAATCCTGTAAATAATGAGGATTAAGGGGATAAAATGAAAAGACAAGAGGCTTTCATAAATCAAAAAACTATGCTTAAGGGCGGACTTCATTGCCATACTACACGCTCAGATGGTGACGGTACTCCCGAGGAAGTTATAAGACTTCATAAAGAAAATGGTTATGATTTTCTTGCACTTACGGACCATAAAATATATAATTACAAAAACTTTGCCGAGGATGTGGATATTACAATAATCCCAGGTATGGAGTTTGATAATACTTTTGTAAGGGATAACGGTTTCAGGACTTTTCACGAGGTTTTTATAGGTCCTGATGATGAAACCAACGGCTACGCACAGGACGAGAAACTTACGAGCGGCACAGCAAAAAATCAAGAGGAGTTTCAGAAATATCTTGATGAAGCCCACCAAAAGAATAACCTTACAATTTATTGCCACCCCCAGTGGAGTTCAACTCCCACAAGATATTTTGACAGATTAAAAGGCAATTTTGCTTTTGAAATATGGAACAGCGGTTGTGCTATCGAGAACGATATGGATACGGATAACGGTTCATATTGGGACGAGCTTTTAGGTATGGGCAATAAACTTTTTGCAGTTGCGACGGATGACGGGCATGCTATGTATCAACACTGTAAGGGTTGGGTAATGGTTAATGCCGAAAACAATGCGAAAGATATTCTTGAAGCATTAAAGAACGGTGCTTTTTATTCCTCCTGCGGTCCTGTAATAAAGGATTTTTACGTGGATGATGAGGGTAAAGCACACATTGAAACAAGCGAATGTGAAAAGATTATTTTCCAATGCGACAAGCACCCTTCTAAGATGATAACCGCAGAGGGTGAACCCCTCGTAAATGCTCAGGTGGATTTGAGAGATGATTACGATTATATCCGCGTGACGGTAGTTGATAAAGAGGGCAGAAAAGCCTGGACAAACCCGATATTTTTCAAATAAAAAATGCTCCCGAGATTGATTTCTCGGGAGTTTTTTTATTTTAATTACATGCTTTCGGGAGCGTTGATTTTAAGCATTGAAAGAATGTTTTTCATAGTATTCTTTACGCAAAGGCAGAGGAAATTTCTTGACTGCATAAGTGCCTCGTCATCAACCATAACTCTCTGTGCGTTATAGAAACGGTGGAATTTTGTAGCAAGGTCAGTTGCGTAATGGGTGATTTTTGCAGGGTCGTAGGTGTTAGCCGCGTTAACAATAACACCCGTAAGTGAAGCGAGGTGGGAAATAAGGTCTTTTTCTTCATCACTTGTAAGTAACTGAAGCTCTGCCTTTTGGGGTTTTCTTGCCTTAACGCCCTCAACCTCAAGTTTCTTTAAAATACTGCAGATTCTTGCGTGTGCATACTGACAGTAGTAAACAGGGTTCTGGGTGGACTGCTCAACTGCAAGGTCAAGGTCGAAATCCATTGCTGAACCTGCTTCTCTCATATTAAAGAGGAAACGAACTGCGTCAATGGGAACTTCATCAAGAAGGTCAACGAGGGTAATGGCCTTACCTGTTCTTTTTGACATTTTAACGGGTTTGCCGTCCTTCATAAGGTTAACAAGTTGCATAAGAACAACGTCAAGTCTGCCACCGTCAATACCTACTGCTTCCATAGCACCTTTCATACGTGCTACGTGACCGTGGTGGTCCGCACCCCATACGTCAATAGCTGTATCAAAGCCACGTTTTTCCAATTTGTTTCTGTGGTATGCAATATCTGCTGCAAAGTAAGTGGGGTTACCGTTCTGACGGATAAGAACATCGTCTTTGAGTTCGAGTTTATCAATATCTTCCTGAGATTTACCCTCTCTTTTAAGAATTGCGGTCATAACCTCAATATTCTTGTACCACAAAGCACCCTCTTTTTCGTAGGTGTAGCCGTTATTCTTAAGAATTTCAATTGTTTCAAGAAGTTCGCCGCCATTGTGAAGCGAAAGTTCAGAGAACCACGTGTTATAGTCAATGCGGTATTTTTCCATAGCCGCTTTCATCTTTGCAATATTACGGGGAAGACCGAATTCAACAAGGGCTTTTCTTCTTTCTTCTTCGCTGACTTCAAGAAGATTATCGCCGTTTTCGTCAATATAACTCTGAGCGAGAACTCTTATATCATCGCCGTGGTAACTGTCTTCAGGAAGCTCAATGAAATCTTCACCCTTAAGAATCTGTTGATAACGTACGGAAAGGGAAAGACCGAATTTATCAATCTGGTTACCTGCGTCGTTTACGTAGAATTCTCTTTCAACGGTGTAACCCGCCCAGTCAAGCACCGCCGCAAGGCAGTCACCTAAAGCACCGCCACGGGCGTTACCCATATGCATAGGACCGGTGGGGTTTGCGGAAACGAATTCAACGTTTATTTTCTTGCCTTTACCGAAATCACTTCTGCCGTAGTTGTCGCCGAGGGCGTCAACATCAAGAAGAATGTCGGCATAGAAATCGGATTTTAAGAAAAAGTTTATAAATCCGGGACCTGCAACCTCGCATTTTTCAAAATATGTACCATCAAGGTCGATTTTTTCGAGGATGCATTCGGCAATTTTTCTCGGGGGCATTCTGAGAGCTTTTGAAAGCATAAAAGCACCGTTTGCAGAGTAGTCGCCGTTCTTTCTGTCTGCGGGAATTTCAGTTTTGAAAGCGGGGATATCCGCTTCAATAAAAGTGCCGTCCGCAATATTTTTATTAATAGCCTCAGTTACGGCATTAATAATTTGTTCTTCAGCTGTTTTAACTAATTTAGACATTATAAACACCTTTCAAATTTCATTTATTTTCATTAACAGATTATTTTCACCAATTATTTCATTATTACTTTCGATGTTATAACAAAGAAGAATTTTACCTGAGCAATCAGGTATAGTCGCGTTAACACGCTTTGCAACGATATCCATATTCATTTCACCAAAGGGTGTTTTGTAAATACAGGAATGGGTTTTACCTTCTTCAATAAGAAAAACCGCTTCGTAAATACCTTTACGGGTCATTTTTATGAAATTATTATTTATAACTTCAATAACTGTTTCGCTTTTGCCCATTTCTTCGTCGGGCTCGGTGTAGGTTATGACTTTTTTACCGTCAATTACTTCGAAAGTACCCAAAGCCTTAAGCTTACTGCTGTCACGGTCATCATGGTACTGTTGTTCGCTTACGAACTCTATTTCAACTTTTCTCATCTTGCACATTCCTCGGCATATTCAATGAGTTTGTCAATGAGTTCAGAATAAGGAATACCTACCTGACCGAAAAGCTTCGGGAACATTGAAATAGATGTGAAACCGGGTAGAGTGTTGATTTCATTAAGACAGATTCTTCCGTCATTGCAGAGGAAGAAGTCAACTCGTGAAAGTCCTCGGCAACCCATAGTAAGGTATGCATTCACTGCAGCGGCACGAACTTTTTCGCTTATTTCAACGGGTAAATCCGCAGGGATAGCAAGACCCGTTGAATTATCAACGTATTTTGCGTCGAAATCATAAAATTCCGCAGTGGGTAAAATTTCGCCGATACAGGATGCAACGGGGTCTTCGTTACCCATAACCGCACATTCGATTTCGCGACCTACAAGGGTTTCTTCAAGAACTGCTTTGTAGTCATTTTTGAAGGCTACGTCGAGAGCAACTAAAAGCTCACTGTGATTATGTGCCTTTGTGATACCTACGGATGAACCTGCGTTTGCGGGTTTAACGAATATGGGATAACCTAATTTATTTTCAATTGCGTTAAGGTTAACTTTACCCGATTTGTATTGAGCTTCGGTAAATGCTGCCCACTTTGCACCGTCGATACCCGCTTCGTCGGCGAGGGTGTTTGTAACGGCTTTATCCATACACATTGCACTTGCTAAAAGACCGCAACCTACATAGGGAATACCGCTGAGTTCAAAGATACCCTGAATTGTGCCGTCTTCGCCGTTTTTCCCGTGGAGAACGGGGAAGATAACATCTATTTTAATTTTTTCGTAAGCACCCATATCGTTAAGTACAATAAGAGCCTTGTCGTTTTTGTCGGGGGAGAGTACCGCGGGAGTTGTAAGGTCATCCTGATACCATGAGTCATTTTCAATAGAATCAATATCACCCGTGTAAAGATACCAACCGCCCTGGCGGGTTATACCCAAGGTAATAACATTGTATTTTGATTTGTCTATATTTCTGAGAACGGAAGCGGAAGAGCGTAAAGAAACGGGATATTCGCTTGAGCATCCGCCGAAAATAACAAGTAAATTTTTCATAATAATCACCTTATTACTAAATTACATAAATATACATTTTAAATCATACCACAAGAAATCTTTGAAATCAATTATTAATTACTATGATATTTTAATATTACTGTTTACCTTTTTAGATAAAAATGCTACAATAATCCACGGAGGCGATATAAATGGAGTTAAAAAATATACTTACCCACGTTGACCATACACTTTTAAAGCAGGAGTCAACATGGGAGCAGATAAAGGCAATTTGCGATGACGGAATTAAATTCAACACCGCAAGTGTATGTATACCCCCGTCATTTGTTAAAGACTGTGCCGATTATTGTAAGGGAAAAATTAAAGTTTGTACTGTAATAGGATTCCCCAACGGTTACAACACAACCGCTTGTAAAGTTTTCGAAACTGCGGATGCAGTTAAAAACGGCGCGGACGAAATTGATATGGTAATCAATATCGGTTGGCTTAAGGATAAAAAGTACGATGAAATTATAAATGAAATAAAAGAAATCAAAACCGCTTGTGACGGTAAGATTTTAAAAGTAATTATTGAAACCTGCCTTCTTACGGACGAGGAAAAAATTAAAATGTGCGAAATCGTAACCCAAGCGGGTGCGGATTATATTAAAACCTCAACGGGCTTTTCCACAGGCGGAGCAACCTTTGACGATATTAAACTTTTCTCGGAAAATATAGGCGAAAATATTAAAATGAAAGCCGCGGGTGGCATTAAGTCCCTCGACGACGCAGAAAAATTCCTCTCTCTCGGTGCCGAAAGACTGGGCACGAGCCGAATTGTATCAATTGCTAAGTCTGAAAAGGGAAGCGGTTATTAATTAAATGCAAAATGCAAAATTAAGGGGCAAGCCGATTTTAAAATGCCGACCGCAGGTCCCGATAATTACGCATTAAGCATTACGAATTACGCATTATTTAAAGGAGATTTAATGTGAAAATAAAAAGCAGCCTTAAAGAATTTATTTATCCCCCAAAGACCGTAACGAATTCCTGTCACGCATCCACCGTGTTACCTTTAGGTGACGGTAAGGTGATGGCGGCTTGGTTTGGCGGTAGTGCTGAGGGCAATGATGATGTTAAAATATGGGTGAGTATAAGAGATAATGAGAAATGGGCGGAGCCTTACAGTATTGCAGTTGACGGCGAGGCACTTCCCCATTGGAATCCCGTTTTATTTAAAAGAGAAAACGGAGAAATTATACTTTACTTTAAATACGGCAAACCCATTCCCAATTGGGTTACATATTACTGTATTTCAAAAGACGGCGGGAAGAGTTTCTCAAAACCTCGGGTGCTTGTGCCCGGTGATACTGACGGCGGAAGAGGACCCGTTAAAAATAAGGCTATCCGCCTTAAAAACGGTGTGGTAGTCGCTCCCGCGTCAAAGGAAACCATAACAAGAAACTGGAAATGCTTTGTGGATATTTCCTACGATGACGGACTTACCTTTGAACATTCAAACTTCGTCTTAAGACCTAAAAAGAATCTTAAAAAAGTAGGTATGATTCAGCCTACCCTCTGGGAGGACGACAATGGCGGACTTCATATGCTCATAAGAACCGACGAGGGTCACATTTATAGAAGTGACAGTAAAAATGGCGGTAAAACCTGGTGCAAGGGTTACGAAACCGAGATGCTCAACCCCAATAGCGGTATAGACCTTGACCGCCACGAAAATGGTAATGTGTACCTTGTAATGAATCCCACAACGGGTAAATGGGGCGACCGAGCACCCCTTGTGCTTCTCGAATCCACCGATAACGGTGAAACATTCGAAGAAATTTTCAAATGCGAAAGCACAACCGGTGATCACGAATTCTCTTACCCCGCAATTGTTGCCGACGGTAACACCTTACATATAACCTTCACACACGAGCGTGAGGGAATAGTTTATGAAAGAATAGAACTTGAATGATAAAAACAACCGCACCTGAGTGCGGTTGTTTTTCAAATTAGGAATTAGGAGTGAGGAGTTTCGGGGCACTTCGTGCCGATTATAAATAAAGTAGTTGTAACGCGAAGCCTCGCCTTCCTGCTTCAGGAGGAGGGGGGACCATCGCTCGCGATGGTGGGAGGTCCTCTTACCGTTATTCTTTGCCTGGATAGAACAATAAGCCACCGTAGGGTTTAGGCTTGCCTAACCTCACTAATTGATGATTTTCATGGTTTTAACCGTATGAGAATGCATATAGTATTCTATTTCATATTTAGTACCTATAAAATTACCGTATCCCATATAGCCGGGTCTTTGGTTTAAATCTCCTAAACCAAGAATTTCGGTTGAATTAAAAAGTAATGCTTTTTTCTTTCCGTCTTCGTTTTGTACTCTTAATAAAAAATCTTGATTAACAGAATTTTTAAGTCGTCTTTTAACAGGAATACCAATTGCAGTTACAGTTTCTACAATTGTTTCTTGAGTATCGGTTCGGGGATTAGAATGTTTGGCTAATGAATTACGTAGAAACGGAAACCAAATAGAAGTTAATGTAGCAGATAATGGTTTGTTGTCTGCATTGTTCTTGTCAATTTTGTGAGTTTTTTTCTGTCTTTTTGTACTTTCAGTATAGTCGCAAATAGGCTCTATACTGTATAAACACTTGGTTTTTTTGTAGTAAGTAACTTTGTATTTGAGGCAATTTGTTAATTCATCATACATCAAATCTTTTCTGTATAACCAATAACACGCCTTTTTTCCCTCGGGTTTTTCTGAACAAAAAAAGAACTTGTAAGCTCCGTTGAAGTTGTCTACACAAATGCTATATGATTGATGCTTCAGATATAATATTTTAGTTTCTTTGTGTTGTGTTTTATAATCTTTGCAAACTCTGAAAAACTTTCGACAATAGAAACCATACAATATAATAGCTGGAGGTAACGATATTGATGTTAACAAAGATTTAACCGTTGTTCTGTCAGTATCACCAATTGAAATCTTATAAATATCACATATAAACAAAATCACACCAAGCAACAAACAGAATCCATAAAGCAATATGAACGGTTTATGTTCTTTAATATAAAATTTTAAAGATTCCATTATACTCACCTCGAAAACTGCGTTGGTTAATGTTTGATCATCGGTGCTTTTAATAAAAAATATAGTTCTTCAAAAATGATACTATTTTTTCAAAGAATATTCAATTGTTTTAAATAAAAATGTTTTGCAGACTATATCATTAAAATGCTGTTCTATATAATTGAAAAAAGAGAAAGAGAACTACCCACCACCAAAAGAAAAGAGTTTGTTGCTCGCTTGAAACATTTATTTATAGCATAAAGTAATGTTAAGTCCTCTTGAGGTGCCCAAAATCGTTGGTCGCTCCTGCTCGTCGCTAACGATTTTGACCGCTACGCCAACTCACACTCCCTGCCCCGTCCACAGGACGCGGTCGTGTTCCTTGCCCCATCCCTTTTTGATATATAAAATGGGAAGATAGGACCTCCCACCATCGCAAGCGATGGTCCCCCCTCCTCCTGAAGCAGGAGGGCGAGGCTTTGCATTGCTTTTACTTAATTATCATCGGCACGAAGTGCCCCGAAATTTTGTTTTTTCCTTTTTAAAGTGTTTCAATTACTTTCTTAACTGCATTAAGGAAAATTTCAAGACCTTTTATGAGGGTTTCGTCGTCTGCTAAAAGGCAGGGCATAAGTTTAACAACGTCGTTGTTTCTACCTGCACGTTCAACAATAAGGCCGTTTTCAAAGCATTCTTTTACTATTGCCTTTGAAACCACGTCGGGTTTAACCTTGTTACAGTCAACACCCCACATAAAGCCGATACCTCTTACGTCAAAGCCTTTATTAAGTTCGGAGACTTTATCGAGATATTCTTTGATTATTGCACTCTGACGTTGAACTTTCTCTTCAACTCTTTGGTCAAGCATAATCTGAAGACCCGCTTTTGCGGCAACCATTGAAAGCTGACTTCCGCGGAAAGTACCGTTGTGTTCGCCGGGTTTCCATACGTCAAGTTCGGGTTTGAAAAGAACGAGGGCAAAGGGCATACCGTAACCGCCGATGGACTTTGAAAGAGTAACAATATCAGGAGTAATTCCCGCACGTTCAAATGAGAAGTAGTAGCCGGTTCTTGCGGAGCCTACCTGAATATCATCACAAACGAGAAGAATGTCGTTACGTGTACAGAAATCACGAAGACCCTGTAAAAATTCTTTGCTGAAAACGTGGATACCGCCGTCTGCCTGAACGGGTTCGATGAAAACTGCCGCAGGTTTTGAAACGCCTGAATGGTCGTCATCAATAAGGGTCTGCATATAGTTTAAAACGTCGAAATCGGGGAACATATAGGGGGCGGGGATATGGGTTACGTCCGTAAGCACAACCCCTGCACCTTCGCGGGAATCACGGTCGGTAGTCATTGAGAGTGAACCTAAGGTCATACCGTGGAAAGCACCCATAAATGCGAAAATATTATTTCTCTTTTTGACCTTTCGGGCGAGTTTAAGTGCGGCTTCTACCGCGTTTGTACCTGTGGGTCCGGGAAACTGGATTTTATAATCAAAACCGCGGGGTTCAAGAATTTTATCGTAGAAAAATTCAATAAAATCCCTCTTGGCAGATGTGAACATATCAAGGGAGTGAATTATACCGTCACTCTCGAGGTATTCGATAATCTGCTTTTTGATATAGTCGTTATTGTGTCCGTAGTTGAGAGCACCTGCACCGCAGAAAAAGTCAATGTATTCTTTGCCGTCTTCGGCATAGATAAAGGAGTCTTTTGCTTTGGTGAATACTGCGGGGAAATTACGGCAGTATGAGCGGACTTCGGATTCGTGTTTTTCAAAAGCGTTAGTGTTCATTGTCATTTTCCTTTCTGACCAAATCAGCGTCTTACCGGTTTGCAAAACCTTCTCAGCCATTCGTATTTTTCCGAAAAATTATAAGAACATAAAGATGGAAGAAGCAGCGTCTTGCCGGTTTGCAAGACCTTCTCAACCTTTATTTTTTCTTGCGGCTTAATATAAAAGCCACAAGCATTATAACACTATCTTTCATATATTCCAATATATATTTTAAAAAAACTTTATTTTTTATTTTTTGAAAAAATATTATGTATTTATTATGGTTTTTGTATTGAACTTTTAACGGGTATTTGGTAAAATTTAAGATGTAAAATTTTGTAATGAAAAAGGAGTAGTTCTATGGCAGAGGCAGTAAAATTATACCCTCAGTTAACAAGGGTAATAAGCCACTTCAAAAAATATGACATAGAAGTGCCGAAATCACTTTTAGAAGTCAAACCCCAGAAACCCGACCTTTCTGATTTTAAATATCCCTTACCCCTTCGCAAAAAGGATTATTGTTGTTTTTGCGAAACCGCTGATGGTGTTATGTGGTATGGCGGTAAAGGCGGCGTAACCCGTTATAATCCTAACGCAGAAAGTCTTACGGATGTTGTAATGCATTTTGCGGCACGACGTGACCTTCTTGATAATAATGTAAGTTCACTCGTTTCCGATAATAAGGATGGCGTATGGGTGCTTACTGATAACGGTGCTACCCATATTGATATGGTGCTTATGTCTATGGAGGATAAGGCATACAGACTCCTTGAGGAAACTCTTACTTACGTTGACCGTCACGGTATGGTAAGTCAGAAAAAACTTTCCGAGGCAGGTAACCTTAAATCTGCATTACCCTACGGTCACTCCGATAATGACGGTAGTTTCTCAGCCGCTTACGCAATGGGCGAGATTTTCCGTTATGCTACTCTTAAGAGAGAGTTGGGCGACTTTGCGGACGAAACAATTGAGGCAAGACGCGTTGCTATGAGAGCCAGTGAAGCAACTCTTATGCTTATGTATATTGCGGGTAGGGGCGACGGCTTTGTTGCAAGAACATACCTTACCAAGGATGAACCCGTTCCGGATGACGGTTTATTCTATAAGAAAAACGGTGCTACCGCAGTTTGTCTTAACACAACCGACGCAAGAAATATGAAAGTTGTCGGTTTTGAAGTTAAGGCGGATGCACCCATTCCCGAAAGACTCCGTAAACTTTATACCTGCGATGGCTACGAGGATACGGATATTACATACAAGGGTGACACAAGTAGTGACGAAATTACCCATCACTATATGCACCTTCTTGTGGCTCACGAATTTTTGGGCAGGGAAGACCCCGAGTATGATGAACTTATAAAAACTGCCGTAATTAACACTACAACCCATATGATTAAAAATAACTTTGCTCTGCGTGAGGCTCACGGCGGTTATACTACCTGGGCAAAGTGGAATCTGGAATATTTCAATACACCCATGGGTTGGGCGGACGCTTGTCTTAACGCAGGTCAGATGCTTATGTATTTACGCGTTACAATGCATATAACGGGCGAAAAAGGACTTTGGCAGAAAACCTACGACGAGCTTATTGAAAAAGGCTATGCGGACCTTACTGTTAAGCATTATGACCGCTTCAATCAGGTTTGCGTTCAGGGCGGAATTGACTTCCGTGAGGATATTATGTACGGCGACCATATGTTAGCGGTACTTTCTCTCTGGGGTCTTATAACTCTCGAACCCGACGAGGAACTTAAAGAGAAATTCAGAACGGCTTACAGAACATGGAGAGGTTCACTCGCACCCGAGTTTAACCCCGGTTATGACTTTCCCTATTTCTTAAGTGACCCCGACAATGCAAAGCCCGATGCGGAGCGTATAAAGACTTGGTTCTACCGTTTCGGCGTTTCACGTCTTGCATCAAACGTTTCACTTGATATGCGTCGTGACTACCCCAAGAGAATATATAAAGGCGGTTATCCGTCAACTTCGGCTCTTCTTCCCAACGACGAAAGATTTATTGCAAAATATGACAGAGACCCCCTTGAATATAAGAACGAAGACAGTGGCGGTGTTTTCTGTGTTGAAAGTTGCTATCCCTATACATTTGCCTACTGGGTTGGCAGATATTTCAGATTTATCGAGGAGGGTAATAACTAATGGATAAAACAATTAAACTTATAGGTAACGCCCACCTTGATCCCATATGGTTATGGAGATGGCAGGAGGGTTGCGCAGAGGTTTTACAGACCTTCAGAAGTGCACTTGACAGATTAAAAGAATATAACGATTTCGTGTTTACTTGCTCGTCTGCCGCACACTACAAATGGGTTGAGGAAATTGACCCTCAGATGTTTGAAGAAATACGCACAATGGTTAAAAAGGGCAGATGGGTGCCCGTAAGCGGTTGGTGGGTACAACCCGACTGCAATATGCCATCAGGTGAGAGTTACGCCCGTCAGGCTCTTTACAGTCAGCTTTACTACTACGAAAAATTCGGTATAACCTGTAAAACAGGCTACAATGTTGACTCCTTCGGTCACAATGCTATGTTACCACAGCTTCTTCGTCAGGGCGGTATGGATTTTTACGTATTCCAGAGACCCGGCAAACACGAAAATGACGAAATTCCCGAAAACCTTTTCTGGTGGGACAGTGCCGACGGTAGCCGAGTTTTAACATACCATATTCCCGATGGCTACGGCTCAAGCGGTGCCGAGTCTCTCAACAGAAGAATTAATGATACAAATGACCGTGCAGAAAAAGCGGGTCACGGCTTAATGCTCTTCTACGGTGTGGGTAACCACGGCGGCGGACCCACAAAGGGCGACATTGAATATCTCAGAGAAAACCTCGAAAGAGAAGGTTACAATGAACTTGAATTCTCTTCTCCCGACGGATATTTCGAAGATATACTTAACGAATTCCTTGATTTACCCTCTTGGAATGATGAACTCCAGCATCACGCAAGTGGTTGTTACAGTGCAACTTCACTTATTAAAGCACTTAACAGAAAAGCGGAAAATGTACTTGCCGCCGCTGAGAAATGGGATACTCTTTCATCAATTGTGGCAGAGTCAAAGCCCTCCACAAAGGAATTTGAAAAGGCGTGGCAGAAAGTCTGCTTTAACCAATTCCACGATATTATGTGCGGTTGCTCCATTATGGAAGCCTACGAGGATGTAAAAGAATCCGAAGGCTATGCAATGAATATTGCAAACGAAAGCTACAATAACGCAGTTCTCAGAATTTCACGTAAAATTGACACTTGGATTGAGGGCGTAAGCGACCCCGTTTTCGAAGAACGTCATTATTCAGGTGCTGATAGCGGATTCCCCAGACCCGTTGTTGTTTTCAACCCCCATTCCTACGAGGTTGAGCTTCCCGTAAGAACATATCATCCCTCAAAAGCGGTTACCGATTGTGACGGCAACGAGGTTCTTTTCCAGAATATCCGTTCATCACGTTCAAATGATAATCATCTTGATACATTGTTTATGGCTAAAGTTCCGCCTTTCGGTTATGCTACTTACTGGTTGGAAATGGACGGTGACGCAAAAGCCGAAAAGGAATTAAGCGGTGAGCAGAATTTCTTTATGGAAAATGAGTTTATGGCAGTTGAACTTGACAGTGAAACAGGTTACATAAAGAGCCTTGTTGATAAAAAGTCAGGTGTTGAATATGCGGGTGATAAATTCCTTGCAATTCCCACTGTTATAAATGACGAAAACACCGATACATGGGCTCATATGGTATTTAAATTCCACGAAGTTAAAGGACTTATGGAACTTGTTAGTATTGAGCGTGTTGAAAGCGGTGCTCTTCGTTCCGTAATCCGCACAAAACATAAATTCGGCGATTCATACCTTACTCAGGAATTTATTCTTGCTAAGGGTCAGAAAACATTGCGTGTTGACTGTAAGGCCATGTGGCAGGAAAAATTCACAATGCTTAAATTCGCCTTCCCCGTTGGCGGTGAAAATGAAATTTCAACTTATGAAATTCCTTGCGGGTTTATTAAACGTCCCTGTAACGGTGAGGAAGAACCCGCTCTTAATTGGGCAGACCTTACTGTTAATAAAGACGGTAAACGTGCCGGTCTTTCAGTAATGAGTGATTCAAAATACAGTTACGACTGTCCCGGTGCTGAGTTAAGACTTACCGCTCTCAGAAATGTAATTTTCGCAGACCACTTTTCCGACAGACCTGCGGCAGACTTTAACTTCACCGACGAGGGTCTTAACAGATTTTCTTACGGTATTTTCCTTCACGAGGGTGAAGTTGAAAGCAGTGACATTGTTAAAGAAGCACATCTTTTCAACAACAATATTGTTGCAGTACCCGAAAGTTATCATAAGGGTGAATTGGAGCAGAAGGATTGCTTCCTTTATACAAACCTTGATAACGTGGTTATTACCGCACTTAAACGTTGCGAAGACGGTAGCGGTGACCTTATAGTAAGACTTTACGAAACCAAGGGTATTGACAGTTCAAGGGGTTACATTATGTCAAAGCTCTTTGATAATGGCTTCTGGTACGATATCGGTAAACACGAAATTAAAACATTCCGTATTGACCGTGAAACTAACGTAACAGAAGTAAACTTCCTTGAAGGTATTGTAAAATAAACAAAAATCCCCTCTTTAAAAGAGGGGATTTATATGGAAAATACGTATTGTTTATCATTGTTTGTTGTGATAAACTATCTAATTGTTTGTGGTAATTTTTTGTCGATTATAAGTGCAATGCCGAGTTTTAAAAAGTCGGGGATTATAAAAGGCAAAACACAGACTTTAAGGGTGGTTAAAAGCACATCAGTGTTAATTGTTCCGAGGGAAAAAACGGTGTACCATAATGTGCCGAAAGAGTAGCACATTAAAAGTCCCGCAAGTAAACCTATGGCTTTAGTTATGGTTTTGTTGCCGAGGATTTTTGTTATAATCCAATAACAAAAACCGCAAATAATAAAACCGAGCATGAAACCGCCCGTTGCTCCCGTTATGTGACCCAAACCTGCACCAAAGCCCGAAAAGACGGGTATACCCACAAGTCCTATAAAAATATACAGGGCGATGCAGATTGTACCTCTTTTACCACCTAAAACCGTAAGGGATGTAAAAATACCCAAGGTCTGAAGAGTAAAGGGTACGGCGGACGGCACACTAACAAAGGAACAAACTGCAATTATTGCGGTAAAAAGTGATATAAGTACAATTGACTTTATTCTGTTTTTTGAAGAATGAGAACGAACTTTATCACTCAAAGCTTTTCACCTCGCTCAAGGATGGTATCATAACCAAGGAGCTTTGTCAACAAGGGCTATACCTCGGATTACAAAAAGGGATAAAACATAAGAAAGAAGGAGAAAAATGCAAATTTTAGGATTTTTGGAAGAATTCGGCGATAAAATTCTTGGTATTTTTTCTGCAATTACAGAAATGAATTTTCTTTCCGACACCTTACCAATGCTTATAATGTGGGTAATAGGCGGTGTGCTTATTTATCTTGCAATCGCTAAGGATATGGAGCCGACGCTCCTGCTTCCTATGGGCTTTGGTACAATTCTCGTAAACTTACCCCTCGCTTTAACAGAGGGTGTTATTTCGGAACACGGTGCAATTGAGATTTTGTATAATGCCGGTGTTGCCAACGAGCTGTTTCCGTTGATACTGTTTATCGGTATCGGTGCGATGATTGACTTCGGCCCTGTGCTTGCCAACCCGAAGCTTATGATTTTCGGTGCTGCGGCACAGTTCGGTATATTCTTTACATTGTTTGTTGCATCTTTCTTTTTCCCTCTCAACGAGGCGGCATCCATTGCCATTATCGGTGCGGCAGACGGTCCCACATCAATTTTCGTTGCTACGGCACTTGACTCGCAGTATATAGGTGCAATCATTGTTGCGGCATATTCGTATATGGCGCTTGTTCCCATTGTTCAGCCCCCCGTTATCAAGCTTCTTACTACCAAAAAAGAACGTAAGATTCGTATGAAATACGAGGGAAAAGCCGTTTCCAAGAGAACAAGAATTTTATTCCCCATAATCGTTACGATTATTGCAGGTGTTATAGCACCCCAGTCTGCAGTTCTCATCGGCTTCCTTATGTTCGGTAACCTTATCAGAGAATGCGGCGTTCTAGATTCACTTTCAGAAACTGCACAGAAGGTTCTTGCAAACCTTATTACAATTCTTCTCGGTATCACTGTTGCGAGAAATATGAATGCTGAGTCCTTCCTCAGAAAAGAAACAGCACTTATCCTCGGTCTTGGTCTTGTAGCATTTATTGTTGATACTGCCGGCGGTGTTCTCTTTGCAAAGCTTCTCAACATCTTCCTTCCCGAAGGCAAGAAGTTCAACCCCATGATTGGTGCAGCGGGTATTTCCGCATTCCCGATGTCATCACGTGTAGTTCATAAATTAGGCCTTGAAGCAGATAATCAGAATTTCCTTCTTATGCACGCAACGGGCGTTAACGTTTCCGGTCAGGTAGCATCGGTTATTGCAGGCGGTGTGCTTTTGAAGTTTGCTCTTGAGTTTCTTGCTAAATAACGGAGGTGTGGAGTATGTTTAGTTTTCTTTTAAACAAGCTGGCGGGAACAACAGTTCCTACGGAAATTATAGAAGGTGTGACTGAGGCGGAAAAGGCTGCAGAGCTCAGCTTCAGAACGGATAATATTACAGAAGCCCTTCTTTGGTTCATAACCGGTATGGTCGGTATTTTTATGGTAATCGGTATCATAATCCTTGTGGTATCGTTACTCAATAAGCTCGGTTCAGAAAAAAAGAAAAAGGACTAATAAAGTCAGATGCCCCGATTTTAAATCGGGGCTTTATTAATATTTGACATAAGCGCATAAATAATGTTATATTATTTAAACTAACAAAGAAAAAAGGATGGATTTATGGGTATCAAAAAATTTCTTAACGGTGCATTGGGCAGACCCGAAAAAGGCGATAAGGTAGAGCATTTTAATCTTAAGGGCAGAGTTTCGGGTTATATTCTTACAAAAGCACAACAGAACGCACCTACGGCGGGTTACAATTATGAAGCGGATATAACTAAATTCTGGGATGAATTTCAAAAGTTTAAAGCGGATTGCGGTTATCCCATTTCATTTAATACAATAATGATGAAGGTGCTTGTTGAGGGTCTTAAGGAAGCCCCTAAACTTAATGCACACATTAAATTCAATACAACCTCATCCTGCGGTACGCTTATTATGAAAAAGCATATTGACGTGGCTATGCCCGTTGTACTTGATAACGGCGAAACCTTCCCTGTAAAGGTTAAGGAAACTGAGAATAAAACTCTAAGAGAACTTGCGGAGCAGATTAACGAGCTTCTTGAAAGACTTAAAAATACCGACGTGGACAAGGTTATGTTTGACGTTATTACCCAGAGAACCGTTGGTCTTATGCTTAGCGGTGCCGTAGTACCGACTATTGCACAGACGGTTACGGGCTATGTGGGTAAACACAAGGTAGCGAAGTTAAAAGGTCTTTTCCATCCTGCACCCAAGGACGGCTCAATGCTCTTTATGGATGAACTCAATGAGGGTTCTGTGTGCCTTACAAACTGGGGTGTGCTTTACGAGGGACTTAACGGCAACGTTACTTATACCCCTCTTTTATATCCTCAGACCTTCCTTATGGCAATGGGTGTTGTAAGGGACGTTGACTTCGTTTTCAGAAATGAAAAGGGAGAAATAGATATGGGTACAAAGAAGGTATTACCCATTACTCTTATGTTCGACCACAGAATAGGTGCATTCAACGATGTTATGCCTTTTATTAAAAAACTTGATGAAATATTCCGGAATCCTGAAGTGATGAGAGTGTGGTAACGAAGTCGAATCTCATTTTGCTTTTCGAAACAAGAATAGGACCTCCCACCAAGCCTATCAAACTGAAGAATAACAGAAAGAGAACTACCCACCACCGCTTCGCGGTCCCCCTCCCTATTCGGCAAAGCCGAACAGGGATGATAGGCTTCGCATTACAACAACTCAATCTACAATCGGAGTTAGCCCCGAAATTTTGCATTAAAAAACAACCGCACTTAAGTGCGGTTGTTTTTTAATAATACGCTTCGCGTTTCTTTTTCTTTATGAATTTATAAAGTAAGTATGCCACTACAAGTACAACAGTAACTGAAAGACCGATATAAACATCAAGGTTTGTGTTACCCTCGATTTTAAGCTCGTTCCAAAGGGTTGTCATATACTGTTGGGTTTCATAATCAAGGTTTTCGAACATTTCGGTTTTGGGCATATCTTCTTTTTCAGGATAAAGAATGGGGTTGCCCTTAAGGTCGTAGTCATCCGACTCTAAAACAAGCTTATGAGGGGATGCGTAGCAGATGTAGTTGGCGTTTGCAACGGCTATTTCTTCCTCACACATAAAGTTTATGTAAAGTTCAGCCGCCTCTTTGTTTTCTGCATTTTTAGGAATACACATTGCATCCACAAAGAAATTTACACCCTCTTTAGGATAAACAAATGCAAGGTCGGGGTTTACATCATACATTGTAAGAAAGTCACCTGCATAGTAGGGAGCGAGAGCCGCGTCGCCACTTTCCATCTTGTTATAAACCTCGTCCATAACGTACGATGCAACCAAAGGATTCTGCTTTTTAAGTACGGCAATAGCTTCATCCCATTGTTTTATGTCAGAGTTATTAATGCTCTGTCCTAAGTAAAGTTGGGCAATACCGAAAGCATCACGGGGGTTATTGAACATAAGGATTTTACCCTCGTATTTTTCATCCCATAAAACACCCCAACTATCGGGTGAGCCTTCAACCATAGTGGTATTGTAAATAAGACCAACCATACCGACAGTGTATGTTACGGTGTATTTATTGTCGGGGTCGTAATAAAGACCTTTGTATTCGTCGAGAATATATTTGTAATTAGGAATGTTTTCGAAGTTTAACTCCGCTAACATTTCTTCCTCAACAAGTTTTGCAATCATATAGTCCGACGGGATAACCAAGTCGTAGTTTGCACCGCCGCTTTTGAGTTTGTTGTACATATTCTCGTTGCTTTCGTAGTTGGTATAATTGACTTTTATACCGTACTTTTCCTCGAAAGCTTTGTTAACGTCTAAAGAGCCGTCCTGTCCGTCCGAAATATATTCACCCCAGTTGTAAACGTTAAGGGTTGTGCCCTTAAGGTGGGAATAATCCTTTTCACCTTTTGCAAAAACTACGGGGGACATACAGGCGATAACAATGAATAAAGCAAAAACAACTGAAGAAAGGCGTTTAATCATTTCTTTGCACCGCCTTTCTTTGATAATTTCTTATCACCACGGGCACTTATGATATTTGAAACAATCAGAAG
Source organism: Oscillospiraceae bacterium (assembly GCA_015066345.1). Taxonomy (GTDB): domain Bacteria; phylum Bacillota; class Clostridia; order Oscillospirales; family Acutalibacteraceae; genus DTU089. Next base: position 136,087 of record SVOQ01000001.1, read on the forward strand.
TACAAGAATGGCGAGGAAAATCAAAGTTGAAAGTGCGTACATATCAGGTGTAACGCGACGCTTTGTCATAGAGAATATACGAATGGGCAAGGTCTGTGATGTAGTGCCGCTTACAAAGTAACTGATAATAAAATCGTCAACGGAAAGAGTGAATGCCATCATAAGACCCGAAACTATACCGGGTATAATAGCGGGTAACACAACCTTGAAGAAAGCCTGTGCGGGTGTGCAACCTAAATCCTGAGCCGCCTCCGCAAGGTGGAGGTCGGTCTGACGGAGTTTGGGTAATACGTTAAGAATTACATAGGGTAATTCAAATGTTACGTGGGCAATAATAAGGGTGGGGAAACCGAGAGTACCGGTTTTGCCGAAAATCGCACCGATGAACACGAAAAGGAGCATCATAGAAACACCCGTAACAATTTCGGGGTTCATCATAGGAATGTTTGTAACGGTCATAATACCCGTTTTTACAAGTTTGTTTTTATAACCGTATATTCCTGTTGCAGCGGCAGTACCCATAACCGTTGATATAATTGATGACACAACCGCAACTATCATAGAATTTTTAAATGCGGAAAGGGTTGCGGCATCGTTGAAAAGCTCTTTGTACCAATAAAGGGAAAAGCCCTCAAAAACGGATGTGCTTTTACCGGAGTTGAAACTGAAAATTATAAGCACAGCAATGGGTGCGTATAAGAATATAAACACAAGTGCCGTATAAAGTTTTCCGCCGATGGAGGTTTTCTTTGTCATAAGATAACACCTCCGTCGTCATCTGAAAATCGGTTCATAACCGCAAGACAGATGAAAATGAGAATCATAAGTACAAATGAAAGAGATGCACCAAGATTAAAGTTGTTTGCGGTCTGGAACTGAGTTTCTATAATATCACCGATAAGTATTGTACCCGTACCGCCTAATTTCTGTGAAATGTAGAAAGTACTTACAGAGGGGACGAATACCATAGTGAAGCCTGAAACAATACCGGGTACGCTAAGGGGTATTGTAACATTTCTGAATACGTCCAGCTTGTTGCCGCCCAAATCCTGAGCCGCTTCAATAAGAGAGTGGTCAGTTTTAAGCATAACGGTGTAGATGGGTAAAATCATATAGGGCAGGAAGTTATAAACCATACCCAGTACAACTGCACCGCGGGTGTTTATTAACTGTAACGGCTCGAAGCCAAGACTTGTAATAGCTGTGTTAATAAGACCCGTATCCTCTAAAATGGTCATCCATGAATATGTACGTAAAAGGAAGTTCATCCACATAGGTAACATAATAAGCATGGTCATTGTGCTTTGCTTTTCGGGACCCTTCTGAGCCATAATGTAGGCGAGGGGATACGCAATAATAAGGCACACAACCGTAGCCACAAGACCCAACCATATAGAGAGTAAAAATGTGTCTGTGTATTTAGTAAGACCTGTAATATTTTCAATAGTGAACGCCCCGGTATTATCGGTAAAGGCGTAGTAAGCAACCATACATAAAGGAACGATAATGAATAACGCCGCCCAGACAATGTACGGAGCCCCTGCTAACCGGGACATAAGTGAAGACTTTTTATTCACGGTCAGCACTCCTTTCATAGTTCAAATAGTAGTGGAATTATTCGTCGTCTTCCTCATAAACTGTGGCATCTGAAAGTTCATCAAATTCTTCGCTGAATGAACTGTAGTCGCCGTAAAGACCGGAGTACTGAGATTTTTTCATAATGTGAATAGCATCAGGTTCAACGTTGATACCGATTGTGGAACCTACCTCTTGGAATTCGGTGGACTGAATCATCCACTTGAAGCCTTTGATTTCCACGATTATTTCGTAGTAAACACCCTTGAAAGTAATGGATGTAACAACACCCGAAATCATTGATTTTTCAACGGGCACAACGTCAACATCCTCGGGTCTGACAACAACGTCAACCTTTTCGTCAACGCCGAAGCCCTTGTCAAGACATTTGAATTTATGTCCTGCCATTTCAACCCAGAAATCGGCACGCATAACACCCTCGATAATATTACTTTCACCGATGAAATCCGCAACGAAAGCGTTTTTGGGTTCGTTGTAAATATCCGTAGGTGTACCGATTTGTTGAATAACGCCCGAGTCCATAACAACAATAGTGTCGGACATTGAAAGAGCCTCTTCCTGGTCGTGGGTAACGTAGATAAAGGTGATGCCGAGACGTTGTTGAATATTCTTAAGCTCAACCTGCATATCCTTACGAAGCTTAAGGTCAAGAGCACCCAAGGGTTCGTCAAGAAGGAGTACGCGGGGCTTAACAACCAACGCACGGGCGATGGCAACACGCTGTTGCTGACCACCGGAAAGAGAAGATATATTTCTACGCTCAAAGCCCTTAAGGTTTATAAGTTCGAGCATTTCAGTAACTGCCTCTTTGATTTCCTTTTCGGGGGTCTTTTTAAGGCGGAGACCGAATGCGATATTCTCGTAAACATTAAGATGGGGGAACAGAGCGTAACGCTGAAAAATGGTGTTCAACTGCCTCTTGTGGGGCGGAACACCATTGATTATTTTACCGTCAAAGATAACATCGCCCGAATCAGGCTCCAAAAAACCTGCAATCATTCTGAGCGTAGTTGTCTTACCGCAACCGGAGGGGCCTAAAAAGGTTATAAACTCCTTGTCACGGATATATAAATTCATATTTTCTATTATTTGTTGGCCGTCAAATGCGACGGATATATTCTTTAATTCAATAATGTTGTTGGACAATTATGCAGCCCCTTTCCGCAAATTAAGAATATCTGGACTAACCCCTTAGAATTAATCCAAAAGAAAAAACCACCTACCCAAAGAACATAAAAATGTTTTCTTCAAATTGGTGAATTTTATTTGTCCGTGGCATCAACAAAGTTTGAACCCGTGACGGCTGACACGTTATTTTTAATTTGCAATTTAAATATATATATATTTAAGGTAAATGTCAATATATTTTTGAAAATGTTGAAAAATAAATTTTTTTGTCAAAGGGTGCAATATAACAGTGTATCCCACGCGGGAATGTAGGGATGATGACGCAAATGAATTTTATATCGGGGGTTAATACTGTTTATTAATATAGCTAAGTCAAAAACATCCTCGCTCTTGTGGTAGGCGGCAATGTTTAATTTTGGGGAGAACTTCTCTAAAATACTACTTCCGCCACTTAAAATATCATATTCACAACCCTCCGAGTCTATTTTTATATAGGTTGGCCCGGCATTTTCACATAAAGTGTTAAGACTTACGGAATTGGTGGGTTTGTCACCGCCGACTGAGGACTGTCTGCCGTGAACATTTGAAAAGCCCACAACGCCGTCAGTATCGGTAACTGCGGCGTTAAAGGCTTTGAAATTATTAAGATTTTTACAGTGTTCTATGAGTTTTAAGTAGGTTTTACTGTCGGGCTCGGCACAGATAATTTCTTTGTATGTACCGCCCGAGTATTTGAGAAAAGTATCCACCGTGTCACCACGGTATGCACCTATATCAATATATGTTTCGTTGTCACGAAGTTTGAGAATATTTTCAAAGGCTTCATTTTCGGGAGTGGTTATTGCTTTTAGTGTGTTAAGCTCACCACCGTATAAAAAATTCACATAGCCTTTATAAATTTCTCTCGAAAAATCATCGGCAAAAAGATTATACGCCAGTTGGATTTTTTGTTTGTTAGCATAAGCAAAATCAGCATCAAAAACACGTGTGCCGATTACGGGTACGCAGGGTACAAGAACACGATGTTTTTGGGCGATGCTATAAATATTCTCCATAACAGAGGGGATGGATGTGCCGAAGGTTATAATAACCGTGAAATTACCGAGGGTTTCCTCAAAATAACTTAAAGGCATAACGGAAAAACCGCGGAATGTGCGGTTTCTGACGAAAGTACTACTTGCGGTAACACCCGAAAGGGGTATTTTACGTTGTTCAAGAATATCCATAACCTTGTCCGCACCATTTCCCGTGCCGTACATTATTATAGGTTCTTCTGTTTTTTCGAGCTTTTCCCATACACTGATATCGGTTATTATATCCACTCTAACACCCCTTTTCGGGAATTGTAACATATATGTCGGGCTTGTGTCAATTAATGCGTACACGCCTGAATTTTTGGTAATTCCTATGGTGTTGACTTGAATCAAGCAGCTTACAGTAGTGTGATTGACAATTGTTTGGTAATGTGTTATGTTTGTTTTGGATATATTGGAAAAATACGGAACCGTCCTTCTGTCCCACAAATTTTCCCGAATGAATATGTTAAGGAGGTTGCTTGATGAAAAAATACGGGAATATAATACTGAAAGCAGTATCCCTAATAGGTGTGTTTTTAATGATATTACCTGTTCCTGCTATTTTTATCTTTGATGATATACCAAAAGAGAAGATAACCTCTTTATTAAATATATGGTTTTTTTTGATTTTGATATGTGGTATTGTTGTAGTGGTTTTGATACGTTTAGGCTATAGACCTGATGAAAAAGAGAAAGTCGAAAAAAACGGAAAACTAAAAGAAATTTATACTGTATACGGTCCCGTAGTTATGCGTGTATCAGTTGTTTTGTCTATTTTATTCCTTTTGTCGATATTGGTTTGGGGCTTGATTATAAAAGAACAAGCTGTTTTTGAAATATTTGTTAAAATTAATTTTTATACAAGTATGTTTTTGGGAATACTGAGTTTTCTTCTCGGATTATTTTGTACGCCAAAAGAAAGTAGCAATTCTGAGGTATATAAATTGAATGCAATAATTTTATAGATTATAACAAATTTATGGAAAGTGTTTTTTTGAAGAATAAATTCAAAAAGCATTACTACACCGAAACTAAAACCGGTTGTGTAATCTATGTTTACGAAGGAAGGAAATTTACTTCAATTAACTATTATTTTATAATTAATTTGATGGATTTATCTGACGAAAGTTCCCTTGTTGAATTGGAATCCTTTATGAATGAGGTTTTGCGTTCTGAAAGCGTACTTTGTTTTGGCACGGTTAAGGCAAATGCTATGATTTGCGTTAATAAAAGAACAAATGACTTTGAAGAAAAATTGATTCAATGCTCAAAAGGATACAGAAGTTGGACAACTTTGGGTATCGGTGTGGTGTTTGATGAACAGCAGGTTTACTTGCCCTCTTGTAAAGGGCAGGTTCGCATTGGATTAATGCAGACTATGAAAAGAGAGTTCAAAGAATTGTTTGGTTTTTCTGAACCTGTCAGTAAAAATCCTATTATTCGCTGGATTGTCGGTAATAGCAGAAATAGATTTGATTGACGAGACAGGACCAATCAGAGCAAGACAGGGGACGGTTCTGTGTCTCGGTCTTAGCCCTCTGGAATTGCGTTAAAAACAGTAGTTAACTTTAATTTTTGAAATAGGATTCGGGGATTGTTTGTGTGAATAATCAATAAGACATAGAACCGTCCCCTGTCCTATTCAGACCTTATTTTTGAGGAAACGCCATGGTCAATGTTTAAAAGGGCGATAGGGTGGTAATTTATAATGAGGAAAAAATTAATTATTATATTTTTGCTTTTAGTTTTGTGTTTAGGATTGTTTTTTGTCATAACAAATTCTGAAAATAAAGATGTATATTTTACGAGTGATGTAAATAGTTATAATTCCGAGTTGTGTCCTGTTCCCCAAAATGTATTTCCAAAAGCGATACCTTCAAACGCACAAGTTGTTACGTTTGGTTATTTTAATTATTGGCATGAGGCCAAGGACATTTATTTAGAAATAAAGTTTGATTCGAAAGAAGATATGGAAAAATATTTATCTGAAATAAAAACGACTTGTGAGTTGAAGTGTAATAACTCAAATCAAAAAAAATGTTTTTTTTATGATGAAAATATATACAACCACTTGTACAAAGACTTGTTTTGTATGGATTATGTTACATCAGAAGGTTATAAAGATTTTACGGGATATAGATTTATAAAAAAAGATACCAATTCAATGATTTATAAATGTAATTTTGGATTGATTTCGTATTCTTTTGAGGAATTAATTGTAATACATACATATGTCTACGGATGGTATATAAACGACGTACATAAACATATTCCTAAATATTTTGAACGTTTTGATGTTCCTTTAAATCAAGAACATCAGCGTATTTTTCTGTTGAGGGAAAACCAATCAGGGGACGGTTCTGTGATTGAGCCGTAATAGAAAAAAGACGATACAAAAATGAGGCTGTGAAAACAGCCTCATTTTTATAAGTAAGAAAGCGTATATATGCTTTAGTGTGCTTGTTGCAGAGCTTCTCCGTTTTTCCAAATTCCCCTATGATTACGAAGTCCAAGTGAAATTTCGTATTCAATCAAAGCTTTTTCGGCTTTGTATCTGTGCAGGTTTTCTGAAGCACTCAGTTTTTTGTCGGGGGTGTTTACTGCGTGGCACTGTCTTTTTCTTATATTGCCGATACGCCACCAGTGGTATTCAATTTTTGCGGCAAGTAGCATTTGATTGAGACTTTTCATAGTCGATTCTCCTTTTCATTAAGTAATTGGATATAGTGTACTTAATATCCTTAACTATATTATACTTATTACCGTTGTCGATATTTGTCTTAAAACGGCACATAAGGAGAAAATTATTGAAAATATAAAGAAAAAATGATTTTTAAAGTGTTTTATGTATCTTTCGGGTGTTTTTTATTGTAAATACGCAGATTTTGTGATAACATAGGTTTAAGAGGTGATAGGTTATGGATAAATTTCTTGAATCAATGGGGCTTGTTACGGGCACTGTAAAAGACCTTGAGGAAGTGAATGGCGAGTGCTTTTTAAAGGATACCTGCGACAGGTGTCTTATACCTAACAGAAAAGAAGTTGTAAAGGTTATAAAAGACTTACAGTCCTTACTTTTCCCCGATTATTTCAAGCATAGCGAAGGTAGTGAAAACGTTCTTTCTCAGACTGAATTAATGCTTAATATTTATAACCGCCTTGCTCAGCAGATAAAGGGTGCTTGTGAATTCAACCACACGGTTATGGATAAAACCCCCGAAGAATTATGCAACGCATTTATAAGCGAACTTCCCCGCGTTAAAAGAATGCTTATTAAGGATATTGAGGCAATTTATGAGGGCGACCCTGCGGCTAAATGCCATCAGGAGGTTCTTATTTGCTACCCCGGTTTTTATGCTATTTCAATATACAGACTTGCAAATGTTCTTTATAACCTGAATGTTCCCCTTATTCCCCGTATTATGACGGAGTTTGCCCACGAAAAAACGGGTATTGATATTCACGCAGGTGCTACAATAGGCGAATATTTCTGTATCGACCACGGTACAGGTATAGTAATCGGTGAAACAACCACCATCGGTAGCCGTGTTAAAATTTATCAGGGTGTTACCTTGGGTGCTAAGAGTTTCAAGGTTGACGAAAACGGTAATCCCGTTAAGAACATCAAGCGTCATCCCGATATCGGAAATAATGTGGTTATTTACGCCAACGCCACAATCCTCGGTGGCGACACCAAAATCGGTGACAATTGCGTCATCGGCGGTAATACCTGGCTTACACATTCCGTTGAAAGCGGTAAGGTTGTTTATTATGATAAATAAAAAATTCGCAGTTCGTTTTTGAACTGCGATTTTTTTATAACTTTATAGCATCTTTGATTTTGATTTTACCTATGAAGGGGATTTTTAAAAATCCGTTGCACTTATCATCTTCAAAGGTAAGCGTAAGGTCAATTGTTTTTTCGGGTAAAAGTGATGTTGTAGCCTTGGCAATGAGTGTGGTATCTTCAACTTCTGCCTCGATTATTTCTACGGGCATATCAAAATCCGCACCCTCAAGGTCGATTTCCATACCGTATTTTTCATCGGAGTATGTAATACCGAATACGGCATCACCCTTGAAAAACATATTGTTTATTTTTGCCTTGTATTTATTGGTTGTATCAATCATATTTTCCCCTCCACTATAATAATTAATTGATAATTCCTGCAGCATAACGCAGGATGGTACTTGCGTCGGATGTGTCTACGCCGTCGGTACCGTCAACATTGGCTGTGAGTAACTGAGCATCGGTAATATCGGTTACAAGACCTGCTGCGATACAAAGGGCGAATCTTGCGTCGTAAGATGTGACTAAGCCGTCACCATCAATGTCACCCTTTTTAGAGAAATCATTGTTATTTATAATCGTAAATGTTCCTAATTTCTTGGTCTGTGCCGCAACGAAAGGTGTGTGCGGTGAACGAAGAAGTTCAAAGGCTTTTGTGTCCGTGGTACGGTATATTTTCGCCGTTGTAATGATAGTATCCCGAGGTAAGTTATTGAATGTTATAATAAGTGAAGCCGACGGGGTGTATTCTGTTTCCGTTGTCTCTTCTTCCCCGGATGCTTCTTCTTTGAGTAGTAACGAAACATCGTAGGATAAAATATCATTGTACCTTACGGGTAATAATGCTTTTACTGAATCAGGAGCAACGGGGGTAACCTTGATTAAAAAGTCCTTATCCATAGGTAAAATACCGCGTACGTCTATAAGGGAAATTCCCGAGTCAAGGTCTGTAAAAGTGCGGTCCTCTTTTATGAGGTAAGGTGCTCTGATACCTAATTTATAAACATAGTCGTAAGCGTAGGATTTATTTACACAGTAAATACCGTCTGTGAAATAATACTGTTTTTCATCCTTTGAGGATAACTCACCTAAAACTGCATCTTCACCGATTATAGATAATGAAGCGGGTAAATGAATTTCTCTTAAACTGTCGCAACCTGCAAGAGCTTTTTTGCCTAAAACCTTAAGGCAGTCGCTCAGTTTTATGTACTCGAGTCCGTCGCATTCAAGGAAAGCTCCCTCGCTTATGGCGGAAAGAGTATTATACATATTTACCTTTGTAAGGCGGTAAGCACCTGAAAAAGCGTAACCGCCAATGGTGAGCACGGTTTCGGGAATTGTAAATTCACCTTCAAGGGCGTTGGGATAAGCCAGAAGAGTGGTTTTATCGTAGTTATAAAGGACGCCGTTTTCGGAAACATATGATTCGTGGTCGGGTGCTACCTCAATTGCTTCAAGTGAACGACATTCGGCGAATGTCTGACCCGAAACATTTACGCCCATGGGCAGATATACATGGGTAAGTTTTGTACATTCTTTAAAGACATAAGTCGATAAGGTTTTTACTGTATAACCATCGATTTTTTCAGGGAGTATAATTTTAGTATCTGTGCCGTTGTATTTTGTTATAAGAGCCCATTTGGGGTTGTTTTTAGGAGTAGCAATGTACTCGAAGTCTTTTTCTGCGGCAATTACGTAACCGTCACTTTCCGTATAAACTTCCTGAGGAATTTGCTCCTGAGCATTTACACCCGTAGGGATTACAAAACTCAGAATAAAAACAGTTATAACAAGAAACAAAGCAGTTAGTTTTTTGTTTTTCAATAAATCACGTCCAATGCTTTGATAATTATCTAATATACATTATATATTATGCATATAACAATTGCAATTGGAATTGTTATACAATTTTTATAAAATGTTTTATATAAAACGCAAAAAGCAAAGCTCCGAAGAAAACTTCGGAGCTGAATTGCTTTGTGATTAAATTCACTTAGATAGCGCGGGTAACCTTACCGGAGCGCAAGCAGCGTGTGCAAGCATAAACTCTACGGGGAGAGCCGTTAACGATTGCCTTAACTCTCTTAACGTTGGGTTTCCATGTTCTGTTTGAACGTCTGTGTGAGTGAGAAACCTTAATGCCGAAAGCAACCTCTTTGTTACAAAATTCGCATTTTGCCATTGAGCTGCACCTCCTTCATATAATCATAAATATAGCCTGGATAAGTCTAAACATAAGACAACGAACGTATGATATCACCTTTTTAATGCAAATGCAAGTATTTTTTTTACAAAATCGTTCTTTTTATGAACTTTTACATATTCTGCAGTAATATTTTTAAGTTTTTTTTCAAAATTGCTTGATTTTTAGAAAGTAATCATATATAATACTCGTTGAAACCGAACATTTGTACACTTTGGAAGGAGTATTACAATGGCAGAAAGAACAGAAAAATCCAAGGCGCTTGAAACCGCCCTTACACAAATAGAAAAGAATTTCGGCAAAGGTGCTATTATGCGTCTTGGCGAAAATATGGGTATGAATATTGAGGCTATACCTACCGGCTCAATTGCACTTGATGCGGCAACAGGTATCGGCGGTCTTCCTAAGGGTAGAATCGTTGAAATTTACGGTCCTGAAAGTTCAGGTAAAACAACCCTTGCTCTCCACGTTGTAGCCGAGGCTCAGAAAATGGGCGGTGAAGCGGCATTTATTGACGCGGAACACGCACTTGACCCCATTTACGCATCCGCTTTGGGTGTTGATATTGATTCACTTCTTGTTTCACAGCCCGATAACGGTGAACAGGCTCTTGAAATTACCGAGTATCTTGCTCGTTCAGGTGCTCTTGATGTTATCGTTGTTGACTCAGTTGCTGCCCTTGTTCCCAAGGCAGAAATTGAGGGTGAAATGGGTGACTCCCACGTGGGCCTTCACGCACGTCTTATGTCACAGGCGTTGAGAAAACTTACGGGTGCAATTGCTAAATCAAATACAACCGTTATTTTCATTAACCAGCTTCGTGAAAAGGTTGGCGTTATCTACGGTAACCCCGAGGTTACAACCGGTGGTCGTGCCCTTAAATTCTATTCAACTATCCGTATGGACGTTAGACGTGTTGAGCAGTTAAAGGGTGCGGGTAACGAATTTATCGGCTCACGTACAAGAGCTAAAATTGTAAAAAACAAAGTTGCTCCTCCTTTCAAAGAGGCGGAATTTGATATTATGTATGGTCAGGGTATTTCAAAATACGGCGAAATTCTCGATCTTGCGGTTAAAATGGAAATTATCAGAAAAAGCGGTGCTTGGTTCTATTACGGTGAGGAACGCCTCGGTCAGGGTCGCGACAATGTTAAGGAATACATCCGCCAGAATCCCGAATTCTGTGCGGAAATTGAGGGGAAAGTACGCGAGAGCATCCGTAACGTGATTTCTGCAAGAAACCCCATTTCCCGTAGAGAAACTGCTCCCGCTGCAACCGCCGCAGAGCCTGTAACAAAGGAAAAAGCAAGGGCTAAAATTGATATAGCCGTTGATGATTGATTAAAATGATAATTACTTCAAAGCCGGGTAACGGCAACAAAGTGCATATATATATTGATAATAAATACACCCTTACCCTGTACGATGACTTCTGGTATCGCTCGGGGTATTCGGAGGGTCAGGAAATTTCAAATGACGAGCTTGCTTCCCTGAAAGGGGAGGCAGGCTTTCGCTCTGCTTATGAGAAGGGTTTAAAGTATCTTTCTATGCGTGGGTATTCTGAAAAAGAGTTATATGATAAACTTAAGATGAATTTCGGTGACGAGGCGGCAAGTAGGGCTATTGATAAAATAAACTCGTTCGGATATCTTAATGATGAAGAATATTGCCGGGAATATACCGAATATCTTTTTAAAGTGAAAAAGTACGACATAAAAAGAATATCCTATGAGTTGAAAAACAAAGGAATTGACCCTGAAACCATTGATAATACGTTGAAAATACTTGACAACGAGCCAATTCAGCGTATTATAGATATGTTAAGGACAAAATACGAAAAAAATCTCGAAACGGAAAAAGAACGAAAAAGATTAGTGAACCGTTTTATAAGAATGGGCTATTCTTATCGGGATATTAAAGATGCTTTTTCAGAAATGGGTGTAGAAATGCCCCAATAATGAGGTGGAAATTATGTCACGAAAAGTTGGAATGATTAGTCTTGGTTGTCCCAAAAATCAGGTGGATGCCGAGATAATGCTCAAGAAACTTGTTGATGCAGGTTATATTCTTGTACAAGAGGCGGATAAAGCGGATGTTGTTATTGTAAACACCTGCGGATTTATTGAAGACGCCAAAAAAGAATCTATTGACGCAATACTTGAAATGGCAGACCTTAAAGAAGACGGACTTTTAAGTAAAATTGTGGTTACGGGTTGCCTTGCTGAGCGTTATAAGGATGAGGTAGTTTCCGAAATTCCCGAGGTTGACGGAGTGGTGGGTATCGGTGCAAATGCGGATATAGTTGCAGTTTGCGATGCTCTTTTTGAGAGTGACGAGCTTTATACTTCCTTCCCCTCAAATGAGGAACTTCCCCTTAATGGTGGCAGGGTGCTTACAACTCCCGAATATACTGCTTACCTTAAAATTGCCGAGGGTTGCAGTAACCGTTGTTCATACTGTGCAATTCCTTCAATCAGGGGCGATTTCAGAAGCCGTGAGATGGAGGATGTTATTGACGAGGCAAACGCACTTTGTGAAAAGGGCGTTAAAGAGATTATTCTTGTGGCACAGGATACCACAAAATACGGTGAAGATATTTACGGTGAACTTAAACTTCCCGAACTTCTCGGTGAGTTAAGTAAAATTGAAAAACTTCAGTGGATAAGACTTCTCTATTGTTATCCCGACAGAATCACCGATGAGCTTATAGATGCTATTGCGGAGAATGATAAAGTTTGTAACTATATCGATATGCCCATGCAACACGCGGACGGTGAAATTCTTAAGGCGATGAACAGAAAAGGCAATAAGGAGAGCCTTCTCGCCCTTGTTGAAAAAATAAGAGCAAAAATTCCCGACGTAGTTCTCAGAAGTACTTTTATTACCGGTTTCCCCGGTGAAACAGATGAGGCGTTTACAACTCTTTCCGAGTTTGTGAACGAGGCTAAGCTTGACAGAGTCGGTTGTTTCGCATATTCTCGCGAGGAGGGTACACCCGCTTACGATTTCGAAAATCAGGTTGACCCCGAGGTTGCTGCGGAACGTGCTGAGGTTATTATGAACCAACAGTATACTATTGCTGAGCAAAAACTCGAGGAATGTATAGGTAAAACCCTTGAAGTACTTGTAGAGGGTTATGACCCCTATACCGACAGTTATTACGGCAGAACATATATGGATGCTCCCGATATTGACAATAATGTAATTCTTACATCGGGTTACAGAATTGATGACGGAGATATTGTTCCGGTTGAGATTTTTGATAAGGACGATTATTCTCTTATTGGTGAAGCAGTATGAAAAATATGAATTTGCCAAACCAACTTACAATTGTAAGAATAATACTTACACCCATTTTCCTCGCTCTGTTTTTAAGTGATATTAAATATCATTTTATGTGGGGACTTATAGTTTTCGCCATAGGCTCGTTTACGGATTTCCTTGACGGTAAAATTGCACGTAAAAGAAATATCGTAACGGTTTTCGGTCAACTTGCGGACCCTGTGGCGGATAAGATACTTACAACTGCGGCACTTCTTGCCTTTATGAAATTTGACCTTTGCAATATCTGGATAATTATGATAGTATTATTAAGAGAGTTTACTATTACTTCATTTCGATTGGTTGCAACGGCACAGGGTGTTGTAATACCCGCTAATATTTACGGCAAAATGAAAACCGTGTCACAGATGGTTTTTTCCCTTGTTATAATGGTACTCGCTCACCTTAACGAGTGCGGTATTTTAGGTGAAAATTTCCCTTTAAGTACAGTTTCCAACGGTCTTTTATGGGTTACGGCGGTACTGTGCGTGATATCGGGTGTGGTATACGTAAAACAGTCAATTAAACTTATAGATTTTTCTAAATAGAATAGGGTAGATATTATGAAACTTTATAACTCACTTTCCCGTAAAAAAGAAGATTTTAAAGAAAATGTAGAGGGCAAGGTAAGTATGTATACTTGCGGTCCTACGGTTTACCATTTTGCTCACATCGGTAATCTTCGTAGTTATATTATGGAGGACGTACTCGAAAAGCACCTTCGTTACAGCGGTTACGATGTAAAACGTGTTATGAACATCACCGACGTAGGTCACCTTTCAAGTGATGCCGATACAGGCGAAGATAAAATGGTTAAGGGTGCAAAGCGTGAAAATAAAACCGTTATGGATATTGCAAAATTCTATACGGACGCTTTCTTTGCAGACTGTGCTAAACTTAATATCAAAACTCCCGACGTTGTTGAACCCGCGACAAACTGTATTGATGAATTTATCACTATGGTACAGGGGCTTATTGAAAAGGGCTATGCTTACGTAGCGGGTGGTAACGTTTATTTTGATACTTCAAAATTAGACGAATACTACGTGTTTAACAAGCACGATAGCGATGAACTTATGGTCGGTGTGCGTGAGGGCGTTGAGGAAGATACCAACAAACGCAATAAAAATGACTTCGTTCTTTGGTTTACAAAGTCAAAGTTTGAAGAACAGGCTCTTAAATGGGATTCACCCTGGGGTGTGGGCTATCCCGGTTGGCACATTGAGTGCTCCGCTATAAGTCTTAAACATCTCGGCGAAAGACTCGATATCCATTGCGGTGGTATTGATAACGCATTCCCCCATCACACAAACGAAATTGCTCAGAGTGAGGCTTTCGTAGGTCATAAATGGTGTAACTATTGGTTCCACGTTTTACACCTTAACACAAACACAGGTAAAATGAGCAAATCCAAGGGTGAATTCCTTACGGTTTCACTTCTTGAAGAAAAGGGCTACAACCCCTTGGCATACAGATTCTTCTGCCTTCAGTCCCATTACAGAAAACAACTTGTTTTCTCTTATGAAAATCTTGACGGTGCGGCAACTGCTTATGAAAAACTTCTTAAGAAAATCGCGGCACTTAATCCCGATGAAAATGACGAACTTGATGCTCAGGCAGTAGAGAAACTTACCGCATCATTCAAGGGTGCACTTGATAACGATATCAATACATCCCTTGCAGTTACTGCGGTTTATGACGTTCTTAAGGAAAAAACAAACGATAAAACAAAGATTTATCTTCTCAATGATTTTGACCGCGTTCTTTCTCTCGACCTTGTTGAGGGTGCAAAGAAACTTGCACAAAAGGACGAAAGTGACGTAGGTGAGAAGGACGAACTCACCCTTTATGTTGAGGAGCAAATCGCTTTGAGAACCGCTGCTAAAAAGGAAAAGAACTTTGCAGAGGCGGACAGAATCCGTAATGAACTTTTAGAAAAAGGAATTAAACTTCTTGATACCCGTGAGGGTACGACCTGGTCAAAGGAATAAGATAATATGACAAGCAAAGAAAGAGCAAAATTACGTGCCGAGGCAAACGGTCTTGACCCTATTTTCCAGATAGGTAAAGAGGGTATTACCGATGCGGTTGTGGCACAACTTGAAGATACTTTTAACACAAGGGAACTTTTTAAAATAAAGGTTCACCTTGAAACCTCCCCTGAAGAGCCTAAGGTTCTCGCACAGAAAATTGCGGAAGCCACAGGCTGTGATATTGTTCAGGTAATCGGCGGTACAATTGTAGTTTTCAGAATTAACCTCCTTTTACGTCAGAAAGAGGCGGAAAAGAAAAAACGTCAGAAGGAAAAAGCACGTAAAGAGGCACTTGAAAGACGTACAGAACGTACAAAAAGAAAATACGGCAGGTAAAAACAATGGATGAAGTAATCACCCTCGAAAAGAAAAAGAAAAAAAGAGGCCCGTTTATAGCGGGTCTGCTTGTCCTTGCCTTGGCGATAGTGGGCGTGGTTTCAATAGTTATGTCGGTAGTTTCATTTGTGGAGTCAAAGACCGATAAATCTGCCGAGTACGCTAAATATGCCGACTATCTTACTTGGGTAGTGGGCGTTGACCCTGACCCATTTTCTGATATTACCAAAGCCAATAAGGATTCACTGCGTAATATTGCCGTATGCTCACTTCTTGATGATGACGTTAAAACAGGGGCATATACCGTGACCGAGAAAGGTCTCGAAGTTCCTGCGGCAGATGTTGAGGCACATTATTACGCTATGTTCGGTAACGAAAGCCCCATTGTTCACGGTAATGTTGTGGGCTATGGTTACGAATTTATATATGACGTATCTAAGAATATTTATCTTGTACCGCTTACGGGTGTAACACCGCCCTTTACGGTGCGTATTGAGTCCGTTGATAAAACAGGCGGATTTATAGTACTCAGAATTGGTTACGTCAGCACAAATAATATTGAGGTTGCCCCTGACGGTACGGTAAAGGCGGCTCAACCCGACAAGTATGCGGATATTACCCTTAAAGAAGCAGGGGATGGATATAACCTTATTTCGGTTATGACTGTAACAACGGGAGAATACGAAGAGTAAATAATTATGCTAAGCAGTAAGGGAAGCCTTACTGCTTAGTTTAGTATATGGAGGATATGTTATGGATTTTTATGAGTTTATTGCGGAACGTTATTCAGTAAGAAAATTCAAAAATGAACATTTACCGCAGGGAATTGTAGATAAAATTCTTAAGGCGGGGCACCTTGCACCTACGGGTTGCAATAATCAACCCCAAAGAATACTTGTTATAAATACGGACGAATCCGTTGAGAAGCTCAAAAATTGCACAAGATGTCATTTTGATGCTCCTACTGCTATGCTTGTGTGCTATAACAAGGACGAGTGTTGGACAAGAAAATATGACGGTAAAACCTGTGGCGTAGCAGATGCCTGTATAGTTACAACCCATATGATGCTCGGAGCTTTCAGTTTGGGCGTGGGTTCGACATGGGTAATGCACTTTGACCCAAAGAAAATGAGAGAATCCTTTGAAATACCCGAAAATATTGAACCCGTAGCCCTGCTCGTAATGGGATACCCCGCAGAGGATGCAACCCCGGCTGATTTTCATAATCAGTTCAGACCAATTGACGAGGTTGTGGTTTACGATAAGTTTAATTAATTCCTAATTCCTAATTCCTAATTCCTAATTTAATGTTGAATTGTCTATCTTCACTAAAAATTTTATTGTAATATTCTGGCTTTTTTCTAATAAAACTATGGAAATATGAGAATTTATGTGTTAAAATGGTTGATGGTTTAATATACCCATTAAAATGTAATTTATTTTTGGAGGTAAATTATGAGCAAAAAATTCGTTTATTTGTTCTCAGAGGGCGACGCTTCAATGCGTGAGCTTCTCGGTGGTAAGGGTGCAAACCTTGCAGAAATGACCAACATCGGTCTTCCTGTTCCTCAGGGTTTCACAATCACAACTGAAGCTTGTACTCAGTACTATGAGGACGGCAGAAAAATCAACGATGAAATCCAGGCACAGATTATGGAATACATCGACAAGATGGAAGGCGTTGTTGGCAAGAAATTCGGCGACAAAGAAAATCCCCTTCTTGTTTCAGTTCGTTCAGGTGCTCGTGCATCAATGCCCGGTATGATGGATACAATCCTCAACCTTGGTCTTAACGAAGAAGTTGTTGAAGTTATGGCTGCAAAGTCAGGCAACGCTCGTTGGGCTTATGACTGCTACAGAAGATTCATTCAGATGTATTCTGACGTTGTTATGGAAGTTGGTAAGAAATACTTCGAACAACTCATCGATGAAATGAAAGAAGCTAAAGGCGTAACTCAGGACATCGAACTTACAGCTGAAGACCTCAAAGAACTTGCAGGTCAGTTCAAAGCTGAATACAAATCAAAAATCGGTAAAGATTTCCCCTCAGATCCCAAGGAACAGCTTATGGGTGCTGTTGAGGCAGTTTTCCGTTCATGGGACAACCCCCGTGCAAACGTTTACCGTCGTGACAACGATATCCCTTACTCATGGGGTACTGCTGTTAACGTACAGGCTATGGCTTTCGGTAACATGGGTGATGATTGCGGTACAGGTGTTGCTTTCACTCGTGACCCCGCTACAGGTGACAAAGGCCTTATGGGTGAATTCCTTGTAAACGCTCAGGGTGAAGACGTTGTTGCCGGTGTTCGTACTCCCATGCCCATCGCTGAAATGGCTGAAAAATTCCCCGAGGCTTTCGCAGAATTCACAAAAGTTTGCGCTATCCTCGAAGATCACTACAGAGATATGCAGGATATGGAGTTCACTGTTGAAGCAGGTAAACTCTATATGCTCCAGACAAGAAACGGTAAGAGAACTGCAAAGGCTGCTCTTAAAATCGCTTGTGACCTCGTTGACGAAGGCATGATCGACGAAAAGAAAGCTGTTGCAATGATCGACCCCAGAAACCTTGACACTCTTCTTCATCCCCAGTTCGATGCTAAAGCTCTTAAAGCAGCTACTCCTGCAGGTAAGGGTCTTGGCGCATCTCCCGGTGCTGCTTGCGGTAAGGTAGTATTCACAGCTGAAGATGCAGAAAGCTGGAACGCTCGTGGCGAAAAGGTTGTTCTTGTTCGTCTTGAAACATCTCCCGAAGATATCACAGGTATGAAAGCTTCTCAGGGTATCCTCACTGTTCGTGGCGGTATGACATCTCACGCAGCTGTTGTTGCTCGTGGTATGGGTACTTGCTGTGTATCAGGTTGCGGCGAAATCAAAATGGACGAAGAAAACAAGAAATTTGAACTCGCCGGTAAAACTTATGTTGAAGGCGATTATATCTCAATCGACGGTTCAACAGGTAACATCTACGACGGTATCATCCCCACAGTTGATGCTGAAATCGCTGGTGAATTCGGCAGAATCATGGATTGGGCTGACAAATACAGAACTCTTAAGGTTCGTACAAATGCTGATACTCCCGCTGATGCTAAGAAAGCTCGCGAACTCGGTGCTGAAGGTATCGGTCTCTGCCGTACAGAGCATATGTTCTTCGAGGCAGACAGAATCGCTGCATTCCGTGAAATGATCTGTGCTGACACAGTTGAAGAAAGAGAAGCAGCTCTTGAAAAGATTCTTCCTTATCAGCAGGGCGACTTCGAAGCTCTTTATGAAGCTCTTGAAGGCAACCCCGTTACAATCCGTTTCCTTGATCCTCCTCTTCATGAGTTCGTTCCCACTGAAGAAGCTGACATCAAGCTCCTTGCAGATTCACAGGGCAAAACTGTTGAAGATATCAAAGCTATCATCGCTTCTCTTCACGAGTTCAACCCCATGATGGGTCACCGTGGCTGCCGTCTTGCAGTTACTTACCCCGAAATCGCTGCAATGCAGACAAAGGCTGTTATCCG
>SVOQ01000021.1 GCA_015066345.1 Oscillospiraceae bacterium
CCGCTCGTGAGCGGCTGCTTGAGATTGTAATGCGGTGCTAAACTTTCAGTGCCCCTTCGAGGGGCTAAGCCAGCATTCGCCCCTTATAGGGGCAGAGCAAACCACCAGTTTACTGGTGGTTATGATTGTTAAATTATTAGTCTTCGTCGCAGCAATCGCAACCGCAATCACAGTCGCATTCGCAATCATCAAAATCGATGTCGAGTTCAAGTTTCTCGCCACAACCGGGGCATTCGATGATTTCTTCGTCGAGCATTTCGTCGTCAAGAAGGATTTCTTCGCCGCAGAGGGGACACTCTATTTCGTAAAGTTCCTCATCATCACAGCAACAGCAATCGTCATCATCGTAGAAATCTTCATCGTCGAAGATGTATTCCTCAAGTTCGTCAAGGTCCTCGTCAATAGCATCAACAAGGTCTTCACAAGCACTGAGGTCTTCGTCAATATCGCTTATTGTGAGAGCCATATCTTCAAGAATGTCGAACATTGCGTCGAAGATTTTAGCTTCTTTTGTATCTTTGTCAAGGTCAAGACCTGCTGCAAGGCCTTTAAGGTATGCAACTTTTTCTGTAAGTGTCATATTAAACTCCTCCTGTATAGGAAAATTTTTAAAACGGCAATTATGCTCTTGAGAGATATTCGCCTGTTCTTGTATCGATGTTAATCATTTCGCCCTCGTCAATGAAAAGGGGAACTTTGATTTCTGCACCTGTTTCAACAGTAGCGGGTTTTGTAGCGTTAGTAGCTGTGTTTCCTGCGAAACCGGGGTCAGTTTTTGTAACCTGAAGAGTTACGAATGTGGGGGGTTCTACGCCGAAAACGTTGCCTTTGTAAGAAAGAATCTTACAAACCATATTCTCTTTAACGAATTTGAAGTTGTCGCCAAGGTTTGAAGCATCAACGGGAATCATATCGTATGTTTCCTGGTCCATAAAGTAGTAAAGACCGCCGTCTTCGTAAGAATATTCCATATCCTTTCTCTCGATGAAAGCTGTGGGATATTTGTCAGTGGGGCTGAAAGTTTTTTCTGTAACGCTACCGTTGATTACGTCACGGATTTTTGTACGTACGAAAGCCGCACCTTTACCGGGTTTAACGTGCTGGAATTCGATAATAGAATAAACTTTACCGTCCATTTCAAATGTAACGCCGTTTTTGAAATCGCCTGCTGTTACCATAAATAAATCCTCCGAAAATGAATTTCATTTTAATACATAATTAATATTATACTAATTTAGCCTTATTTTCAAGTGTTTTTTGATATTTTAACACTATAATAAGCTAAAACAGTTAATTTTGAGTTTTTAAGTCAATGCCAAGCTCGTCAAGTTGTACTGTATCAACCTTTGAGGGGCATTCTGTCATAGGTTCACTTGCGTTCTGCACCTTCGGGAAAGCAATAACATCACGAAGAGAATCTGCTTTAACAAGTTGCATAACAAGTCTGTCAAGACCGATACCCATACCACCGTGGGGAGGGGGACCGAATTTGAAAGCATCAAGAAGATATCCGAATTTCTGCTGTGCTTCTTCGTCTGAAAGACCAAGGAGTTTGAACATTCTGTCCTGAAGTTCGGGGTTTGTAATACGGATAGAACCTGATGAAAGCTCAATACCGTTAAGAACAAGGTCATAAGCCTCGGCTCTGACTGCCGCCTTATCTGTTTCAAGATAGGGAAGACACTCGGGAAGGGGGGATGTGAAAGGATGGTGCATTGCAACAAACTGCTGAGCATCCTCGTCCCAATCGAAGAAGGGGAATTCAACAATCCAGAGAAGGTTAAAGCCATCACCGATAATATCAAGTTTCTTTGCGGCTTCGTTACGAAGCGCACCGAGAACTGAAAGAACTGAACTGTTTTTGGTATCAGCAATAATGAAAACAACGTCGCCTTTTTCGGCTCCTGCTCTGTCGAGAATTGCTTTCATTTCGTCCTCAGTCATAAACTTAGCAAAACTTGAAGCAATACCGTCGTCGGTAAGTCTTATCCATGCAAGACCCTTTGCACCGATACCTTTTGCAAACTCTGTAAGCTTGTCGACTTCTTTTCTTGTGTATGTTGTAACTGCTCCTTTAGCAGTAATACCGCGTACTGAACCGCCACCTGCAACTGCACCTGAAAATACTGAGAAACCGCAGTCCTTAACAATATCGGTAAGGTCGAAAATCTCCATACCGAAACGGGTGTCGGGCTTGTCTGAGCCGTAACGCTCCATAGCCTCTTTATAAGTAAGACGGGGAAGGGGAAGAGGAATATCAACACCAAGAGCCTCTTTGAAAACTCTTGCAATGTAGCCCTCACCGATGGAAAGAACATCTTCCATTGTAACGAATGACATTTCAAGGTCAATCTGTGTAAATTCGGGTTGACGGTCCGCTCTTAAGTCCTCGTCACGGAAACAACGGGCAATCTGCATATATCTGTCAAATCCCGCAACCATTGAAAGTTGTTTGTAAAGCTGGGGTGACTGGGGAAGAGCATAGAATGTGCCCTGATGAATACGGCTGGGAACAAGGAAGTCACGTGCTCCCTCGGGAGTTGATTTAATGAGCATGGGAGTTTCAATTTCAACGAAACCGTTTTCATCAAAATAGTCACGGGTGATTTTTGTTACTTTGTGACGGAAGAGTATATTTTTCTGTAAATCGGGTCTTCTGAGGTCAAGATAACGGTATTTAAGCCTTGTAAGTTCGGATGTCTGGCAGTTTTCAACGATGTCAAAGGGGGGAGTTTCACTTTTTGCAAGAACTCTTAAATCCTTAACGTCTATTTCGATATCGCCCGTGGGAATTTCGCTGTTTTTTGATGAACGCTCACGAACAATACCCTTAGCCATAAGAACATATTCACTTCTTACCGAGAAGGCTTTTTCAAAAATTTCTTTATCTGTATTTTCGTCGAAAGCAAGTTGAACAATACCTGTTTTATCACGTAAATCCACGAAAATAAGTGCACCAAGGTCACGTTGTTTTGCAACCCATCCGCAAACGGTAACTTCTTCGCCGATGTTTTCGGCACGAAGGTCACCACAGAAAACAGAACGCTTAAGTCCGTTCATATTATCCATATTTATACATCCTTTCTTAAGGGAAATTACTTAATATTTGCTTTATGCTTTGTAAGGTAGGTTATGGGTGAACTGAGAAGTATAGAACTTAAAAGCATAAATAACGGTCCTGAGAATACAAAGCTGCTACCGTGTCTGTATAATTCCTGCTGAGCTTTAACAACATTTGATGATATTGTAATAACATCGTCGTGTACAACCATACCGAAGGGAATAATTTTACCCACAATAAGCGTTAATCCCACAATTACACCGAATGACCCGAAGAATATAAGAACCGTTGCAATGGGTCCGAGTTTTGAGAGAGGAGAAATGTGGGCGCAGGTTATACCCAAATACATACACTGCACTACCAAAAACATTGCTATTGCAACCCACACGAGGTAATAAACCGCAAGGGAAATCATAGTCTGTGTTGATTGACCTAATAACAACATAAATAACTGGTCTGCAAGGTCCTGAAGGTCACCGCCCATACATTCGCCAACCTGATAAATCCACAGGAAAAATGAGCCGAAGAACAGCATATAAGTGATATATGTCCAGATAAGACCTGAAATAATTTTTGACCATATAAGTGAGCCTGTTTTAACGGGAAGAGTAAGCGTAAGATAACCTGCTCTGCCAAAAGTGGTTTTGGAAAACATAAGTCCGACGGCAATGAGAATAACAATACAGGCAAAAAACATTGCAAGACAGACTACAATACCACCAATTGCTACAAAAATTAATTTTTTGTCATTCCAGATATTGAAAACGTCTTTTATACTGTAAATAACGAGCAATTCTGCGAATCCCGCAATAATGAAAATAGAAAGAAATATGGTGGAAACTGAGTGCCACTGGGCTTTAATATCGTTTTTAAGGAGTTTACCAAACATTGCTGAAAACCTCCTTAAATATATCTTCGATAGACTTACCGTCCTGTAAAATATTTTCAACACTGTCGTTGAGAAGAACCTTGCCGTTGCCTAAAAATACCGCGTGGGTAAATACATCTTCAAGGTCGTTTATAAGGTGGGTTGAAATGAGAAGTGTTGATGTACCGGCGTAGTTTTTCATAATAAAGTCAAGAATCTGACCTCTTGTAGCGGGGTCAACACCGCCCATGGGCTCATCAAGAATATAAAGCTGGGCATCCCTTGACATTGTAAGGGAAAGAAGGAGTTTTTCCTGCATACCCTTGGACATAGTTTTGGCTTTTTGTTTGGGGTCAAGACCAAATCGCTTAATCATATCAAGGGCTTTTTCTTTATTAAAATCATTAAAAAAATCGTTGAAATAATCAACCGCATCAATGTTACGCATCCAGTCGTGTACAAAGGTCTGCTCGGGTAAATACGCAGTAACCGCCTTTGTCATTGCACCGGGTTTTTCGCCGTTGATTGTAACTGTGCCTTTGTAATCGTGGATAAGACCCGTGAGGATTTTCATAAATGTGGATTTACCGCATCCGTTAGGACCGAAAAGTCCTATTACTTCACCTCGGGGAAGGGTAAAGCTTATATCATCTAAAACAAGGTGTTTACCGTAGGATTTTGATAAGCCCTCGGCTACAATTATGTTGTTTTCTGACATAATTAAACCTCCTTTTTTATTTGATTATTTCTAAAAAATTCCAAAAATAATCGAAACTTGACTAATTATATATTTTACACTTATTAGTCCTTTAAGTCAATATATCAAACTGTAAAAAAGATGTAAATTAAATCGCAAAAAACAAAAAACACCCTTTCCCAAAAGGAAAGGGTGCTAAGTAAATTTACTTATGCGAAAAGACCGCCAAAGAAGCTTGAGCAAGTGTCAAGAACTGCACTTACGTCGTATTCTACGAGAGAACCTTCGATGGACTTAAGAATAGCAGAAAGATCTGCACCTTCGAAAAGATTAAAAATAATATCGAGAATAGAACCCATTAATATCGCCTCCTATTTACGCACAATATATCATAAATTACCTCGTTTGTCAAGGATTAACCTTATTGTAAACTTTTGGAAGATTTAAATTTCAGAAATTGTTGAAAAAGTGTAAAAAAAATGGACTGAATATGCTTTCATAATCGCTTTTGATTTATTGACTTTACATAACATATATGATATGATTTCTATATATATGGTTTAATACGGAAGTTGTGCCGTTTTTCCATAAAATTTTAAAACCTTAACAACGAAAAGTTGATAGAATTATATCATTAACGGAGCGGATTAAATGTATAAAAAAGTAGTAAAAAGGCTTTTGGATATTATCCTTTCATTATGCGGAATTATAGTGTTAAGTGTTCCCATGGTTATTATTGCATTAGCAATAAAAATCGATAGTAAGGGTCCCGTGTTTTTCAAGCAAAAAAGAGTTGGTCTCAACAAAGAACATTTTGAAATTCTTAAATTCAGAACTATGTTAACTGAAACTCCGAAGGATGTTCCTACACACGAGCTATCGGATTCAAAAAAATGGATTACAAAAGTCGGTAAAATTTTAAGAAAAACAAGTCTGGATGAATTACCCCAGCTTTTCAACATTTTCAAAGGCGAAATGAGTATCATTGGTCCCAGACCCGCCTTGTGGAATCAGTATGACCTTATTGAAGAGCGTGATAAATACGGTGCTAATAATGTCCGTCCCGGTCTTACGGGTCTTGCACAGATAAGCGGTCGTGATGAACTCGCAATTCCCGTAAAAGCAAAGCTTGACGGCGAATATGTTGAGAAAATGAGTTTGTTGTTTGACATAAAATGTTTCATAAAAACCATCGGAAGTGTTATCAGGAGTGATGGTTTTGTGGAAGGAAAAGCCGCAGGCGAAAATGTAAGTAACGAAAAAGACGGAATAAAGGATTAATTTTATGGCTTTGAAATTAATGTACATCACAAACAGACCTGATGTTGCACAGGTGGCACAAAGCTGCGGTGTTGACAGGATATTTGTTGATATGGAATACATCGGTAAAGAAGAACGCCAGGGCGGTCTTGATACGGTTAAGAGTCACCACACTGTTGAGGATGTTAAAAATCTTCGTAAGGTGCTTAATGAAACAGAGCTTCTTGTAAGGGTAAATCCCATTCACGAAGCAGGGGAAAATTGGTGCAGTTCAAAAGAGGAAATTGATGCGGTAGTTGAAGCCGGAGCGGATATTATAATGCTCCCTATGGCTAAGACTGTTGACGATATCAAAAAATTCGTTGAATACGTGGGCGGAAGAACAAAAACGATGCTTCTGCTGGAAACTGCCGAGGCAAAAGAGAATATAAAAGAAATGCTCGATGTAGGCGGTCTTGATATGGTGCATATCGGACTTAACGATTTGCATTTGTCCTACGGTATGAAGTTTATGTTCCAGCTCCTTACGGACTCAACAGTTGATGAACTTTGTAAAATTATCGGCAGTTACGGTATTCCTTACGGATTCGGCGGAATTGCAAGACTCGGTTTCGGTATGTTACCCGCGGAACACGTTATTGCGGAGCATTACAGGTTAGGTTCTTCAATGGCGATTTTATCCAGAAGTTTCTGTGATATATATAAAACTTCGGATATGGCGGAAGTCAAAAGACTTTTTGAACAGGAACTTGAAAAAATCAGGAAATACGAAACTGAGCTTACAAAGAAAGATAACGATTTCTTTATTGAAAACCAAAAAGAAACGGCACGTCTCGTAGATATAATCGTACAAAAGATTCAGAAATAAAAAACAAAGTTTTCAGAAGGGAAGAAACTTTTAATATGGCAAATACAAGAAAAACAATTCCTCTTGCAACACCCACAATGCACGGGGAGGAAATGAAATTTGTTCAAGAAGCATTCGACAGAAACTGGATTGCTCCTTTAGGCTTTAACTGTGACGGTTTAGAACAGGAAATGAACGAATATCTGTGCCGTAACGGTGGTAAAAATCAGGAGGCTCTCTCTACGGTTTCATGTACCTCCGCTTTACATCTTGCGGTAAAACTCGCAGGGGTTAAAAGGGGCGACAAAGTATTTTGTTCCGATATGACCTTTGCGGCAACGGTTAACCCCGTAAGCTACGAGGGCGGCGAACAGATTTACATAGATTCCGAATATGAGACATGGAATATGGACCCAAAAGCACTTGAAAAGGCTTTTGAGAAATATCCGGATACAAAGGTTGTAGTCCTTGCTCATCTTTACGGAACACCCTCTAAGATGGATGAAATTCTCGAAATTTGCGAGAAACACGGTGCAATCCTTATTGAAGATGCGGCGGAAGCTCTGGGTGCTACCTATCACGGTGTTGCCTGCGGTACTTTCGGTAAATACAACGCAATAAGCTTTAACGGTAATAAAATCATTACAACCTCGGGTGGCGGTATGTTATTTACCGAAACCAAAGAGGAAAGAGAAAAAGCATTTTTCTGGGCAACTCAGTCAAGAGAGCCGGAGCTTTGGTATCAGCACAAGGAAACCGGTTACAACTACCGTATGTCAAATATAGTTGCGGGTGTGGGCAGAGGTCAGCTTTTACATCTTGATGAGCACAGAGATGCCAAGGAGCGTATTTACAGACGTTACGAAGAAGGTTTTAAGGGTCTTCCCGTTAAAATGAACCCGTATCTTCCTGACTCAAAGCCCAACTTCTGGCTTTCCTGTATGATAATTGATGAGGATTGCGATGTTGACCCCATCTCCGTTATTAAAAAGTTGGCAGAAGAAAAAATAGACTCCCGTCCTATCTGGAAGCCCATGCATATGCAACCTATTTTCAAAAACAACGATTTCATAACTGAAGGTGAGAAATCAGTTGGTGAGGATGTTTTCAAGAGAGGTATGTGCCTTCCCTCGGATATTAAAATGACTGAGGAAGAACAGAATTTTGTTATATCCGTAATTAAATCTTGTTTTGAGGGTTAAAAATGTACGCAAAATGTTTTAAACGATTTTTTGATTTTATTCTTTCCCTTGGTGCAATAGTATTTTTGTTCCCGATTCTTTCGGTGCTTGTGGTGTTGGGTGCAATATTTATGAGGGGTAACCCCTTCTTTTTCCAGGAGCGACCCGGCAAAATCAATCCAAAAACAGGGGAAGAAAAAATATTCAAACTCATAAAATTCAGGACAATGGATAACCGCAAGGATGCGGAGGGAAATTTACTTCCCGATGAAGTAAGGCTTAATTCTTATGGTAAATTCTTACGTTCAACTTCCCTCGACGAGTTTCCTGAGCTTTTGAATATTTTAAAGGGAGATATGTCAATTGTCGGTCCTCGACCCTTACTCGTAAAATATATTCCCTTGTATTCCGAGGAGCAAAGGCATCGTCACGATGTACGTCCCGGTCTTACGGGTTATGCTCAAGTCAACGGAAGAAACAGTATCTCCTGGGAAGAAAAGTTCAGACTCGACGTTGAGTACGTAAGAAATATAACCCTTATAGGTGACATAAAAATTATTTTCGGTACGGTTTTCTCGGTGCTTAAACGTGAGGGTATTTCGCAGGAAAACAACGCTACTATGGAAGAATTCAAAGGTTCCGTAACTGCAGAGGAGAATTAAAATGAGTAAATTAGTTATTTTCGGTGCAGGCGGTCACGCAAAGGTTGTAGCCGATATAGCTTTAAAAAACGGATTTGAAATTGAGGGATTTTTAGATGATAATGCTTCGGTTTCAAGTGTAATAGGTTACCCCATACTGGGTAAAATCGACGATTGCGTAAATTACAAAGAAACTCATGTTTTTGCAATGGGTATCGGTAACAACGCAGTCAGAAAAATGATTTTTGAAAAATACCCCGATTATGAGTATCCCACTCTCGTACATTCTACCGCAAGTATCGGTATTGAAACAAAAATCGGTAAAGGCACGGTAGTTATGCCCTTCGTTGTTGTAAATGCCTGTGCCGAAGTTGCTGACTTCAGCATACTTAATAGTGCGAGTGTTATTGAGCACGATTGCAGAGTCGGTGATTTTTGCCTTATTGCTCCGAATGTTTCAATGTGTGGTATGTCAAAAGTGGGTAATATGGTATGGCTTGGTGCAGGAAGTGTTGTAAACCAGACAATAAAAATCTGCGACGGCGTAACGGTGGGCTCGGGTGCAGTAGTAACAAAGGACATCGTAGAAAGCGGTACATATATTGGTGTACCCGCATCAAAAATTAACTGAGAAGGAAAAACGGGATGAAAAAAATTTGTTTTGTAACAACGGTTTCACTTACTATGAAAGCCTTTGTTCTTGAAAGTGCAAAGTATCTTCACAATGAGGGCGGTTACGATGTAACCCTTATTTGCAATAATGATGATGAATTTGCCGCATCTTTACCTGAATACATAAAGTTCATCCCCGTTTCAATGGCAAGGGGAGTTGACCTTTCGGTTTTTTCCTCCATTCTTGCATTTATTAAGATATTTAAAGAGCAAAAATTTGATATGGTGCAGTTTTCTACACCCAATGCATCATTAGCGGCAAGTATAGCGGCTAAAATCTGCAAAGTGCCCGTAAGGCTTTATTGCCAATGGGGTATAAGATATGTGGGCTTTAGCGGTATTGCCCGTAAGATATTTAAGTTTATAGAAAAAATAGTTTGTAAAAATGCAACTCACATTAACGCCGTAAGCCCCATGAATATGGAATTCGCCGTAAATGAGGGTCTTTATAAGGCGAAAAAGGCTGCCGTTGTTGGCAGGGGCGGTACAATTGGCGTTGACTTAACAAACTACGATTTCTCCAAGAAAGTACAATGGCGAAAGGAAATCCGCCAAAAGAACGGACTTGACGAAAATGATTTTGTATTTGGTTTCTCAGGTCGAGTTTCTGCGGACAAAGGATGTAAAGAACTTTTTACCGCTTTTAAAAAATTAAGCGAAGGAAAAGAAAACGTAAAACTTTTTATCGCAGGTCCGATTGATGATAAAAGCGGAGCTGATGATGAAATCTTTAATTGGGCAAAAAATTCTGACAAAGTTATTTTTACAGGTCAGATTGAAAATAAAGAAATGTGTTACCAATATGCAGCAATGGATGTGCTCGTACATCCCACATACCGCGAAGGTTTCGGAATGGTAATACAGGAAGCGGCGGCTTTAGGTTGCCCCGTAATTACAACGGACATCCCCGGTGCATCCGAAGTTTTGGAAAACGAGGTATCCTGTTTACTCGTAAAACCTGCGGACTGGGAATCACTTTATGAAAAAATGAATGAAATTTGCCAAGACAGAGAAAAAGCAAATAAAATGGGTGAAAACGCAAGACTCTTTACCGAAAAGCATTACGAAAGAAGCATAATGCTCAAAAATCAGTTTGAAAGATATAAAGAACTTTTAAAATAAAAAACGGAAGTGTGTTATGTCAAATATTAAAATATTGACCGATAAAGATTTATCTTCTTACAATTTCGGCGAAAAAACGGAAGTTATTAAAGTTACAATTAATGATTTAGATAAATTTAATGGTGACGATGGGGTTACTGTAATTGCCGGTTCAAGAGCAATGGCAATTAAATGTGCAGAAATGGACTTACCCTCATTAAAACTTTTTCAACTTACAAGTGCAGGTTTTGACGGTGTACCTTGTGAAAAATATGCTCAAAAAGATATTGCGGTTACAAATGCAGGTAGTGTTTACAGTGTGCCCATTGCAGAAACCGTAGTTTTCGGCATTTTACAAATGGCAAAAAAAATCCGCAAAAATCCCAATAACCGTCATTTCAATATTTTACGTGGATATGACAGATACATAACCGAGGTTGACGGCAAAAAAGTTCTTATAATGGGTGCGGGTAATATAGGGACTGCCATTGCAGACCGTCTTTTAGGTTTCGGTATGGAAATAGACGGCTATGACCCGTATTGTCCTGAAAAAAAGCAGTATAAAAAAATATTACGTACAAAAGAGGATTTAAAAAATAATCTCGGTAATTATGACTATATAGTTTCAACTTTGCCCGATAACGATGACACTAAGAAATTTATTAACAAAGAACTTTTTGAGTGTATGAAAAATACTGCTGTCATAGTTAATGTGGGCAGAAAAGCGGTTTTTGATAACGAGGATTTTTATGTTGCATTAAAATCAGGTAAAATCGGCGGTGCGGTGCTTGATATGTTCGAGAAAATACCAAACCCCATAACTAATAAATTCCGCAGATTAAAAAATGTTGTAATATTGCCCGGTGTTGCCGCAATTTCAAAAGAGGTAAACGTAAGACTTAAAGAGCATATGGCAAAGAATATATCTGCTTGTCTCAAAGGCGAAGAATTAATAAATGTTATTAATGGAGTGAAATAATATGTTTTTCAGCGTAGTTGTTCCGGTTTATAACGTTGAGCAGTATCTTAAAGAATGTGTTGACAGTATTTTGTCACAGACATTTAAAGATTTTGAACTTATACTTGTAAATGACGGCTCAAAAGACAGTAGCCCCGCTATTTGTGACGAATACGCAAAAAAAGACAGACGAGTTAAAGTTATACATAAGGAAAACGGTGGTCAGTCCACCGCAAGAAATAAAGGTATAGAAGCCGCAACGGGTGAATTTGCAGTATTTATTGACAGCGATGACCTTTTTTGTGATGACCATTTCTTTGAGGATGTAAAAAATGCAATAGACGAAAAAACGGATATTGTTGTTTTTCGTTATTGTAAATATTACGGCGACAGAACTGATGAATGCGGTATTTCACTTAGTGAACTTAATTCTGACAATAAAGCGGAATTTCTTCGTGACCTTGTTAAAAGGGATGCTTTTTTCTGCTCTTGTTGGTCTAAATGTACACGAATGAGCATACTCAAAGAGAACAACATTATTTTTGATACAAGCCTTTCTTGTGAAGATATGGATTGGTATTACAACGTTGTATCAAAAGCAGAAAACTTTAAGGTTATTGATAAACCCTATGTTTATTACAGACAGAGAGAGAATTCTGTTACATCATCATTTAAGAAAAAAAGCATAACGGACTACATTTTTACAATAGATAAATGGAGTAAAGAATTTAATAAAATTCAGGATGAAAGTGAAAAGGAAGTTATGCTTTCTTCCCTTGCAAAGCTTTACTGTAATCTTCTTATATCTTACTCAAGACATACTAAAGAATTGAAAGATTGTAAAAAAGCAATTTTTGGTTTCAAGTGGCTTTTAACTTATGACCTTAACCCAAGAACAAAAATAATCAGTAAATTCGGTAAGATGTTTGGTTTGGGTATCACTTGTACATTATTAAAAATACTCGAAAAGGTAAGGTGAGTGTTTTGGCAACGCCAAAAGTACTTGTTGTAGGTATAAACCCATGGATAGATAATACGGGTATAAATACTCTTATTAATTTTTTTGACGGATGGGATAAAAATTCAATAGCACATATTTACACAAGGGCTAAATTGCCCAACACTCATATGTGTGATAAATTTTTCAGGATTTCCGAACCTAAGGTGATGAAAAGCCTCTTAAAACGTAGCATTAAAACAGGTGAAGCGGTTTTTAACAGTAATGAAGAAGCTGTTGAAGAATCACAGGAAAATCAAATATATAATAAAAAGCACAGTTCATTAATGTCACTTGCCCGTGAGTTTGTATGGCTTTTAGGTAAGTGGAAAACAAAGGAACTTGATAAATTTCTTGATGAGTACGATGCGGATGTTTTGTTTTTCCCTGTTTATGCCAATGTTTATATGAACAGGTTGCAGAATTACATAAGAAAACGTACAAAGAAACCCGTAGTGCTTTATGTTTCGGATGATAATTATTCATATAAGTCCATTGCAAAAACACCTGTTTCACTTTTCACTCGTTTTTGGTTACGCACTCAGGAAAAGAAACTCTTTAAAAATGCCGAGAAAATAATGGTTATTGCTCCCAAACAAAAAGAGGAGTATGACAGACTTTTTAACACAAACAGCGTTATTTTGACAAAGGGTATTGATTTTTCGGTTATACCCTACGAAGAAAAGTCTCTTAATAAGCCCATCAAAATGGTATATACCGGTAAACTTATTATCGGCAGATGGTTGTCCCTTGCAAAAATTGCTGAAGCCCTTGGTGAAATCAATAAAGACGAAACAAAAGTTGAGCTTGATATATATACAACAGATACTTTAACAGAAGAACAAAAAATCAAGCTTAACAGAAATGGTTGTTCTGTAAAAGGTGCCCTGACTCTTGATGAAGTTCAGGCTGTTCAAAAACAGGCGGATATTCTTGTTTTTGTTGAAAGCCTTGAAAAAGAATTCAGATATACTGCAAGACTTTCTTTCTCAACCAAAATTACAGATTACCTTAAAAGCGGTAAATGTATTTTTGCAGTGGGTGATAAGGATATTGCCCCAATTGATTATTTCAACAGATATGATTCGGCAGTTACCGCTACATCTTATGATGAAATCGGTGAAAAGCTCAAAGAACTTATCAATAACGAAAACCGTATTATTGAATACAGTAAGAAAGCTTATGAGTGCGGAAAAGAGCATCATAATGCTGAATTAATGAATAGAACATTGGTTGATACTATAACTCAAGTAGCTAAATAAAAAACAGAGGTGTTTTATGAGTACAAGCAGTCTCACTACAAGAAAAAATTATTGGTCCCTTGATATAGCAAAGTTTTTTTGCGCCATACTTATAATTTCCGCCCACTATGCTGCTGAGCAAGGGCATTTTCCTACATTGATTGACTATTCATTTTCTTTATACGTTATTGCGGTGCCGTTTTTTTTCTGTTGCAGTGGTTTTTTGTTTTTCAAAAAACTTAATGCTCTTCCGTCCAAGGAAGAAAAGAAAAAATATTTTATTCAATATGAAAAAAGAGTGTGGACAATGTACGGCTTATGGTCCGCAGTTTACTTCATACACGTTGTATACGATTGGATAGTTGACAAAGAATTAACCGTGCCGGTTGTTTTAAGATATCTGTACAGAGCGGTTGTTTACAGCACCTATTCAACGATCTGGTTTTTACCTGCTTTAGCGATAGGTATTGCCATTACTTATTTCTTGGTAATGAAGTTAAAGAAAAAATACATAATGTTAATTTCCGTGGTGCTTTATATAATAGGTATGTTTGGTTATTCATACTATTTTGTCATTAAGGGTACACCTATCGGCGATGTTTATGATTTGTATTTTGAATATTT
Organism: Oscillospiraceae bacterium; assembly: GCA_015066345.1. Taxonomy (GTDB): domain Bacteria; phylum Bacillota; class Clostridia; order Oscillospirales; family Acutalibacteraceae; genus DTU089. The sequence goes on from SVOQ01000021.1 coordinate 14,149, forward strand.
CATCACTATAAGAAACGGCTTATTTAACGGTGTTCCCCTTATTTTTATGGGCTATATTGTTGCGACTAAAGAGGTGTCACCATCTTTAAAAGGTGTTATTAAAAATGGTATAGGTGCCGCTGTTTCATTAATCTTGCTTGTTGCAGAAGCCTTTATCCTGAAGTTGAAATTCAACGTAACCGGAATGGATATCGGCATTTTTATCGTATTTTTCACTTATTTCTTTATTATGACACTATTGAATATAGAAATAAAGGAAAGAAAAGCATGGATATGGTGCAGAAAGTTAAGCTTATTAATTTTTGTAACCCAAAGAATTTTTCTTTCGGTTCTTCCATCAATTTTACCGAAGCCTTTTGAAATTTTGGCTCAAAACAGCTATGTGGGACTTGTTGTAACAGTAGTAATGACTGTGCTGTTTTCGGTCGTATTTATACTTTTGAGCAATAAAGTTAAATTTTTGAAAAAAATGATTTGAGGAATGTACGAAAATGAAAGTAATGCATATAAATGCTGTTTACGGTGTAGGCAGTACGGGTGTAATAGTAGAAGATTTACATAATCTGGCGTTTGATAACGGAATTGAGTCATATGTTGCATATTCTACTACTAAAAAGAATCCTGCGGACATAAAAAACGGCTATGCTATAGGCGGTAAAACAGGTAAAAAGATTCATTCCGCTTTTTGCCGTATTGGCGGTAAGCAAGGATATTTTTCAAGATTTGCAACTTTCAGACTTCTCAGGCATATTAAAAAGGTTAAACCCGATATTGTTCATTTACATAATTTACACAGCAATTATATTCACGTAAATATGCTGTTGGATTTTTTAGGCAAAAATGATATTGAAACAATAGTTTCCCTGCACGATTGCTGGTTTTATACAGGCGGCTGTTATCATTACACTGCAACGGGTTGCAACAAGTGGCTCGATACCTGTAAGGATTGCCCCAAAAATAACGCAAACAACCAGAAATATCTGAAAAAACATTCTGCAAAAATTCTTGCAGACAGGAAAAAGTATTTCGGACGTATAAAAAAATTGACTCTTGTGGGTGTTTCAGAGTGGATATCACAGGAAGCAGCCAAAACATTTTTCAAGGAAAATAATATAGTTACAATACATAACGGAATAGATACAAGCTTTTTTGTTCCCACCGAATCAGATTACAGAGAAAGAAACGGTTTGCAGGATAAATTTGTAATTCTTGCGCCCGGTAGTAAGTGGTTAAGAAAAGAAAACGAAAAAACCTTCGACTATGTGACACAGAATCTTCCCGAGGACTGCGTTATATTAGTTTTAGGTTGTTGGGAAAGCAGGCGAGATACATTACCTTCAAATATGATTCCTTTGGAGTGGATACGCGATAGAGAAGAAATAAAGAGGATCTTTTCTGCCAGTGATGTTTTTGCTAATTGCTCAAGGGAGGAATCTCTTTCGTTAATAAACGTTGAGGCTCAGGCTTCAGGTACACCGGTTGTTACTTACAGAAACACAGGTGTTCAGGAAACAGTTGATAACAAATGCGGTTTTTCCGTGGAAAACGGAAATGAAAAAGAATTTTTTGATGCCATTATGGAAATCAAAAGAAGGGGAAAGGCAGAATTCTCCGAGGATTGTTGCAAATGGGTTAAGAAAAGATTTGACCGTGATGAGAACTATATGAAATACATTAATTTGTATAAATCAAGGGGTATAAAATGAAACTGAAACGTTTAATCGGAAAAGACGGATTACCGTTTATAGATTTTGCGGCGATAATATTCTTTTCGCTTTATTATATTTTACCATCATTCAGTGGTTCATTTAACCGAACACTTGTATTGTTTCTGGGTATAGGATATTTCCTTTACGTACTCCTGAAAGATCGAAAAATAGGTGTGTCGTTTATAAGTATATTCACGGCGGTTACAGTGATAGCCTTTGCATTCCTGCTGTTGACAGAAACAAAGACGGTTGCCGAGAGTGCAAGCAATCGTTTGTTAAAGGTATTTATGTCAAAATTCAGCCAGTACTTTTTTATGTACTTGCCGGGCTTGTTTTTGATACGAGTTTTGAAAAATGCCAATAAGGAACAAAAAAATGCATTGTTAATGTTATTATTGGTTTTATACATAATAGTTCTTTATAATACCTTTATCGTAGTTCTTGAAAATCCCGATGCTGTTCGAAGCTGGGAAAATTTCTCCGAAATGGAAGCCGAAAATATAGGTAACTATTACTTCGTTTATTCTGTTCCCATTATTATTACAGGTCTTTCAGTATGTATGGCAAGGCTTAAAGGTTTTAAAAAGTTTTTTTGCCTTGGTTTTATATTTGTTTTATTTGTGTTCCTTTTGTTGGCATCGTACACTCTTGCAGTGCTTATTGCGGTATTAGGTCTGATTTTACAGGTTTTCTTATCTCTCAAGAGTCCTGTTACTAAAATTCTTTTTATTATAGCAGCGGTTATTGCTTTATTTTTTGTACCGGATTTACTTTTGTTTATTTCAGAAAATGCGCCATCTGGAAATATGGCCATACGATTTAAAGAGCTTTACAGCTTCTTCACATCCGGAGACTCCAGCGGTTATAACCTGAATGGTAGATTAACGCTTTACAGGATGTCCATAGAGGCTTTCCTCAATAGTCCTATTATAGGTAATCGTAATCTTGACTTTGACGGTCACGCAACCTTCCTGACCGTTTTAGCTGATACGGGTATTATAGGCGGTATTCCCTTCTATTACCTTTTATTCTCAATGAATAAGCGAATGAAGGCATTCCTCAATGAAAATGCAAGAAACTTTATACCTGCATTTTTTAGTCTTTTGTTAATGGGCTTTACGAACCCCATACATAACTCGTTACCCCTTGCATTTGCAGTATGGTTCATTGTTCCCCTTATTATAAATGCACTTATAAATAAAGAAGGAGAAAAAGTAAAATGAAAAATGAATGGAAAATAGATGTTCCGGTTCTACTTATATTTTTTGCAAGACCCGATACACTCCAAAAGGTTTTTGACTCTATAAGGGAGGCAAGACCCAGCACACTTCTTTTGTGGCAGGACGGTCCCCGCGAGGGCAGACCCGATGATATAGAAAATATTGAGAAATGTCGTAAAATAGTTGAAAATATTGACTGGGAATGTACAGTTTATAAAAAATATAACGAGAAAAACTACGGCTGTGACCCATCAACCTTCTACTCCCACAAATGGGCATTCTCCCTTGTAGATAAATGTATTATTCTGGAGGATGACCGAATTCCTTCACAGTCATTTTATCATTATTGCAAGTATCTTCTTGATAAATACGAAAACGATGAAAGAATAAATCACATCTGTGGTACCAACCTGTTTGATGTATATGAGGATTGTCCCGAGGATTATTTCTTTGCTCCCTGTGGTTCTACTGCATGGGCAACATGGAAAAGGGTTGCGGATAGCTGGGATGAGAACTATAAGTTTCTTGATGATGAGTATAAATTAAAATGTCTTGAAGCACTTTACGGAAAGACATGGGCTAATTCGTGGCATGGTACGGCTGTTCGTCATAAAAATACGGGTGTGCCTTATTGGGAAACAGTGCTTGGTATGGATGCTCTTCTTCATTCCCGACTTGCTATTATACCAAAAAAGAATATGGTCTGTGATATTGGACTTACTGAGAATGCAACCCATGCACATTCCCATGGGGAGTGCCTTCCTAAGGAATTCAAAAATATGTTCAATATGAAGGTTCATGAGTTACAGTTCCCATTGAATGAACCCGAGCATATTGTTGCGGATATGAATTATATGTATAGGCTGACATTATTAAATGGTATGGGACATCCGTTTATTAAATTCAAGAGAAAAGTTGTTTATTTATTAAAATGTATCCGTTATGGTAAGGTTAAGCTTATTTTTGCAAGTATAAAGAGAAAATTAAAAAGATGAGGTAAAATATGAGCAAATATACCGTCAAAGGTTACGATATGGAAATTGTTCACGACAGAATGTTGCAGATAGCAACCGAGGTGGACAGAATCTGCCGTGAGCAGGGCTTTAAATGCTCCCTTTACGGTGGGTCCGTAATAGGTGCAGTCCGTCATAAGGGCTTTATCCCCTGGGATCACGATATTGATATGTGTATGCCCCGTAAGGATTACGATAAATTCGTAAAATATATGAAAAAACACCCTAACGAAAAAATCTTTTTCAGTAACTATTCCGCCGAAAAAAGGTATCCGAACAGCTGGGGTAAGGTACGCCTTAACGGTACTGTTTTTCTTGAGCAGGAGTTAGCAAGCCTTACGGAGCTTCATAAGGGTGTTTTTATAGATTTACACCCCATTGATAACATACTTCCTAAATTTTTACCCTTGCAGGTCAAACTCGCTATGTTCTGGTCAAGCGTGGGCAAGGTGAAAAGCGGTATTTACAACGGCTCCGCCAAAAAAAGAAGCGTTTATAAGCTTTTTTCATGGCTTCCCTATGGTGTTATTAATGCCTTGCGCGGTGGCGCTATGAAAATGTTCAAGTATCTTCCTACAAAGTTCGTCTATAAGGTGGCTCACCCTAATAACGGTATTTATCCCATACCCAGATGTACCTTTGAGGATTTAATTGACCATAAATTTGAAGATAAAACGTTTTATATACCAAAGAATTATGACGAGTTTTTGACAAAACGCTACGGCAATTATATGGAGATTCCGCCTGAATCCGAAATTTACGATTGTTGCCAGAGTATTATAGAATGTGAATTATAAGAGGTTATAATGGAAAAGAAAGAAACAACATCTCTGAAATGGAAAACCATAACAAGCGTAATATGGAAATTTACGGAAAAGGTTGCGGCTCAGGCTATCCACTTTGTGGTTTCAATAATCCTGGCAAGGCTTCTGGCTCCCGAGGACTACGGCATAATCGCTCTTGTTTCCGTTTTTATCACAATATGTAACAAGCTTGTTATAAGCGGCTTTGCTACCTCTCTTATTCAGAAGAAGGATGCGGATAATCTGGATTTTTCAACCATCTTTTATTTCAGCTGTGCTATGGCAGCGGTTCTTTACGTTGTCCTGTGGTTTGGCGCCCCGCTTATAGCCGGCTTCTATTCAGAATATGAAAACGGACTTTTGATTCAGGTTATAAGAGTTATGGGTCTTAATGTATTTATTATTGCTGTCAACAGCGTTCAACAGGCTTATGTATCCCGTACGATGCAGTTTAAAAGATATTTCCTCTCTACAATTTTGGGAAATACGATTTCCGCTGCGGTTGGTATAGGCTTGGCGGTTGGTGGTTACGGAGTATGGGCTCTTGTGGCACAGACCTTATTGTCAGCTCTTATTAATGGTATTGTTTTATGGTTTACCGTTAAATGGAGACCCCAGTTGAAATTCTCCTTTAAAAGATTCAAGGAGCTTTTTTCATACGGATGGAAAATTTTTACAGCATCAATAATAAAGACTATATATAATGAATTAAGAAGTCTTGTTATAGGTAAATTCAGTCCTGCGGACCTGGCTTTCTACAACAAGGCTCAAAGCTTTCCCCAGTTAATAGACAGTAATGTTGAAGGTACTATCGACAGTGTCCTCTTTCCGGCTATTTCAAAAAAGCAGGCGTCAAAGGATGAAATGCGCGCAATGCTACGCAGGGCTATTAAAACTACATCCTACATACTTATACCCTTACTTGTAGGATTATCAGCTGTCTCAAAGCCTGTTATTCTTATACTTTTAGGTGAGGATTGGGCGCAAAGTATACCCCTTATGCAGATACTTTCCTTTGCTTTTGTTCTGGCACCTATGGAAATCGAAAATCTGCAGGCGATTAAAGCAACAGGACGAAGCGACATAGTCTTAAAGCTTGAAATTATTAAAAAAGTAGTGGGAATATTATTGATTATTGCTTCAGTTCCATTCGGTGTAACTGCTATGGCTGTTTCGGCAGTTGTTGTGGCAATTTTCTCGGCAATAGTTAATGCAGTTCCCAACAAAAAGCTTCTTGGCTACACCTTCAAAATGCAGATAAAGGATATTCTTCCCACTCTTGTTCTTTCGGCTGTAATGTTCGGTGCAGTATATTCTGTTTCGCTTATAAAAGAAAGCGTATGGAAAGGTGTTGGTGAAAAGGTTGCAGGATTATTTACTTCACTGATATCGCATATACCCTCGGAAGAAATACAGAATTGGGTTATAAATTTTGTTGTTAATAATACAGGCTTATGCTTTATGCTTTTGGTACAGGTTGTTGTGGGTGTAGTTATTTATATATCCCTTTCAGTAATATTTAAGGTAGAAAGCTTTAAGTATATATTAGGTTTATTAAAAGGTTTTTTACCCCAAAAAACTAAAAAGACAGAGGAATAAAATGAAAATTTTAATTGTTGGTGATGCAAGCTCAATATTTGTAAAACAATATATTGAATATGTTTTACTCGATGGTACAAACGAGATTGTTTTGTTACAGGAAAATCCTTTGTTTGAAGGATATCGAGAATTCTACGAAAAAAATAAAGTAAAGATTGAACCGTTATGGAACAAGAAAAATAACTTAATAAAAAAGGTTCCTGTTGTAAGGGCAGTTTTAGGTACAAAGCTTTGGTGCAAATACATAAAGAAGAAATACGGACATTTTGATTTGGTGCAAGTTCATGGTGTTAACCGCAGTCGAGGCAATATCGGTAAAAATCTAAGAGGTATCTGCGACAAATTGATTGTTTCGGTATGGGGAGACGAGATTTTCAGAAACAGTCCCGAAACTATGGAAAAGCACAAAGCCTATTATTCCTGTGCGGACAGAGTAACAATGGCAACCAAAGCAATGGTTGAAAGATTCAATGCTGTTTATAATAACGAGTTCTCCCACAAGGTCTCAATGAACAAATTTGCTATAGGATTGTTTGATAAAATCGATAATGCGAAAAAAGAGTTTTCCCGAGAGCAGATTTGCAAAGAATTCGGTATTGAGCATCCTGAAAAGACACTTGTTTTTGTGGGACACAATGGACGCAGTGCTCAGAGGCACACTGAACTTACCAAGGAGCTTTTTAAACTGTCTGAAAAGGCTAAGAATGATATTGTTCTTGTATATACTATGACTTATGGTGTGCGTGATAACGCATACATTGAGGAAATGGAGGCAGCCGCAAAGCAAACAGGTTGTGAGTATGTGATTCTCCGTGACTTTATGAATGAAGAAACCTCAGCTAAGCTCCGGACAATATGTGACATTATGTTACACGCACAGCTGACAGATGCTTTTTCAGCTTCAATTCAGGAAAGTCTTTATAGCGGAAGCATAATAATCAATGGTTCCTGGCTTCCGTACAACGAGCTTCCTAATTATAAGGAATGTGTTGTTGAATATGACGATATTTCACAGGTCAGCAATACTCTTGAAAAAGTTCTTAAAGATAAGGAGCAGTACAAAGCTAAATTTACAGCAAATCGTGAAATTCTTAGGCAAATTTCTTCTTCACAGGTAACTACCGAAAAATGGAAAGAAACCATTTCTTTGTGTATGAGGACTTGATAATAAGGAGGGGGAAAATGTCAAATAAAATTATTGAGAAAAAAGAACTGTTGTTTGAAAGCAGATTCTTAAGTGTAGCCTTTTTTGTCTGTTCACTTATGGTTGTAGGTATACATTCTTATAATATATCGGATTCCACCGTGAACACAGCAGCAGGGTATATCGAAAGCTTTTTATGCCATGGTATATTTATTGCTGCGGTTCCTGTGTTTTTCTTCTTTTCGGGATACTTGTTTTTCAGAAATGTGTCTACAACAAAAGATGTTTTCAAAAAAATGGGTACAAGAGTCAAGAGCGTGCTGATGCCATTTCTGGTGTGGTCTGCTATTTATCTGGTCATTTTTTCTTTGGCGAGTCTTACGCCTTTTTATTCGAGCGACGGAGTAAGCTTTGCACCGTTGGATATTTTAAAGGGTATAGTTTTTTATCGTTTCAGCTTTCCTTTATGGTATATGTATCAGTTGGTTATGTTTATTTTGCTTACACCATTGATAAATGTACTTTTGAAAAAACGATATCTGAGCCTTGCTCTACTGGCTGTCCTTATAGTTATTGCTATATTTGTGAAAGATTCATTTGATGTTGAAATTTTCCCTGATAGTAATCGTTCTCTGTTTCAGATTAACTTCTTTTGTTATTATTTTGCCGGTTGCTTAGCCGTTAAGTTTTCTGATGTGTTATTAAAAATAAAGCAAATAATTGAAAATAAAAGAGTTTTGGTTGCTCTTGTGTCGGGCGTTTTATTGGTCGGCTTTGCATTTGTACAATCAATAATCTTTGAGGAACGCATAACGTTTTTCTATGACAGATTTTTTGTTCCCTTTGTTTTTATATGTTTGTTTATTTTCTTATGGTGTATATATAAAAAAATACCTTATGTAAAAAACGCATCGACAATGGTAGTTTACGGAGTTCATTCTGTTATAGGAACTGTTTTAGGAAATTTATTGGCAGGAGTTTACAGTAAAGTTCCTACATTGTTATACTTTATACTTGCATATGTAACTGTTTCTATATTGAGTTTTACATTCGCTTATATAATAAAAAGATTTATAAAGCCGATAAATTTCATATTAAGCGGCGGTAGATAAAAAATTATAAGGGAGTGATTGTTTTTGTCAACTAAAATTAAAAATCCTATGGAGCAAAAGCACGTTAAAAACGTGGAATTTGTTTTCTACCTTGCGGCGATATTCTTCTATACCATGATGACGGGTATCGTAGGTAGCTACCGTCAGGCTTATCTCGTTAATATTCTGAAACTTTCAGATGACTCCGTTTCATTTTATAACGCATTCCTCAGTATTGCGGGCTTTGTAATGAGCTTCGTTTACGCTATGATTATTGATAACCGTAAAATCGGCAAAAAGGGTAAGTTTATACCCATTGTCAATGCGGTGGCTATTCCAATAGGTATTGTTACAATGCTCCTTTTCTATACACCCAAGGGTCTTTCGGGTACAATTCTTATGATATACCTTATTACAATAGGTATGCTCCACGGCGCATGTACCAGCTTCGGTAATGCTATAAACCTTGTTTCGTACGTTGTTTCACCCAATAACAAAGAGCGTGATAAGGTTATTTCATTCAGAAGTATTTCCAGTGCCGTCGGTAACTCCGCACCGCTTGTTGTAGTACTTGTTATAGGTCTTATTATTGATAAGGTTTCTCCCGATAACCCCAACAAAGAGTATATGGAGTATATTATTGGAGCTTCACTTATAAGCGTTATCGGTACTATAATTACCTTAATGGGTATGCGATTCTTAAAGGAAAGAATCACTTACACCGAAGAAAAGAAAAATCCCTTCAAAGGCTTTGTTGATATTATTAAAAACAAGTATGCGTGGACTATTATCATCAGCGAAACCCTTAAGAATTTACGCGGTATTGCTAACTATATGGGTCCATTCCTTGCAGCGGCTCTTCTCGGCGGTACGGATAAATTCCTTCTTTTCGGTCTTCCTACGGGTATCGGTACTGCGGTTGGTATGCTCGTTATAAACTTCTTACTTAAGAAATTTACCGCTAAGGTTCTTTATATTGCATCTGGTATTTACTCCGTTACAGTGAATGTAATTGCTTTTGCTGTTGGTTATATGTATTTCACCACCGGTGCAGGTGCTTTGCAGATAATCTTTATTGCTTGTCTTTTCCTTATTGGTCTTCAGTTCGGTGCTTCTAACCTTCTTCCTTCAATGTTCCAGGCAGACGTGCTTGAATCCATTGAACTTCAGACAAAGGGTAAACGTCTTGATGCGGCTCTTCCCACAGTTATCGGTATAGGCACTATGGTAACGGGAACTATTGCTCAGTCACTTTCACCCCAGATTCTTTACGGTGAGGGTTCAATTATCGGTTACATTCAGCCTACGGATGATGTTCCTAACCCCACTCAGAGCCTGGAAACAAAAATCATGATGCTTTTCTTCTATACTATTTTCCACGGTATTATGATGTTCCTTGCGGGTGTTCCCTTCTTCTTCTATAAGCTTACGGGTAAAAGGAAAGAGGAAGTACACAATGCAGTTCTCGCACAACGCGAAGAATTAGCACAATAAAAAATATGACCTCTACTCCAAACGGAATAGAGGCCATATTTTTTTATATAATGTATTTCATTCGTCAATTTCGATTCCGCGTTCTTTACGAAGAACAGCAAGTTCGCTGAAAATCTTTTCTTTCTTTTTACCTGTAAGGTCGTAGAAGAAAAGAGGAATTGCACAAAGAAGAAGGCTAAGACCGGGAACGATAGTAACAAGCGAGAACATACCGAAATTCTGAATCGGTTCAAGGTTCATTGCAAAGTCAACAATGCTTTCGGCTTTGCTGTTAAGTGTAGCAACGTCAAGGTCGATAATCATATACATACCGATAATCATAACAGTTGCAAATGCATTACCGATTTTATTAACAAAGGACTGACAAGCGGAGCCGAGACCCGTATTTCTGAAGCCTGTTTTCCATTCCATAAAGTCAAGACAGTCGCAAACCATTGCGAACGAAACGTTGTTGATAACACCGAGGGGAATACTTGAAATAAGCATAAAGGGAATGCAAAAAACAAGATTTTTTGTTGTCCATCCTACAAAAATTGTGATACAACTTGCAATAAATCCACCAATGCAGGAAGCAATCATAATCTGCTTATATTCAAATTTCTTGTAAAGCTTGGGAAGGAAGAGCATTGCGCCGAACATACCAACAGCGGCACAAATCTGAATAACAAGAGCAACGGTAGATGTGTTTTTGATATAGTCGGCTTCAGTTGATATTGCCAAAGAGGCAAATTCTGTTCCTTTTTCAACTTTTGAAAGAATGGTAAACATATCAATAAAAGAAAGTTTTCCTTTGAAAAATGCAATAATAGGCTCAAAAGTAACGTAAAGACCGGAATAACGGGCTACGTGGGGAGCCGCTGCCTGAAGCATATATCTACCGAATGAAAGAACACCGGAAAGAACAACTAACATAAGGGGTTTACAAGTGAATATTCTTTTAAGTGTACCGGGTTCACCGGGTGCTTTTTTCTGAGCATCGGGAATCTGGATTCTTTCTTTTGTTTTAAAGGTTGAAAGAGTGAACAGGGGCATACCGATGGCAGCCATTGAAATAGCCATAACAGCATATTTAAAAACATCGAACTCATCTTCACTCATATAAGAGAAGAAAGAGGTATACAGTAAGCCCATAATTATGGGAAGTGCAACTGTAACAGCTGAACCGATACCACCAACGGTTTTACCGTAGGAGATAAGATTTCCTCTTTCCTTGGGATTGGGAGTCATAACATTGGGCATACTCCAGAAGGGAACGTCACTTGCGGTATAAACCATACCCCAGATAACGTAAACGGCGGCTACGAAAACATAGAGCCATATTGATTTATTCTGTGTATCAAAGCCGGGATTTACAAACATAAGTATTGTAAGTGCGGCAATGGGTATAGCGGTTATTAAGGGGTAGGGACGCATTCTGCCGAATTTGGTTGAGCGTCTGTCAACAAGCATACCCATCATAGGGTCGTTGATAGCATCCCACACACGGGCGAGAAGCATAAGCATAATAACAAACATTGCGTTAAGGGAAAGCACGTTCATATAGTAGTCAGTTATGTAACTTGACATACAACTGTAAACAAGACCCTGACCCAATGCAGCAATAGCATAAGCGCGGACTTCGTTTTTAGGAACATATTTTTTACCGATGGAATCGGTAGCAGGTTTAGTTTTAGCCATATTAACCTCCTGAATAGAAATTATAAATTAAGATTATCATATTTACACCGCTTTTGCAACAAAAAATAAAGAAACCACAAAAAGTGATTTCTTTTTGGTGAGGGAAAAGGGACTTTGATTATGAGAACAATACTGTTAAAAGACATAAAGAGAAAAATTCTCACGAATCCCCATTCTTTTGTCCCCTTAAACCTGGTTAGAGTGGGTAAAGCGTATCCGAACCAGCCTTAAACGGCGAGGTTTCGGTACTTTTGCCCGATTTGCCCTTGAAAGGCGCCAGATTTACGAGTATTTTAACGAAATATGAGTGGAAAAGACTATCCCAAAATCTGGTTCGGATACGCTTTACCCACTCTAGATAAGCGTTAGGTGGAAACTATTTGACATACACTACATTATTTTTGTCGGAAAACGGTTTTTTGAATGAATTTCACCGGAACAATTATATCAAGCGGCTGCCTTTTCCACAGCATTTCCGATAGCACGGATAAGTGAACCCTCCTGTGATGAAGGAAGATCACAGGTATAGTGCCAGAACATAACACCACCGTAACCGTTATTTACAGCATAGTCGGTTTTCTTTTCAATTACAGAAGGTGTATTGAACCAAAAATCTTTGTTGATTTCATCGCAATGGTACCAACCGTCAGCATCTATGTTTTCATAACATTCGCTGTATCCATACCAATATGCAGACATATCAGTAGGTCTTGAATAAAACGGAAGTCCGATATGCACTTTAGAAGGATATATAGCTTTAAGTTTCATACCTTCAATAATGGCTACAGTATCGTCATAGGTAGCGTGTTTGCCATCACTGTCCACATAATCGTAGGTCATAAGCTCAAAATAATCAACTGCGTTTGCTGCTTTTCGGGTATAGTTCATATTCCAATTCACAAATGCAACACCAAGAGTACGCTCACCCAATTTCTCATCTAAAGAAACAAGGAATCTATTATAAATCCTCCATGCTTTTTTAGATAACGGATATTCATAATCAAAATGAACACCGTCGAAATTATATTCATCAAGTATTTTTACAATGTTTTCCTCTAAAACGCCACTCTTAAATGCCTTGTTGTGCTCTTCGCTTTGGGATTCCATCTGCTCCTCCCACACGGTAGAGTCAGTTACAGAACCGGGGCCTAATAAATTAAGTGTGATATCCACATCTCTGTCACCTATTGCCGTGCGAAGATTTTTGAGGGCTATTTCAAGTATATCTTTATCGTAAACTATTTCTCCTTTGTTATCAAATGATGCGCACTCAAAAAGAATAACGTCTGTAATTATATCAAAATCCTCCGGATGAAGAGCCTCTTCTGACTGAATAAATTCGCCCCTCACATAAGCAGTAACTCTGAAGTCCTCAGCTTTTTGAGGAGCTTTAGCGCATCCTGCAAAGCACAACAAAAGAATTGCACCACAAACAATCAATGAAATTATTTTTAAGATTACTTTTTTCATAATATCTGCCTTCTATATCAATTTAACATTGTTTAATAAAACTTTATCAGTGGTTTTTTACTTTTAGTGGTTTGTGGAAAACAGGTTTTCTTTCGCCTGCATTGACCATTTCTCTTGTAAGTAAACTGCGCATCTGACTAAGAATTTTTTTATAATTTTCGTTGTTAACAAGGTTGTTTTTCTCGTGTGGATCATTTTCCATGTCGTATAGATAATCATCAAAATAATGAATCGCTTTTGGTTTGTGCCATCCTGAGCCTATTGCACGTGCAGAGTATTTCCATCTTTTTGTTCGAACAGCTCTCCCTATATGGGATTCACTTATCTGAACAAAAACACAATCCCTTTCAGGGGCCTCTTTATTTACAACCGGTAGAATGTTACCCGAATAGCTTTCAGGAATCTCTATATCTGCAAGACTTAAAAGTGTCGGCGGAATATCAATAAGACTTACTAAACAGTCTATGGGGCTACCCTTCTTGATGGCGCCGCCACCGAAAATAAGCGGTGTGTGTATGCTCGAATCATGACAACTGCGTTTATATTCAGCGTTTCGTGTTTTGAAGTGACATCCGTGGTCGCTTGTATACACAAAAACAGTGTTATCATACATTCCCTTTTCTTTAAGTGTTTTTACCAGTTTACCTACATTTTCGTCAAGGGCGTGAATGGCGGCAAGGTAATCGGGATATTCTTCTTTATAATCCCCCTTGAGAAAGGTTAAATCTTCAGGCAAAGGATAGTGGCGGAAGTTGTCAACTGTATCCCTTGGTCCTTCAAAATGTCCCCTATCGTTCTGATGGTGGGGTTCAAGCTGAGATATGAACATAAAAAATGGCTTTTCATCGTTATGGTTATTAATATACTCAATGGCAAATTCATTTATACAGTCTGCTCTGTAACCGGTAAAATCAATTCGATTACCTTCTTCATCAAATACATAACCGTCATATCCGTGAGATGTAAATTCCAAAACATCAGCTGCCCGCCAATATTTATAACCGCCTTGCCTGTTTTGAGGAACAGCAGTTTTTTCACAATGAACACCTATGCCCGGATAACGGTCTGATGCAAGGTGCCATTTTCCTATATATGCTGTATCATAACCATTTTCATTGAAATAATCGGCTAAAGTTTTTGTATTCTCTTTTAATGCTATTCCATTCCAATAGCAGTGGTTTTCAGTTGCATACTGACCTGTTTGCAGACATGCACGGGCAGGACCGCATACAGGTTGGCACGTAAAAGAATTTTCAAAAAGCAAACCTTCTTCTCCCAATTCCCATACATTTGGCATAAGAGTACTGTTAAGTGTATCCCAACGCTGTTGGTCTGAAAAATAGAAAATAATATTCGGTTTCATAAAGTTTCTCCATTAGACTTATTTTACGGATGATTTCTATGTCTAATTACAATACGATTTAAAATACCTTTTCATTATACGACTATTCGGTTGCAGTGTCAATTTTTTCAAGCTACCGGACAAATGTTTTTAAGTTGGAAATAAGGAAGCTCAGGTTAGTGAGTTGGTTGACATATTGACATAGGTAAATTATAATAATCAGGTAGGTGCTAATTATTTTTTGAGGATGATTTTATGAATAAAATAGTTGTTGACGGTAAAAAATTTGTAGATGAGTTTGGAAGACAAAGAATATTTAACGGTGTAAACTACTGCGATAAGGGTGAATTTAACGGTTGGGGAGTTCCGCGGACCTTTCATCTTAATGGAAATGAAGATACCGAAAACGCAGTACGCGAGCTCAGTGAGAAAGGTTTTAATATTATTCGTCTCGGTGTAACGTGGGCGGCAATTGAACCTACACCGGGAAAATATGACGAAGAATATATTGACAGAATCGAAGCTTTTGCGAATCTTTGTGAAAAATACGGGATATATTTTTATCTTGACTTGCACCAGGACTTATACGGTGGTCCGAGTAATGCAGGTGACGGTGCACCTGTGTGGGCTTGTATGACCGACGGCAAAAAATTCAAGCCTGTAAGATTTGTGTGGGCAGAAGGCTATTTCTTTAGAAAAGCTGTTCACAAATGTTTTGATAATTTTTGGGCAAATAAAGAGTATGACGGAATTGGAATTCAGACACGATTTCTTAATATGTGGTCGCATCTTGCCGAAAGATTCAAAGACCATCCCGCACTTTTCGGTTTTGATTTGTTCAATGAGCCATTTCCCGGCACAAGCGGAGGTAAAGTTTTCCGAAAGCTTATATTTAATCTGGCAAAAACAGTACTTACAGATAAACGCTGTAAAAAGTTATGGATGATAAAACAGCTTCTTACAGGCAACGCTGTCCGTGTTTTGGAGCCTTTCAGTGATCCTGAACTTTTCCGTAAAGTTACAAGTGCGGGTGATGAGCTTGTAAGAAAATTTGATGAGGAAATTTATTCTGATTTTATCAGCAGAGCCGCCAAAACTATAAGGAATGTTACTGATAACGGAATAATCATTATGGAAAATACTTACTACTCCAATCTCGGTATACCATACTGTGCAAAACCCGTAAGCTACGATGGAATAAAAGAGAAGAATCTGTGTTACACACCACACGCCTATGACCTTATGGTAGATACCCCTGCCTATAAATACGCAAGTGATTCCCGTGTGTGGTCAATCTTCAGCGAGCAGAAAAAGAGTGCGGACCGTATGGATGTTCCTTTGATGGTCGGAGAATGGGGCGGCCATTCGGATGGCTACGAGTGGCTTTCTCACATAGATTTTCTTTTGGAGAAATTTGATGAAAATCAATGGAGCCATACCTATTGGTCATATTACCGTGAAATGTTTGAAAGTCCCATAGCGGAAAGTCTTGTAAGAACAGTGCCTGTTGCAGTTTGCGGTAAGATTAATAGTTATAAACACGATAAGAAGAATAATGTTTTTATTCTCGAGTTTAATCAGGAGAGACAATTTGATGTTCCCACAGTAATATACGCTCATAAAGAAATTGAGAGCATTGAAACAGACGGTGAATATGAAATTATTTCTCTTGGTAAAAACGGCGGAAGAATAGAAATAAGAACAAACATTGGAAATCATAAGGTAACTATAAAGTTTAAATAAAAACTACAACCGAGTAAGGCTTCTTCTGATAAGTTATGTGATTATAGTCGAAGCAGAAAGTTGCCGTTTGTCACCTCTGTAAGCCGAATAATAAGAGTTGTTGAGAGAACAAGGTAAAGACCCTGTTCTCTCGTTTTTCTTTTCTTGCCCATTTATATAAAAATAGAGCCCACACAAAAGTGTGCGCTCTATTTTGGTGCGGGAAAAGGGACTTGAACCCTCAAGAACTTACGTTCATATGAACCTGATGTTAACAAGACCTGGGTGATACGCCACAAACCTAGTAGAATCAAGGGTTTTGCTTTTCGATTTCTGCTTTCATTCTATTTTTTTATATATCGTTGGTTTCTGCTATTAGGTTTGTCGGGTTCAGTCATAATAACAAAACCGTCACTGATTGCAGGATTAAGATAATTCTTTCTCAACGCTTCTTTTGATTTCAATCCTAAAAGTGATAAAATTTCATTCGCTGTATATGGTGTATCAAATTCCATTACATTAAGGAGCTTTGTAACATATTCGGAAATGTTGCTTCCCGGCGAAGTAATAGAACTGCCAACCTCATCAAGAATTGCATTTATCTGTTTTAATATGAATTCAATAAATGCTGTACTTGTTCCGTCTATATGGCATTTTGAAATAGCGTCATAATAACCGCTTTGGAATTTTTCTATCTGGCTTTCTATAGGGATGAATTCAAAAATCGGTTGCCATTTTGCAAGAATTGCAGAATGCCAGAGCCTTGCCATTCTTCCGTTACCATCTGTAAAGGGATGAATAAAAACAAATTCATAATGAAAGACTGCAGCAAGAATTAAAGGATGAACTGTATTTTTATTTTTTCTCATCCAACTGAACAAGCTTTCCATTTGTTCAGGAACAAATTTTGCAGGTGGCGCCATAAATATACATTTATCACCGGCAAAAACACCTTCTTCACCAAGGCGGAAGTCACCACTCATATCCACAAGATATTTCGTCATAATCCCGTGAAGGCGTTTCAATTCTTTAATGCTATATACATCAACAGTTGATATTTCCTCATAAGCGGCATAAGCATTTTTAACTTCTTGGATTTCTTTTTCTGCACCAAGTACTGTTTTGCCGTTGATAACATCCTTAACTTCACCCAAAGAAAGAGAGTTAGCCTCAATTGCAAGGGATGAATGTATTGATTTGATTTTATTGTTTTTCCTCAAATGTGGTTTTGAATTAAGATTACTGCGTTCTGTAACTCTGCCGATTTTTTCTGAAATTGATGCAACAAGGCTCAAAATTTTATCTGTAATCTCATATGGTGGTGTGTAACCGGACATAAAAACACTCCATTTAACTTGCTTATTATCTTGCTTATTATCTTACCACATTTGATGTGAAATATCAATATTTTAATACAAGTATTATTTATTTTATAGCTTTAGCCAGGGGCAAGCAGAGCAGTCGGCTATCCGCCAACCGTAAGTTACGGGCAGAAGCCCAAACCCACTTTAATTAGAATGTTTTTGTTTATTTCACTAAGTTTGGATATTTTCGCAGATAATATTTTAAATCCTTTTCAGACACCGCAGACGACAATTCTTCGATTGTTACAAAGGGAATGAAGTCTTTTTTTCTACGACTTGCAAAAATAGCCATATTAGCAGAAGCAGAAGAGTCCGTATAGGTATCAGTAGAACCAATTCCACCAGCAGTCCTGTTTAAAGTATATACAGGATTAAAACTGCGAACTATTTTTTCTTCTAAAGAATATATGTTACATGTTTCAATGTAAAAAACTCTTGTTGTATCTAATGCGCCAAATGCATCAATGGACAGAACAGAATTACATATATCACCAAATATTAATCTTTCCAAAGATTGTCTTTTTCTCCAATGTCCTTGTATTCGTTTTTTTATGTCTGTTGATTGACCTATATAAACTTGGTTATAGTCATCCAAAACCATCATATATATACCTTCAACATAAGATAGGGTATTTAAATCTTTACATTCTATGAATTTATGTTTTTTGCATTGTTTTGCTATGTATTCTGTAAACTCATTTTTATCAAGCGATTTGAAATACCTCATATTTAAGTCGTAATTCAAACTTGCTTTAGGGATTTGCGCTTGGTAGTGTTCGGGTTCCCAATTAGGCATTCCTTCGGGCTCCGCAGATAAATAGAATTCTTTGTTAATGTGATTTGATACCTTTTCTTGAACTTTAACGCCTAAATGAACAATATTCATTACATGTGCTCCTTGTGCCTTTTTATTTATTATAACGGTCAAGAATTAAATTTACAAGTTAAACAAAATGAAACCTCTATTTGCCAGATGCATAACTTTAAGTTATGCACCTGCTTTTTTGTTGTGATTGTTTTTTCTTTGCCAATAAAAAATGCCCAAAGCCTTGATACATAAGGCTTTGAGCGATGGTGCGGGAAAAGGGACTTGAACCCTCAAGAACTTACGTCCATATGAACCTGAATCATACGCGTCTGCCAGTTCCGCCATCCCCGCATATTTAATGAATAATGAAGAATGAATAGTGAATAATTTCGGGGCACTTAGTGCCAATTAAAATTAAGTAGTTGTAACGCAAAGCTCAACCTCTCTGCGTAAGGAGAGAGGGGGACCGCCATTAAAAGATTTCAGCTATAAAATAAGTTTAATGCGTGTGGTCAATTTGTTGTATGTATAGATTTAATCGGAGCGGTGGAGAGTCCCAATCACATATTGTATAGACCAACTTAATAGTAGCGGTGGTGGGTAGTTCTCTTTCGTTTTTTCTTCACTTAAAGAGAGAACATACAACGAATTTTACCACACAAATCCTGTGATGTCAACAAAATCAAAGGTTTTATCCATTAAGTTCCCCTTCAAATTCGGGCATTATATATGTTGTTGTGGAGAAGAACATAACCTTCATTTCACCGTAAGAGTATTCATTTAGTGAGAGTTTTTCACTTGCACGTTTAGAATTAAGGTTTTTATCAACTGAATATATGGAAACGAGGGTATCTTTATTACGTATAAGTTTACCGTTACCGTTGGTTGAGCCGTCAAATTCCAAAACTATATTGCCGTCATTATCCGGTACGGTATAAAGTGCCACAAGATTTTTTGAGTCCACACCGTATTTATCCACAATTGCCTTAATATATTTATTATCCGCACTGTCACTGAATGCCATTTCACCTGTTTTTTCGTAAACCTTTTCGGTTGTAACGGGTGTTTCGGTGGGTTCAAAGGCGGGGCTTTGTTGAGTAACGGGGTTATTTGGGGTGGTTTGGTTTTGTGTGGAAGTATCAACAACTGTTTCATATAAGGTAGTGGGAACTTCGGTATAATAGGAAACGTCCGCCTGTTGAGTCTGGTAAACATAGGGGGCAGTTGTGGGGACGGTTTCGTAGGTGTAGCCCTCAGTAGTGCCAAAAAGGTTTAAATCTTTTGATTTACTGCAAGAACATAGTAATACAATTATCCCCAATATAACAATAAGTTGCACGCTACGTTTTTTCATCTGCCTCACCTCTGTAATTAATGTACCATAAACCAATTCGTAATGCAAACTTTTTCTTGCTTTTTAGGGCGGTAAATAGTATCATTAATATGTATAATTATGTAATGGGAGGTTTGTATATGTATCTTTGTCCCGAGCCTAAGAAGGTGGAGTTTAATGGTGGTTATTACCGTTTTGAAGTTGGTACGGAGCCCGTTGTTAATACAGTTATTACACCTTTACTTTCTCAAAAAGAGAGTTATCGCATTACAATTGATGAAAATGGTGTTTCAATTGAGGCGGCAGACAAGGCGGGGGTATATTATGCAAACATTACCCTTAAGCAACTTCTTATGAATTACAGGGGATGCTTACCCTGTTTATACATATATGATGAGCCCGAGTTTTATTATCGCGGATTTATGATTGACTCCTGCCGTCATTTTTTCACTGTTGATGAAATCAAAAAGATGGTAAATGCCGCATCACTTTTTAAATTCAATAAATTCCATTTTCATCTTTCGGATGACCAGGGATTCAGAGTTGAAATTGACTCTTACCCCAATCTTACAACTATCGGCTCTGTAAGACCATCTTCGGATTTCGGCAGGGGCGAAAATGACCCTACCCCGTATGCTCATTATTATACTAAACAAGAACTTAAGGAAATTGTAGAATATTGTCGCGAAAGATATATTGAGGTAATTCCCGAGTTTGATGTTCCGGGTCACACCACCGCTGTTATTGCATCTTACCCCGAGTTATCCTGTACGGGTGAAAAAATCGAGCCCAGAACTACTGCGGGTGTTTTTACCGATATACTTTGCGGTGGTAACCCCGAAACTCTTAAGATGATATACTCGGTAATTGATGAATTACTTGAGGTTTTCCCCGGTAAATATTTCCACATAGGCGGGGATGAAGCCCCTAAAAATAAATGGAATGTTTGTCCTAAATGTCAGGCAAAGGTTAAAGAATTAAATCTTAAAAATACTGAGGAGCTTCACGGTTGGCTCGTAAATGAAATTTCCCTCTACCTTAAAAAGAAGGGTAGAAAAACAATTTGTTGGAATGAAGCCATAAGGGGCGGAAATATCGAAAAGGATAATGTTACGGTTGCCTGGTGGCTTGATAAAACCAAGGCAAGTGTTGAATGGGCTAATGCGGGTAACCCTACCATAGTTGAGAGTTTTACACCCTACTATGCGGATTATCCCTACGGTATGCACTCTTTGAGAAGTGTTTATCTGTACAATCCCCGTAAAATAAAGGGACTTACATCCCTTGGTGCGGCGTCCGTGGTAGGTATTGAGTCCCCCATCTGGACGGAGTACATAAGAGATTTTGAAACTCTTACTAAAATGTGTTTCCCACGTTGGCTCGCGGTAGCCGATACCGCCTGGAATGGCAATGATAACAAGGATTTTGCGAAATTCCTTAAAAATACAGTATTCTTCTGTGAAATTTTAAGGGAATACGGCATTACCGCCGCAAGTGAAAAGGAATGGAATATTCTTCCCCATAGCAGGGCATCACAGACAATCCGTTTCTTTAAAAACTCTTTATCAAAAGATTTCGTGAAGAATTTATTAAAAAAGGACGAGGATTAATGCTTAAATACTCCGTTATAGGTACATCGTGGATAACCGAATCTTTTATACAGGGTGCGAGTCTTGTAAAAGACCTTGTTTTAGACGGTGTGTACTCGCGTTCAAAAGAAAAGGGCGAAAATTTTGCTCAAAAAACAGGGGCAAAAAGGGTATTTACCGATTTTTCGGAACTTCTTTCATCGGATACGGATTTAGTCTATGTTGCAAGTCCCAATACCTGTCATTATGAGCAATGCAAAGCCCTTATCGAAAATAATAAACACGTAATCTGCGAAAAACCTATTACAATTACCCTTGCTCAGTTTAAAGAACTTTCCGCTCTTGCGGATGAAAAAGGTGTAATATATTTTGAAGCCATTATGTACATGCATTCACCTGCACGTAAGGTTTTAAAGGATGCAGTTAATAATTTGGGTGTTATAAGAAGTGCTACTTTTGATTTTTCTCAACTTTCGTCCAAATATGCCGCTCTTAAAAGGGGCGAATTACCCAATATTTTTAATCCCGAAATGAAAACGGGCGCTCTTAATGATTTGGGTATTTACTGCGTTTATCCCGCGGTGGATTTATTCGGAATGCCACAAAAAATTATACCCGTACAACATTTTCTTCATACGGGGGCTGACGGTTGCGGAAACGCCGCTTTTGTGTACGAAGATAAAATTGTAACTGTTGTTTATTCAAAAGTCGGTCAGAGTCGCTCACCCTCACAGATTATGGGTGATGAAGGCACTATAACAATCGGTAGCATTTCACAAACGGATAATATTTATTTATATAACAACAAAGGCGAAAAAACCGAGCTTGTACCCGATATTGATAAGAAATACCATATGGGTAACGAGGCACAGAGTGCATATAACTTTATAACAGATTTCCAAAACAATCGGTGTTTTTATAACGAGTGTCGAAAACTCAACGAAAATGTTCTTTGGTGTATGGAAAAAATGAGGATAGAAAATGTTTGAAAAAGAACTTAAAGAATTCTTGCTTTCTCAAGGAGTAAGTGATGTGGGTTTTTCCTGTATTGATAACTCCGATACAGGGGAGCTTAAATATGCGGTAAGTCTGGTTGTAAGACTTTCCGACGCGATAATCGACGAAATCGACGGTGCACCTACACCTACATATTTTAATCATTACAGGTCGGTTAATGCTTTTATTGACAGAATGTTACTTGAAGTGGGCTTGTTTTTACAGAGAAAAGGTTATAATTACATAACCGTTGCCGCATCCCAGAGTATGCCCGGCACACCTTTTAACGGCAGATATTCCCACAAAGAGGCGGCACGAAAAGCGGGACTCGGTGGTATTGGTAAAAACTCCCTGTTTATTCATAAAAAATACGGCACAAGGGTGCGTTTAGGCACGATTTTTACTGACTGTCCCTTGGAGGGTGACGGTGAATTTACCGAAAAACTTTGTACCGATTGCGACAGATGTGTAAAGGCTTGTCCATCGGGAGCAATTCTTGGCAAACCATACGAAACAGGAATTGAAAGAGAAGAAATTTTCAGTCCTGCGGTTTGCAGTGAATATATGAAAAAGCAATTCCAACATATCGGCAGAGGTGCAGTCTGCGGGATATGTATTAAAGTTTGTCCCTATTCCAAAATCTAAATAACGGGGTGAAATAATGGCAAAGATTCTTATTGCGGATGACGAAGAACTTATAAGAAAATTAATAAGCGATTGTCTGACGAAAAACGGGCATACAGTTCTTGAGGCTCAGGATGGCGAGGAAGCCATAAAGATTTTTGAGTCCGAGGAAGATGTTGACCTTGCAATGCTTGATATAATGATGCCCGAGCTGGACGGATGGCAGGTATGCCGTAAAATACGTGAAACAAGCGGTATTCCCGTTATGCTCGTTTCGGCACGTTCGCAGGATTTTGACCAGATAATGGGTTTTGAAAGCGGTGCGGATGATTATGTAACAAAGCCATTTTCATTGGCGGTTTTATCACGAAGGGTTGAATCCTTGTTACAACGTGGTGCGGTGCAAATACCTAAAAAAGATTTTGTTGATGATGAAGATATCGAAATCGAAAATCTTTTACTTAAAAAGAATGCTCACGAAGTTTATATTGACGGTGAAATTATTGAGTTGACTCTCAAGGAATTCAAAATTTTATATAAACTTTGTAAATCCCCCGGTCGAGTGTATTCCCGCAATAAATTACTTGATGAAATATGGGGTATAGATTACGACGGGGATATCAGAACTGTTGACTCTCACGTTGCCAGACTTCGTACAAAATTAGGCGAATGGGGCAATAAAAATATAATTACGGTCTACGGAACAGGATATAAATTAAAAAAATATAACTGAGAAAGGCAGGGAGTATATGAAACGACGTAAAATCGGTATAAGACTGCGATTTTTCCTTGAAGTCGGAGCAATAATGGCGGTTTGTTTAATAGGTATTTCCGTTGTAAACTCCCAACTTCTTGAATCCGTATATATCTGGAATATTGAGCGGGATTTACGCTCCATGGCTCAACAGGCGGAACAGGCAGGTAATAATTACTTTTTACTTCTTTCCGAGTTCGAGAGGGAGGAAGGGGTAAGTATTGACCTTTATGACCCTGTTGACAACTTCCTTTACGAAGGTAGCGGTTCCTTCGTTTCGGGTAATAAACTTAATATTATCAGTCGAAAAGAGAATGATGACGGCAGTTATTTCAATGTAGTAAGTGCCGAGGGTAGTTCAACTCAGTATATTCTGTATGGTAAAACATTTGATAACGGTTATCATATAGAAATCACCACTCAGAAAGACCCTATACAGGAAAACGCAACTCTTGCTACAAGGGTTACTACCACGATTACGGTTATAACTCTTTTGTTGGCTCTGGTATTTATTTTTGACTATTCGAGGCGTTTCACCAAACCCCTTATTCAGATGAATGAGGTTATGGAGAAAATAGCAAACCTTGATTTTTCGGCTAAAACCAAAATTGACCGTAAAGATGAAATCGGTACACTTGCTAAGAATATCAATAAAGTTTCTTCCTCTTTGGATAATGCTCTTTCCGAATTAAGGAAAAAGAATGCCAAACTTCAGGAAGATATTGAAAAAGAACGTCAACTTGAAAGAATGCGTAGGGAATTCGTATCGTCCGCATCCCACGAGCTTAAAACCCCAATAGCCATTATCAGGGGATATGCAGAGGGACTTAAGATGAATCTTGATGAAGATGACAAGACGGCTTCGGAATACTGCGATATTATAATGGGCGAATCCGATAAGATGAATGACCTTGTTATTAATATGCTTGAGCAGTCACTCTATTCTTCAGGAAGTAAGATGCCCGGAAAAGCGGAATTTGATGTTAATACTTATATAAAGGATTTCCTTAAGGGTATGACACCTATTTTTGAAGAGAAAGGCATAACCCTTATATACGACGAAGTTAATTTTACCGCTTTTGCCGACAGAAATCAGATGTCAACGGTGCTTTCGAATATTGTTCTTAATGCGTGTAGTCACGCCAAAGATGAAAAAATTATAAAAATTACTACAGAAAAAATTCACAATTACATTAAGATAAATGTATTTAATACAGGAAGCAAAATAGACGATAAAGATAAAGACGGTATTTTCACATCTTTTTATCGTGCGGATAAAGCCCACTCCCGTAAGGAAGGTCGTTTCGGTTTAGGTCTTTCAATTGTTAAATCCATTGTGGATAATCACGGTTGTGAATGCGGTTTTGAAAACAAGGAAAACGGCGTAGAATTCTGGTTTACTATGGAATTGAAAGGAACTTGAAATGAATATAAATTTTGTAATACCTTGCCTTTTGGGTGTTGAGGGAATAATTGCCGACGAGCTCAGATTTTTGGGTGCTGAGAATGTAAATGCACAAAACGGCAGAGTGCTTTTTTCGGGTGACGAAAATATGTTGGCAAGAGTCAATATCTGTTCCCATTTTGCTGAACGTGTGCAGATACATATTGGCTCATTTACCGCTAAAACATTTGAAGAGCTTTTTCAGGGCGTAAAAAATCTTCCTTGGGAAGAGTGGATTGGTAAGGACGACGCATTCCCTGTAAAGGGTTACTCTCTTAAATCAACTCTTTTCAGCGTAAGCGACTGTCAGGCTATTATTAAAAAAGCCGTAGTAGAAAGGCTTAAATCAAAATACGGCATTTCATGGTTTAACGAAACGGGCCCCGTTCATCAGATTCAGTTTGCTCTTATGAATGACGAGGCAACACTTCTTATTGATACTACCGGTGCGGGACTCCATAAACGTGGATACAGACTTTCGCAGAATGGTGCTCCTATTAAGGAAACCCTTGCGGCATCTATATGTGCCCTTGCGAAGCTCCGTCATTACCACACTCTTTATGACCCTATGTGCGGTAGCGGTACATTACTTATTGAGGGTGCGTTATATGCCCACAATATTGCTCCCGGTCTTAATCGTAACTTTGCCGCCGAGCGTTTTGATGTGTTACCTAAGAATATCTGGAAAGAAGAACGTGAGAGAGCAATAAGCCTTGAAAAGGTTGATACTGATTTTGTAGGCTATGGCTCGGATATTGATGAACAGGCAATAAAAATTGCTATGGAAAATGCTTCAAGACTTCCCATAGGCAAAAAACTTCATTTCGAAAAACGCGATATTAAAGACTTCAGAAAATATAGCGAAAGAGGTACAGTTATCTGCAACCCGCCCTACGGTGAAAGACTTCTTGATTTACAGGAGGCGGAAAACCTCTACCGTCAGATGGGCAAGGTTTTTGACAGACAACACGGATGGAGTTATTACGTAATCACTCCCGACGAGGAATTCGAAAACTGCTTCGGCAGAAAGGCAGACAAGAGCAGAAAGCTTTATAACGGTATGATTAAATGCCGACTTTATATGTATTTTAAATAATACAAATCGGAGGATTCAGATGAAACATCTTTTTATTATCAATCCTAAAAGCGGTAAGGGTATTTCTTACGAGCGTTGTACTGAAACTATAACTGAAACTATGACCGAAATGGGTATAGAAAATTATGAAATTCACGTGACCGAAGGTCCTCGTGACGGTTATGAGTACGCAAAAAAAGAAGTGGAAAAAGGCGAACATATCCGTGTGTATGCCTGTGGCGGTGACGGTACTCTTTACGAGGTTGTTAACGCTTGTGCTTGTAAAGAAAATGCGGAAGTTGCGGCTTTCCCCTTGGGTAGCGGTAATGACTTTATCCGTATTTTCGGTGATAAAAAAGATTTAAGAAATGTCAAAGACCACGTAAACGGCACCGTTATGGATTTTGACATTATTAAATGTGGCGACGAGTACGCTATAAATCAGTGCTCAATGGGTCTCGACGCAGAGGTTTGTGCCAAACAGGCGTACTTTAAAAAATTCCCCTTCCTTTCGGGTGAAATGGCATATACTGTTTCTTTGCTTTATTGCTTTATCGGTAAAATGAAAAGCACCTTTACAATTACCATTGATGACGAGGAGCCATTTACTCAGAATGTTCTTTTCTGCGTTGGTGCAAACTCCCGTTGGTACGGTGGCGGGTATATGGCAGCACCCAAAGCACTTACTTATGATGGACTTCTTGACTTTGTAATTGTTGAAAAAAGAGGTATAAGACTTAAACTTCTTCCTCTTATCAGTAAATACAAACGAGGGGAGCACCTTGATTGGGATATCACCACATTCAAGAGGGGCAAAAAGATTAATATTAAAAGTGAAAAACCCGCCGCAGTTAATGTTGACGGCGAGTGTCAGTACGTAACTGAAAGTACATTTGAAATTATCGAAAAGGGTATTAAATTTGTAGTTCCCGCTTGTTCTGATTTTATGGAGAGAGTAAGAAACAATAATGTATAAATGAAAAATGTGTTTTAAACCGATTGGTTTAAAACACATTTTATTTTTTAGAATATTCCGTTTTCACCGAAGGTTGCGAGTAAGAAGCCTGCGGCAACCGCAGAGCCGATAACACCCGCAACGTTGGGACCCATAGCGTGCATAAGAAGGAAGTTAGTGGGATTGTATTTTCTGCCTTCATTTTGTGCAACACGCGCAGCCATAGGAACGGCGGAAACACCCGCAGCACCTATAAGGGGATTGATTTTTCCCTTAGTGACAACATAGAGAAATTTGCCTAAAAGTACACCGCCAACAGTGGATAAACAGAAAGCCGCAAGACCAAGACCTATTATAAGGAGAGTTTTGAGCTGCAGGAAATCCTGACCGTTTGCAGTAGCACCAACGGAAACACCCAGAAGAATTGTAACGATATTCATAAGGGCATTCTGCGCTGTGTCACTGAGTCTTTCTACAACACCGCATTCGCGGAAGAGGTTACCCAACATCAACATACCTAAAAGGGGAGCAACTGAAGGGAGAAGAAATGCACATACAATAAGAACGGCAACAGGGAAAATGATTTTCTCTGTTTTTGATACCTTTCGTAACTGTTTCATTTCAACCTTACGTTCTTTTTCCGTTGTCAGAAGCTTCATAATAGGGGGCTGAATAATGGGAATAAGAGCCATATACGAATACGCCGCCAGGGCAATGGGGGCAAGTAGTTTAGGAGCTAATTCAGATGTAAGGAATATAGCTGTCGGACCGTCTGCGCCACCGATAATTGCAATAGAAGCAGCTTCAGCAGGTTCAAAACCGAAAGTAACAGCAAGAAGGAATGCAGCATAAACACCGAGCTGAGCAGCTGCACCTAAAAGAAGGCTGACAGGATTTGAAAGAAGAGGACCAAAGTCCGTCATAGCACCTACGCCGAGGAAGATAAGACAGGGGAAAAGTCCTGACTTAACGCCTACATAGATTATGCGTAGAACGCCGGAATCATACCAGTGTGCATCTGCAACGGCTTGTGCTTCAATAGCACCTAACTCACCACCCGTTGTATCCAACATAAGGTCGGCACCGGGAAGGTTAGCAAGAATTATGCCGAAAGCGATGGGAACAAGTAACAAGGGTTCAAATTTAAACTTTATTGCAAGAACGAGGAAAACGACGGCTACGCCTATCATCACAAGGTTTTCCCATTCAAGAAGATAGAACCCCGAATCTTTCCAGAGGGTTAATAAAATTGCACTTATATCCATTATTAATTACCTATAATTATATAACCGCAAGAACATCATCAGTATTAACGGATGAGCCCTTGGGAGCGTTAATTGATTTAACTGTACCGTCACAGGGAGCAACGATATCGTTTTCCATTTTCATAGCCTCGAGAACGAAAACAACGTCACCTGCTTTAACAGCCTCGCCTACGTTCTTCTTAACTGCAAGAACTGTGCCGGGCATGGGAGCCTTAATCTGAGTACCGTCAGCAACTGCGGCGGGTGCAGCAGGAGCAGCGGGAGCTGCCTCGGGAGCAGGAGCGGCAACAGGTGCAGCAACGGGGGCTGCAACGGGGGCTGCAACAGGAGCGGCAGTCATTACGGGTACCTGTGAAATGCCTGTAACAATAGCATCTGTTTCTGTAACGTCAACTTCGTAAATTTTTCCGTTTAATGTAACATTGTATTTCATATATTATTCCTCCACTAATTTGATTGAATTGAAACAAAGGTTTTCAAGGGGGATGCCGGTTTTGTCGGCAACGATAGCCATAATTGCGGCGGCATCCTGCTCGCTTATGTTTTCAAGAACAGGGTCCTGATTAAGACGTGTAATAGAATTGAAAGAAAGTCTTTCAAGACCGATACCGGTTTTATAAGATGTGATAGCCATAATAACAGCGGCGTCCTGTTCGGAAACACCGTCAAGAACTACGTATCCGGGTATATGGGGCACAAGGGGTTCCTCTGCTTCTTCTGTAACCTCGTTTTCAACAGCAGGAACAGCAACAGGTGCAACTGATGAGTTTTCTACGGCAGACGGTTCACCACCGACTTTCTTAGTAGCCTTTGAGCCTTTTGAAATAATGCCGGAAAGGATTTTAACAAATATAGCTAATACAGCGAGCACAGAAAGGACTATAAGAAAGCCTAAACCGGAAACTTTTGAAGCATCAAAAAAGGTGAATTCCTCTGTTAAAGGAAGAAATGTCATATATATTCCTCCTTAATCAATTGCCTTGAATTCGTAGTCGTAAATTTTACCAGCCATTTTTTCGCGGTAATCGAAGAAGTTTTCTGCCTGAGTGGGGAACGCGATGTATGAAAGTACATCTTCGTCACTCTTGGCTTTTTCACCGATTTCGGCTTTTGCCTTTTCGAACTGAGGCTCGAGAGTATCCGCATATCTGCCTTCAATACCCTTTTCGTCGCCGAGAATCTGCTTTTTAACATCTTCGTTAACTTTACCGGGGGCATTACCGTATTCGCCCATAAGGTAAGATTTAACTTCTTTTGATACCATTTTGTAGCGTTCACCTGCAAGAACATTGTTTGTAGCCTGAACACCAACCATCTGGCTCATGGGAGTAACGAGGGGAGGATAACCTAAGTCCTCACGAACTCTGGGAGTTTCAAGAAGAACTTCGTCAAATTTATCCATTTTACCCTGTGCAGTAAGCTGAGCAACAAGGTTTGAAAGCATACCGCCGGGAACCTGATAATCAAGAGCTTTTGTATCAGTAGTAAGAACTGTGGGGTTGAGAAGACCGCTTTCAAGAGCTTTTGCTCTGATGGGCTTGAAGAAATCAGCAACGCCCTGTAATACTTTACTGTCAAGACCTGTTTCGTAACCTAACTCCTGAAGAGTGTAGTTAAGAGTTTCGGTAGCAGGTTGAGCAGTACCGCCCGACATTGAAGAAATAGCGGTGTCAAGTACGTCAACACCTGCTTCAACTGCCTTAAGGCAAGTCATAAAGCCAAGACCTGTTGTGCAGTGAGTGTGAAGAACGACGGGAAGGTCAACTGCCTCTTTAAGTGAAGAAACGAGCTTATATGCTTCTGCGGGGCTGAGGATACCTGCCATATCCTTGATGGCGATTGTCTGACAACCGAGTGACTGCATATTTTTAGCAAGTTCAACGTAAGAATCAAGAGTATGGATGGGGCTGATTGTGTAGCAGATAGCACCTGAAGCAATAGCACCGTTTTTAACAGTTTCGTCAACTGCAACTTCGATATTTTTAACGTCGTTAAGAGCGTCAAATATTCTGATAATGTCAATGCCGTTTTCAATGCTCTTTTTAACGAACATACGAACAACGTCATCGGGATAGTGATGGTAGCCTAAAAGGTTCTGACCTCTTAAAAGCATCTGGAGTTTTGTGTTGGGACAAGCCTTTTTGATTTTTCTGAGTCTTTCCCACGGGTCTTCATTAAGATAACGAAGACAGGAGTCGAAAGTAGCACCGCCCCAGCACTCGAGCGAGTAGTAACCTGCTTTGTCGAGCTCTGAAAGGATGGGCTGAAACTCATTGAATTTCATACGTGTTGCTATTAAGGACTGGTTAGCGTCACGCAACACGGTTTCGGTAAATTGTACCTTTTGCATTTTGCTTTTCTCCTTTATTTCTTATTAAGGAAATGTATATATGAACGGTGGCAATATTTTTATAAAAACTGCCTACCAATTTTCCCCACTTTATAATACACTAAAACGCATATTTTATCAAGGGAATTGACACAAATTTGTCAAAATGTGGTAATAACTTTTTTGAAATAATCTCTTTTTTAGTATTTTGCCAAAAGAATGTGTTTAAATACAAATAAAGACCCTGTTTCAGTAACAAAAACAGGGTTTTTTGCTATACTATTATATATAGTGTCATTTGCAGAACACATGAGCACCTATTGTGGTCACAACAGGTCGTGTGCGTATCCATCTGTTTGAAGTTTTGGCTGGGTTGTAATAGTATAATGAACCACCCGAGGGGTCCCATCCGTTAATAGCATCCTGTGCCGCCTTACGGGATGTGGCATCGGGGCTTACTGACCAGTTACTGTCCGTAACGGCGGAAAATGCACCTTTCTGATATACTACACCCGAAACCGTGTCAGGGAAAGAGGAGGAGTCCACGCGGTTTAAAACAACTGCACCTACTGCCACCTGACCGATATAACTTTCACCACGTGCTTCCGCGGCAATAA
Organism: Oscillospiraceae bacterium; assembly: GCA_015066345.1. GTDB lineage: Bacteria > Bacillota > Clostridia > Oscillospirales > Acutalibacteraceae > DTU089. Next base: position 45,586 of record SVOQ01000021.1, read on the forward strand.
CCTTAGCCAACAAATATACGTCCGATGAACTGTATCCGCCCGTAGAGGCAGTAGTTGAATTCCCGAGACCTAAATATAAAAGGGTCTTTCGACCGGCTATTCCGTCTGCAGTAATACCCACGGATTTTTGGAATTGTCTTACGGCACTCTGAGTTTTAACTCCGTATATACCATCTATACTACCATTGAAGAAACCTAAGGAGCGGAGCTTTGTCTGAATACGTCGGACTTCATCTCCACGGGAACCTAATTTTGAAAGAACTTCAGTAGACTCTGTTTTTGTTTCGTTTGCTTTTATTACGCCTACGGTACAGGTAATAACCGAAAGACAAAGAATAACGCATATTGTCCTGAATGTTTTAGAATGTAAAAATGCAGTATAATTATTGAATTTGAATTTAGTCAAAAAAGTCACCTCTTAATTATGTTTAGTAATAGGTTTTTCTGTTTTTTTAAGTTTATACATTGTTTATACAAAGTTTTGAACATCAGAATTGTGGTGTAAAATATGGTAAAACACAACATCTTGTGATGGTAAAATTTTTCTTAAAAATAATTAAAAAAGTTTGAAAAAAGGTGTTGACTTTTTGAAAATCCTTTAGTATAATACCCGAGCACTCACACGAAAAAGGTGTGAGCCCCGAGAGGTCCTCAATAGAGGAAACTTCGGCGGACATCTTTTGAAATACCTGAAATCGCAACACCCGGGAGGGTGGAAAAAAGAGCAAAAAGAATGGAAAAAAGATGTTGACAAAGCGAGATGATTGTGATATTATCTTAAGGCACTCTTGAGAGGGGGACTTCGAGAGAGGGCA
>SVOQ01000002.1 GCA_015066345.1 Oscillospiraceae bacterium
ACCCACCACCGCTACGCGGTCCCTCCCTATTTCATCAAAGATGAAATAGGGATGATAGGACCTCCCACCACCTGACGGTGGTCCCCCCTCCTCCTTACGCAGGAGGGCGAGGCTTCGCGTTACAACTACTTTATCTTTAATCGGCGTAGCCATCACATTTTTCGTTAGCAAAATATATCGCATACTTCGTATATATCGCGTGTCAACATATCGCACCGTAGGTATATCGCTTCACGAAGTGAACATTATAATCGGCGTTAGCCCCGAAACTTGCCACTTTCTACTTGCAATTTATAATCGGTACGAAGTGCCCCTTTAATTACGCATTACGAATTACGAATTAAAAATCCCTATTGCTTTATTGCTGCAAGATACTGTATAATTAACCCAACAAATAAAAAAACAGGTGATGGCTATGAAGCATATCAGTAAAAAAGAAAAAATCAATTTTTACGCGGGTCTTTCGGGACAAAATATGGTTTACTCCCTTGTGGGTGCGGGTTTCTTCACCTACTTTATGACGGATATTGCCATGTTCCCCGCGGCAGTGGTAACGGTACTTCTTATCGTTATGAAGGTATGGGACGGTGTAAATGACCCTATTATCGGTTCATTTATCGATAAACACACCTTTAAAAACGGCGAGAAGTTACGCCCCTTTTTACGTTACACTCCCCTCCCCGTAGGTATTTTCACTGTACTTGTTTTCCTTGTTTTCTCTACTAAGGAAGATTTACTGTGGTTACGTGTGGCGTACTTCATTATTATGTATATCGGTTGGGATATTACCTACACATTACAGGATGTAGCCTTGTGGGGTATTACCGCCTCCGTTTCACCCAACGGTGACGAGCGTGACAATTTCGTAAAATGGGCTCGTACAATAGGCTCTTGCGTGTTTGGTGTATTCAGTGCCATTATTCCTATGGTTATAGAAATGGTAGCCAATGCCACAAAGAGCAAAATGGCTACTGTCACCCTTGTTTTTGCGGTTATTTTCGGTATGGGTGGCGCAATGCTCAGTATAAGAGCATACAAGGCTCAGGAGCGTGTAATTGTACCGCCTAAACAGAAGCAAAAATCAATGCTTGAAAGTTTTTCGCTTCTTTTCAAAAACAAAATGCTTATGCTCGTAACCCTTTCCAACTTATTCGGAGCATTGGGCTTTGGCGGAAATCTCGCAACATATTTCTTTAAATACAAGTTACCCACTGATTTCCTCGGTGAAAACAGTATTATAGGTGCTTTGGGAATTACAACTATTTACTGGGCAATAACCGTTGGTCCGCAGTTCATCGGTATGATTTTTGCCGACAAGCTCAAGAAAATTTGCAAGGGTCACGTTAATGTGCTTATATTCGCACAGGTGTGCAACATCGTAACAAAAGTAGCCGCCTTTGCAATTGGCTTTGAGGGTATAAATCTGCTTATCGGTATGGCTCTTCTTGCCGTGGGCAGTATCCCGATGGGTGCAATAAGCATTGCTCAGACCTCTGTTTTCTGCGACAGTATCGACTATATGGAATGGAAAACAGGCAAACGTATGGAGGGTGTTACATTCTCAATGCAGACCTTCTTCACAAAGGTTTCAAGCGGTATTACCGGCGGTCTTACAACTCTTTCGCTTTCCCTTATCGGCTACAAGGCAATTGACGACACCGCCGCAACATTTATCGGTACACAGTCCGCGGCTTTCGAAACCTGGATCTGGCCCTTGTTTATGCTCACCCCTGCAATAGCAAGCTTACTTTATATAATCCCCTTACTCTTCATAAGATACTCACCCGAAAAGAGAGCACAGGTTGAAAGAGAACTTGCCGAAAGAAGAGCCCAATCAGTTGCGAACAGCACGGATTGATAAGCTTCGGCACGAAGCCGATTGGTTTTTTCAAACGGCAACATATTGCTCGGGGTATTCACCCCCGGATGTCATATATAACTCACATAATATCCCTTACAGCAAAGGAGTTGACCCGAAATCAGGTCAACTCCTTTTATTTCGTTAAGCTATTCACTTTATAAAGACAAAAATTGCTCCCACAAGCAACCCGCCTGCAAAGCCGGATATATGCTCCCAAGCTGTTGCTTTTCCCATAAAGAGCATTCCTCCGATAGTATATATTGCTAAAACTATCAGTGCAAGCACGGGCACGGGCGAAAAGAAAATCGTTCCGTTTTTCACCGCAAGCAGTACAAAAACCGCTATAAGACCGTAAATACCCGTAGAGGCACCTTCGCCTTCGTGGAGCTTATAAACGAACGCCATATACAGCCCCGATATAAACGCAGAGACCACATAGCAACAAAGGGTTTTCAGCGTTCCCAACTGAGATTCAACCGCGTATCCCACAATAAGCGTTGCAGTTATATTTGAACAAATATGTAACGTTCCGACGTGAAGAAGTGCAGATGAAACCAGTCGCCAGACCTGACCTTTTTTTATTTTCTTTTCGGACAGGTGCAGGGCATGATTTATGTAACCCTTATTATGCCCCGTTAAAAGTTTTTCTTTAAGCGTAACTGCTTGGCTTTTCGGAATTATCAAAAAGTTATCAAGTATGTAAATTATAAAAATAATCGCGCAAAAAGAAACAGTAAAAATCGGCACAAGCCAACACCCCTCTCTTAAACAAAATATAATTGTTGCATTTTAATCAGTAAAAATAATCCCTTAAGGTTTTGATAACATCAAGCTTTTTCATCTTACGGTTAATCATAATGGTTGTTATAACAATGCTAATCAGAAAGAAGGTCAGAGAAACCGCTGTAACAACGACAGTATTTTCAAAACTCCCGAAATTCACTGAACTGTCATCGCTGTAAATTTCCATAAGAAACGAAAAAGAATATACTATACTCGCAAGGCTTACCAAAATTCCCGATACGCTGCAAATCGCACTTTCTAACCGTACCGCTTTAAGAACGGATTTTATTGAAGCACCCGAGGAAATCATAACCGCATACTCGCTGATATTGGAATTAATATTTGTAAAAACCGCAATAAACGTGCTTGCAATACTTACAATGCAAAGGCATATGGCAACTATGCCGAAATAATACTGAAAAGCGAAGGTAAAAGAAAGCAAATCCTTACCTAACACAAATATTTCCTGATTATTATAGTTTCTTATGACATTAAAAATCGCAATCGTAAATGCCGCTATTGAGGTATAAAAAACCGTCATAGCTATAATTTTAAAATATTTGCCGAAATTATTCTGAAAATTTCTTATTGCAATAAAATATTCAATACCCTTTCTCTTATAGGCACCGGGCTTGGCGGTAAAGGTGCAGATGCCGATATCCGTCCCCGCAATTTGTCTGAGCTGGGTTGCGGTCATTTTTACAGATAGCTTTTTACACGCTTTTCGTGAAAACACACAAACGGACAGAAACACAAAGGCAAGCGCAACGAGCACAGCCACCAAGGAAGCTTTAAAATTCACGGATAACTGTATACCGTTATAAGCCGTACTCCTGAACAATGCGTGTGCCGTCAGCTCCGCAACATATATGCCGATGATACCCGAAACCACACCTGCAGGAAACGCAAAAGCACAATAATACACGCTTTCATAAAATGCGCATTTTTTTATCTGCTTGTCAGTGGCACCGCTTGCAAGAAGAAGCGAAAAGAAGCCTGAGCGTTCTCTTTTACAGGCGGCAAAAACAATTGATAATGCCACGCAGGATACCCCGAGCACAAAAATCACCATAAAAATTATTACAAAAGGCAGATTTTCCACCAATGCAACGGGAGCAAAAACCGAGTCCGAATTACCTGCGGACGGGGGCGAAACAAATTCCGCGTAACTTGAGGGTACGTCATAGCTTCTGAAATACATAGTAAAATCAACCACATACTCCCAGATATCGGACATATTTGATAAACCGTTTTTCACAACTGTTTCCATAGAATTACCCGTCAGAGCCGCAGCGTGAGAAAGATAGAACTCAAAATAATTAATACTCAATGAAAGTACCGTTATCAACGCTGCAACTGATATGGCAATAACCGCAATTACAAATACTGTTTCGTTTTTGTTAATCAAAAGCCGTTTGCGTGCAATATCCTTCAACACTTTCATTTTTCTGCATCTCCGCCCTGTAAAGTATCGGAAATAATTTTCCCGTCCTCTATCCTTAAAACGCGGTCAGCCTTCCGAGCAATTTTTTCATCGTGAGTTATTATGACAAGGGTATTATTGAACTCGCGGCACAGCTCAGTGAGTAAATTGATTACCTCCTCGCTGTTTTTTGAATCAAGGTTACCCGTCGGCTCGTCCGCAAGTATGAGCTGAGGTTTTGATATAACAGCCCTTCCTATAGCAACCCTTTGTTGCTGTCCTCCCGACAATTGATTGGGAAAGCTGTACCCCTTGTTGTATAAGCCCAGACGCTTCATCAGAGCTTCAACCTCTGCAAAATCAGGCTTTTCGCCCGACACAACCTGAGGGAAAGCAATATTTTCTTCCACATTAAGGACCGGAATCAGGTTGAAAAACTGATAAACCATACCAATATTTTTGCACCTGAACACCGACAAATCAGTATCCTTCATTGAGTATATATCCTCGCCGCAGATATACACCTTACCCGACGTAGGCTTTTCTGTTCCGCACATCATATGCATAAGTGTGGACTTACCCGAACCGCTTGTGCCTACAATTGCAACAAACTCACCCTTATGTATTGTCAATGAAACGTCGTTAACCGCAATGGTATTCAAATTCCCTATACCGTATTTTTTTGTTGCGTGTTCAATCTTTATAACCTCACGGTCATCCGTTTCACAAATAAAATCTTCTGAAGTCTTTTTCATTCTCATATCCGACTCCGTTTCCGCCATAGCTTTTAAATCAATTTACTGATGTATGTAGGTTATATACTTTTTCCTCTCCGTTTTCCCACCAGGAAGCTCTTCCGTCATCGAGAACAACAAAATCAGTACCCTCGGGAAGGTTAACGGAATAAACCTCGGTCTTTTCTGTACCGTCAAGCTTCATTCTGTAAGCGGTGCATAATTTTCCGTCCTCACTTATAACGACCTCATCGGCAAAATACACCCAACCGTCTATAACCGTATATCCCGCAAGAATATTTTCGCAAGCATACAACAAATCCCCATCCCAATTGTACGCGTAAAGGGTACTCTGCATTCCTACAGCAAGAGCCTGCGTTGTACATAAAAACATATCGTCAAAAACATACCAGATATGTCCTGAGAGATGATCCTCCTGCAGTGCCATAAGCTCATCGGTTTTCATATTATATAAGTACGAAAAAGTGTCATCGGTCGGAGGATAACTCACCTCGAAAATCACACTTTCCCGATTTGATGCTATAATTTCAGCATTCAAAAAAGAATCCCCGTATTGTGCATCGTAATCAGCAGATATAACAGCCACCGTATCGGTTTGCTTGCTTTGTTCATCGGTGTAGGTGATACCGAATAAATACGTAGCCTTTTTATGTGAAGACATCATATTCTTGTCATAGATAAAAAACTTATTATTACATCCGTCGGGATTTCCGGTAAGCCCAAAGGGTCCCTGATATTCAATTTTCACCGAAGAATCAATATAATTCTTTTTTACTTCGTTACTTTTGTCCTCCGGGACATCCTCTTCGGTTGTTTCAATATCATCTGTATACTGTCCGTTTTCATCAAAATAAGCATCATAGTTATCGTCAATATTTTTCCCCACGGAATCACTGTCTATATAAAAATACTTGTCAGAATCAGATGCTGATACAACCTTTGCGTAATACTCCATATTTTTGAAATCGTATCCCACTTTTTCTATAACGAAATCAGAGTCGGAATAATTCTCCTCCAGATATTCGGTAATTCCTCTTTTAGCAAGGAATTTAGAAACGGGATTCCCGAAAACCTCATTCAACAACCAGCCGACAATTACCGAAATAATTACCGTTAAAACAATTACGATGCTTATAATTATTTTCTTCTTTTTCATAAATATAGCCTCCCGTATTATTTTCATAGCGATTTTTCAAACATTCGGTCAGCCCAATCACTGTTTTCAAAGAAGTCTGCCGAAATCGTGTGACCGCCTTTTTCGTATATTTTTACCTTCAGGTCACCGTTGTTATTTTCAATCCTTTCGGACAAAAGTGTATTGCTTACCACCATCAGCTCGCAATCATCCTTTGCCCAGGATATATAAAAAGGGGTTTTTGAAAGTGTTTTATAATCCTCGTCCGTCAGACGGCGCACATAGGGGTCATCACATTTATCCATAGTGATAGGATACTCCGAATTATAGGTGTAGGCCATTGAAATTACTGCAGCCGCGTATTTTCCGGGATTTCTGAGGCACTCATAAACACATCCGTAGCCTCCGTGAGAAGTGCCCGCAAGGTATATTCTGTCAAAATCAACGTTGCCGTATGTATTCTGAAGGTAGCTTATTATACCGTCAAGTGCCCGACTGTACTCCGGTCTGTTGTATTCACAAGCAACATCCAGATGAATTGCAATTTGATGGCATTTGTGTGCATCAAGCTTTTTAATCAGTTTAGAAAACTCATTCATCTGAATATCATTCTTACCTGCACGGTTCATACCGTTCCCGTGTTGATAAATCACAACGGGGAATTTTCCTTTTTCATCAATTGGTTTACACCTGAAAAAATAACCTTCACCCGTGGTTTTATCACAGTAAAAATACTTTTGATATGAGGGATAAAGCAATGTAACCCCCTGCTTTATGACCCCTGAGCTTTCTACACTTGCAGTTAATTTCCGCTTGTATTTTTTTATTTTAGGTGCTCTGCTAAGCATAGCCCTCATAACGACGTTTTCCACCTTATTAATTAACGTCATACAAACACGCTCCGCCTATTTTTTCTTTTTTATTTCAAAATAGAATCGTACTTTTCCGTTATTGCTGTCGCAGCCATATTCAGCGTTATGAAGAATAAAAATATTTTTGGTTATCGCAAGGCCAAGCCCACTGCTCCCCATTGTACTGCGGTTTACCGAATCGGATTTGTAAAATTCATCCCAAATCTTTTTGATTTCTTTTTCATCAATGGTGCTTCCGTCATTTTCTATTTCAAAACGCACCTTTTTATTGCTTTGGGTCAGAGTAACAGCAATATCCTTTTCCGCATATTTTACTGCATTGGAAATAAAATTGCTCATAGCAATTCTCATCATTTCCAAATCTGCTTCGGCAACAAAATCATCCGTATTCTCAACGTCGGACGGATTCAGCTTCACGTTCAGCCCACGCTCGTTGATTATATTTTTCATACGGCCGAGAATACTTGAAGACAGAGAATAAAAGTCTACGTCCTCCCAATGTACAGGCTTTACACCCGCCTCCATATGAGAAAGCTCAAGTAAATCCGTAACCATTTTATTCATATGGTCCATTTCATTCATCATAATTCGGGTAACTTCTTCCTTATCATCCTCGGGAAGGTAATCCCAATTTTCCACATAACCTCTTGTTATTGCAAGAGGAGTCTTTAACTCGTGAGCAATACTCCTTGTAAGATCGCGGCGATTACTCTCTGCAGTCTGTTGCTTTTTATAGCTGTTGCGCATAACAAAATATACTATGATTATTGCCACACACGCAAACACCGCAACCGCAATATAAACACTTATCAAATCCCTTACTGCCATGCTCAAGGGATGAAATACATATGCACAAGAATATGTATAAACATTCTCGCCGTAATAATTGCCGATTTTACTTGTTATCCTTATAGAGGAAGTTAACAAGCCGTCATCATAAGCCTCATAAAAATTTTCCGGATCCGCCTCAAGCTGATCAAAGCCCAGCTCACACATTTCCCTTGCCTCTTGATTATACTTTTTGTTCCAGCCTTCGATATTATCAATATAATGCTTGGAAATATTGTGGTTAAAGTCATCGGGCGCATAATCAAACCACTCTTCAAAATCAACATATCCTTTATAACTCTCGTCTTTTTCGGGAATATAGCCATAGGTTTCGTGGCGGGTATATTCGTACCATGTTAATTTTTGTGCATAAACAAAATTTTCGTCACAGGTACCATCAACCTTCAGCGCGTTATATGCAACGTCAACATTATCCTTACCGTATTCCGAGCAACGATACAAAGCGTGTAAAGCATTACTTTTATAGTTCTCCAAATCATCCGATTCTGTATAACTCAATCCGCTGTACTCCTCGCTGAACTTATCGTCCAAAAGCAAAACACGTACCTCATGCTCCTGCACATCGCTTGTATTTTTTTCAAACACAATACAAGGCTGAAAATATGCTACTGTTTCACCCTTATTGTTTTTCAGCTCACTATGAAAGCCTACATCAGAAGAAATAAAAGGTTTATTGACTATATTTTCGTGTGCCAGATAAAATGACGGTATTATACCCATTGCATTTTCCGGGTCATAAAGCGTTTTGTATTCCTGATTTTCACCGACACTATAATAACTTGCAATTTCGTTACATAAATAGTTGGGGGCACCCTTTATTTCATCATACAAATCGCTTTTAATCCACTCAGCTCTCTGTACCGCAAGAAGGGCACATCCGAATAAAGACACGCACACAAGAAGCACCGCGAGTTTAAATGTGTTTTTACGGTGTTTTTTATCCACTCTTTACTCCTCCCACATATAGCCTGTCTTTATAACGGTTTTTATGTTGTTCTTACACGTCCCCAACGCGGCTCTCAGATTTTTTACGTGGGTATCGACGGCTCTGTCGTAGCCGTCATACTCCTCGCCCCACACGTAATCTAAAATCTGGTCCCTTGAAAGCACCTGATTTTTATTTTCTAAAAAGCAAATGAGCAAATCATATTCCTTTGGTGCAAGAGTCACTACCCTGTCATCGACTGTAACAAGTCTTCTTGCAAGCTCTATTTTCAATGCTCCGGCCCGTATCACACCGTTTTGAACCACCAGCCCGCAGTATCTTTTTATGAGTGCATTTATTTTTGCCTCAAGCACGGGCATTGACACCGGCTTTGTAATATACTCATCCGCACCTACCTCATAACCGTTTACAATATCATATTCCTGATTTAATGCTGTTAAGAAAATTACGGGAACATCGTATTTCTTACGTATCTTCCTGCACACCTGAAGTCCGTCCTGACCGGGCATCATAATATCAAGGATTATAATATCATATGTCTTTTTATCAATTGCGATTTCAGCTTCATCGCCATTTGCAACAGCATCCACCTTAAATCCTTTTTGGGTAAGATAGCAACTGACTATGTTTCTGAGCGCTCTTTCATCCTCAGCCACCAAAACATTGTAACCCATAATCAAACCCCTTCCGATTATTTTTCTGATAAAAACCATAATATTGCATACGGCGTTGCTTTAACAGTATCGTCTTATTTGCAATAATGCTGCCGTTCTGCAAATCAGCTGTTCAATGCCGTATTAACAACATTCTGATATGATGATACATCTATTTCCTCAGAAACGCAACCGTTAGCTGCGTAAATCTGAGCCGTGTCCGCACTCTCGTGGGTATTTGCCACACGCTCTGCCATAGCAACATCAAGAGCATCACAGACTGCGTCACCGTCAAGGTCACCCTTAACAATTACAGTATACGCACCCTCCGACTCTCCGTCACTGTTATAGATATTGACCACGGACCCCGTACCGTAAAACTCAACACCGTTTTCGGAATACGACGGTGTTGCCTCGACGGTATAACCTGAAACAGTTATAATATCCGCTATATTCCGTGCCCCGTTATCTGAGGTCATAATACACATATTTTCATTATCAATAAAGGCTTCCTCGCTTTTAATATACATAGAATACAAAGTATACGGAACATTATACTGCTCTGCATAGCGATGTGCCGCACTATCGGGATAGCAATACAGCATTTCAAGAATCTCCCAATATCCGTTAAATCCTATTGTTTCAAGGCTTTCGGGTAAAGAAATCTCCCTGTCAGAGAAGAACATAAGACCCTCTTCCTCAATTGTTTCAAGTCCCTCAGAAAAGTTGATTTCAACAAGATTGTTATTATTCAAAAAAGCTCTGTAACTGATTGTTCTGATATGCGAGGGTACGCTGAGAGATTCAAGATACATATAATCTTCAAACGCTCTTGCTGAAACGGTATCTCCTCCCTCAGGTAAAATAAGGTCTGTGAGCAGCTTGTTATTCACATACAGCTTGCCGCCGTATGTAAGCGGATTATCCTGAAATTCTATATTGTAACACCAGTTTGCCGGGTCATCAATGTATACGTTTATGTTACCTTGGGTCTGAGAAAAAGTATTTTTCTCTATTTTTGAAAGTGAACTGTCAATAAATATGTTTTCAAGATAAAAGTTATCATACGGATAATCGTGTATACCGAAAGCACCCTCGGGAATTGTATGTACGCCCTTAAGTGTGAGATAGTGTGCCAAACTAATGCCCGAGTCCACCATAAAATCCATAGAGTCGTATATTACCATTTCGTTTGTATGCGCACCCGTAAATGCATAGGGTTCGGTTTTAACCGCATTTCCGTAAACCGTCATCCACGCTGTCCCCATAGGGAAAAAAGCATAATAGAATGCATAAGACCTGATTTTTATGTTTTGATCAGTTGCCTGAGGTTCACCGAAGCAAACACCATCACTGAAAAAAGCCTCATAGAAGGCATATGGCTCTATCGTTACGTCCTTTGCGTAAAAATTGACGGGGCACGTAAATACGCAGGACATAAATGCACCTTCACCGATATATGTCAGATGTGAAGGAATATAGTCAATGTAAAAACCTGTACCCTCGAAAGCGTGGGGGGCTACCTTTGTTACGTTGTAACCGTTGACAGTATCGGGTATATACAAGCTCGTGTAATCCTCGGTGAATCTGCAGCCCACCACGGTATAAGTCTGACTCGTACTGTCAAATTCATAAATAATACCCTCAAACTCCATTTCTGCCGCACCGCTTGAAATTGCCATCGCAGAAAATGCAAGAAATGCCGAAAGTAAAATACATAAAATCTTTTTCATAAACAGCACCCTCCTTAAGCAAAGCTGAAAAACTGAATGAGAATTTTTATTTTTGTTTCTTTTTTATTGCTTTTTTTATACAACATAACAATAAACCGAAGGAAACACCGATAAAAGAAACAACCATATAAACAATCGTATAAATAGGTAATATCGCCCATTCCCTGTCCCAAATAGGTGCTACAGCCCACGAAATCGCAAACAAAACACCGACAGTAACAGGATAAGTCAGTTTAAAAACAAGCTTAATATCAAAAACACCCGTAACAATTGATGCGAGCATAACCATATACCCCATAAGTACAAGAAAATCAAAGCCATAGAAATTGCCTATGGGTGTTATTTCCGCAAGCAGTGGCAGCACAACAAGACCTATTGCAGAAACAGCTACACCTATTGAATACTTTAATATACGTTTTTTCTTTTCGACACTTAAACTATTAAACTTTTTCATCACACAACCCTCTTTCTTGTGTTTCTTAGTAACCAAAAGTATTAACACTGCTGAAGCAATTGCCGATACCGCAAAAAAAGCACAGAAAACTATTGCCTCAGCGGGTATCGCCTGTAGCGGTCTGAAAACAATTGCGCTTGTAACGAAGTAGTCTTCACCCAGGGGCTCAACCCTTTCTATTGCGTACACCTCTAAACTTTTATCGTCGTTGCGCTTCTCAAGAAACGAGGCATCGCAACCTGCTTTCAGATATTCAGCGGATATTTCTTTACATCTTTCCTTTGCTTCTTCTTTTGTTTTATCTGTCGCGCCATAGTATTCGGGTAAATTTTCCGTCCGCATCACAAATTTTTTATCGGTAAGCGTATTGAGCCACTCATCCACAGGCACACCTTTTTTCTCCGCTGAGGGTGACTTTGACTTGTATGTACAAACACTATCAAACTCATCGTACCACACCATCTTTTCAACATAAATAAAGGTGTCGTCACAAGTACCGTATATTTCCAAGGGCTTCCCCATACTCGGGTCATAACCATCCGCCTCAATAGCCTGTGAACAATAATAACCAATTACTTCAAAAAGGTACGAGTTATCCTTCCACTCCTCCTCAACCCCGGATACCGCCTTGCTTGTCAGAGTAAAGTCCTCATCAAATAATATAATTCGGTAATCGGGCTTGTTGTTTACGGTTTTACCTTGAAGAAGCAAGAAAGGTACATACTCTGCAAGAAGCTCACCGTCCTTGCTTCTCAACTCACTGTGAAAGCTATACTCCGGAGTTTCCCAATAATTCTTCGGATTTTCAAAGTCATAGCCGAGATAAAAGGCTTTTATGGGTTCCGCACCGTCAGCCAAAGCATCCTTCATAACCGAGACGGGATTTTCTTTGGTACTTACTATGTATTCTGCATCAGCTATTCTTTGCTCAGCATCGCGGTATTGCTGTTTGAAGCTGATAAAAACAGCTGATATCATTATGCAAACAGATACAACCGCAGCCGACACACAGCAAACAATTTTTACTGATTTTTTCATTGTTATCCCCGCCTTCCGTAGAGCGATCTTTTATTTACAAGCCTATTATATATGCCCGATGTGTAATTTCTGTGTTCTTTAAAGATAAATTTTATTATTTATGATGCCAGAGCCTTGTTAACCACATTTTGATACGCTGATAAATCCATATCCTCCGACACAAAGCCGTTGGCGGCATAGCACTGAAGCCTACCGAAGCTTTTGTGCCCGTTTGTACCAAGCTCCGTTTCGGTCGCATCAAGCACATCGCATACACCGTCACCGTTGGTATCACCCTCAACCACAACGGTAAAATCGGTGGTCGTGTCATCATTCTGCTTAACGGTAAGGGTGGCTCCCGTTACCAAAAACGGCAATTCCCTTTGCTGGGTATCCTTGATCGCAAAATCGCTTTTTGAAAAGATATTAAAGTTATCTTTAAGATACGAAAAATCGTTATCCGGGGTAATAATAACGTTATCCTTAAAGTTCATATAGACTTCCTCATCCCCGGTATACACGCACTTTGTAAGTGCCTGAACACACACATTGCTGATTTTCGACTTGTAATAGTATGTCATATCACGCCACGTAGTGCCGCCGTTATTACTGAGGAAGCTCTCGCCTTCATGGTATACAAAGTTTCTTTTCTCATCATTCTCAAAGGCAAGCATGGGCTTTTGGGTATCGTGTGACACCTTTAACACAACCGAAAAAATCATTCCGGGCTCAAGAAGCACCTCTTGCGGAAGATGAATTGTATGATAACCGCCGTTTTTTATCCTGAGGCTGTGGGTAGCAACCAAATCACCTTCAACCGGTGAGGTATAATCCTCGGGTAAGCCCGTATAAATACTTACGGTAACATCCGTATCGGGCTGTAAGGTATATGTAGCCACATCCGTAATTGCCTCGTAATTTTTTGCCTTAAAGACATTTGAATACAGCGGCTCATAGCCTGCACTCAACACCGACATATAACCTTGACCGTTATATGTGTAATTATTTGTATAATCATCAGCCTTCTGAGTTGTGAAGCCTACGGGCGCTCTAAGAGTCATATCCTCATAGGAAATCCAGAAATATCCGTCATTTCCCCAATCATCGCCCCAACTGTTTTTGCACAACCACGCACCGCTGCTATTCGGAGCATATTCAGGAAGAAAATTATCGACGGAATAATTATCATCCCAACCGATAATGGCAACCATATGATTCGAAATCTTTTCGGTATTATAGTTATAAGCATAAGTAGCTTTATTGTACATTGTTTTATCACTGTAATAGCTTATTCCTACCGCTCCGTTTTCCATAATCCATTGCTTAATGGATGCATCATCCAAAAGTTCCTCACAAGACTTGATAACCACGCCCGAGCCTTTGTCATAACGCACACTCTCATCATAATTACCCATTGATGAATGTGAATAGGGGTAAAAACGGTAAGTGCTTTCCTTGGCAAGACCGGACCAGCGTGACAGGGCAGCAACAACATCATCCGAATTACCGGCACATTCACTGCCTGAATAGGGATTTTCAACAATGTAGCCTTCACCGTAATTCAAATCATTCACATCAGTGGATTGGCTGTTTTTTGAAAACCACACCAAATGCGCCTCTGAAAAATCCGTGTCCGCATATTCACTGTTTCCGTGCATTATGCTGTTACTTTCAAGGGAAGCCACACAGGCGAATGCCCAGCAATTACCGGCACTGCCCTGAGAGGTAACGGGGCTGACATACCCGTAATCCCTTAAATCATACGAATCGGGCACAGAAACAGAGGTAGTAGCAGCATAACAAACATCCTCGGATTTCCTTTGTAAATCCCCATACGCCTCGTTTATATCCAATTGTACTTCTTTTCCGTTTTCATCAACATATTTATAATTTACGTATCCGTATTCACTCGGTTCACATTCCACCCTGCGGTACAGTCTGAAATGAACCTCATCCTGCGCATAAGCAGGTAACACCGCAACAGAAAAGCTTAAGCTCACACATAAAGCAATCGCTATTATTTTTTTCATGTTTTTCCCTCCTCACAATTATCGGGCTTAAAAATCACACGTTAAATTCAATTCTTTTACCTATAGAGTTACGCTTTTTTTGCTTTTTTATTGATAAAGATAATACCGACTATAATCGCAATTGTTCTTGCAATCCCTATACCGTATCCCAAAAATGTGTAGGATAACTTTTCCGCAGCAATACGCATCGGATGGAAAACGTAGGCACAGGAAAAAACATAATCATTTTCGGGATTATCGTCCCCGTCAGCAAGCGTTTTTGTTAAATATACGGTTGATGTAATCAACCCCTCGTCAACCAAGCAACCATCTGTTTCGGAAATAGCTGTGCCGTTTTCAAGCATTTTCTTTTCACAGACAGCCTTCGCCTCATTATTAAGAGCTGTGTCCGCATACTCCACGGCAGAAACAGAGCTTATATCAAGACGGTAGTTGTTGGCGACGTCACCCTTGATACCGAACCATTTATTGAAATCAACACTACCCTTTTCGGTATTATTTTCGCTTGGTGTAAAGGTATATGTTGCCAATTTCTCATTGTCATACCACTCAAGCTTTTCAAGGTAAACGTAATCACTGTCGCAGGTTCCGTTTACGTACACGGTGGTGTTCACCCTGTCAAAATCCCCTTTGCCGTAGCCTGTAGTGTTTTCCAGACTGCGAACGGCACGACGGATATATCCGTCACGCTTGCTGTAGTATCCAAGGTCACTGTATTCTTGCGTAAACTCATCGCCCAAGGGCAGAATACGGATATCCGAATTGTCTTTATCCGGATTCTTCTCAAAAAGGATGTACGGTTGTGAAAAAGCCACGATTTCGCCTTTTTTGTTTTCTACCGTACTGTAAAAGCCCATATCCATCGACAACGGGTCAAGCTGATAAATTTTCAGATTTTCGTGTGAAAGATAAAATGCCTTGACTATATTCTCTGAAGTGTAGCGATCGTTTAAATTTTCGTACAGCTCCGTAGCATCTTCACTATATCTGCTGTAGCTGTCAATAATATCCTTAGCCTCAACTAACACCAAAGCACCGCGAGCGGTTTCGCTTACTAAGATAACACCTATTATTAAAAGCACTATTTTTATCCATCTCTTATTTTTCATATTGAGCATCAACCTCTTTTACTTCGCCTTCGGAAACAACAGGCTTTATGTTTGATTCACGCTTTTTGTAATAAATAATGCATACCGCCAATACCAACCACGCTGCAAACACTACCGCGCAGCCTATGTATGTACCTGTAAGCTTTGAACACGCAATTTGCAAAGGACGGCAAAGGTAAACACTTGAAACAATATTGCCGTCACCTATATCAACACTCTTTTCTATAAAAAACTTACTCAGGTACTTAATATCACTGGTCGACGTAATTTCATCAATGTTTACTGTGTTTTTTCTGTATTTTTCGGAAAGCTCCTTGCACATACTTTCAGCCTCCGAGTTTTCGAAGGGCATATCCCGATAATATGAGCCTACAACATTTTGGGCACCGATGTAATACTCTTTATAATCCAGCGAATCCACCCAATTATCAAAAGATATTTTACCGAGAGCTGTATTGTTATGCTCAGGAGTATACGTGTATGTTGCGCTTCCCGTTTCGGAATGCCAAACAATTTTCTCGGGATAAATGAAGTTATCGTCACAGGTTCCGTATATTTCGAAATCAGTTGCATAACCGGAATAGAAGTCACTGTTTTTATGTGCATTTACACAAGCATCCAACTGGTATAATGCGGTGGTATAATCCTCACCTTCAATCTTAAAAGTTGTGCCTGTACCGTTGTTGCTTTCATACGTTATGGTTGCTTTTTCATCCCAAAGAATAAAACGGGTATCTTCAACTCCCTGCTTCGTTTCACCCTTTACTACAATAAAGGGCTTGTATGAAGCAACGACCTCACCTTTTGCGTTTATCATTTCGCTGTAAAACTCACCCTCTGTAAAATTCGGGTTTTCGAAAGCATAACCTGTATAAAAGGAGTGCACCGCATCAAGGCCGTCACCGTAGGCCTCCTTCATCACGTCCGTCGCACAAACCTTGTTTTTTATAATGTATTCACTTCCCTCGGCAAACTGCGTTGCCGTTGTATGGGTAGCAATACCGCAAAACGCACTCATCCCTGCTGCCAGAATAATTGTTATTATGATTACAAGCGGACGATAAATTGTTTTTTTCATAAAAGCCACTCCATTCATTAAATAACTTTTTTTATTTGTTGACCTTTCTTTCTAAAAGTGCTGCATCGAGCACATCAACCACACCGTCAGCATTAACGTCGCCTTTTGCTATTAAGGCTTCTTCGGTAAGCTCCGACCCTTCATCCTCAGACGATTCGCCGAGAGCTGTTTTTATCATTTTTTCATAATCACTTTCATCAACCACTTTGTCGCTGTTGAAATCGCCCGTACCGCCTGAAATATATATTTTGTTGCCGTTCAGATTTGTACATTCTTCCACTCTGTAAGCTTCATTGTCAGAGAGAATGGGGTGTGACCCCGTTGAATAATCAAGCTGTCCCCACACAAGCTCGTCATAATCCTGGTTATTCTGAAGCCAATACGCTACTTTTCCCGACTCTAAATCCTCCTTCGTAATTTCTTCAACCCAGGAGGCATATCCGCCATTTGGTCCCTGACGGCTGTGACCGATACCGGTCTGCTCATAACCGCTGCCGTCTGTTGCCGAGCCTTTCAGGTAAAAATTCCCGTTTCCGTAAACAAGACCGCTATCGTTACCGCCACTGAATCCGCCTGAATAAACAGGAGCATAAACCTTACCGATGTTAAAGCAGTTATATATCATAGCCATGGACATATCATTAAAAACAACCGAGCCGATTACACCACCTGCACCGCTTTCCGTTGCGGTTACCTTGCCTGAATTGTATGAGTTATAAAGATACGTGCTGAAATCCAGCAAGCCGAAAACACCGCCTACAACAGTTCTTCCCTGCACGTCTCCTGCGTTGAAATTGCGATTGGTTCCATCCCAACTTCTTTCAGCACTCAAAAATCCTCCGATTCCGCCCACGTATTTATCACCCGTAACAGAACCGGTATTTTTACAATCCCGTATTGTTCCTTCGCTTTCTCCGCAAATACCGCCGACGTATTCCTCTCCACGTACTTTGCCCGTAAAGCTACAGCAATAAATATCCCAATAAGATATGCCCGCAACACCGCCTACATCATTGCAGTCACCTTCACCCTCGACCACTGCCGAAACATTACAATTTCTGACAGAGCCCGATGTATAACCGCATATACCACCCGTAGCGGAATAGGACCTGAAATAGGAGTCCTTTACATTAAGATTATTAATATCGCGTTTAACGAAACCGAACACTCCTGCATAATCACTGCCGGATGGACAATACAAGCCGCTTATTGTATGACCTCTGCCATCAAAGCTTCCGCTATATCCGTATACTCCGTTGAAGGCTATGGGTGTCCACTCAATAAGCTTTGAAGCACCAGAAACCACTTCGCCATTTTCGAGCACCTTTTCGTTTACCGTTATATCATTGACAAGCACCGCATTGGCATCCTTGTTCCGAGGAACTCCTTCAAGCTGACCGTTAACAAGCTGTGCAAACCAATATAATTCCTCTTTGGTTGATATTTCGTAGGGTGAGCCCGCCGTACCGTCACCCTCCGAGGGTGCACAAGGCGTTATTTCTGCCGCCGTTGCGCTTACGGGTACACCTGCTGCCAACACTCCTATTACCACAACTGTCGCCAACAATCTGAGTATGGGATTTCTTTTCTTCATTTTTGACACCGCCTTTTGATTTTTGAGTATGGCTTTTCGTTTAATCACATTGTATATAAAAAATATGTAATCTTTGTGTTGAACTTCGAAAAAATTTAATATTTAACACAAATCAATAATTGTATCTGTTTTCTTTTTCTCTTGAGCGTTTTACTGTTCTTACGGTTATAAATATATTCACAGCTGACAAGCACACGAGGGATATTGAAAGCAGAATAAAAATAATAAACGCAGCAGAAATGGCAGATTCAAAATCTTCAAAAGCATCCTCAGGTGCGTATGCGTTATAATTTAGTTTCACAAGCTCTGAAGCAACGGAGCTTATGTGGGTCAGACTATCAACACAAACATAAATTCCCCGTGATTCAATAATACCTTTTGCCTTCCGAAAATCCTCTGTTTTTGTAACGTCACTTTCAATCAATACGGATACAATGTCAAAAAATGTTTCCGTGGTTACGAAACATGTGGGATTTTCAAGAGCTCCCGGTGTCATACTTTCACGCTCAATTGTTGAAACAACCGATTTTTCTGACACGCCCCCATCGGTGGTCAGGGATAATTTTTCAATTTTGTCAGAAACGAAACCCCCATCAACAATTTTTGTTACACAGATATCAAATTCCGCTGTCGTTGCTTCTGTTTTGTAAAAATAAGCTGTTCCGTCCCGCATATCATCCAAGCCCAAAAAGGGTCCGTATTCTTTATCTATCGCATAAAGGTTTACGGGCTTCCCGTTAAGATAGATGCCCGAATTTACACCGTATACAGCAATAACACCTATGCTTTTTCCGGGATATTTTTGTGTCAGAACCTGTCTCATTTGTTCAGCATCATCTATTGTCACCCCTCTGTGAGTTCCGTTTTCTATACAGGAATCAACGTAAAGGGTTCGGTTTGCCATATTTTCAACGGTATCCTTTTCATATTTAAAATACTCTTTTGAATACATAAGACCCGCAATACCTGTAACGCTGATTGCAAATGATATAAAAAAAACGACTAATACGTAAACGATTTTATAAGGCTCGGGCATTCTTTTGGGCTTGCCTTCGTGTCCGTCTAAAGCACGATTAATATTTTTTTTGTAAATATGAAAATAAATAAAAACAAACAAACATAACACCAATACTGCAACCGCAGTAATAATAAACAACCATTTAAACATTTTCGGTAATCTCCTTTTAAATATTGAACGCTTCTTTAAATGCGTGATAATAGCTTCGTGTTACGTCAACAACAGAATTTTCTGTTAATGTCAGCTCAAATTTCATCGAAAGCGTAGGCATTATCTTTTTAATTTTGTTTTTTGCCACTATCACACTGATGCTTATACGGAGAAAGTTAGTTTTATCAAGCTGCTCCGAAAGTTTATAAAGTCTTTCGTTTGCATAGTAATCATTTTTATCGGTATGAACAATTATCTGGTGGCCAAAGGACTCTATGTAAACAATATCGTTGCAATCAACTACAACTCTCTCATTAGTCTGCTTATCTTTTACGATAAGCTTTTCTGCAAAGCCGTTTACTTTGCTTAAAACCAAATCCGCCGAGTCATCAGTTTCTATTCCGTGCTGATGCAATTCACTCTCTATTCTTTCATAATCATCATCGGTTATATTAAGTTTAATTCTCATTTAAACCGCCTCCTTAAGCCAAATGATAGTTGATTTGTTTCTTTGCTTCAATGCTTTATTCATACTTTACAGATATACAAGCATACCTTTCAAACAGATACACTCTTTTTATCTCTTTTTTCCTCAAGTAAAGACTCAGGTACATCAGTCAAACCGCAACCAACGGGAACAAAATCGAAATCATTATGCCGAAAAAGAGCATCCGTATCATAATTACCCTTTTCCCTTGAAATTCCCCTCTGAATACATCTTAGCAATGAGAAAAAAACAATGCAATACCAAATTGCCTTCGGACACCAAGTTACTTAGCTTTTGGTAAATTTTATCGGAATTTTGTTATATAAAACAACCCGACACCACTGTTTTTTTGTTTAAAATGCAGAGAAAACGAACAAAAACGATATCAAAATGCCGGAATTATATCTTTGATCCCCCCGAGATGAATCAATAAAATAACGCGAGGCAAGCCCGACGGGTACCTCGCGTTTCAGTGTAACTATATAGAAAAATTAATTATTACGGCTTTCTTTTTTTGAGCCGCTTCCCCTTACGGCAGCTTTTTATTTTGTAAGCTTCATATACTCGGTGGGAGTCATATGATAATACTTTTTGAATGCAGTTATAAAATGCGACTGTGACGAAAAACCAAGTATATTACATATTTCAGAATTGCTCCGATTATTCATCAACAGAGTTTTTGCAGCCTCAAGCTTTTTTCGTGTAATGTACGAGCTGAGATTCTCACCGATTTCCTTTTTAAACACCTGGGACAAGTAATCCGATGATATTCCGCAATGCTCGGACAATTCGGCTACGGTGATTTTTTTCGTAATATTCTCGTTTATATATGTTATGGTTTTTCGCACATACGGTGAATATGTGGGCTGGACTTTATTTTTCGCAACCATATTCGTCAGTTTAATTATTTCGTTTGCAGTAGCTGAAAGGATTTCTTCCTTTGTTGTTAAGCTGTCTACAAGCATAATAACATTATCCGAAAAATCATAAGCAATTTTTTCGTTAAGTCCGCCCTGTATAGCATACCTGGTTGCAAGGGTGATTGTGCTTACCGCCATATATTTATATTGCATCAGATCATCGTTTGACATTTTACCCATTACTATCAGGGAGTCTATATTTTTAAGCTCAGCCAAAAGCTTATCCACGTCCCCCTGCTGAACACATGAATACATTTTCAGTTCAATGTGATACGGGGTATGCTTTTCTTTCTGACCAAGTAAATCATCCTTGTTTTCAACCGTTTTTAAACTGACAAGCTCACCGATATTCATATAATCCCCACTTTCTCTGTATTAACAATTCGTAATAAGCGTAATGGTATCAATACGAACAAAGCAAAGCTATTTATAATAGCTGTCGCTAAATTGCGTTTTTCTTGTATTTACCGAAAACAACGTCGTTTTTGTTTATATGCTTGATACAATAAACCGATAAATATAAATCCTCTGCAACTATACATCCCGCTACAATAAGAAGGAATTGAAAGAACAATTGTAAAACACCCCAAGTCAGGCACATCGCCGTCGTAAGCACACCGCAAAACAGTATGCCGGGTAAAAGAAGACTGATAACAATACGTTTTCTGTCAACAAAGCCATTGTAAATACTATGTCTGCCCGGTCCTGTCAACAGAATGCATCTGCCATCTGCCTTACCGCCGGAAAGTACCATCAGTCTTATTATTTCGCGCAGCGGAAGCAATACAAAAAGTGATATACATAAAACTGCTGAAACAAGCAGCACAAGCTCCGTCACCCTGAGATTTTTCAGCTCCTGAATTTTTGACTTTGCAGAAATTGCAAAAAGAGGTATTGCCAAGACCCTTGCCCGGATAATAAAAAGATTCAGCTTTTTCAAGAGCTTATCTTTTTCAACCCATTGTACGTATCCGTTTTTTCTGTCCACACAATTACCGATGTAATCGAAGTCGGCATTTTTCTGAATCCTCATTACTGTTACACCCCTTCCGCTCAAACACATTCAGCATATCGGGGGTTTTTCTTAATTTCCCGAAGCAAAGCCTCAGGTGCATTTTTCAGATAATCCTTCAAGCCGTCGTGTAAAGCCACAGGGAAACAATTACGATTATGCACAACCTTAGAAACAAGGGGTGATGAGTATCTGTATTCTTTCACTTTAGCTGTCTCAAGTAATTTAATATGGTGATTATAAGCCACATCAAAATAACCCATAGCTTTCTCAAGATCACCGTTTACAGCTTCAAGAATTGAAATCTGCAAATACAAATCCCTCATATTACTATGAAATTTACCAAATCTGCCATCCTCAAAAATATCCTCATAAAACCGTACCAATGAAAGCAGAATTTTTTCACTTTCCCCTGTTCTGACAAGTGATTTTTTGGTCATTACGGCTGTTTCAATATTCTTTTTCACTTCATCGAGAAGTGTAATTATCGCTTCACCCAAATATTCCTCTCGTTCTTCATTCTCGGAAGCGTGCACCAACAGACATTCGCGACTTGCATATACGGGAGACTGACTTTTCGCAAGCTCCTTGGCTTTTGAAAACTCACCCATTTTAGAGTAATCCCCAACCATTAAAAGGATTACTGCTTCTCTGTCCGGCACATCATCCATAGTGAGCAATTTTTCAAATACACTCATAGCTTCTTTCCAGAAAACATTTCCGGAAGCATATTCGGTGTCTACAGAGCCATAATCGGAGTCGCTGTCATTTTTGCCCTTAAGGCCATAGGTTTTCCACCCGTGAATATGAAGTGCATAACCCAGGTTCAAAAGCAGACGAGCCTCGGACGGATACCTGTAAACTGCTTCACGAAGCATCACTATGCAATCCGTTAAATCTTGGTTAGCGCAAATCATTTTTTCACTTTCAACAAGAATATTATCAATTTTTTCCTGACGGTCACCGTCATATCCGAACAGTTGGTCAATAGATGTATTAAAAAAGTTTGCTATTGAAGGAATCATTTCCATATCAGGATAGCATCCGTTTGATTCCCAACGGGATACTGCCTGACAAGTAACTCCGAGAGCGTTTGCCAGATCTTCCTGACGCTTGCCTGCACTACGGCGAAGCTCCCTGATTTTATCACCTATTTTAATCTGCATAACATTACCTCCGTTTTTATATCACCGGTGTAATATTATGATAGCCTATACCTTACCCGAAATCAATAATCAATCGGTTGTTAATAAATCAACCGTTGGTTGATTTATTGCTTATAAGCACTTTACTGCAGTGCAGAATTATTTAAATTTAACCGTAACCTTATGGTTTCCGGGAGGTGTATTTATTTCAATTAAGCTTTCGCCGTTTTCACCCAGCGGAATAATTTTATATTCCCCGTCGGTTTCAATTTCTTCAATATCCTTGTGAACGTATGTAACCGTAGGAACGTCATATTCACGCTCCTGAGTAAATTCAAGATAAAAAGCATTCTCCTCACGATCGTGCCTGTAGCCGTCAATTTTGCCGCAAACAGCTCGCGGAACGGGTCTTTTAAGTATACGCTCAACCTTTTCGTAACTTTCGAAAATAATGAAATTAAGCGTGTAAGTATAGTACGCCTGACTCCATTGGTTTTCATCAAATTTATCAAGAAGGAACTTAAGGTGTTCAAGCCATCTGTCACCACTCCAGAATCCGCCCCATTCACCTACAAGAATAGGCTTATTCCATTTTTCCTGTGTTCGCTTCTTTTCCTCGAAAATCGACCACACACGGGAGTTGCTCGCGTAATCATATGTAGGCGTATCAACCGTTAAATCGTATCCATGGGGTGAATAGCAAAGCTGCTCCTCACGTTTACCGTCATAGCTTACGGGAGACATAAAGAAGGGAATTCCGAGGTTTGTATAGTAACAGCTTTCAACTATTATTATTCCTTTTTCCGTAACATCTCTGATTGCCTTTGAAAGTCGGTTAATAAAGCTTGAGTATACACCCTCATCAAACTTTCGTTGGAGCTTATCCCCCGCCTTGGTTACCTTACGGAACAAATCAGGATCCTCAAAGGGCTCGAGCACTCTGTGGGAATTACCTGTCAGAAGCTGTTTAACAAGCCACATCTTTTTGCACCGCCTGTCGGTAATTACCGTTTTGGCAAGGTTAAAAATAAGCTTTCTGAACATCTTACCGCCATCACTGCCGGGGTATGGCTCATTGAACAAATCAAAGCCCAGTAACGCAGGATGCTCCTTGACTCTTTCTGCAAGGTGGCACCACATATTTATAAAATACGTCTGCAAGCCCACGCCGTTAACTTTGGTATCAGCCCAGAAATTATCGAAGCAGTTATGTACGCCCTTATCCCAGAAATATCCTGTTGCCCATACGAGCTTTGATTTTCTTTGCTTCTTAGTACCGCGGAGGCAAGCCCATTCCGGAGCGCCGTCCCCAAATTGGTCCACGGAGCCGCCGAATAAATCCTGGTGCATATCCAGAAAAACGTGAATTCCGTATTTTTCGCACAGGTCAAGAAAAGCTATAACCTTGTCGATATACTTATCATTATATTCACAGGGCTTAGGCTCAATAGCTGCCCAGGGAATACCGAGTCTTATGACATTCCATCCGTTACGGCTCATTTTCCGAACCGTAATTTCCATCAAATCCTCGTTATAAAGGCAAGACCATCTGTCCCCGCATTTATCATCGAAATTAACACCGTTAAAAATTCTGTGTCGGCCGTATTCGTCCACAAAGCGTTTTTCGTCAACAATTATTCTTTCCATATCCAAGCTCCTGTACCACAAAAATTTTCGGATTTCACCATTTACTTAGTACAATATAAGTGTTATCGTGTCGTACCGTTATCTATTTTAGCAAAATTTTTAACCCTTGGCAAGAAATTAAAAAACTTTTAATTATTGGCTTCAAAACGCTCTTTTAACGCTTTGTTTATTTTTTTTGCATCCCTTTTCATAGATATAAAAAACATTGCCGCAGAGAATGCATAAACAAAAACAACGCATATGAGCATTAATATAATTTCGCCCGGAACAGGTCTCACCCATTCAAAAAGAATACCCAACACCACCATTATAACACTGATGAAAATATAATGACAAATAAATGCCGCTATTTGACCCTTTGCGGTTTTGTACTCTCTTTGAATTGTCAGTGTTGTAATCAACGAAACTATTATTCCCACAAGAGGTATTTCCGCCACACTATAGGTGTAAACCATATCATAGCCCACAATCAATGTGTACGCAGCAAATGCGATAGCCGTCCCCGAAGTAACGTATGAAAACATTTTTAAAAATTCGCTTAAAAATCGCATATATTTCACCTTTCTTATATTCCTAAAGCCTTTTTAAGGCTTGGTACATATTGTCTTGATATAATGATTTTCTCTCCGTTTTGCAGTCTTGCCTCAAATCTGCCGTTAAACATCGGGGCAACTGACATTATTCTGTTCAGATTCACAACAACGGATTTTGATATCCTTATAAAATCGCTGTCACTAAGTGTCTGTTCAATTTCATAAAGCTTGAGCCTTACATCAAAAACCTGTTTTTCGCAACAGGCAAACACCTTGTTATCAACACATTCAAAATAATAAATATCCTTGGGAAACAGTTTTACAATATCCCTTTCCATATAAGCGGTTACTCTGTTTTCGTCCTTAAGCTGATACAATACCTTCATAAGATTTTCGTCAACCTTTTTGCAACGGACTATAATCTCATCCTCTTCGTTAGGCTTTGGTGTTTCAATCGTTATTTTCATTTCGCACCTTTCCTTCTTCTGTAATTGGATATGAGCACACCGAGACCCAGGCATACCAATCCCGAACCTAACAGTATCAAGCAACACACGTACGGTGACACGTTATGATCAAACAATTCTATACTGATACCCATTGTTTCGCTGTAAATACTTGAAATATCCGTCGGTACACCCTCAAACAAAGCATTCATCATATTTTCACATATTACATTTCTGAACATAACCGAGCTGTATATTACCGGGGTGCATTTAACTACGCTCTGCAGCACCGTTGAAAGCTGTCCTATGGGCATATAAATTCCTCCGAAAAAGCCTACCAAGGCACCTATTACGGTACCGAAGCCACTCCAGGCGCTCTCGGTCTTAACGAGTGAGGCAAACAAAAACATAATAGAGGAGTAAGAGAATGAATTCACCAATATCATCAGAATTATTTCAGCATGCGCACCCACGGATAAAATTGTCGCACCCTTAATCACAAAATACACCTCTGCGATTAAAAAGGTCAGCGTACATATAATAATTGCCGATAAGCAAGTGGAGGTTATGTATGACAAAGCCACAATCACCCTGCTGACAGGTGAGGTATGAATAGCATCACTTCTCTTACTGTTTTTATCCTTTATCATTGACGAATATGCAGAAAGAGTCACCATAACCGCGTTTGTCGGAATAATTCCGCCCGTTGTCCAGGTCAGAATCAGCAAAAATGCATCTGCTTCATCCTGTGCAGCATTCCTGCCCGGCAAAACGGCAAGCTTATCCGTCAACGCATCAATATTAACGTCACCTAAAAAGAATATCATAAGGCATAAAACAACCAGCATTGACAGTAATGAAAAAAAGACAACACCCTTATCCCTCAGATACATTAATAAATTTCTTTTAACCAGCTGCGTATATTGTATCATAATTTACCTCCCGTTGCATTTACAAAAACATCATCAAGAGTCCCCTGAACAACCTCAAAACCGCTTATATTATCCCGAACCGTATTAAGTATCTCAATAGCATCGTTAGTACTTTTAAGCTTTATTAACACCCGGTTGCCCTGTTTTTCATAATCTTTACCCTCAAGCTTATGATCTATCTCTGCCGTAGTATACAGCTTAAGACAGTCAAAAGCATATTGTGCTTTAAGCTCATTAGGCGTTCCGGTGGTTATCAATTTACCTTTATCAATAATTATTATCTTATCCGCCCGGGAAGCCTCCTCCATATAATGGGTCGTAAGAAAGACCGTCATATTGGATTTTTTACGCATCATCTCCACCGTATTCCATACCTCAATACGGGCAGCGGGATCAAGTCCCGTTGTGGGCTCATCAAGAAAAAGAATTTCAGGCGTATGCATAAGTGCCGCCACTATTTCGCATCTGCGCTTTTGTCCGCCTGACAGATACTTATACTTTTTCTTAAGTATACCGTCAATGCCGAAAACCTTACTTAATTCCGCAGATTTTTCCTTAGCCTGTTTTTTTGTAATACCGTGAAGTACACCCCTGCAAATCAGATTCTCCTGAACGGTAAGCAAATCGTCAAGTACGTTTTCCTGATACACAACACCTATATTTTTTCTTATCTGTCCATCCTGCGATAAATTATAGCCACAGATTTCGACCTCTCCGTCAGTTGGCGCAAGTAAAGTTGACATAATATTTATCGTCGTGGATTTACCTGCTCCGTTAACACCCAAAAAGCCGATGAATTCACCCTCACCTACAGAAAAAGATATGTCATCCACTGCGGTAAAGCTTCCGTATTTTTTTGTAAGATTTTTAATTTCAATAGATTTCATATCTATCGCCTCCGTTAAACCTACTTTAGCAAAACTGTTCTCGGTTTTCAATAACTCCTACAGTAAGTTGCGTTTTAATAACACTAAGTTGCATAAAATGCGCTGTAACAGCCATCCGTCGGGTATCGGCAACAATTCACTCTGCTTTTCGGCATTGTAACAATACACAAAACAGATTTAATTTTTTTGGTTATTTTTAACGGCATTTTTCTCTTTCAAATTTTTATTTTTAAAACCAATTTACTTACAATTTTCTTTGTGCTAATATATGTATAATTATGTAAATTGGAAAGGATTTTCAATTATGTTACTTGACAAAAAGCTTTATATTCCCGACTTGGGTGAGGTTGATGTGGACAGCGGTTTTCATCTTCTTCCCTCAACTGAGGACGGTAAATTTGTTGCAGGTAAAAACGGCGTTGAATTTGTCGTTGCAACGGGCGACCAGAAGGTTGAGTTTGTTTCCTTCGGCACTCACACACTCGCTTGTGTTAAGTCCGCTATTGCATACCCCGTTTACTACCCCGTTTACCCTGTAAAAACCGAGTACCCCTTGAAAGCGGTGCTTATGGACCTTGACGGCACTACCGTACGTAGTGAAGAGTTCTGGATCTGGATTATCGAAATGACAACCGCAAGTATGCTCGGCAATCCTAAATTCCAGCTTGAAGAAGCGGATATCCCCTTCGTTTCAGGTCACTCCGTTTCTGAGCATCTTCAGTACTGTATTGATAAATATTGCCCCGGTGAATCTCTCGAAAAAGCACGTAATTTCTATTTTGAACACACTCACAGGGAAATGGAAGAAATTATGTCGGGTAGAGGTAAGGACGGTGCTTTCACTCCCACAGAGGGCGTTAAGGATTTCCTTTACGAATTAAAGGATATGGGCATTAAAATCGGTCTTGTTACCTCCGGTCTTTACGAAAAGGCATGGCCCGAAATTCTTTCCGCATTCAAGACCCTCGGTATGGGCGACCCCAAGGATTTCTACGATGCAATTATTTCCGCAGGTTTCCCCTTAAGAAAAGGCAGTGTAGGTACTCTCGGTGAGCTTTCACCCAAGCCTCATCCCTGGCTTTACAGTGAAACCTCCATCGTTGGACTCGGTGAGGCTTTCGCCGACAGAAACCACGTTGTAGGTATTGAGGATAGCGGTGCAGGTGCTTGTTCAGTAAGACTTGCGGGTTACACCACCATCGGTATCGCAGGCGGTAATATTGAATCAAGCGGTACTAAAGCCGTTTGCTCACATTTCTGTCAGAATTTTGAAGAAATAATGAAAATTATTAAAGGCTAAGGAGATATATTATGGAAAACAAAGATAAAATCCAATGTCATTTTATATCAAACACCCATTGGGACAGAGAATGGCGTTTCTCTGCAAGAAGAACACAGTATATGTTAGGCTATATGCTTGATATGCTTCTGGACATTCTTGACAAAAATCCCGATTACAAGCATTTTCACCTTGACTCACAGACAATGCCCATTCAGGACTATCTTGAAGTTTACCCCGAAAAGAAAGAGAAACTTCAGAAATACATAAAAGAGGGCAAAATTGCCGTTGGTCCCTGGTTCTGTCTTCCCGACGAATTTACCGTTGGTAGCGAAGCACTTATACGTAACCTTCTTTTAGGTCACAAAATCGGTAAGGAAATGGGCGGCATCAGTAAAACAGGTTACTCACCCTTCGGTTGGGGTCAGATTTCTCAGTTACCCCAGATTTATGATGGTTTTGATATTCACTTCGCATCATTCTACCGCGGTATCAATGAGTACAAAGCACCCAAGTCCGAATTTTTCTGGGAAAGTCCCGACGGCACTCGTATCTATGCATCCCGTCTTGCTAAACGTCCCCGTTACAATATCTGGTACGTTGTTCAGCGTCCCGTTTACTTTAACCAGACTGATGAAAACAACCGTGATATGCTCTGGAATGACAATAACGGTGTATTCAAACTTATTGACAGAGACTGGAAACTTGACTATCAGTACACTCATCCCTTCTATGAGTACCATAAAGAAAGCGTTAAAGCCCGTGCAGAACAGGCTATGAAGGAGCAGGATAACGACTGGACAACAAACCACCGTTTCTGGTCAATCGGTCACGACTCATCCTGTCCCGACGAACGTGAGGTTCAACTCGTTAAGGACCTTAACGATGCACTTCCCGAGGCAGAGGTTTTCCATAGCACTCTCAAAGAGATGGAACAGGGTATCATTGATAACTTCAAACCCGATTCACCCGTTCTCAAGGGCGAAATGCGTGACCCCTATACAAAGGGTAGCGTAAGTGAGCTTTGCGGTTGGATTCTTTCTGCAAGAACATACATTAAGCAGGAAAACTTTGACACCGAGCGTCGTCTTATAAACTACGCAGAGCCCATGGCAATTTTTGCTACTCTTTCAGGTGCACCTTATCCCCGTAACTTCATTGACCTTTCTTACAACTATCTTCTTCAGAACCACGGTCACGACAGTATCGGTGCTTGTGGACGTGACGTTGTTTACGAGGATGTTATGTCCCGTTACAGACAGGCAAGAGAGCTTTCAATGTGCGTATTTGAACGTGCATTTATGGATATCGCAGGTGATATTAACCTTAAGTCATTCAGTCGTGATGATGCAGCGGTTGTAGTATTCAACCCCGCACCCTTCAAGAGAACTGAAACTGTTAACTTAAGACTTGAAATTCCCGCAGAGTGGAAAGCAGACAGCTTTGAAATTGTTGACGAAGATGACAACGTTATTAAATATCAGGTTCTTTCAACAAACAAAGAAAATGCTCAGATTATCCAGAACCCCAACGATACTGCAAACGTGCTTCATACTCAGCAGTATTACGTTGCTGCAGAGGTTTACGATATCCCCGCTATGGGTTACAAAACCTACAAGGTTCGTCCTCTTTACAATGTTCGTGCTACAACTCCCGTAACACTTGTTAAAACAACAAACGTTATGGAAAACGAATTCCTTAAAGTCAGCTTCAACCACAACGGTACATTTAACGTTATCGACAAAGAAAGCGGTAAGGAATTCAAAAACCTCGGCTACTTCAAGGATAGTGGCGAAATCGGTAACCCCTGGCAGCATGTTGCACCCGAAATTGACGAAACTTACACAACTCTCGGTGAACAGGCTAACGTTACTCTCCTTCGTCACGGTGAATTTGAAACAACCTTCAAGATTACAATGCGTTGGGAGCTTCCCGAAAAACGTGCATTCGACGAAAAATCAAGAAGTGAACACAAGCTTCCCAACGATATCGAAAGCCTTGTTACTCTCCGTAAGGGTGCTAAGTTCGTTGAAGTTGAAACAACTATCAACAACCGTTGTGAGGACCACTATTTACAGGTTGCATTCCCCACAGGTATCAAAGCTCAATACGCAGATTCTCAGGGTCAGTTTGACGTTGTCAGCCGTCCTCTTGCAAAGCCCGATTACTCACTTTATGATGAACCGCCCATGACAGAGCATCCTATGAACTCTTTCGTAAGCATCAACGACGGTGTTAACGGTGCGGCACTTCTCAACACAGGTCTTAAGGCTTACGAGGCAGCGGATGACGAAGACGGTACAGTTTACCTTTCACTTATCCGTGCATATCCCCTTCGTATATGCGTTACTAAGGATATGCAGAATTACAGTGACTGGGATAAGGGTTCACAGTGCATCGGCAAAAACACATTCCGTTACGCATTTATGCCCCATAAAGGTAACTGGGAAGAGGGCAACGTATGGCAGGAAAGCGAGAGATTCAACCTCTACCTTACTGCAGGTCAGATTGCTCCCACAGGTCACGGTAAGAATCCTCTTACTCATTCATTCCTTGAACTCAAAGACGAAAACCTCAACGTTAGTGCTGTTAAACTCAGTGAAGACGGCGAAGGCTATATCGTAAGACTTTTCAACCCCTCGGACAAAGCAATCAAAAACGCTATCCGTCTTAACGGCGGTATCGCTCCCATTGAAAAGGCTCAGTCCCCCGTTGAAAGACAGAAAGCAGAGTTCGAGCTTCCCGAGTACACAGGCAAAGCCTGGAAAGAAGTTAAACTTGTTACTCTTGAGGAAAAAGATATTGCTCCCCTTACTGTTGACGAAAACGGCTTTGTTGATTTTGAAATCACAGGCAAAAAGATTCTTACAATTAAATTTGTTGGTTAATCATAGTTCAAAAGAACCTTGTCTTAATGGCAAGGTTCTTTTATATTTATATTGAAAAATATATAATTAAGTGATATATTTATAGTATATATGCTTTAATTTACTAATATTTATTGAGGTAAGCTTATGACAAAAAAAGAACGGGCTTTAAAGGTCTGTGAATTATTAAAAATTGACTACCCCGATGCGGTGTGTCAGTTAAACGCCGAAACGCCTTTTCAACTCCTTGTTGCAACGCGTCTTTCGGCTCAATGCACCGATGCAAGGGTTAACCTTGTAACCCCCGATTTATTCAAAAAATATCCTACGGAAAAAGAACTTGCTGAGGCGGAAATTGAGGACGTTGAAAACCTTATTCATTCCTGCGGTTTTTATCACGGTAAGGCGAGGGATTTAATCGGAATGGCAAAAGCCGTCCGTGATACCTATAACGGCACTTTGCCCGACAGTATTGAGGAGTTAACTAAACTCCCCGGTGTTGGTCGGAAAACCGCCAACCTTATTATGGGTGATGTTTATAAGAAACCGGCGGTTGTGGCGGACACCCACTTAATACGAATAACCAACCTTTTAGGTCTTGTTAATACAAAAGACCCTAAAAAGGTTGAACTTGAATTAAAAAAGATTCTGCCCCCTGAGGAAAGCAACGATTTTTGCCACAGGGTTGTACTTCACGGCAGAGCGGTCTGTATTGCCAGAAGACCAAAATGTGATGTGTGTAACTTAAAAGAAATTTGTATATCATTTAAAAAATGATTGCGGAGGGAAAGATATGAAAAAATTTATCAGTATCCTTGTTGTGTGTGCCTTACTACTGTCTTTAGGTGCTTGTTCACTTAGCGGGAACAACATAAAATTTACAATAGGTGTACTCGACTCGGTTGTTATTCTCGACCCATTGTTTGCGGATAACAGTAGCGAAAGAATTGTTGCTTCCAACTGTTTCGAGGGTCTTTTGCGTTTTGACGGCGAGGGTAAAATTGATTTAGCGGGTGCTACCGGCTATACCTCCGATAAAACCGCACTCAAATACACTTTCAAACTCAATCCCGACGCAGTCTGGTTTGTTTCCGAAGGTGCCGAAACACTTATGGAAACCTCGGGTATCACTGAATTTGATGCAAGAGTTACCGCCGATGACTACATATACGGTATTGAACGTTTCGTACTTAACAGTGAAAGTGAACTTCTCTCAATAAAGGGCGCGTCCGATTATCAGAAAGGCAAAGCAGAAAAAATCGCAGGATTAAAAGCAGTTGATGATTTCACTCTTGAAATTACACTTTCTGAAATCGATACCGACTTCCTTTACAAACTCGCTTCACTCCCTGTTTACCCCTGTGATAAAGAGTTTTGCGAATCTCTTGATTCTATTTTCTGCTCCACTCCCACAACCACACTTTACAACGGTCCTTATTATGTAAAGGAAAGCTCCGCCGCCGAAACAATACTTGAAAGAAACCCCGATTACAGTAGCAATATTCAGATAGGTAATAAAACTATTGTTCTTTATTCAACGGGTGTAGCCGATACACTTATTTCAAGATTTAACGATGGTAACTATGATTTGGTTTTAACTCCCGACACGGAAATTATCACCGATAAAAAGGCGGTTTCATCCTCCCCCTCATCAATATGGGGTATCGCTTTTAATTGCGAAAGCGAAAAGGGTGCTGATGTTGAAATAAGAAAACTTCTTACAAGCACCATTAATTATGATAAAATTACTTTACCCGATTTCGCATTAAGTGAAGCTAAAACAATTATTCCAGGTATTTACGGAATTTACGATGATGTTTACTCATCATTTAAACCTGCCGAAACAGTTGCCCCCTCAAAGGCAAAAGAACCTTCAGAAAAACTTGATGCAATTCTCAAAAAACTGGGTACAGATACCCTTTCCGTAAGATTCAGCGTTCCCTCTGCTATGGAGAAAACTGCCGAATCGATGATTAAAAACTGGGAAAAACTCTTCGGTGAGAAATTAAATGTTGACCTTGATACATTCGAATTAAAAGATTTGGATGATTTAAAAGAAAGCAGTGATTATGACCTTGCTATTCTCCCCATAACACCCGAAATGCGTACTGCAACAAGTGTTATTAACGAGTTAGAGGATTTTCCCTGCTACTACACTGACAAAACTATTTCTTCAAAACTCAAAAAGCCTCAGGCAACATCCGAGAAATCCGCCAAGGATTTCGCTGCAATCGAGAAAACGGTTGCAGCAAACGGTGTGTTTGTTCCCTTGTTCTACACAGGTTCAAGCCTTTATCTCGGTAAAAATATCGAGGGTATGTACGTTGCAGACGGCGGTAACGCATTGTATTTCTACTCCGGAGTGTTAGTTGAAGAATGAAATTCACAAGAAGTAAAATATACAGGATTTTTTCAATTATTGCCCTGTTATCAGTTATGGGGTTAATATTCTTCCTGTCCGCTCAGAATGGTGAAGAATCCTCGCAGACAAGCGGTTTTATAGGTAACCTTTTAGCATCGATTTTTAAGGGCGATGTGGCTCAGGATGTTTTCAGAACCTTTGCTCATTTTACGGAATACGCAGTATTGGGATTTCTTATGTACAATGTGTTGTATTCCTTCAATGTTAAATTCCCACCACTTACAGGCATAGCCCTTTCGTTGCTCTACGCTATCAGTGATGAAATTCATCAGATTTTTGTACCTGAAAGAGCTTTTCAGATTTCTGATTTAACCGTAGATTTGGGCGGTATAATATTAGGTACAACAGTAATATTCCTGTTATTCACAATAGTAACTAAGATATCACTAAAAAAGAAAAAAGGAGAATCTTTATGATTAACAATTCCGAAAGAATCGCAATAATCAACCAACTTATTGAAAAAGGTGTTCAGATTCCCTGCCCCGATGGGGTAATTATTGAAAGTGCCGTTGAAATCGGCAAAGATACCGTTATTATGCCAAATACAGTTTTACTCGGTGAAGTTAAAATCGGTGTTGACTGCGTTATCGGTCCCAACTCATATATAGTTGATTCAACCATTGGTAATAACACGAAACTCAATAACACTCAGGTTTACTCTTCAATAGTCGGCTCGGGTGTTACCGCAGGACCATTCGTCCATATAAGACCCAACTGCAAAATCAATGATAATGTTCATATCGGTAATTTCGTTGAGGTTAAAAACTCCAACGTTGATGAGGGTAGTAAACTCCCCCACCTTCTTTATGTTGGTGATTCGGATGTTGGTAAGGATGTTAACTTCGGTTGCGGTTGCGTTACCGTAAACTACGACGGCAGAAACAAATCGCGTACAACAGTTAAAGACGGTGCATTCATCGGTTGTAACACTAACCTTGTAGCCCCTGTAACCGTTGGTGAAAATGCATTTACCGCCGCAGGTTCAACTATTACCGAGGATGTTCCCGATAATGCCCTCGCCCTCGCAAGAACAAGACAAGTAGTAAAGAAAGACTGGGTTACAATCAAAAAACCCTATAAGAGACAACATTTAAAATAATATGGCTATTTTCAACAAATTCAAAAATTTAGGTTCATCCACTTACGATTACCTCGTTGTAGGTCTCGGAAATCCCGGTTCAAAATACGAAACCACCCGTCACAACGCAGGATTTCTGTGCGTAACAAAGTTAGAGGATAACCTCGGCTTCAAAGCGAAAAAATTAAAATTTCACTCCCTTATTGGTGACACTAAAATTGCAGGTAAAAAAGTCTTGGTTATGAAACCACAGACTATGATGAACAATAGCGGTGTTGCCGTAAGCGAATGTACTAATTTTTACAAAATCCCACCCGAGAATATTATTGTTATATTTGATGATATTTCTCTCGAACCCGGTAAACTGCGTATAAAACGTAAAGGCAGCGCAGGTGGTCACAACGGTATTAAAAGTATCATTGCCCATCTTGGCACCGAAAACTTTCCCCGAATCAAATTGGGCGTGGGTAAAAAGCCCCACCCCGATTACGATTTAGCAGACTGGGTTTTAAGTAATTTCCCCAAAAACGATATCCCCCTTATGCGTGACGCTATTGATGAGGCTTGTGATGCCTTGGAATATATGATAAAGGGCGATATTGACGGAGCAATGTCACGATTTAACAGTTGAGGTTTTTATGTCCTGTTATTCAAAACTTTTAAAAGACTCGGCTCAATATAACGATGTACTCAGATACGTGCAAACAGGTCTTGCACCATCGGGTGTTACGGGACTACCCAACTCACCCAAAGCACATCTTATTCATTCACTCTGCGAGGACCTTTCTCGCAGAGCAATTGTCGTTTTACCCGACGAAGCCTCTGCACGAAAATTCACGGCGGACGTAAATGAATTTGCAGGATTAGGAAAAAAAGCATATTTTTATCCTGCCAGAGATTATTCATTCAACTCTACTCAGGGTCAGTCCCGCGAATATGAGCAGATTCGTCTTAATACCCTTTGTAATATTTTAAATGACAATTACTCTATGGTAGTTTGCTCAGCAGAAAGTGCTTTGCAACTTACCATCCCCCCCGAAGAATTAAAAAAACGCACCTTTAAAATTGACTATTCAACCGAAGTTTCTTCGGATAAACTTATTGATATTCTCACCTCTGCAGGTTTCAAACGCTCAGATATGGTAGAGGGACCCGGTCAGTTTGCTCACCGTGGCGGTATTATTGACTTTTTCCCGCCCGACTCAACTGAGCCCGTACGTATTGAATTATGGGGCGATAATGTTGACACCATCTCTCTTTTTGACCCCTCAACCCAACGAAGAAGTGAAAGCCTTGATTATTGTGAAATCACCCCTGCAACGGAAATTTTATTTTACAGTGATGAAGTATTAAAAGAAAAAATAATAGAATTTTCAAATAATCTTTCGGGTAAGGGTTCAAGAAAAGCAAAGGAAATCCTTGCAAAAGATATTGAACTTATAGACTCCCATATAAATCTTTCATCCGTTGATAAATATCTTAATCTCGCTTACGAAAAACCCGCATCAATTTTCGATTATTGTAAAAACGATTTGCTTTTCGTATGCGAAAGCGGTTCTGTAAAAGACAAGGCGGAAAACACACTCAAACTTTTAAATCAGGAAATCAAATCACAGTTTGAAAACGGTGTTCTTCCCAAAGGTCTTGATAAATTCTCCTTAAGTTTTTCTGAACTTCTGATTATTTACGAAAAACACAAGGCTTTTTATATAGACACTTTCCCAAGGGGTACTTTTGACACTCCCGTAAAAACACTTACGGCTTTTAATGTTCAGCAAACACCCCTTTGGAACGGCTCTCTTGAAGTGCTTATGGATGATTTGCGTCCTGCACTTTCACGCGGTGAAATCTGCATTGTTACGGCGGGTACTGAAAAAGCCGCCGCATCTTTAGCGGAGGCTCTGGAAACAGAAAATATACGTTCTATGCATTTTCCCGTACCACCTGCTCAGTTTCCAAAAAATATTGTCTGCGTGTTATCGGGCGGTATTTCGGGCGGTTTCAGGTATCCCAACGAAAAGGTTATGCTTATAACCTACGGTAAATCCGCTAAAACTCTTTCAACCAAAAGGCGTAAAAATTATAAAGCCGCCGACGCGGTACAAAGCCTCGAGGAATTATCCAAGGGTGATTACGTTGTACACGCAGTCCATGGTATAGGTATTTTTGAAGGCATTAAAAAACTTGAGGTTTCGGGCGTTATAAAGGACTATATAATGATTCGTTACCTTAAAGGCGATGCTCTTTACGTACCCGTAACCCAACTTGATTTAGTATCAAAATATATCGGTCCTAAGGACGATACCAAAACCCTTAAGTTGTCCCGATTAGGTGGCAAGGACTGGGAAAAATTAAAAGCGAGAGTAAAAACCTCTGCCAAAAGTATGGCAAAGGAACTTATTGCTCTTTACTCACGCCGTTTAAAATCTCCGGGATATTCCTTTTCACCGGATATTGATATGCAAAGTGATTTTGAGCGTAGGTTCGAATATGAAGAAACCGACGACCAGTTACGCTCAATAAATGAAATAAAAAAGGATATGGAAAAGCCCCATCCCATGGATAGGCTTTTATGCGGTGACGTTGGTTTTGGTAAAACCGAGGTGGCTTTACGGGCGGCTTTCAAATGTATTGCCGACGGCAAACAATGTGCTATTTTAGTACCTACCACCATTCTCGCCTTGCAACATTACAATACCATATCCCGTCGATTTGACGGTTTCCCCATCGAGGCGGAAATGCTCTCACGTTTCCGTACCCCTAAAGAGCAGACACGAATTATAAAAGCCCTTAAACGTGGCTCAATTGATATTATTGTGGGTACTCACCGCCTTATATCCAAGGATATTCAGTTCAAGGATTTAGGGCTTATAATAGTTGACGAGGAACAACGTTTCGGCGTAGGTCAGAAAGAAAAGTTAAAAGAACTTTATCCTCAGGTTGACTGCCTTACCCTTTCCGCAACCCCCATCCCCCGTACTATGAATATGGCTATGTCGGGTATTCGTGATATGTCCGTTATTGAAGAAGCCCCTCAGGACCGTTTCCCCGTTCAGACCTATGTTTTAGAACACGATTGGGGCGTGTTGGTTGAAGCTATGGAAAAGGAACTTCGTCGCGGTGGTCAGGTGTATTATTTATATAATAAGGTTGAAACCATTGAACGCACCGCCGCCAAAATACGTGAATTTTTACCCGATGCCAATGTAAGTATTGCCCACGGTAAAATGAGCGAAGACGAACTTTCAAATGTATGGCGTGAACTTTTAGAGGGTAATATCGACATCCTTGTTTGCACCACAATAATTGAAACGGGTGTTGACGTACCCAATGCAAATACTCTTATAATAGAGAATGCCAACAATCTGGGTCTTGCCCAACTTCATCAGATACGCGGCAGAGTAGGACGTTCTGCAAGACGTGGCTTTGCTTACCTTACATTTAACCGCAACCGCGAATTAACCGAAATCGCCACCAAGCGACTTACGGCTATCAGGGAATATACGGAGTTCGGCTCGGGCTTTAAAATCGCAATGCGTGACCTTGAAATACGCGGTGCAGGTAACCTTTTAGGTGCGGAGCAACACGGTCATATGGAAGCAGTAGGTTACGATATGTATATGAAACTACTGTCCGAAGCCGTAAGCGAAGAAAAGGGCGAAACCCCGAAAAACAGTACGAAAGAATGTCTTATTGATATCCGTATTGATGCCCATATTCCTGAAGAATATATCGAAAGTCTGCCCCAACGTCTTGCAATATACAAGCGTATAGCGGATATACGTAATAACGAGGATGCGTCGGATGTTCTTGACGAACTTATTGACCGTTTCGGAGAACCTCCCGCAGGGGTTGAAGGTCTTGTGACCGTTGCCCTCTTAAGGAATACCGCCGCTAACTTAGGCATATATGAAATCGGTCAGAATAATAACAGTCTGCTTTTATATGTTGAAAAGGTGGATATGTCAAAAATCGCACCACTCGTTAAGGGTATGCGTGGCAGAATACTTGTTTCAACAGGACCGAAACCATATATTACAGTCAAAAAAGCAACGGGGCAGTCCCCCCTTGAAACTTTAAAAGAAGCCCTTGATTTATTAAATCAGGCAACAGAAAGTGAGGAAAATAAAAATGAAGTATAATTACAGAACCCGCGGAACTTGTGCCAGAAGTATAAGTTTTGATTTAGAGGACGGCATTGTAAAAAATATTTATTTTGAAGGTGGTTGCAACGGCAATCTTAAGGGAATATCCGCTCTTGCAGAAGGTAAGAACGCAGATGAAGTAATTGCTGTACTTTCGGGTATACGTTGCGGTTTCAAAAATACATCCTGTCCCGACCAGTTGGCAACCGCACTCTCAGAAGCATTAAAAAATCAAGGAGAATAAATATGAAATATCTCATTTTAATAGCCGATATAGACGAATTCAACCCTTGCAAAGAAAGTCTTGGGGATATTGTAAAAAAAGAATATAAAATCAACCATATGCCCGCTTTTGATTTTTCTTATAATAACCACGAGTGTACCGCCGTATGTTTCGGTATAGGTAAAGTTAACGCCGCCTTAGGTGCCGCATTGGCTCTTAATTACGATAAGTTTGACGGTGTTATTAATACCGGTTGGAGCGGTGCCGTATCGGGCGTACATAAGGGCGATATAATAGTTTCCGATTCCTGTGTTGAGTGCGACTTTGACCTTACACCCATCGGTAGACTCCCGGGTCAGAAACCCGGTCAGGATGAGTACGTTTATAAATGCGACAATGCTCTTTTCAAAGCCGCTTGTAGTGTTGAGGGTTTCATACACGGTAATTTAGGCACGGGCGACTTCTTCCTCACCAACAAGGAATTGGGCAATAAATATAAAGAGATTTTCTCAATTAATGCCTTTGATATGGAAAGCGGTGCTTTAGGTGCAGTATGCTATCTCTTGGCTGTACCCTTTGTAAGTATCAGAAAAATCTCCGATAGTGCCGATGATGTAGGTGTTGAAGATTACACAAATTCACTTAAAACCGACATTACCGCTTTCTCGGACATTGTACTTAACGTTCTTAAAAATCTTTAAAGCAAAAAGCCCACATTCTCTGAATGAGAGTGTGGGTTTTATGTTATGCACAAATCAATAAAGCTATTTCAAAGGCGTAAAGCCACTTTACCGACACCGTATGGCAATGTGCTTATTGTCCATTACCATACTATGCTTGTCAAATATTTTTGTTAATATAAAACGACCCGAAAACTTGAGTTTTCGAGTCGTTTTTAAGTTATTTAATTGTTTCAATATCGTAAGGTGTTGTCTGGTAAACGAAGTAGTTAAGCCAGTTTGTATACAAAAGATTTGCGTGTGAACGCCAGGTGTTAAGGGGAGCTTTTGTAATATCATTATCGGGGAAATAGTTTTTAGGCATCTTAATATTAAGTCCGCCGTCCTTATCCCTGAGATATTCGTTTTTAAGAGTATCGGAATCATACTCCGAATGACCCGTAACAAAAATCTGTTTACCGTTCTCGCTACTTACTATATATACCCCCGCCTCGTCGGATGAAGCAAGGATTTTAAGTTCGGGTACTGCCTCAATTTCCTCACGTTTAACAGTAGTATAACGGGAATGAGGAACCATAAAGTTATCATCAAATCCCCTTAAAAGTATGGATTTTTTGTAATCCGCTTTATGTTTATACACACCCGAAAGTTTCTCGGGTAAGGGATATTTATTTATACCGTAATGGTAGTAAAGACCCGCCTGAGCACCCCAACAGATGTGGAAAGTACTTGTAACATTGGTTTTGCTCCATTCCATAATTTCGCAAAGTTCTTCCCAATAAGTTACATCTTCAAAGGACATTTTTTCTACGGGTGCACCCGTAATAATAAAACCGTCAAACTTTTTATGCTTAATGTCATCAAAGGTTTTATAGAAAGCAAGTAAATATTCCTTGGGTGTGTGCTTGGGCACGTGGGACTTGGTATGAATAAGCTCAAGCTCCACCTGTAAGGGTGAGTTACCGAGAAGCCTTGAAAGTTGGGTTTCCGTTTCTGTCTTTTTAGGCATAAGGTTTAACACCAGAATTTTCAAGGGTCGTATATCCTGAGTTATGGCACGGTTATCCGTCATAACAAATATATTTTCATCCGCAAGGGTTTTTACCGCGGGTAATTCGTTAGGAACTTTAATAGGCATACCTTATACCTCCAATCTTTTAAAATTCATAATGCGTAATTCATAATTCGTAATTAAAGGGGCTTCGCCGATTATAATGCCGACCGCAGGTCCCGATAATTACGAATTACGCATTCAATTTAATTATTCGCCGAGTGCCTGCTTAAGGTCGGCAATCAAGTCCTCCGCATTCTCAAGACCGCAAGAAAGTCTTACAAGGTTATTTGTAATACCACAAGCGATAAGTTCATCGTCATTCATCTGACGGTGAGTTGCATTTGCGGGATGTAAGCAACAGCTTCTTGCGTCAGCAACGTGGGTTTCAATAGCAATGAGTTTAAGCTTTTTCATAAATTCTTCGGCAGCTTTTCTACCGCCTTTTACACCAAAGCTAACAACACCGCAAGTACCGTTGGGAAGATATTTTTTTGCTAATTCGTGGTATTTATCACCGGGAAGGTCCGCATAGGTAACCCAGTCAATTTTATCACTTGACTGAAGGAATTTAGCAACTGCAAGACCGTTTTCGCAATGTCTTTTCATACGTACGTGAAGGCTTTCAAGACCAAGGTTAAGGTAGAAAGCGTTCTGAGGTGACTGAATTGAGCCAAAGTCACGCATAAGTTGAGCTGTTGCTTTAGTAATAAACGCACCCTCTTTGCCGAATTTTTCGGCGTAGGTAATACCGTGGTAGCTGTCGTCGGGAGTGCAAAGACCGGGGAATTTATCCGCGTGAGCCATCCAGTCGAATTTACCGCTATCAACAATACAACCACCAACTGCGGCACCGTGACCGTCCATATATTTTGTGGTTGAGTGGGTAACAATATCTGCACCCCATTCAAAGGGACGGCAACCGTAAGGTGTTGCAAATGTATTATCAATTATAAGGGGCACACCGTGAGCGTGAGCCGCGTTAGCGAATTTTTCAATATCAAGAACCGTAAGAGCAGG
The DNA here is from genome assembly GCA_015066345.1 of Oscillospiraceae bacterium. Lineage (GTDB taxonomy): Bacteria > Bacillota > Clostridia > Oscillospirales > Acutalibacteraceae > DTU089. Next base: position 42,235 of record SVOQ01000002.1, read on the forward strand.
GTTTGCGATAGTTTCACCGAAAACCGCTTTTGTATTGGGTCTGAATGCGGCGTTAAGTTCTTCTTCTGTGCAGTCGGGGGAAACGAAAGTAAAGTCAATACCCATTCTTTTCATTGTAACTGCAAAGAGGTTGTATGTTCCGCCGTAAATAGTAGCCGATGAAACAACGTGGTCACCGCAGGAAGCAATATTGAATATTGCGTAAAATGATGCCGCCTGACCTGAGGAAGTAAGCATTGCAGCAGTACCGCCTTCAAGTTCTGCAATTTTTGCGGCTACATAGTCGTTAGTGGGGTTCTGAAGACGTGTGTAGAAATAGCCACTTGCTTCAAGGTCAAAAAGCTTACCCATATCTTCGCTTGTAGCATATTTGAAAGTTGTACTCTGTACAATGGGAATCTGACGGGGCTCACCGTTTCCGGGAGTGTAACCGCCCTGTACACATTTAGTTTCTATTCTGTAATCACTCATTTTAATAACTTCCTTTCGAGTGTTAGTCTGTTACAATAACGCACCAATAAAAATTACGTCCGTCGGATGAGAATGCACCCACACCGATTTTCCTGAAATTTTTACTTAAAAGTGCTTTTTCGCTTTGAGCATCGTTAAAAAGATTCTGTGCCGCCTGAGCATTTCCGAAGGATGCACTTGTAATCATTTTATCCGCTAATTTATATTCAATACCCATTTCGTCGAGTATTTTATAATAATACGAGCCGTCCTCGCGAATTAAAGCCGTGCCCGTTTTAGTTGCGTACTCCTGAGCCGCAACCCTTGCCGCTTCACAAAGTTCGGGTGACATTGTAAGTCTTATGGATTTACGGTCTTTTTCAAAACGGTAATCGTTTACAAGTTCAGTAAAATCTGCGGGTTTTTCATCAAATTCGTAGGCTTCCATATATTTTTTCGGAAGTTGACCTGCGGCAGTACGCAAAATAAGACGTGCATCAACAGTATCGATATCACCGCTTCCGTCAATATCTGCCGCCTCGTGGTCAAGCCCGAAAAGTTCGTTCTCATAAATTCCTGCACTTACCATAAGGGCAATTCTTGCATCAACGGTGGTAACGTATGCATCATTATCAATATCGCCGTAGCAACGGACAATTTCCACAGCACCCATGGGCATTACACTGAGTAACACAAGGACGCCGACTAAAACAGCCGCGGCTATAACTTTAACCTTCTTGCTCATAGAACCACCTTTAAAGAATCGGAGCAACTAACACTCCCCTATTTTGATATTTTATTATACAATAATAATCCTGAAATTGCAATAGTAGTAACATCAATTAACAAACGCGTAACAAAAAGAGTTGCAGAAATAAATCCTGCAACTCTTTTAATAATCATACACCCTCTGTATCAGTAATACGGGGGATTTCAATTGATTCGGTGTAAAGCTCTCGTGGGTTATTTTCATCAAGGACAATAAGTCTGCCGCCGCGTTCCTTACCGTATGTAAAGTAACCTGCACCGATAGTCTGATAAAGGTCGATGCCTTCAACATTCATTTTAAAATCATTTACGTGGTCGTGACCGAAGAATGCGGCGAAAATATCCCCTGTTTTCTTCCAACTTTCAAACTGATTTCTGTAAACCTTTTCCATATTGGGAGGACAAGGAACCTCCCTGATTCTGCCACTGAGAATCTTGTTACCGATTACATAGTAGTTTCCGTCACGTTCGAATGTATACTCGTCTTTTTCGGTTGCTTCTCTGTAACCGTCAAGCTCCTGCTGAACGGGAATATGTTGGAAAAGAATTGCGGGGACGGGTTCGCCACCATTTGCCTTTTTCAACTCCTCGGCACGTGTTTCGTACCAGTTAATCTGGCAATCGTGAACGTGGTCATAGGAATTACCACCCTCGGAGTTGGTTTCGTAATCGTTGGAGTCCATAAGCCAGAGGGCGAAAGCATCTTTTTCACCTTTACTGTCTTTAATAGTAATGCAACAGTTACCGCAACCGTAAACATCCGCGTCATTAAGATTTGAGCGACAGTTGGCGTACTCCATATACATCATCATCTGGAACTCTGTGTGGAAACCGATTTCACCGTCATGATTACCAAAAACAACACCCAAAGGAATATTACGTTTCTTTATGGGTTCAATAATATCCTCAATGGTCTTTTTGATGTAATCATATGTAAATTCTTCCCAATAACCGCTTACGTTATCACCACCGAAAACAACCATATCGGGATTTGTTTTTTCCACAAGGCTCTCAATAACATTCAGGGTTTCTTTGTATCTGCCCTCGGGAATTGCTCGGTTTTCGTCGTCATCCATTATTGGTTGAACGCAATGTATATCGGTAATATGTAAGATTTTAAACTTACCGTCCGCACCGAATTTAAGCGGTGCGGGGGTTTCACGTTTGAATCTGTCTGTTTTCCATTTTCTGGGGAATCCCATTGCCATAGTAAATTTCCTCCGTAAATTTAGTGAATAATGAATAGTGAAAAATGAATAATGAATAATTTTGGGACTGCGTCAGCATTATAATCGGCTTTGCCCCTTTAATTACGAATTATGAATTACGCATTACGAATTAAAATGCCCAATTGCCGTTTTTGAAAATCGGGTACGCTACCCCGTCTTTATATCCTGTAATTTCAAGGTCGGGTGCACCTATCATAAAGTCCACGTGAATCATACTGTCGTTTACGCCAAGTGCCTGACATTCTTCAAGACTTTTTTCTTCAAAACCGTCTATTGTGTCACAGAAACCTCTGCCTAAAGCCACGTGACAACTTGCATTTTCATCAAAAAGAGTGTTGTAGAAAAGTATACCCGTATTAGCAATGGGGCTATCGTGAGGAATGAGAGCCAACTCTCCAAGATATTTAGCTCCATCGTCCATTGTGAGCATTTTATCAAGTAAATCCTTGCCCACTTTTGCATCCCATTCTACGGCTTTACCGTCTTTGAAAGTAATATAGAACCCGTCAATAATCTGACTCTGCCACGAAAGGGGTTTTGTAGAAACAACCTTACCCTCTGCAAAGCCTTTTTTAGGCGAAATAAACACTTCCTGAGTGGGTAAATTGGGGTTAAAGAAATTACCGCTAAGTGTAGTTTCACCGCCACCGCACCAATGACTTTCGGGAATAAGCCAAGCCTTAAAATCAGTACCGTTTGAACTCTTATAATGAAGGTAGTCGAACTTTTTATCGTTTAAATATGCGGTTCTTTTCTTAAGGTTTGCGTTGTGGTTTTTCCATGCTTCCTCGGGGTCATTGTCCTTTGTAACGTAAACAGTTTCGAGGATAGCATCCCAAAGCATATTGTAGGCTTTGTTCTTTGTTTCGTTGGGGAAAACCCTTTTAGCCCACGCGTAGGAAGGCACCGCCGCAATACACCATTGGTCTTTATTTTCAAGAGCATCACTGTATTTTTTAGTGATTTTATAACGTGCCATCTGTGATTTCTGCATTTTTTCACGGTTGACACCCGCGAGACCGTAGGGGTCTTCACTTTCAATATAAATACGGCAAGGCACTTCCTCAACCATTAATTTAAGGCGTTCCTCCTGCCAAGCAGGAACTTCACTTAAGGATTTAAGAGTTCTGTGCTTGTAATTAAGTTTTGTAACCGCCTGAAAAGCCCAGTCAACCTCCACTCTTGAAGCACCCGCCTTATAACACTCATTAACGAGTATTGTAATAAACTCGTGCTGGTCAGCCTCACAATAGATTCTTACGGGTTGACCTTTCTTTATATTGACGCCCACTCTCGCAATAAGACGGGCGTATTTTTTCTGCATTGTTTTAGTCATTAAATCACCTTTTTTATTTGATTTATGTTATTTATTTTACCACAAAACAAGTAGTAATACAACAAGGAGTTGAGATTTGCTTTCAATATATTTTCACCATAATTTGTTATTTTGATTTTTTAATATTTTCATTCACTCGTCAAATAATAAAATTGCAAACGCAAATTACTTTTGTGAAGGAGTGTAATGAAAATGGCAAAAAACAGTTCTATGCCCGCAGATACAAAGGCAAGCGCAAAGCAGATTCTTAACCAGATTAAGATGGAAGCTGCTCAGGAAGTAGGCGTTGACCTTAAGCAGGGTTATAACGGTGACCTCACATCTCGTCAGGCAGGTTCAATCGGTGGCCAGATGGTTAAAAAGATGATTCAGGCTTACGAAGAAGGCAACAAATAATTACCCCCGAAGGTAACGAAAAGGAGAACTCTTTTGAGTTCTCCTTTTTGGTTATATGATTAAATTTTTAATATACTCAACACATTGATAAATAAATCCGCTTTTAAGGTCTATGTAAACGATTTCACTACCCGAAAAGAGCCTGAAAAAGTAAACACCTACGAAAGCTATACAAAATACTGCAACGAGAATATTTTTTAGTTTTTCAGGAAGTTTTTTCCTTAATAAAAACAGAACAACCGCTATGGGCATAATATAAATAAGCGGATGCATTTGTAATGCACTTAAGAAATCAAAATGCAAAATAGCCTCGGCGGCTCGTGACATACCGCAACCGAAGCAACTGAACCCGCCCAAAAACCTGAAAGGACAACCTAAGGTAAAATAAAACGGGGCAACTATTATGATTACTAAAATGTGTATCCAATATCTTTTGAATATTCTCTTAATTTTTTCTTTCATAGATTAAATTTAGCATTTAAAGTGGCTTATGTCAATAACAATATAATCGGCTTGCCCCGAAATTCTGCATTTTACATTCTGCATTTTGCATTTTAAAAAAGCCCTCTTTCGAGGGCTTTTTTATTAAAGTAATGCTCTGTAAAGTTCAGCAATTTCTTCAACACTTGTATCTCTGGGGTTACCGGGACGACAAGCATCTGCGAATGCACTTTCTGAAAGGAACTGAACATCCTCATCCTTAAGAATTCCATTAAGGTCTTTGGGAATACCGACTTTTTCTGCAAGAGCGGCAACTACTTCAACCGCAGCCTTTCTTGCATCCTCTATTGTCATAGCATCTGTGCCTTCAACGCCCATAGCCTTAGCAATATCGCGGTATTTATCACCTGTATAAGGTGCGTTATATTCCATAATTGAGGGAAGAAGAATTGCGTTAGCAACACCGTGGGGTGTATCGTAAAGAGCACCAAGACCGTGAGCCATACTGTGAACGATACCAAGACCTACGTTTGAGAAGCCCTGACCTGCAATATACTGAGCGAGAGCCATACCCTCTCTACCCTCTTCGGTGTTTTCACAAGCACCGGGAAGATGCTTTGCAATAAGTTCAATTGCCTTAAGGTGGAACATATCGGTCATTTCCCAAGCACCTTTGGTGATGTAACCCTCAATCGCGTGTGTAAGTGCGTCCATACCAGTTGAAGCAGTAAGACCCTTGGGCATTGTAGCGGTCATATCGGGGTCAACAACTGCAACCTCGGGAATATCGTGAACATCAACACAAACGAATTTACGTTTCTTTTCTACGTCGGTAATAACGTAGTTAATTGTAACTTCTGCGGCAGTACCTGCAGTAGTGGGAACTGCAATTGTAAATACTGCGTGATTTTTAGTAGGAGCAACACCCTCAAGACTTCTTACATCTGCAAATTCGGGGTTTTCAATAATAATACCGATAGCCTTTGCGGTATCCATTGATGAACCGCCACCGATAGCAACGATGCTGTCCGCTCCGCTTACTTTAAAAGCCTCAACACCCGCAAGGACATTTTCAATTGTGGGGTTAGCCTTGATTTCACTGAACACTGTATAGGGGAAACCCGCTTTATCCAAAAGGTCGGTAACCTTTGCACTAACACCGAATTTAATAAGGTCGGGGTCAGCACAAACGAAAGCCTTTTTGAATCCTCGGCTCTGAAGTTCGGGAACTATATTTTCAATAGCGCCCTTACCGTGATATGAAATTGTGTTTAATACAATACGATTTGCCATAGCAAATACCTCCTTGATTACGGACTTTGTCCTATTTTGAAATTATTATACATCAAAACCTTTGATAAATCATTAACAATAATAAAATTTGTTTATTTTCCCGTAAAATTCGGAAGGTTTGCCAAATTTCCGCCCCAAAACCCTTGCAATATTACTATTGTTTTAGATTTTCGGTAGTGCTATACTGTAAAAAATAACAAAAACAACTTTTTTGTTGCGTTTACTTTAGGAGTAGATTATGGATACACCTGATATTCTTTTGCAAAAAGCAGATGAAATTACAGAAAAATTAAAAGTAAAATATCCTGAACTTGCACCATTTTTTAAAGGTTGCTTTTTAAATACTATCGAAACAACCGTCACAAAATTGGATGACGGAGGATATTTTGTAATTACGGGCGACATTCCCGCAATGTGGTTGCGTGACAGTACCGCCCAACTCACCCACTACATACGTTACGCAAATCAGGATGAAAAACTTAAAGACATTATAAGAAGTGTCATCGCAAGACAGGTTGAGTTTGTGTGCCTTGACCCTTATGCAAATGCTTTTAACGCAGTACCGAATTCTCACGCGGAACAGGATGAAACCGATTTTTATGACGGTATGATATGGGAAAGAAAGTACGAAGTTGACTCACTTTGTGCCCCAATATATCTTGCCCATAAATATTACACTGAAACTGCGGATGATTCTATTTTTACAGAAAAGTTCCGTGAGATGATGTATAAAATAATCGAGGTTTTCAAAAAAGAACAAAACCATTTCCAGAGTTCAACCTACTTCTTCAACCGTGAAAACTGCCCCGAAACCGACACCTTACCCAATAAGGGCAACGGTAACGAGGTAGCATACACGGGTATGACCTGGTCAGGTTTCAGACCCTCTGATGACCGATGCGTTTACGGTTATCTCGTACCCGCCAACATGATGGCGGTGTGTGCTCTTAAAAAGGCTGCAGAACTGGCTAATTTGGGTTATGAAGATAATAAATTAGAGAGTGAATGTCGTTCACTCGCCTTTGATATAGACGACGGTATAAAAGAACACGCAATATACGAACATCCGAAATACAGTAATATTTACGCCTACGAGGTTGACGGCAGAGGAAATGTAATCCTTATGGATGATGCAAACTCACCAAGCCTTTTGTCCGCTCCGTATCTTGGCTATTGTTCAAATGACAACGAGATTTATCAGAATACAAGAAACTTTATTCTTTCAATAAGTAATCCTTGGTATTTTGAGGGCAAGGTTGCCAAAGGTGTGGGTAGCCCCCATACGGGAACAAACAAAATCTGGCACATTGCTTTAACTATGCAAGCCCTTACTTCATCTTCAAAAGAGGAAATTGAAAACTGCCTTAAAATGATTGCTAACTCTCACGCAGGTACATTCCTTATGCACGAATCTTTTAATAAAGATGATGATACTTTGTTCACAAGACCTTGGTTTGCTTGGGCGAATAGTTTATTCGCAGAACTTTTAATAAGACTTACGGAAGAGAATTAACAATATAAAAAGCAACACACGGAACACTTGGTTCCGTGTGTTGCTTTTTTGCCTTAAACAAAAATTTATGACATTCAATTACTTAACAAATTCACGATAAATTGCATCAAGAGTTTTGATGTAATCATCTTCAGAGATACCAATAATGATATTAAGTTCGCTTGAACCCTGGTCAATCATTTTGATATTGATATCATTTTCTGCAATTGCTTTGAAGATACGACTTGCAGTACCCTTTGAACCGGCCATACCTCTACCAACAACTGCTACAAGAGCGATACCGCCGTTAACAGTTACGTTGTCCGCCTTTGTTCTTCTCTTAATTTCGTTAACAATAGCATCTTTCTGGGGAAGGAAGTCGTTATCGTTAACAACAACTGACATAGTGTCGATACCTGAAGGAAGATGCTCAAAGCAAAGGTTGTAGTTTTCGAGAATTTCAAGAACATTTCTTCCGAATCCAACTTCGGAGTTCATCATATCCTTTTCAATAGCGATAACTGAGAAACCTTTTTTACCTGCAATACCTGTAATAACAGTATCAACCTTGCTGCTTTCAACGGAGGATACGATCATTGTACCGCTGTCTTCGGGAGCATTTGTGTTACGGATATTAATCGGAATACCCATTTCACGAACGGGGAAAATAGCATCCTCGTGCATAACTGTTGCACCCATATATGAAAGTTCGCGAAGTTCACTATATGTGATTACGGGAATAACTGCGGGATTTTCAACACATCTGGGGTCTGCCATAAGCATACCTGAAACATCGGTCCAGTTTTCGTAAATATCGGCTTTAATTGCTCTTGCAACGATTGAACCTGTAATATCACTACCACCGCGGGAGAAAGTTTTAATTGTACCATTGGGCATTACACCGTAGAAACCGGGAATAACTGCACGTTCGTGTTTCTCGAGGATAGCGGAAAGTTCTTCGTTGGTTTTCTCTATGTCAAGAGTACCATTCTCTTTAAAGAAGATACCGTCCTCAGCATCAATAAAATCATAGCCGATGTAATTCGCAAGAACGATTGAGTTAAGGTACTCACCGCGACTTGCAATATAGTCACGACCTGCGTGGTGTACGATAGCGTTTTTGATTCTGTCGAATTCGGGCTGGAGCCAGAGTTTGATACCTAAATCTTTAATGATACCGTTGTAGCGGTCCTCAATAAGTTTGAACGCATCATCGATGGGCTGATTCTTTTTAACGAGTTTGTAGCAATCGTAGAGCATATCCGTAACTTTGATATCGTCGGAAAATCTTTTTCCGGGTGCGGAAGCAACTACATATCTACGCTCGGGTTGTGACTTAATAATTGCGGCAACCTTTTTAAACTGTTCTGCATCTGCAAGTGAACTGCCACCGAATTTAAGAACTTTTATCATAATTCATTCTCCTAAATTTAATTTGGGATACTAACATCATTCTAATACCAGTATATACTAACATCTCGAAAATGACTTCGCAAGTTTTTTTTGCACATGTGCGAAAAGTTCTGTTTATTATATAGTTTTTACAAAATAAAAAACAACTTCTTGTGCAAAAACACAAGAAGTTGTCAATTTTAAAAAACATCATAAAACACAGTTGTCTTTTTAGGAAAAGCCTTAAGGAAGTCGATACAATCCGTTTTTATTTCTGTATTTTCAATATATGAAATTTCGTTAAGGGTAAGCCCCTCTCTGCCCAATATTATTCTTGAAGCACCAAGAATATCCAACGCCAAATCATATTGAGTTGAAGCATCTTTTTTAACAGTACACTTACCGTCCTCATAATCCACAGTAAAAATACCGTTATTTTTCTCTATCTGACTATCAGTTATTTTTACTGAAAAACTACCCTTTTCATCAGGATATACAGTAGCCTCAAGAACTTTTTCAACATCAAGAATTCTTGCCGCACCCTCATAGGTGTATATACGTTTTACGAGTCGATTTTCATCCTTTATTACCTCAAAAACAGGTGATGAAACGGGTAATTTATCAAAAATCACCGTATCGTAATTGCCGTCGTAAATTTTCACAAAACCCAAAAGATTAAGAAGTGCGGTTTTATTGTTGAATAAAAGTTCAGAAATATTAACCGTACGGGCAATTCTGTTAAGGGTAAATGTTACGTAACCCTTTGCGTCGTCGCGATTTACGAAATATGTATAACAACAACTTTCATAGGGTGTAAAACAAAAACTCTCGTAATTATCTCGGGCGAACATCATATTGCGTTTTTTAGCAATTTCCGTATATATGCTCTTTATAGTATCCTTGTGTTCCTCGGTCGCAATAGTAACCTCGTTAAATCTTTCAATTTTCTCAAAAGATTTAAATGAACACTCGGCGTGTACGCATCTAAAAATAGTTTCGTAGCCGAATTTTCTGTAATATTCAATTGAAAATGGGTACAGTATACTGACAATTGCACCCTCTTTTAATGCGTGTTTAAATACCGTATCAAATGTTGCTCGTACTCCGCCCATACGACGATACTCGGGCTTTGATGCAACGCCGCCCACAGCCGCACAACCTATTTTGTTACCGCAATAAAAATTGTACTTAAAACCGCATTCCATTTGTGAAATAAGGGTTTTACCCTCATCTATAAAAGCACCGAAGTTATCCACATTTTCTTCAAAGGTGGTTTCCTCAGCATTGTAAACATACGCACTTGCGGAAACTTCAGAGAACTGCTTATAATCATCTAATGTAAGTTTACGGACAACCATATAAAATTCCTCACTGTACTAATTCAAAAATCATACATACAAACGGTACAAAAACTAAACCGGGAAGAAGGTTTGCAACCTTTATTTTTGTTACCTTTAAAAGATTAAGTCCTAAAGCCACAATCATTACGGACCCTGCACATATAAGTTCCGCTACTGCGAAATCGCTTAAAAACGAGCCTAAAAACATTGATAGTGCCACAAGTAAACCCTGAAAAACAAATACAAAAACTGCGGAGCACATAACACCTATACCAAGGTATGCGGCTAACATTGATGATGAAATCAAATCCAAAAGGGATTTTGTATAAATCATCTGGTTATCGCCGGATATACCCGCATTCATTGAGCCTACAATAGTCATAGCACCCACACAGAAAAGAAGTGATGCGGTAACAAAACCCTGACTGAATGTGGCAGTATCACCTTTATTTCCTTTTGATTTCTGACGTCTGTTCTGTAATTTATCGCCTAACTTTGTAAGTTTACCGTCAATATCTATAAGAGTGCCTATAATAGTTCCCAAAACCATTGAAATTATCATTACAAGTTGGTTTTCGCCCTTTATAACACCCGTTATACCAATAGCGAGAGTACAAAGACCAATAGCACACATAACGCCGTTTGTTAATTTTTCAGGCATCTGTTTTTTAAGAAGAAGCCCTATACCGCTACCGATAAGAACGGTAATGGTATTAACTATTACTCCGCTGAATTTCATTAATATTTCAGGCATTTAAAACATCTCCAAATGTATTCCAAGGATAATCATTCATTTCAGGACAAGATACGAAACTAAGCTTTTCTTTTGTAACGGGATGATAAAAACTTATGGCACAGGAATGAAGTGCTATATCCCCCGTTGTCCTGTCACGACTCCCGTATTTTATATCACCCGTAAGGGGTGTTTTTCGTGATGCAAACTGCACCCGTATCTGGTGGGTTCTACCCGTATGTAAAAGCACTCTAACAAGTGCTTTTTCGCCATTATTTTTTAAAACTTTATACTCGAGCGACGCCTCTTTGACCCCCTTACGTATACGTTTGACTACATAAGAGCGGTTTTTTTGAGAGTCTTTGAAGAGTAAATCCTTATCTTTCATTTTCAGGTATACCGTCAGTAACCGCAAGGTACTCTTTAAAAAATCTTCCCTCGGCAATATCCGTTGAGAGAATACCCGCACTTTTCTTGTTGTTTGCAAAAATCATTACACCGCCCACGTTTCTGTCAAGACGGTGTAAAAGGTGAAGGGGTTTACCTGCCCTATCACTCAATAGACCTATAATCCCCTTTTCGCCGGTTTGGGCATCTTCACTTAAAAGTCCCTTAGGTTTAATACAAACGGTTATATCCTCGTCCTCAAAAAGAACTTTTAAATCATTTTTCTGCATGTAAGTCGTACTTTCTCTTATATTCTTCGTAAACATCCTTGAACGCATCATCACCGTACTTAACGCTGTTAAGGTAATGGTGGGCATCGAAGGAGTCATTTTTAGCCTCAATAACCGCAACGGCTATGTTTGAACAGTGGTCGGAAATTCTCTTGCAGTTAGTAAGTAAATCCGAAAGCACAAAGCCAAGCTCAATTGTACAGTCACCACGTTGCAAACGTACAATATGGTGAGTTTTAATTTCCGCGGTAATACGGTCAATAACCTGTTCAAGGGGTTCAACTTTTGTTGCCAACTCGTAATCATTTTTCTCGTAAACAAGAGTAGTTGTTATGATAATTTCAGTAATTGCATCAAGAAGAATACTAATTTCTTTATCTGCACTGTCGGAGAATTTGATTTTCTTTTCATAAATCTCCTCGGCTACCTTTTGAAGACCCTTTGCGTGGTCACCAAGACGTTCAAAATCACCAATTGTGTGAAGCATTCTTGCAACCGTTCTTGCATCGTTGTTTGAAAGGGATTGCTCGGACATTTTTACGAGATATGTGCCAAGATTATCCTCGTAAAGGTCGAGGATTTTTTCATTATCATGAACTGTTTTTACCGACTCTTTGTTATAGTCTTTTACAAGCTTAAGTGACTCTAAAACGGTATCCTTTGCAAGGAGTGCCATTTTCACTGTATAATTATCACATTCCATAACAGCAATGGACGGAGATTTAACCAAGAGCAATTCGTCAAGATAAACCACATTTCCGGATGACTGAGCACTTTTTCCACCCTTCTTTTCGCGTATAATCTTCTCGGAAATTTTTGCAATATATTTAGAGAAGGGCATAAGGAAGAGCAATACCACGTTATACACAGTGTGAATTATAGCGATTGTTACGGGATTCACCTTCATTTCAGCTGTAGGTAAATCAAGAACATTTACAGCAATCATATATGTAGGTAACACAATCAGCATACCTATTATTTTTATTAATATTTGAGAAAAGGAAACCCTTTTTGCGTTTGCACCCGTACCGATGCTTGAAATAAGACCGGTTATACAAGTACCTATATTCTGACCGATAATAATGGGCACGGCTACGTCCCAAGTAATAGCACCAGTAAGAGATAAAGCCTGCAGAATACCAACTGATGCAGAGGATGACTGGATAACAGCAGTAACCAAAATACCCACAATAACCGCAAGAATGGGATTTTTAAACATTGTGAATAACCCGCTTACATCAAGGCTTTCAACCGCGTCTGACATAATATCCATACCGTAAATAAGCACCGTAAAGCCGATAAAAATTGTACCGAGAGTTTTCTTTTTGTCGCTTTTCGCCATCATTGTAAAGGCGGTGCCCAAAACAGCAAGTATGGGTGAAAAAATCTGTGGTTTAAATATTTGTAAAATAACAGGTGAGCTTTCACCACCGATGCTCGACAAGGACAAAAGCCAGGCAGTAACCGTAGTACCTATATTAGCGCCAAAAAGCACTCCTATAGTGCTTTGAAACGACATAAGACCCGAGTTAACAAGACCGACAAGTATAACAGTTGTTGCCGATGAGGACTGTATAATCGCAGTTACAATTAAACCCATGGTTAAACCCAGAATCGGCTTAGCCGTCATTTTTTTCAAAACTACCTCAAGCTTACTGCCCGCTAATTTTTCAAGGCAGCTTGACATAGTGCTCATACCGAACAGAAAAAATACCAAACCGGCACATAACTCAACTATCATTTTCATCATAGTTTAGTACTCTCCTTTTTAACGCTTTATCCGCCATTATTTTTTATTTTAATCCAATTTATCACAATTACGATGTTAACACAAAAAAGTCAATTCATCAATATTATTTGCAAAAAATTTACATAAAAAAAATCACTGCGCCGAAGCACAGTGATTTCAGTATAAATTTCAAATTAAAGTTTTGAAAAACCGTGGCAGTTTATAAGAGCATCAAGTTTCTTTTTCTCTTTACAAAGGGGACATTCGTGTGAAGGTACACTGAAATATCCGTCAAGGTCGTGAGGATTAAATACGGAGTTCACTTCGTAACCGCCACATTCTTTTGCAGTTGCGAAAATTGAAGCAATACCAACAACGTCACCACCATAGTAACGAACCGCCTCAATAGCACTCTGAGCGGTTGCACCCGATGCTACGGAAACCGCAAGAACAAGTACGTGCTTACCCTGTATCATAGGTACGATATTATCTCTGAAGAACATCTGTGAGCCATTGGTGATTTCGGGAGTTACAACGTAAATTGTCTGGTGAGCATTGATATTTGCGAAGGAGTTTTTAGTAAGCTCCGCCGCAAGGCAAGTACCTACAACCTCCATACCGTCAAGACAGATAATTGTATCAACGATTGTAGTGTTGTAATTATAAGCAGAACAGAGCTCCTGTGCTACCGCTTTTGCCTCGGAATAACGGGATTTCTGGGCAGCAACGTCGATGTAATAGTTACTATGTGTATAACTTGTAGCAAAATGACCCTTAGCAACACGAAGATAAAGGTTATTTCGCTTTGTTTTGATTTTCATAATGTTTGTAGTAGGCATATTAACTCCCCTTTGAACTTTGAATATATTTATATTTTATATTAATCCACTGTCAATTTCTATTGGAGTAATGCATAAATTTTTAAACACTTATTTTATCAATTGTTCAAATTCTTCTTCATTTATGACTTTTATTCCCAATTCTGTTGCTTTCCTCAGTTTACTACCTGCGTCCTCACCCGCTAAAACTATGCTTGTTTTTTTAGAAACTGAGCCTGATGCCTTACCACCGAATTTTTCAATTATCTCCTGAGCCTCGCGTCTGCCGTATTTTGAAAGAGTACCCGTAAGAACAAAGGTCATTCCCTCAAAACGGTTATCCGCTTTTTCAGTAAGGTTATTCATATTAAGACCAAGATTTTTAAGTTCATCTATAAGTTCACGGCTTTCGGGAAGCGAAAGAGTTTTAACAAGTGTATCTGCCATTACTTCGCCTATCCCCTCAATAGCGGTAATATCCTCTTTAGTTGCTTCCAGAAGAGCATCCATAGTATCAAAATGATTTGCAAGAAGCTTAGCCGCTTTAAGACCTATATGGTGAATACCCAAAGCAAAAATCAATTTATAAAGGTCATTGCTCTTGGATTTTTCTATGGCATCAAGAAGATTGAATGTGCTTTTTTCGCCCATTCTTTCAAGGGAAACTAAGTCCATAGGATTAAGTTTATAAATATCCGATGCACTACTTATAAGTTTTTCATTCACAAGTTGCTCGAGAACCGCAGATCCGAGGCCCTCAATATCCATGGCATCACGTGAGCAAAAATGAATTAATTTACGAAGGAGCTGAGCGGGACAATGAGGATTCACGCAACGTATAGCCGCTTCCCCATCCTCACGAACAACCTCGCTGTCACAAGCGGGGCATTTATGAGGATATGTGTACTCGGGATTTTCCCCATTATGCTCTGAAACAGAAAGAACTTCGGGTATAATATCCCCCGCTTTACGAACAATTATTGTATCACCTATTGCAATATTTTTCTCTTTGATAAAGTCCGCGTTGTGTAAGGTTGCTCTTGAAACGGTAGTACCCGCAAGTATTACCGGTTCAAAAACCGCCGTAGGTGTGAGCACACCCGTTCTTCCCACCTGAATGTCAATATCTAAAAGTTTTGTTGGCTTTTCCTCGGGGGGATATTTGAAAGCAACTGCCCATTTGGGGAATTTGGCGGTACTTCCCAATTCCTCACGCATTGAAAAATCATTGGTTTTAATAACGGCACCGTCTATATCAAAACTGAGATTACCCCTGTTGTCACCAATGTTTTTAATTTTTTCAATACATTCATCCATAGTGTTACAAAGGGCATAGCCGTCAATAACATTAAATCCTAATTCCTTAAGATACTCTAAGGATTCGTAGTGATTATGAAGGTCTTTTCCTCCCTCTTTTTGTTGGATATTGAAAATAAAAATATCAAGCTTTCTTGACGCGGTAATTTTCGGATTTTTCTGTCTTAATGAACCCGATGCGGCATTACGGGGATTTTTAAAGGTTTTTTCTTCATTTAATTCCTGAAGTGCCACAAGTTCATCAAATGAGGCGTGTGACATATAAACCTCACCCCTTACCTCAATAAATGGAATATCCGTCTTAAGTTTAAGGGGTACTGAGCGTATAGTTTTAACATTGGCAGTAACATCCTCGCCCACGTTACCGTCACCACGGGTAGAGGCTCTTACCAATACACCGTTACGATACTCTAACGAGCAGGAAAGTCCGTCAATTTTAGGTTCAACAACATACTGTGCATCAGGAAAAACCTTTTTCACCCTTGTATCAAAAGCATATAACTCCTCGTCAGAGAAAGCATCCTGCAGACTTTCCATACGGACAGTATGAACGACCTCTTCAAAGGTGTTGTCACTTCTACCCCCAACTCTGTGGGTAGGTGAACTTTCCGATAAAAGTTCGGGATACTCTTCTTCAATGGATGAAAGCTCACGCATCATCATATCGTAATCGTAGTCCGAAACATCACTTTCGTTTCCCATATAATATTTTTCAATACACTCGTTAAGGATGCGGGTTAATTCCTCAACACGTATCTTTGCATCTTCAAAATTCATATAGCACCATCCTACCGGTCAAATACCTGATTATTATACCATAAGTAACAAAAAATGTCGAGAGTTATGCTCGGAATATGCCTTATTGTACATTGACAAAAAATTAATTTATTCTTATAATTTAACACATATTGTATTATTATGTCCTGAAGAGGTGTTTTTTTGAAAAACAAAATTAAAAATGCCTTGATTCTGTTTGTGACTTTCTTAAAAATCGGTGCATTCACCTTTGGTGGCGGTTACGCTATGATACCCATTATTGAGAAAGAAATCTGCGATAAATACAAATGGCTCAAAGGTGAAGAAATACTTGATATTTTCGCTATTGCGGAAAGCACCCCCGGTCCCATTGCCATAAATTCCGCAACTTTCGTCGGCTACAAGGTGGCAGGATTTTTTGGTGCATTCTGTGCTACTTTCGGTGTAGTATTGCCCTCTTTCGTTGTTATTTCTCTTATTTCCCTTGTGCTTAAAGAATTCAGCGAATACAGAGCGGTTAAATACGCCTTTATGGGCATTCGTGCAGGTGTACTCGCCCTCGTTATAAAAGCCCTCGTATCAATGTATAAAAAATGCCCCAAGGGTATTTTTGGTTACATTCTTATGGGCGTAGCTTTTGTAGTATCCGCTTTCACCAATGTTAATATTATCTTCGTTATTATCGCTTGTGCATTGGTTGGACTTATTTACTCCGTAATTATGAGAAAGCGAGGTAAAGAAGTATGTCAGAAATAATTCTTGAATTCCTCAAGCTTTTCTTAACATTTTTCAGAATAGGTCTTTTCACATTTGGTGGGGGCTACGCAATGCTCCCCCTTATACAGGATGCGGTTATTAAAAATGAATGGCTTTCAGAAGAAGCAATTGTAAATTTCATAGCCGTAAGCGAAAGCACCCCCGGACCCTTCGCTATAAATATTTCGACATACGTGGGTATGGAACGAGGCAGGGATTTATTAAATCTTCCCGGTGGTTTCTTAGGTGCGGCAGTTGCTACATTGGGCGTGGTACTCCCCTCGTTTATAGTTATTCTTATTGTTGCTAAAGTTTATAAAAAGTTTCAGGAAAGCAAAACTGTACAGGGTTGTATGACGGGCTTACGTCCCACAGTTATCGGTCTTATAGCCGCCGCGGTTTTAAATATCGGTTCAACGGTTTTCTTCCCCGACGGTTTCGCTTTGGCAAATATGAATTTCTACAATATGGCGGTTTCATTGGTAATCGCCGTAATAGGAATTGTCCTTATATTCAAAAAGAAAGTACATCCCATAATCCTGATAGTTATTTCCGCAGTGCTTGGTATCGGTGCAGGATTCTTAGGTGAATTAATAAAATAAAGGTTGATTGATTTATGACTATAACAGATTACTTCGGTTGTGACGTTTTCTCTGAAAAAGTAATGAAAAAACGCCTTCCCGAGGAGGCTTTCAAAGAGCTTGAACGCACCCTCGAAACAGGTCACAGACTTAATATTGACGTTGCTAATATTATAGCTAACGCAATGAAGGACTGGGCTATTGAAAAAGGTGCTACCCACTACACACACTGGTTCCAACCCCTTACGGGTATCACCGCCGAAAAACACGATAGTTTTATTACTTCCAAAAAAGACGGCAGAGTTATTATGGAGTTCTCCGGTAAAGAACTTATTCAGGGCGAACCCGATGCATCTTCTTTCCCATCGGGTGGTCTCAGAGCTACTTTCGAAGCAAGGGGTTATACTGCGTGGGACCCCACATCTTTCGCCTTTATCAAAGACGGTGTACTTTGTATTCCTACTGCTTTCTGCTCCTACGGTGGCGAGGCTCTTGATAAAAAGACCCCCCTACTCAGGTCAATGGAGGCAATTAATAAACAGACATTACGTATACTTAAACTTTTCGGTCACAATGAAGTTGTTTCGGTAAAAACCACCGTTGGTCCCGAGCAGGAATACTTCCTTGTTGACAGTGATGTTTTTAATAAAAGAAAAGACCTTGTTTACACAGGCAGAACTCTTTTCGGTGCAATGCCCCCCAAGGGTCAGGAACTTGATGACCACTACTTCGGTGCTATAAAACCCCGTGTACAAGCCTTCATGAAGGACCTTGACGAGGAATTGTGGAGATTGGGTGTTCTCGCTAAAACCGAGCATAACGAGGCAGCTCCCGCTCAGCACGAATTAGCCCCCATTTTCACTACAACAAACATTGCTACTGACCACAACCAGATAACAATGGAAACTATGCAGAAATGCGCAAAGAAGCACGGAATGATTTGTCTTCTTCACGAAAAGCCTTTTGCAGGTGTTAACGGTAGCGGTAAGCACAATAACTGGTCCATTTCTACAAACACAAACGTAAACCTTCTTGAGCCCGGTGAAACTCCCGCAGAAAATGCTCAGTTCCTTTTATTCCTTTGTGCGGTTATTAAAGCCGTTGACGATTATCAGGATTTATTGAGAATTTCTATTGCATCTGCAGGTAATGACCACCGACTCGGTGCTCAGGAAGCTCCCCCTGCAATCGTATCAATGTTCTTAGGGGAGGAACTTACCGCTATTCTCGAATCTATTGAGAAGGACGAAGATTACGATAATAAAGAGAAAGAAGTTCTTAAGGTCGGTGTTCATGTACTTCCCCGTTTCCCCAAGGACACTACCGACAGAAATAGAACATCTCCCTTTGCATTTACAGGTAACAAATTTGAGTTCCGTATGTTAGGCTCATCCGCTTCCGTAGCAGGTCCTAACACCACACTCAACACCGCCGTAGCAGATGTTCTTTCACAGTTTGCAGACGAACTTGAAAATACAACTGATTTCGAAAGTGCCTTACACTCACTTATTAAGAGAGTAATCAAAAACCACAAGCGTATAATTTTCAACGGTAACGGTTATGATGATGCGTGGGTTGAAGAAGCAGAAAAAAGAGGTCTTCTTAATCTCCCCTCAACACCCGACTGTTTACCCTATATGCTCCACGATAAAAACATCGAATTGTACAAGCGTCACAAGGTTTACAGTGAAGCAGAAATTAAGGCACACTACGAAATTAAAAATGAAAAATACTGTAAGTATCTCAACATCGAAGTTCTTACAATGATTGAGATGACTAAAAAAGATATTCTTCCCTGTGTAAGCCGTAACATCCACGAACTTGCAGATACACTTATTGCAAAGCGTACAATCAGTAATGGTATCGACACTACATACGAAGAAAATCTTGTAAAAACTCTTTCAGAACTCAGTGCAAAAGCTTTCGATGACGTTACCTCTTTAGGTGAACTATCTAAAGAAGTTAAATCAATAGAAGAAAGTGATGCAGCGGCAATGTTCTACAAAAACCGCATTATTCCCATTATGAACTCTTTAAGAGAATCCGTTGATACTATGGAAAGCCTTTGCTCCAGTGAGCACTGGTGCTACCCCTCATACGGAGATTTACTTTTCAGCGTAAGATAAAAAAAGAAGCCTCGCGGCTTCTTTTTTTAATGCGTAATTCATAATGCGTAATGCGTAATTAGATGGGCAATTTTATAATGCCGACCGCAGGTCCCGATAATTACGAATTATGCATTAAGCATTTCGAATTAAATAATATATTCTTCGTACTTCTCGAGTACAAATATCTCTGCGGTAATATCCAACAACAACCCATCTGCAGTATATTCTTCCGAATGCACGACGCCCGTTTTACGAAGTTCTGCACCTGCACCACCCATTGAAAAGGGTAAAAGTATTTTAACTCTTTTCCTTGTCGGAGGAAGTGCAGTGGCAATTTTTTCAAGAAGCAGAGGAAGTCCCTCCCCTGTTTTTGCTGAAACCCGTACCACATTTCCTACTAAAGGAATTGAAATATCATTGGTTAAGTCGCATTTATTGAGGACTGTAATTGTAGGTTTATCACCGCATCCCAATTCCTCAAGAAGTTCATTTGTGACCCTGTAATGCTCGGAGCATTCATCACTTGATGCGTCGCAGATATTGAGTATTACATTAGCGTCCACGGCTTCGTCAAGGGTTGATTTGAATGCCTCAACCAATTTATGAGGAAGTCTTCTTATAAACCCAACGGTATCTATTAGAAGAACTGAATTACCATCGGGCAAAGTCAATGCTCTCGCAGTAGGGTCAAGGGTTGCAAAAAGTTTATTTTCCGCAAGAACTCCTGCATCTGTAAGAGTATTCATTAATGTGGATTTCCCCGCGTTTGTGTATCCCACAAGGGCAACGGTAACTACTCCGTCTTTTTTACGTCTTTCTCTGTGACGTGTGCGTCTTTCGTCAAGGGCTTTCAAATCCTCGGTCAGTGCCGAAATTCTACGTCTTATATGTCGACGGTCAGTTTCCAACTTAGTTTCGCCGGGACCCCTTGTACCGATACCACCGCCGAGCCTTGACATCGAAGCACCTTTACCACCAAGACGGGGCAATGCGTACTTTAACTGAGCAAGTTCAACCTGTAATTTACCCTCACCCGAAAGAGCACGACCTGCAAAAATATCAAGTATAAGTGTTGTACGGTCAATAACTCTTACATCAGTTATAGTTTCAATATTCTTTTGTTGAGCAGGTGACAACTCGCCGTCAACAATAACAAGGTCGGGCTTTTCATTCTCACAAAACTCCGAAAGTTCTTCAAGTTTACCCCTACCGAGATATGTGCCGGGCTCGGGTGCTTCACGTTTCTGGGTCATTTCACATATAACCTCTGCACCCGCGGTTTTAGCAAGTTCCGTAAGTTCCGCCAAAGATGAGTCCACATCAAACTCACCCGTATCAACGGAAATTAACACGGCACGTTCCGCCTCAACTTTATTTTCATAAAATTCCATAAATTCACCAAATTATAAATTTATTAGAACCCTGTTCACCAACGGTAAACAGGGTTCTTGTTTTGTTTATCTTTTCTTTTTGTGGTGTCTGCTTCCGTAGTAGTAGGATGAGCCATAGTATCCGCCGTAACGGTTTGAGAAATAGCCACCTGCTTTTTCAGTAGCAATCTTAAGAGTACCTGTACCTGCACGGTTGTAGATACAACCCATAATGTCCGCTTTAGTTGTTAAAATATCACTTAAAGCGTACTCGATCTGAGGAATAGCAACTCTCTCTTCTGCAGCAACGAATACCATTGAATCAACATAGTTTGCAACGATAGCCGCGTCAGCAACAACACCTGCAGGAGGACAGTCAACAATAACGTAATCGAAATTCTTTTTAGCCTCTGCAATAACCTGAGCAGTAATATCTGAAGCAAGTGTTTCAGAGGGGTCTGCAACAGCAGCGGATGAAATAAGAAGATAAAGATTATATTTTTCAATATATTTTACTGAATCTTCAAAAGATTTAACACCGTTTACGATATCGTAGATACCTTTTTCACCTTCGATATTGATACCCAATGTTTTGCAAACTGCGGGTTTTCTAAGGTCGGCGTCAATAAGGAGAACTGATTTACCACTCTTTGCAAGAGAAAGTGCAATATTTGTTGAACAGGTAGTTTTACCTTCACTTTCAGTTGAACTTGTAACCGCGAATACTGAATAACCCTTTTTCAGTTTTGCGTTTTCAAATTTAGTTCTGATAAGTTTAAATGTTTCAATAAAGGGAAGACCAACGTTTCTGTCAGTAATAAGAAGACGTGCACGGTCACCCTTTTTCTTGCTTTTGATATTAGAAACCGTAGCAATAATATCAATATTACTGAAGTTATTCTTAATATCCTCAGTTGAGAGCAATTTATTCTGGATTTTTGCAGTAATAAGGATAATTATTATAGCAAGAGCCGCACCAATAATAAAACCTGCTGCAGTATAAAGCACTGTAGATGAGTCCGCCTCAAGTTTTGCTTTTGTAGCACTGTCAACAACTGTGATATGTGCTGTGGGGAAGTTTTCGTCGTTAACAATTGTATGGTAAGCACTCTCAATAGCAGTAGCAACGATATAAGCAAGTTCTTCATCGGTTGAAGTAACCTTAATATTAACAATCAATGAATCTGTAACGTGTTCAACACTCATCATATTACGGAGTTGGCTTTTTTCATATTCCACACCCGTTTTAGCAGTAACTTCATTCTGCACTGCAGTAATAAATCCGTCACCGTTCTGCATAAGTTGTTTTAAAGTGTTAGCAATTACGGCGGATGCCTGCGCATCGCTGGCGCTTGTCTGCCCCGCACTTGTACCTACAATGTTTTTGTCCTTATTGGAAACAGCTAACATAAGTTTTGAAGTATATTGCTCCGTATATGTTATTTTTGCAATACTGAAGCCACTGACACAGAATATTACAACAAAAATAACAATAAGCCACCATTTACTGAGAACTTGGCGTAAAATCTTGAGAATGGGAGCTAAGCCAATATCCTCATCATGGGTTCTTTTTTCTTCGTAAGCCATCTGTATTCTCCTTTTTATTTCATATATATTCTATATTATCATAAATAAACTTTAACTACAATAGTTTTTTACAATTTTTTATAATCCGTTTCGCTTTAAAAACTCGATCTGTTTATCTTTTGCGTTTTCATCAACTGAGTTTATACTATCCGCTTCGTCCAAGTATTTTCCACGGTTTTTAAAAGCACTAATCCATCTTACAACCCACATTAACGGAAGTAAAAATGGTAATTTTTTAAGAACGGGGTATCTTTTCTTCATAAGTTTATAGGGCAAAAACAATCTTGTTAAAAAATAAGATGATTTTTTATCGCTATAATCACCGTTTATAATACCGCTTAAATAATAATTTGTCTGAGTGCCGAAAACACCGCTTAAAATTATATACTCCGCAGTTTCTTTTATAACCTCGTCACTTTCGCCATTATTAAACCAGTAATCCGAAAGCCTGTCCATACTTTTTGCAAATTCCGTAAGTCCTGTTTTTTCAAGGGACTCATTTAAAATATCCGCATCGCACAAGGGCTTTAACTTTTTATTTAAATAATAGTGGTCAACTATACTCTTAATACCCGTACCCGCCGATTCAAAGTGGTGGGCAGTATGGGAAAGAATGTAAACATAAAAATCCTCACGAGTCATATTCATTGAATATCCGTTTTCGCAAATATCCATTCTTTCAAGAGCACCTTTATAATAATCGTAACCCTTATCGTAATCGTATTTTAATTCCTTATGAAGTTCAAGGTTCAAAAACGGTTTTTTTACGTAACCCGCATCCTTTTCATCCTCATAATTATCGTAAACATAGCCTCTGTCAACAAGAAGTTGAGCGGCTTCCGGTGATTTTTCCGTTTCCACAAGCACGTCAATATCCAGCATAAATCGCATATCGGGATTATCATAAAACGCAGAAACCTTAGTTCCCTTAAGGAAGCAGTGTTTTATCTTATTCTCTGCGAAGATTTCAGATAAATCCTTGATTTCCTGCTCCTGAGCCGTGTGACGTGCCGCACATCTGAACAGTTCTTTTCTGAATATTTTTTTGTATTCATCGGGTGCAGTTTCACTATTAATAACCGAGTTAGCAATTAAAGGTTTTACCTTGTGTCTTTCAGCCAATTTGCTGATTTTTTCAAAATCAGTATTTTCGGGGAAATCATATTTCTCGCCGACAAGTTGACTTTTAATTGCATTTATTATTAATTCACCCGTGTATAGGATATCATTAGTAATCTCTGTCTTTTTATTTTCCATTTCTCAACCTGTAAAGTTTATAACGCAACCGCCTTATGGGATAACGTTTTTTTACATTTTTTACGTATTTATTCTTGTATTTTACATATTCGCTATCGTCAACATCAAATAAATTACCATCGCGACATATACTACTTACAACGCCGATTATGTGTTTATCGGTAATACCCTTTTCTAATATAAATTGGTTATCACCACACATAATATAACCATCTTCAGTTATGTCCACAACTCTATGTAAAACGAAAGCACCCGTATCCCTACGATAAAGAGGAATGTCGCCGATTTCAAGGGGAAATTGGGGCTTTCTGATGAGAACATAATCCCTACCCGCTATAAGAAGGGGATTCATACTCGTACCAGTAATAGGTATTTTAAAAGTGGTGTTTTTTTGAAATGCATCCTCAATGAAGGGAAGCAACGTCACCATTGACATCTGTTTCATATTATTTTTCCAATATTTTATAACTTTCTAATTTATCAAGAAAAGCCGTAAGGTCATTACGAAGTACATCTTCGGGTGCATCATACTCACTTTTTAAACGAGCAACAATTTCTTCGAAATCCTCACCCTGCTCAAGAGCTTTCCAGATAACCTCCGCAGGACCGTTAAGAGTAATCATACCCTTGATATTTTTTACCGCTTCACCTACGGGTACAACAACGGGTGTACCTGCAACGGTTTTTAAAACATAATTCTCGTTAAGTTTCATTTTCATCACCACAAAAATTCATATTTTTCTATGTTAATATTACCATACTAACCTGAATAAATCAAGCAAAAAAAGAACAAGCAAAGATTCGCCTGTTCTTTAAAATACTATTCTTTTTTCAGCTTTCTACTCACTTTATGAAGCACTACAAAAAATGCAGGGAATAAGAATATGTCGGCTATTATCCATGCTAAGGGGTTTACAAGACAAGCCGCGTCATAACCGAATCTTTCAACAAAAACGAGACCACCGATACCACGTGCAACTAATTCGAAAACGCCCGTCATCATAGCCGTTATACTGTAACCAAGACCCTGAATAGCGTTACGCAATAAGAAAAGCACTGATAATATGAGATAGAAATAACTACCCATATCTATATATTGCTGAGCGAGGGCTATAACCGTGGTTTCACTTGATTCAACAAAAAGCAACGATAAATACGGTCCGAAAAACTTTGCAACAAAAATACCTAAAACAGAATATATAGCCGCAAGTACAAAACCGCTGCCTATGCCCTTTTTAATTCTGCCGAGTTTTTTAGCACCTAAATTCTGACCGCAATATGTCGCCATAGTAAGACCGATGGTTTCTGCGGGTAAGACTATCATAAGTTGAGTTTTAGCTCCGATAGTAAATGCCGCTATAATATCGGGACCCAAATCGTTAACGCAGGACTGAAGCATAACAGAGCCGAGAGCCGTTATGGAAAACTGCAATGCCATAGGAAGTCCGTTTTTAAGAAGGGCAAGAATAAATTTAAAATCAGGCTTCGCCGTTTCTTTTGTCATATGAAGAATGGGGAAACTGCGTTTAACATAAATAAAGCACAACACACCCGAAACGAACTGGGATATAACCGTAGCAACGGAAGCACCCCTAACCCCCATATCAAAAACTTCAATAAGAAGAAGGTCAAGACCTACGTTAAGCACCGAAGAAAAGAGCAGGAAATAAAGGGGCGTCTTACTGTCTCCGAGACTTCTTACAATACTCGCAAGAAGGTTATAAAACATAGTTGCTCCTATACCTGCAAATATTATAACAATATAAGAATAAGCTTCATCATATATCTCGGCAGGTGTATTAATTATATTAAGAAGCGGCTTTGTAAAAAGCAACGCCGCAACAGTTATAACAGCCGCCAAAACTATCGAAACATAAATGATATTTGCAACGTATTTTTTTAAACTTTTTATATCCTGAGCACCGAAACGTTGGGCAATGGGTATGGCAAAACCTGCACAAAGACCGATAACCGAACCGATAATAAGAAAGTTAAGGGAACTGACTGAGCCTACCGCTGACAAAGCATCTTTACCGACGCATTTACCAACAATAATAGCATCCGCCATATTATAAAGCTGTTGAAACAGGTTACCAACCATAAGAGGAAGACAGAACTTTATTATATTTTTCATAGGACTGCCCGTAGTCATATCCTTGGTCAAACTATCACCTCATTCACTCATTTAGAGTTAAACTTTGCCTCTACCCTATTAATTGGTACACCCATTGAAGAAAATCTTTTTTCATATTCGGTCATAACATTCCCGTCCATATACTCCGAATTATGAAGGTCAAATGTAAGTTTATCAAGGGTCATACCATACTCTTTAAATTCCTCTAAAGAAAAATCGAAAAGTCCTCTGTTATCGGTTTTAAAGAATATTGCACCGTCTTTTTTTAATATTTTCTCGTAAATTGAAAGAAAACTTCTGTAAGTAAGTCTTCTTTTCTCGTGACGTGCCTTGGGCCACGGGTCGGAGAAATTGAGGTAAATTCTGTCGATACCGCTTTCGGGGAAAATCTCCGCAAGTTCCTTTGCGTCAACGCAACATACCCTTATGTTTTTAAGTTCGCTCTTTTTAACCTTTTCCGCCGCAAGCATTAAAACGTCGGACACTTTCTCAATAGCGAGAAAATTTACGTCCGGCTCTTTAGCGGCAGTACCCACTATAAAATCACCTTTACCGCAACCGATTTCTATACGCAAAGGGTTATCATTTCCGAAAAGTTCACGTGATGTTGAACCCTCTTCTCTTAAATTTTTAATTACGATATCGCCACAAGCCTCAAGTCTTTCGGCACCGTGTTTTTTCTTTTTAATTCTCATATTAATCCACTCTGAACCTTATATATGTTCTGTCGTCAAAAGACGTACAGTTTTTTTGTACTCCCTTGGTTGAACGGTAATCACCGTCACAAAGGGGATTTGTTGTCAATTCCTGTTTTAATTTTTCTTCGCTTTCTTCTAAAGTCCCGCAAAGTTCGGGATAACCGTCACTTGCTAAAACTATTTCGTCACCGGTTTTCACCTTATGTATAACAATGTCTTTTTCGTGTACGAATGCACCGTTTATAACGCCGTAAGCGAATCTTCCCTCACCATTAGCAAAAATACTTTGCTTTTTAATTACTGGTAAAATAAACTCTCTGCCAAGGTCATTTTCTGAAAGTTCTTCATCAGTAGTACCCTCGAAACGTACCATTTCAAGCACAAGGGCTCTCATATCCGAAACTATACGGTCAATTTCCTTACTATGAGTAAACACTTCACCGTTTATAATGCACTGACAGTCGCCTATACTCCAGATTTCGTGATGATGGTTACTGTATATTATAACACTTGCCGCGGCACTTCCGCCATTATTGTATTCGTCGCAAAGTTGCCTTATCTTTTCGGTTAAAATTCGTGTGGCTTCAAAAGCGTCAATATCCAAATTAAATTCGGCTACCGCTTCACAAATAAGCCTTGCCGCCACTCTGCCACCTGTTTCACCACCAAAAAGAATCGTATCTTTTGCAGTAACTCCATCTGCGACAACTATAAAATTTTCGTTATAAAAAAGGAAATCCTCACAAAGGCTTTCGTCGGGTTTCTTGCCTTTTATAAACTGTTCCAAAATTCTCATAGGTCGTCCCCCAATAGGGAATATTATATTTATAAAAACACCCTTTGTCAATTAAAAATGCTTGTATTTATAATAGGTCTTGTGTATAATACTTATACTTATTTTATAAAGAGGTATGTAATGGAAAAGAAACACGAAAACAAGCACATTGATATGGGCTTACAATTAAACAAAAAAACTATGATTGCTTTAACCCTTGTGTTAGTCACGGTTTTAGCATTCATTGGTGTTTTAACCCAGACACTCCCCCGCGGAGAATATGAAATTGCCGAAGTCAACGGACACGACGCAATTGTTGACGGTACTTATACCGAAACTCCCGACTATAAAATGCCTATATGGAAAATTATTTTATCCCCCATTCTGTGTTTCGGCAGTAGTCAGGCTTTTACGGGCGTAACTATTATCCTGATGATTGTCCTTATCGGCGGTTCGTTTCTGATTTTGGATAAATGCGGTATACTCAAATACATAATGGCTACCCTTATTAAAAAATTCAGTCACAAAAAATACAGTCTTATGGCGGTTGTAATATTTGTATGTATGCTTCTGGGCTCTACTGCGGGTATACTCGAAGAAAGTATAACTTTAGTACCCATAGCCGTTGCCATTTCCCTGGCTTTAGGTTGGGACTCTCTCGTGGGACTTGGTCTTAGCCTCGTTTCAATTGCTTGGGGCTTTACCGCCGCTACATTTAACCCCTTTAACGTTGTTACGGTTCAGAAATTAGCGGATTTAGAGGTTTTCTCGGGACTTTGGCTCAGGCTCATTGTTTTCGTAGGTGTTTACCTTATCCTTTTCTTATTCCTTTTCATTTACGCTAAAAAAATTGAGAAAAATCCTAAAAAATCCCCTGTTTACGAATCGGACAAAGCCTTGCGAGAAAAGTATAATCTTACGGATGCGGACGCTACTCTTTCCGATAAAAACACACGCAAAGGCACACGAGCATTTTTGATTTGTATGCTCATTGACGTACTTTTCATAATCCTTGACTTCGTTTTAAGTACGGGCGGTGCTCTTTCCCTTCCCGCTATGGCAATTCTTTTCACCACGGGCGGACTTCTTGCAGGTCATTTCTCAGGACTTCGCGGTAAAAATTTATTTAAAAGCTTCTTGCAGGGTACAAAAAGTATTGCCCCCGCTATTCCTCTTATAATTTTCGTTGTGGCTATTTCCTACGTGTTAAACGAAGGCAGAATAATGCACACCATCCTTTTCGAATTAAATGAACTTATGAAGGGTCTTTCACCCTATGTTGCAATCCTGCTTCTCTTTGCGGTAATTGCACTTTTAGAGTTCTTTATCGGTAGCGGCAGTGCAAAAGCATTTTTAATTATGCCCCTTGTTGCACCCCTTTCCGACCTTGTGGGTATTACCCGTCAGAGTGTAGTTACTACATTCTGTATGGCGGACGGTTTCACAAATCTCCTTTATCCCACAAGCGGAATTATGATTATCGCTATCGGACTTGTGGGTGTTTCCTACGGCAAATGGATTAAATGGTCATGGAAACTCTTTGTAGGTGAGTTTATTTTCTCGGCACTGATTATGCTTCTTATGGTGGCAATAAATTATAATTGAGGTATTATTTATGAAAAACATAAAGGAACTTCACAATAAAACTCAAAGACCCGAAAAAATTCTCCAATTCGGCGAGGGTAATTTTTTAAGAGCCTTTGCAGATTATCTTGTGGATGTTATGAACGAGCAAGGTTTATTTGACGGTAGCGTCGTCATTTGCCAACCTATAAAAAACGGTCTTTGCGACCTTATAAATGAACAAAACGGTATTTACACCCTCATTCTCAGGGGCAGGGAAAATGGTGAAGCAACTGAAAAAACACGAATCATTAAAAGTATTTCACGTTGCATTAACCCTTACGAAGACTTTGATGCTCTTTTAGAAATTGCCCGAAATGAAGACTTGAAAATTATTTTATCCAACACCACCGAAGCAGGTATCGCCTTTTCTGATACAGATAAATTCACTGATACCCCACCCTCGTCATATCCGGGTAAACTTACCCGTTTTCTCTATGAGCGTTACACCCATTTCGACGGAAGTGACGAAAGCACCCTTTATCTTTTACCCGTTGAACTTATTGACAATAACGGTACAGAACTTAAAAATTGCGTAAAACAATTTGCAAAACTCTGGAATTTAGACGAGGGCTTCTTATTTTGGCTTGATAAATGCAGTTTTTCAAATACCCTTGTTGACAGAATTGTTACGGGTTATCCTAAAAAAGATGTTGATGAATTTTATAATAAATTGGGCTATACCGACCCCCTTCTTGATACGGCAGAGCCATTCTTTTTCTGGGCTATTGAGGATAAAGATGGGTTAAAAGAAGTTTTCCCTTCTCATAAATCAGGTTTGGGTGCGGTTTTCTGTCCCGATATTTCAGGCTACAAAATGCGTAAAGTACGTATTCTCAACGGTGCTCACACCGTAAGCGTTTTAGGTGCATATCTTAGCGGTTTTGATATTGTAAGGGATATGATGAATGACAGTATTTTTGAAAACTTCATCATAACAACCCTTAAACAAGAGGTTATCCCCTACATTCCCCTTCCCGAAAAGGAAAAAGAGGATTTCGCCCTTTCAGTACTCGAAAGATTCAATAATCCCTTTATAGACCACAGACTTCTTGATATATCCTTAAACTCCGTTTCCAAATTCAAAGCAAGGTGTTTACCCTCCTTACTTGATAACGTGAAAAACGGTAATTTCCCCAAAAGGCTTTTCTTTGGTCTTGCCTGTCTTATTGAGTTTTATAACGGCAAATTCAACACTGAAGGTGCTTTCATAAACACAAGGAACGGTAGTGAATACGAAATAAAGGACAATATCGAAGTTCTTAGGTTTTTCAATGATATAAACGACACCCCTGATAAAGTGACGAAAATACTCAAAAACACTGATTTCTGGGGTTGCGACCTTACCGAAATTCCTTATGCAACTGATTTTGTCAATAACTGTTGCAAAGAAATAAAAATAAACGGCGTAAAAGCCGCATTGGAGCTTTTATAATGGATAAGGCTATAATCATTAATCCTCGCGATAACGTGGGTGTTGCCCTTTTTGAACTTAATAAAGGTGAAACTTTCGGTAATGTTGAAATACTTAGTAACATTCCCGAAAAGCACAAATTTGCCTTAACCGATATTGCCAAAGGTGAAAACGTAATAAAATACGGCTACCCCATAGGCATAGCAACAACCCATATAAAAAAGGGCGACCACATACATACCCATAATTTAAAAACTGCTATTACGGCTAGCGAGGAATACCTATTTAAAGGTGAAAAATCTTACTCACCGAAAGGAACTGATATAACCTTTATGGGTTATTTGAGAAAAAACGGCAAAGTCGGTATACGAAACCGAATTTTTATTATTCCTACGGTTGGTTGTGCAAACAATGCCGCTAAAATCATTGCTGAAAAGGCTAATAAAGAATTAAATCTGGGCAGTGATGTTTTAGCCCTTACTCACCCATACGGTTGCTCCCAATTGGGCGATGATGCATCTAACACCGCAAAGTGTATTGCCGCCCTCTGTAAACACCCAAATGTAGGCGGTGCTCTTTTACTTTCGTTAGGTTGTGAAAACAACAATCTTCAGGTTATGAAACCTTACCTCGGTGAATACGACACCGACAGAATAAAACTCCTTAATATGCAGGAATGTGATGATGAAATCGAAGAAGGTCTTGAAATCATCAAAAGCATTTATAATATTACAAAAGAGGATAAACGCACACCCCAACCCATAAGTAAACTTACGGTAGGGTTTAAATGTGGTGGGTCTGACGGTTTTTCGGGTATCACGGCAAATCCCCTTTGCGGTAAAATCTGCGACAAACTCACGAGTTATGGGGCTACTGCAATTCTAACGGAAGTTCCCGAAATGTTTGGTGCCGAAACCATTTTGATGGACAGAACTGTTAATGAAGATATTTTTAACAAAACTGTCCGTATGATAAACGGTTTCAAAAACTACTTTACCGAGCATAATCAGGTAGTTTATGAGAATCCCTCACCCGGTAACAAGGATGGCGGAATTACCACCTTGGAGGAAAAATCTCTCGGTTGTATTACCAAGGGCGGTACATCTATTGTAACGGATGTTTTGAATCTTTATGAACCCTGTAAAAAAAGCGGTGTATCCCTACTTTGGGGACCCGGTAATGATATGGTTTCCACTACAAATCTCGCTTGTGCCGACGCGGTTATAATACTTTTTACAACGGGTAGAGGTAATCCTTTGGGTGCACCCATACCAACATTAAAAATAAGCACCAATACCGCTCTTTCTCAGAAGAAAAAATCCTGGATTGATTTTGATGCAGGTACTCTTTTAGAAAACGGCTCATTTGAAGAAACAACCGAAAAGCTTCTTAGTACCATTATTGATATGTCAAACGGCAAAAAGGCACTTAATGAAATTAATAATTACGAAGAAATTGCCATTTTCAAAGATGGTGTTACATTATAACAACAAAAACTCACACTCTTAATAGGGAGTGTGAGTTTTTTTATTAATCATCTAAACGTTCGGTTTCAAAGGCATCTAAAATTTCTGTTTCATAGTTGTCTTCAAAATCAGTGTTTTCGCGTACAATTTTACCGTTGGCAAAACCGTCCTCGATAACTATGGATTCATCTATCCAACCGTCATCATCGTCATCATCAAGGATAATAGCACCATTTTCGTCGTACTCAATAACAGCGGGTCTTGTTTTATATCTGATAATTATAATTACTACAATAAGAATTACAACAAACGCCGCTACCGCAATGATAATGGGAATAAGAAAATTTGGCTTTTCCTCAACCTTTTCTTCGGGAATATCCTCAAAACTTGCACTTACAACGACCGCTTCACGGGGCATTATGAAGCTCAGAACATCACTGGATTTTCCGTTAATTGTAATACTTCCCGCTACAAGACGTTTGCCCTCGTCGGGCTTAACGGTAATAATAACCGCCTCACCCATACTTGCACTACTTGGGTTCACTTCGATTGTTCCACCGGGAACTTGTTTAACCTTAATACCGAATTCAACAGTATTGGCATCCGCTTCCCACTTTGCGTATATAACAGTACCTTTTTGAGCAATGGATTTACTGAAATCCCAAGGTTCGGTGCATTCGGGGTTTTTATACCAACCCTTGAAAACATAACCAATTCTTACAGGTTCATTGGGTTGATTAACAAGACCCGGCTTATTGAGAACGGTTTTAAGTCTTCGCTCACCGTTATTTCTTTCAAGATATACGAAGAACTGACCGTCTTTAAGCAATGCCTCATCCGGATCGGTAGTTTCAGTATGAGTTGTAGAAGTTTCAGTTTCGGCTTTTGTAGTTTTTTCGGTATTAGCTTTTGTAGTCTTAACCGTTGTTTCCTTAGTTGTTTTTTCGGTAGTTTCTTTTGCTGTTACATTAATCGGAGGAGCAGGTTTTATCTGACTCTGTGTTGTAGCAGGACGAGTTGTCTTTTGAGTGGTGGGTTCCTTCGTAGGTTCGGTAACCACGTTAGAATTTGTAGTTTCTTCATCCGTATCGTCAAATGAATCGGTTTCAATAGGCCCAACATAATCCTCCCATGACGGAGCCGCCATACTCATTGTAAAACTTCCGCACAGAATACACAGAATAATCCCTAAACTGAGCAGTAATTTAAAATACTTTTTAGTCATAGTTTCACCTTAAAAATTAATCAATAAGTAGAGTCCATATCCTCATTCACTACTTCTTTAACTTCTTTAACGAAAGAGGAATTTTTGATTTTATCCTGAAGCATATTGTAGAAAAGTTCTTCATCAATGGGTAAAGTAACGGTTTTACCCAACCATGATGAAAGGAATGCGGCATTGGAAATCATAAGTCCGTTAATGCCCTCCTGACCTGATGCGGTAAGGGGTTCACCACGAAGAATAGCACCTGCAAATTTATTAAGAACTTCAGGATGCTGAATATTTCTGCCGTCAAGTTCCGCCTCAAAAATTTCAGTATCAATTCTACCGAATCCCTCTGCGGCATTTTTTGTGAATTCGCTTACGCTCTCGGCAACTTCGCAAACTGTAAGTTTACCGTCTTCACAAATAAGTTTTGCTCTGTCGAGGGTAATTTCAAGTCTGTTTGTACCGGGGAAATCACCTGTTGTAGTAATAAATGTACCTGTCGCGCCGTTGGGATATTCCGCATAAATCATAACGTCATCTTCAACCTCGATATTATGCCATTTACCCTCGTGACAAACTGCAGTAATCTTTTCGGGCATACCGCAAATCCACTGCCACAAGTCAAGTTGGTGGGGACACTGATTAAGAAGTACGCCGCCGCCTTCACCTGACCAGGTTGCACGCCATCCGCCGGAATTATAATATGACTGTGTTCTGTACCAATCGGTAATAATCCAGGTTACACGCTGTAATTCACCGTATTTTCCGCTATGAACGATTTCGTGAGCCTTTCTGTAAAGGCAGTTTGTACGTTGGTTAAACATAATTGCAAAGATTTTATCGCTTTTATCTGCAACCGCGTTCATTTCACGAACCTGTTTAGTATAAACACCTGCGGGTTTTTCGCTCATAACGTGAAGACCTTTTTCCAAAGCCTCTATAACAAGGGGCGGATGGTCATAGTGAGGTGTAGCAATAAGAACTGCATCAACTTCACCTGAATCCATAAGTGCCGAAGCAGTGTCAAAGGTTTTAACCTCGGGAAGTTGTTCTTTTGCCCACTGGAGTCTGTCGGGCTTAATATCGGCAACTGCCGTAATTTCAATTTCGGGCATTGTGCCTTTAAGTACATTCTTAATATGGCTTGAACCCATATTGCCTACACCAATGATACCTAAACGTACTTTTTTCATTTTAACGTATCCTCTCTAAATAATTTCTGTAATTTGTGAAATAATATTCACGAGGTGAATATTATGAAAAAACATAAAAAGAGCAAAGTCCAGGAAGTAATCGACGCCGACAACAACATTGATAAAAATATTTTAAGTGATGTAAACGGCTCTTACACGGGGAAACCCCTTAACGGCGACGAGCCTTTGCAGGACGCTGACGATTTGTAATTTTTACTTTACCGACTCTTTTTTTACGTTCAAAGTTATGAACAATGTGAGTACCCGTAAGGGCAAAGAGTGATATTGCCGTAAAGAACAACTGCATAAACGCCATTTGCAAACAGTTAAGATTCGAAAGCCCTGAAACAAGGGCAAGTACCGCAACAACTGCAATCCCAATACCCATAGCACAAAGTTGGAAAATATGAATTACCTGCTTTATGGCGTTGAGTGATAAAGCGCTTTTTATACAGTGTAAAAAGCTTGTGGTCTTGCCGTCGTGCAAAAGAAGTGCATCGGCGGCAGATGTGGTACAGGATTCATAAGATTTATACAAATCCCCCGAAACTGCAGATAAAATCTTAACTCCGCTTAAGGGTAAATTAAGTTTATTTGCTACCATAGTATCGGTTATATTAGCATCATCCGAACGCACAAGCAATGAAATACTGTTACTTTCAATATTTTTAAGAAGTCGTGCGTTTGCGGTGTTAATATCATAAGATATTATAAACACTGCCGCGGCTTTACCGTCCAAAGCGAGATACAGCGGATATCTGCCCTCACAAAGATGCTTTTCAATAAGAGCCTTGTCGGGAATTTCCACATTGTGGTTTTTAAGTAAATCTGCGTTACCTACAAGCACACGTCTGTTGAAAATCCAGGCAGAAAGCCCTAATTTTTCTTCATAAGCGAGAGTATCAACAGGGGGAAGAAGAGAAACCTCACCCACAATAACTCTTTTAAATAAATTACCTAAAGGTCCGCCCGAAGCGATGACCAATGCGGCGGTGTTTATAATGGCTTCATCAATTTCCATATCATAGAAAAGATGTATGCCGTATACATTTCCGCCCTCTTCATCAAAAATATCCGCCGAGTCAACCGTAATAGCGTTTGCATTTTCGCAAGTTCTCAGTGCATCCCAACCTGCAATCATACCGCCTTTATTCCGTGTTTTTTTAGAGACTTTTTTAATAGCAATAGCGTCCGCTATAAATGAAAAATAAGGTAAACTTATACATAAAGCGGCGGTAAAAGCGGAAATACCGCTCACAAGATGCTTCGTAACTATCAATGAAATCAGACCGATTAAAACTGATACACCCAAACTTATGGGAATAAGTTTTCTGGCTATATCGTCCGAGGGGTAAAATTTACTTGAAAGCTCCACAAAACGCCTTGGGAATAATGTTTTCTGTGAAGAGATAATTACAGGTTCTTCAAGAAGTAAACCTCTGCCGATTTCAAAAGCGGTCTCCCCTTGTTCAATGGGTCCTACTGCGTAAATTTCCTCTTTTTCAGTCATATAACTGAAGTTTTCACTTATTCTCTGAGTTTCAATTGCACGTGCAACAAGGTTAAGTCCCATACTCAATACCGCAACCGAACCGAATAAGCTAATATCCTTTTCAAAGGGGTCGGCTGTAAACAAGAATGCGAATTCCTGCACAAGGGCGGCTACAATACCAAGAAACACACCCGTGTCACGGTTAAGTTTAAAGTCCTTAAAACCTTTGACACCATCAATAATACAGTTAAAATTAACCACACATGGAGCAATAGTAAGTAGAATTGAGGCTATAACAAAAACCGTTCCGCCTGTATCAAAATTTTTAGCAATAAGTGAAATTACTAAAAGTAATAAAAATGATATAAATGACACTACCGCACCCATTACGGCGGTATTTTTTTGTTTTCTTAAAAAATACGAAACCTTAAATTTATCGTCGGGCATACGGTATTCATCCGTGCCGTATTTTTTTACGGGTTCGTTATTTTCGGGTTCATCGGGTTCGCTGGTAACTGTAAACTTACTTGCCTTTTCCTTGCGTTTTTTAATAAGTTGTTCTTCAACTTCTCTTTCGTCGACGATTTCAACATCAGTATCGTGAAAACCCTCAAAGGTAAGCTGAGCACCGTCATCTTCCTCGGGAAGTTCAATATCGTGAGCATCTCCGTCAGTAACCGCAAGGGAACGAAGCCCAATGGTTTTAGTGTGTTGCATATCATCAAATACAACGGTTTTTTCAGTTGCTTCCATATCCCCTGCCTTGTGGTCAGGAACGAGATTGGGGACGGGTGAAAAATCCGAAGTATGAGTGAAATTACTTTGTTTTTTCACGAAACCGCCACGCTCGTATTTTTGCTCCTCAGGGGGCACAATACGGTGTTCTGCGGTTTTTTCAAGATTCTGAATAGGTTTATTAAAAAAGCGGTTACGGTACTTTTCACTGACAAAGGTTCCGTAAACCTGAGGCTCTGCCACACTGTCAGAACGCTCAACCGTATCGGTTATAATACGGTGCTCTATATTTTCATTATGGCTCGGTCTCGGATTAAATGAAACTGCTTTTGGCGTATGCTCAATTTCCTCAACAAATTCAAGGGCATCACTACCGTCTTGAAGCATACCGCTATCTTGCAGTAATTCATCAATTTCTTCCAAAGACCATTTTCTTGTCTTTTTTCTTTCGTCAGCCATTATTATTCCTCACAATTAGTTTTGAATATCACGCTGTTTAGATATCTCGTACATCAATATACCTGCGGCAACTGATGCATTAAGAGAGTTAATCTGCCCTTTCATAGGCATTGAAAGAATAACGTCGCATTTTTCTTTTACGAGCCTTCCCACACCTTTACCTTCGGAACCGATAACAAGTGCCACCGCACCTTTAAGGTCTGCGTTGTAGAAGGTTTCGCCATCCATATCCGCACAGTAAATCCAGACACCGCGTTCTTTAAGTTCATCAAGTGTCTGAGGGATATTAGTAACCCTTGCTACGTGCATAAATTCAACTGCACCTGCGGATGTTTTAGCAACGGCAAAGCTCAGGGGTGCACTACGTCTTTTGGGAACAATAACACCGTGAGCCCCTGCCGCCTCGGCAGTTCTTATTATAGCGCCCAGATTATGAGGGTCCTCAATCTCGTCGCAGACTATAATGAAGGGTGGCTCTCCTTTTTCCTCTGCCTTAGCAAAGATATCATCAACTGTTGAATATGCTTTAACCGCGCCCATTGCTATAACGCCCTGATGATTTGCGTGACCGCAAAGGAAGTCGAGTTTTTTACGGTCAACCTCTTTTATTGGAATACCCGCATTTTTTGCATCCGCAAGAATCTTAGGCACTGAGCCTGAGCGTTCACCCCTTGCAACCATAACACTATCAAGGGGTCGCCCTGCTTTTATAGCCTCCTGAACGGAGTTTCTGCCGAAAATTATATCTTTTTCGTTTTGATTTTCTCTTTCAGAAAAATCATCTTTGTAACCGTCAAACTTTTTCTTGCGGTCATTAAAATTATCGTTTTTATTTTTATACATAAATAATTCCTTTTCTCGTCCCGAAGGGACATATCGTGCTAAAAGCATATCGCGTGCTTTAGCACATATCGCAAATTCCGTCAAGAATTTATATCGCTGTGGCTTTTTTCACTGTTGTTATGGAAGCAATGAGTTTCCTTCTAATTTTCCCGCATTTGTTATTAATATCAACAAACGTTTTTTCATTAATAGCGTTTACACCAAACAAAATTTCAAGCCAATATTCAGTTTCATAACATTCCTTCAGAGCAATTTCCATTTTGTGAATAAAATCTGCACGACTTTGAGCATATTTAGCTTCATGGACATTCGCTCCTATTGAAGAACAAGAACGCATAATCTGATTGGTGTATACTTTTCTGTTGTTTATAATATCGCAAATATTTGTAATTTCAATTGTTAATTCAACAGCCAATTCTTTTATTGTTTTTTCACTCATCCTACTACCTCTTTTGGCGATATACACACTTCGTGTGCACGATATATTTGCAACACAAATGCGATATAACCTCGCCTTGCTCGGTCGCGATATGATATAAATTCCTTTTCTCGTCCCGAAGGGACATATCGTGCTGAAAGCATATAGCGTGCTTTAGCACATATCGCAAATTCCGTCAGGAATTTATATCGCTGTGGCTTCGCCACTTATGCCTTCGGCACAAGTTTTTCCTTACCGCCCATATAGGGTCTTAAGGCTACGGGAATGTTTACGCTACCGTCCTCGTTAAGGTTGTTTTCAAGGAATGCAATAAGCATTCTGGGAGGAGCAACAACGGTGTTGTTAAGGGTATGGGGGAAGTACTTTTTATCCTTACCACCCGCACGGATTTTAAGGCGTCTTGCCTGAGCATCGGAAAGGTTTGAGCAAGAACCGACTTCAAAATACTTCTGCTGTCTGGGACTCCATGCCTCAACGTCAACAGATTTAACCTTAAGGTCTGCAAGGTCACCTGAGCAACACTCGAGAGTTCTTACGGGGATATCAAGTGAACGGAATAAATCAACTGTGTTTTTCCAGAGTTGGTCAAACCAATAGGGGCTTTCCTCGGGCTTACAAACAACAATCATTTCCTGCTTTTCAAACTGATGAATACGGTAAACACCGCGTTCCTCAATACCGTGAGCACCCTTTTCTTTACGGAAACAGGGAGAATAACTTGTAAGTGTCTGGGGAAGTTTTTCCTCGGGAACAATTGTATCAATGAATTTACCAATCATTGAGTGTTCGCTTGTACCGATAAGGTAAAGGTCCTCACCCTCGATTTTGTACATCATAGCGTCCATTTCCGCAAAACTCATAACGCCTGTAACAACGTTTGAACGAATCATAAAGGGAGGAATATAATATGTGAAACCACGGTCAATCATAAAATCCCTTGCATAGGAAATAACCGCAGAATGAAGTCTTGCAATATCACCGCAAAGGTAGTAGAAACCGTTACCCGCTACTCTACCCGCACTGTCGAGATCGATACCGTCGAAACTTTCCATAATCTCACGGTGATAAGGAATTTC
This sequence comes from Oscillospiraceae bacterium, assembly GCA_015066345.1. Lineage (GTDB taxonomy): Bacteria > Bacillota > Clostridia > Oscillospirales > Acutalibacteraceae > DTU089. Next base: position 81,618 of record SVOQ01000002.1, read on the forward strand.
AAACTCGGGAACAACGGGGTCACCGAAACGCTCGATTTCAACGTTTTCGGAGTCATCCTTACCAATAGGAACACTGGGGTCGATGATATTGGGAATAACCATCATAATATCGTTAACTTTCTTAGAAAGTTCAACCTCAAGACCCTCAAGCTCTGCAAGACGTTTAGCATCTTCAGCAACCTGTTTTTTCATTGCCTCGGCTTCGTCTCTTTTGCCCTGAGCCATAAGAGCACCAATCATCTTACTGTTTTTATTTCTTGAAGCACGAAGGTTATCTGCTTCACCCTTAACCTTACGGCTTTCGGCATCAAGTTCAATTACCTCATCCACAAGGGCAAGTTTCTTATCCTGAAATTTATTTTTAATATTCTGTTTTACTATTTCGGGGTTCTCTCTTAAAAATTTAATATCTATCATTTTTCCTACTCCTTTTTACTCGTTATCAAATATCTTCAAAAGTTTTTTAAGGTCGTCATCATCAAAAAACTCGATTTCCAATGAACCTTTTTTACTTGATTTTGTAACCTTTACCTGCCGTCCCAATACATCGGAAAGAGCAAGTTCAACTTCATCATAATAGGGGTTGCGTTTTTTTCCTTTCTTACCCGATTTAACATCGCTTATGGATTTTCTTGCAAGTCTTTCGGTAGTTCTTACGGATAAGTCCTCTTTAACAACCAACTTTGCAAGTTCTATTCTGTAATCTTCATCGGAAGCAGTGAGAATAGCTTTAGCATGTCCTGCGGAAAGTTCGCCTTTCATAACCATTTCCTGTACTTCCTCGGGAAGTGCAAGAAGTCTTAAGGCGTTAGCCACCGCCGAACGGGAACGACCGACGATTTCGGAAATTTCCTCCTGAGTGTATCCGTATTTTTCGGAAAGTTCTTTGTAACCGTTTGCTTCTTCAAGGGGATTCAAGTCCTCACGTTGAACATTTTCAACGAGAGCAAGTTCCGCAACCTGAGCATCGGTTAATTCTTTTATTACTACGGGAACTTCCGTAAGACCCGCCATTCTTGAAGCACGCCAACGACGTTCACCCGCTACGAGCTGATAACTGCCGTCAAGCATCGGTCTTACAAGAAGCGGTTGTAAAACACCGTGTTTTAATATGCTTTCGGAAAGTTCACGGAGTGCATCTTCGTCAAAGTGCTTTCGGGGTTGGTCGCGGTTGGGTTCAATATCCGTTAATTTAACCTTTACGGCACCGGCACTGGATGATAACTCTTCAACAGAATTATCTAACATAATTGCATCAAAACCTCTGCCGAGACCTGATTTTTTAACTGCCATTTATCTCACCTTAATTCATTTTCAAAAATTCTTCCGCCAAAGCGGTGTAGCTTTCGCTACCTCTCGAAGCACGGTCATAATAAATAACCGGTTCGCCGAATGAGGGAGCCTCAGAAAGTCTTACGTTACGGGGAATAACCGTTGCATAAACTTTTTTCGGAAAAAAGTTTTTAACCTCCGCAACCACCTGTTGAGTAAGATTAAGTCTTCCGTCGTACATAGTAAGAAGAACACCCTCAAGCTCTATGTAAGGATTATAAAGTCTTTTTATGGTACGCACCGTAGCCATAAGCTGTGAGAGACCCTCAAGTGCGTAGTATTCGCATTGAATGGGAACTATGAAACTATCCGACGCAGTAAGTGCGTTGAGAGTTATAAGTCCCAATGAAGGGGGACAATCGAAGAAAATAAAATCATAATTTTCCTGAATTGTAGCGAGGGCATTTTTTAAAAGTGCCTCACGCTTGTCCATTACCGCAAGTTCTAATTCCGCACCTGCCAGGTTAATATTTGAGGGTATAATATCAACGCCCTGAAATTTTGTTTTTATAATTGCCTGAGCGGCACTGCAGGAGCCTATAAGCAATTCGTAGGAAGTGGCGGTAAGATTTTTACGTGAAATACCGTAACCGCTGGTGGTGTTACCCTGGGGATCAATATCAACAAGAAGTATTCTTTTTCCCAAGGCACCTAAAGCGGCGGCAAGATTCACGGCACTTGTGGTTTTACCCACGCCACCCTTCTGATTAACAATCGAAATAATTTTAGCCATTAATATATCCTTCCGTGCTTCAATACATAAGCACCCAATTTTCCTATTATATATACATAACTTAGTATATCATATATATAATAAAAAGGGAATAGATAAACACAAAAAAATCCCGTCAAAAATGACAGGATTTTTTTAGTTAAGAGATAAGAGAGAACAGATAAAAGAATCGGGGCTAACGCCGATTGTATTCACGTTTTGCGTAAGCAAAATATATCGCATCCAACGGATATATCGCGCGTTAGCATATCGCACCGAAGGGCATATAATGCCGACCACAGGTCCCGACAATTATGCATTAAGCATTACGAATTCCGAATTATTTTATTCTCAACCCTTTGGGATAATGATTCTTTGCTCTGCCGTTTACGACTTTTGCACCGCCTGAAGCACAACCATTGACCATTACTACCGCCCAACCATTGGGGAAATCGGTGTCAAATTCTTCACCGTGAAGATACTTTTTAAGATCTTCACTATCGGGTGAAAGCTCGATTTTTCTTTTGAAGTTTTCACCCATTCCCATAAAGAATTGATGATGGGGTTGAATGTAGTTTTTACGCACCTCACCGATAGTAATACCCATTGAAAAAACCGTTGCTTTTTCAACCTTAAAATCGGGGTCAAAATATACGGGTGTACCCTTATGTAAAAGCACATTTTCTCTATCATAATACACAAGTGTATCATCGAGGAAATCGTAAATAACCTTGTCAATTTTATCGTTCTTTTTACCTTTTACGGGGGCATAATTATTAGCGGAATTTGTATTATGAAGCACCGCCGCAAACTGACCTTCACCCTTGTTTTTATGGGGATAAAATCGTCTTGCAAAATGTATATTTTCACACTGGCAACCGTCAAATTTAATACCGTCACAGGTGTTTTCTTCTACTATTTCCGGCACTTTTACAATCTCGAAATCAGGATGATTTTTCAGAAAATCATCAATAATTTTCTCGTTTTCATCCAATGAAAAAGTACAGGTTGCGTACACAATATAACCGCCGTTTTTAAGGCATTTCGTGGCATTTTCGAGGATTTCCTTTTGCCTTAAAGCACAGTTTTTTACATTTTCCTCGCTCCATTCGTCAATGGCAATTTCCTCTTTTCTGAACATTCCCTCACCCGAGCAGGGTGCGTCAACCATAATTAAATCAAAGGTTTCAGGGAAAACCGAGGCGAGTTTTTTAGTATCCATACAGGTGGTTACAACGTTTTTAAGACCGAGTCTTTCAACGTTACCCGTAAGAATTTTACACCTTGACGGAACAATCTCGTTAGAAACAAGAACACCATTTTCGCCCAACGTATTCTTAAGTTGAGTGCTTTTACCACCGGGTGCGGCACACATATCTAAAACGCACCAATCAGGGTCAATTTCAACGCATTCCGCAGGCATCATAGCCCCCGGCTCCTGAACATAAATCATACCCGCGTGGTGGTAGGGATGATTACCGATTTTTTCATCCTCAAAGTAAAAACCGTTTTCAACATAGGGGATTTTTTCGGTAACAAATGGGTTGATTTTAAGGAAATCTTGCACCGAGATTTTATCAGTATTGACCCTGAATGCCCTTACGGGATTATCTTCCAAAGACTTTATATAATTATCAAAATCATCACCTAAAAGAAATTTCATTCTTTCGGCGAATTTTTCGGGTAATGCTTTCATTTTCATTCGACCTCAATATTCATTTCCGCGTAAAGCATACACATACTAAGTGCAGTAATAGCCGCCGTCTCGGTACGTAAAATTCTTTTACCCAAGGACACAATAAGACCACCCGAATTTTCGGCAAGTTCAATTTCCTTTTCGTCAAAACCGCCCTCGGGACCAATAAGAATACCGACTTTCATACCCTTTTGCATTTTTGAAAGTGCATTTTTAGTTGACTTCATACCCTCTTTTGACTCGTAGGGAACAATAAAAAGGTCCATTTCCTCAGCCATTTTCAAGGCATTTTTAAAGGACATAATCTCAAAAACTTCGGGAATCACCGTTCTTTTACTCTGCTTTGCGGCACTTTCGGAAATCGCCTGCCAACGGCTCTGTTTACTTTTCTTTTTCTTTTCCTCAACCTTTACAACGCATCGGCTCATTTCAACGGGAATTACGCCCTCAGCACCAAGCTCAACCGCTTTTTGAATAACAAGTTCCATTTTATCGCTCTTGGGAAGCCCCTGAAAAAGATAGAGTTTAACGGGCAAACTTGTATCCTGATAGTTTTCTTGTGTTATTTTAGCAATGGCGGTATCCCCCGTAATTTCCTCGAGAACGCACAAATCACTTTTACCGTTCAGGCTGACTAAAAATTCGTCCCCCACCTTCATACGAAGAACATTTTTAATATGATTATAGTCCCCGTCGGTGATATAATAAAAATCCCCGTTGCGGTTACTGTCATTTACAAAAAAATTATGCATTGTAACACATCCTTTTGGATTTCAAAAAACAATTTAATTATTTAAAATATTTGTGACAATTAGCTTTTAAAAACTCTTTAATTTCGCCTGTATCTTTATCTTCGTAATATCTTACAAGAAGTTTTTTAAACTGCGGAACATTGGATTCCGGTATTACGAGAAGCCCCCCTGCATTTGCAATAAGATAATGATTTGCGAAGATAACAGCTGTCCGTTTGTTACCGTCATTGAAAATCTGGGTTTTCATACAATAGAGGCATAATTCAATTGCAATATCAAGTGTGTCAGCTTGGCTGTCTGTTATAGCTTTAATATTTTCCATAACAACAGTTTCAATAGGCATTGGAGGTTTGTATGTTGTTCCCCCAATGGTTACAGGGACACCTCTTATCCTGCCACCATTTGTGAAAAAACCTTCATTAACAAGTCTTGCGATATGGCAAAGCACAGAATAATCACTCTTAACCTGAAGCACATCTTTATCAAGAATAAATTCCCAGGCGTGTTTAAGGTTAAGAATTTTTTGTACGTCGGTTGCAGTTACACCATTAACAGTTCCATTCTCAATAATGTCCTCAGTTTGCGGGAATGATGTTGCAACACCCTCGAGAACCGCCTGTTCATATATGGAAAGTTTCATATTAGTTCTTGCAAAATCGAGATTAAGAATAACATCAGCAGAGAGTTCATTTTCAATAAAGCCCACCTCTGCAAGTTGTTTCTCAATCTTACGAATTTGCTTTTTCAGTTCTCTGCCTTCCTTGTTATTACGAAGCAAAAGCTGATAAAGGTCATCTGAATATACGTCCACGTAAGTTGATGTCACACGACTACCCACCCGTTTACGGACATACAAATATTTTCCGCTCTGATTTTCTTTGATTTCGGGAGTCCCGTCATAAGGCAACAAATGTAAACGTGCAAACAAATCCGCACGTTGTTGCAATAACTCCTGAATTTCAGGTAAATTGTTCATAATATCAACACCTTTAGGGAACATTTCTCTTAAAATTATAGTTATTCGTTCCCTAAAAGTCAATATATTTTAGGGAACATTTTGCGTTTTTACAACACTATTTGTTCCCTAAAAGATTATGATTATGAATATTAATATATAATTAAAGAAAATTACCAAAACTATTATTCAAAAATTATTTTTACACTAAAAACCTTGACAATGGCTTAAACAATATGTATAATATCATTTGCTTGACGAGTAAGCATCTGCTGATATAGCTCAGGTGGTAGAGTGCATCCTTGGTAAGGATGAGGTCACCGGTTCGAATCCGGTTATCAGCTCCAAAATAAAGGACTTCTTCGGAAGTCCTTTATTTTTTTGTTTTTATTGATATTTCCATAATTTTGTGATATCCTAAAGTTACCACACAAAATTCAATATAGTTATTTACATAGAAGTGGCATTTTTGTCTTATGGCAAAAGTGCGGACTTCTCTATTCGCATTTCTGTGTAAATAGCGATGAATTTTGTGTGGTAGCAAATCGAAGTTCCGCATTTTTCGGTGTGTGTAACTTTGGTTGCACACACTTTTTTATTTTTCAAGGAGGTAACTATATGAAAAAAACGATTTCTGTAATCTTAGCATTAATAATGTTTTTAATGCTTACAGCTTGTGGTAATAACAATAAACATATCGGGCAAGCCAAGACACCTTCCGGTTCAGCCGTTATGCAAGGACAAGATTATAAAGATGTTATTGAACGATTTAAAGAAAAAGGATTCGTAAATATAAAAACAGAAAAAATAGAAGATTTGATAACAGGTTGGCTAACGTCTGACGGTGAAGTTGAAGAAGTATTAGTTGGAGGCGATGTAAACTATTCGCCCGACCAATGGGTCGATGCTAACACAGAGGTCATCATCAGGTACCATACATTCCCCGAAGAAACAACCGAAAATACCGAAACAGAAATCACCGAAAACACTGAAACCGCCGAGGAAGAAATATTAGAAAATCTAACAATTGAAAACTGTCCGGAACTTGCATACATACTTGATACCAAAAATGAATTTGACCCTCAAATCAAAAATTTCGCAACAAAATACAAAGGCAGAAACATTGAATTTGATGGATATACTGCGTCTGTTTTACCACACGAAAATTACACAACACGTTTCGATTACTTAATCTGTTACGGTGATTACGAGGGACCAATAAGTGGACCTAATTTTCAAATAAACAACGTGAATTATACTGATTTACATTTAGTTGGTAGCAATGTTCCTGACACTTTCGGAACAGGAATAAATATTCATATTATTGCCGAAGTTGTTGGTTACAACTCTGGTTCCGGAATATTTGAAATTAAGCCTATAAAAATTACTATTCGCTCATAATAACAAAAACATCGTGCAAAGTAGTTAACTATCTTTTAATTATGTAGGACATACGCACTACCGCTACGGGTCAGGTAAGCCTGACCCGTTTAGTTTGTTGTAAATTTTGTTTTTCGGGCCGGGCAAGCCACAGACCCTACGGTGGGTGGTTATTCTATCCGACTTCACCGTAAGGTACGCATATATGCGTACCGCTGAGATAACGTACACCCCTTTGGCTTGTTGGTTAGGATAGTTTGTTTTCTTTACTTGCGGGACGGATATATCCGTCCCTTACGGGGGGTGTTGTTCTCTGTAACAGGAGACTAACCGCAAGAGAACTACCCACCACCGCTCCGATTAAATATATTAATAACAAAAGCAATTCACACGCTTCAAACTGAATTTTGCAATAAAGCTATTTCAAGGCGGTCCCCCTCCCTATGCTTACGCACAGGGATGATAGGCTGTCGCTTTACATCTGCTTAATCTATAATCGGTTTGCCCTTCAATTCCTAATTCCTCATTCCTAATTATAATCGTGTGCCCCTTTAATTTTGCATTTTGCATTTTTAATGCCGTAAGGCAATTCATGATGTATCAATTCATGATGTATCAATTCACGCTATAAGCAATTCATGTGAAGCTAATAATGATTTTGCAAATGCCATAAATTGACCTGACGTCCATGATTTCTCGCTTTGCTCCATAATTTGATTTGCTTCACAAATCATTTTATTATTTATCCCTGTTGACCTCAACCCCTTAAAACTGTATAATTCATTTATACGGAGGTGTTGGTAATGAATGGTACTGAAAAAGCCAAACGAAAACTTTTTAACGTAATAGGCAAGGTTGTTAACAAGCTTGGTCAGAATGAGGCTATGGCTAATGACGATATGTCAAAAGATGTTACCGAGGGTATGCCCGAACTTTTAAGGGAGGCTGCTGCTGAGGGTACTGTACTTTTAAGGAACGACGGAATTCTTCCCTTAAAGGATACCGATGTTATATCGGTTTTCGGCAGGGTGCAGAATGACTATATTTACGTGGGCTATGGCTCGGGCGGTGACGTTATTAAGCCATACACCGTGAATCTTATGGAGGGTCTTCGTAATAACGGTGTGAAAGTCAATGAAGAATTGGCGACTATTTACCGTAAATGGTGTAGCGAAAACGCTCCCGACCACGGTTTTTGGGGTCATTGGCCACACTATTATGAAGAAATGCCCATTGATACTAAGACCATAAAAACTGCTTCACAAAAAACTGGAATTGCCGTTGTAGTTATTGGCAGAGCCGCAGGTGAAGACCGTGAAAACACCCTTACAAAGGGAAGTTACTATTTAACCGATGATGAAAAATCTTTGATTTCAAGAGTTTCTGAGAATTTCAATAAAACCGTCATTATTCTCGACATCGGCGGTATTATTGATATGAGTTGGGAAAAAGAAATTCTCAAAGGTGACAGTGCTATCCTCATTCCTTGGCAGGGCGGTATGGAAAGCGGTAATGCGGTTGCAGAAGTGCTTTCGGGTAAACGTGAGCCATCGGGCAGATTAACCGACACCATCGCGAAATCTTACGAGGATTACCCCTCCGCCGAAAATTTCGGCAACAGAGAATACAACAATTACACCGAGGATGTTTACGTTGGCTACCGTTATTTTGAAACATTCAATAAGGATGCGGTTCTTTATCCTTTCGGTTTTGGTCTTGGATATGCAAATTTCGAACGCAATTTAATCTCTGTTCAAATCAAAAACGATATTATCGCTCTTAAAATATCCACTAAAAACACAAGCGACTACTCGGGCAAGGATGTTTTACAAATATATATCGAGGCTCCTCAGGGCAAGCTGGGTAAACCCTCCCGTGTTTTATGTGCGTATGAAAAAACACGCATATTAAATTGCAGTGAAGAACAGGAATTTGAAATAAATATTCCTTTCTATACTTTTGCATCATACGATGACAGCGGCAAAACGCCCTATAAATCATCATATATAATTGAAAAAGGCATTTATAACGTATACCTTGGCGGTGACGTCAGACGTGCAAAAAAAGTATATTCTTTTGAAATCAATGAAAACATTGTACTTGAAACTTTAAAAGAGGTTGCCGCACCAAAAGAAAGTTTTGATCGTCTTATACCGAAAGAAAACATTGGCAATTTTGAAAAATCCTATGAAAAAGTGCCCACTTCAACAGATAATTTAAAAGAAATCATTTTATCCGAACTTCCTGAAAATTTTGGCACTTCAAAAAAACGTAACATCAAATTATCCGATGTTAAAAACGGCAATGAAACCCTCAATAATTTCATCGCTCAGTTAACTCCCGACGAGCTTGAAGCCATAAGTCGCGGTGCATATATTATGAATAGTCCCCTTGGTGCTAAGGGTAACGCCGGTGTAATGGGAGGGGTACTTCCCTCTTTACGTGAGCTTGGTATTGACCCTGTCACTACCACCGACGGGCCCTCAGGCATAAGACTTCTTGCCTGTTGCTCTTTGCTTCCCTCCGGTACGTCTATCGCATCTATGTGGAACAAAAACTTAGCATACCGCCTTTACCAAAAAGTGGGCGGTGAAATGAAAGCCAAAGGCTCTGACATTTTACTCGCTCCGGGTATGAATATTCACCGTAGTCCCCTTTGTGGCAGAAACTTTGAGTATTACTCCGAAGACCCCTTATTAACGGGCAAGACCGCCGCCGCGGTTGTTTCGGGATTACAAAGTGAGGGTGTTGCCGCTTGTCCCAAGCACTTTGCTTGTAACAACCAGGAAACCAATCGTAATAAAAACGATTCACGTCTTTCCGAAAGAGCATTACGCGAGATTTATCTTAAAGGCTTCGAAATTTGTGTCAAAGATGCCAAGCCCCTGACCATTATGACCTCGTACAATAAAATCAACGGTGTATGGGCTCATTATCACTATGACCTTTGCACAAGAATACTTCGTCAGGAATGGAAATACGACGGTCTTGTTATGACGGATTGGTGGATGCAATACACTACAAGTCCCGAATTCCCTGCATTAAAAGACAACGCCTACCGTGTAAGGGCAGGTGTTGATGTATTAATGCCCGGTGGTAAACGCACAGGAAAGAAAAAGCCCGACGGCACATTACTTAAGACCTACAAAAAGGAAAACGGCATCACCCTCGGCGAAATGCAACGCACCGCTAAAAATGTGTTAAATCTTGTAATGAAAGTAAAATAAAAAAATCAACCCCGATTCTTTCGAATCGGGGTTTTACTTTAACTATTCACTTAAGCGATTACGTAAGGAATTTCACCGGCAATGTGGAGAATATATCTTACGTCAACAGTTGTGATTTCGCCGTCTTCGTCGATATCACCAACTTCAAGCTGGTAATCGGTAGCTTTAAGCTGACCTGCGGCAATCTTAAGTGCGAGTTTAGCATCCAATGTGTTAACTGCACCACTGTTGTCAACGTCACCAAGAAGACCGTCCAATGTGATGGGAGTTACGTGTCTCTTATATGTGTTGTAAAGAGAGAACTGAGGGTGATTTTCTTTATCGGTGTGTACTGTGTACTGTTCGTCTGCAGTAAGGAGCCAGATTACAGTATCCAATGTACCGTTATCAGCGTTATAGTCGCTGTGGCTCATATTCTTGATAAGCCATGTCTGTTCGGGGAACATAGCGGTTGACATATCAATCTTATAGTCCCAAGAAACGTGGTTGTGACCGTCTTTGATTTTCTGAGTGTAAATCTGAGCCCAGTCATCGTGTGCCTGAAGGTAAAGTGCACAGTTAGCGCCACCTGTCATATACTTAACGTCGATAACTTCGTCGCTCTGTTCGTAGTCTGAACTGATGGGAATCATCTGACGATTGTAACCGCAAACGATTGAGAATCTCATACCGTCGTCTTCGGCAGCCTCGATAATTTCCTTAGCTCTTGCCTGAACACCAAGATTATTTTCATCAACACTGTTGTAAGGTGCGATAATTGCTTCAAGGTTGGGGTCAATTCCTTCGGGGAAGAGGAAGTCTTTAGCATCCTCATAATAATCACCGGGAACGAGAGCCCACATACCGGGCATACCGCTCATAAGAGGAATAATGCTATCTCTGTAAATATAAGGGTTAACACCCTGAATTGCTGCGTTAATATCACCGAAGTATTCGTGGGAAAGACCCTCGTAACTTGCAATGTATGAAATGATATAAGCTGCTATATGAGTAGTTGCACTAACGTCGGCAGATTTAACAAGGTAGTTTTCAACTGCGAAAATATCAATTTCGATATTACCGCTGAAAAGGTTACCTACAAGGCTTGTGCCCTGCCATGCGGGAGAAGCAAATACACAGTTGTTAATACGTCTTCCGCCAAATTCATCCAAGTATGAAAGCATAATTGTTGAACCCATACTCATTGCGGCTACATTAACTTTTTTGCAACCTTCCTGAGTTCTTACGTAGTTGATGAAAGCATTAAGCTCCGCAGCAACTTCGATGGGACTCTTACGCCAGTCATAGCTGAAGCTGTAAGTATTATCTTCGCCGTATTTCTTAGCAGTCTCAAGAACGAATGATGTGAAAAGGTTAGCCTTTTCTTCTTCGGTGTACTCGGAGATAGTTTTATCTGTTACGTAGTAACCTAATTCATTCTTGGGAGTGCCATCGGTATTATAAGCGATGGGCTCGAAATATTTATTGAGTGCGGGAATGAAGCGGTTTCCGAATGCCTCAAAGTCTTTGTGGTTCATACCATACTGGATGAGACCACTTACAAAGGCTCCGCCTACATCTGTAATCATTGCTTCGATATCGGTATCACTGCCGAAGAATGCCTCCTTCTGATTTTCAGTACCGAAATCTGTGTAAAGCTTTGTTGAATTGAAGCCGTCAACTATTACGAGGGGCAATTCGTCAGCCGCAACAACGGGCATAACGAAAGCAAGAACTGACATAACAATCGCAAGAGCGAGGCAAACAATTTTCTTGGTTGCTTTCATAATAATCCTCCTATTAGATACTAATAGCATTATACTACCATATATACAAACTGATTTTAACACATAAATCCGTTAATTGCAATAGCAATATTAAATTTTTACCCATTGAGTTTGACGATTTTAGGGGGTAGTTTATTGTTGAAAATGAATAATTTTTATTATTCTAACCTGATTGATATCTCGCCCGAGTTCAAAACCGTTTTTTCCCCGTTTTCGAACGCCACTAAAAGACCGCATTTATCGTCTATTTCCAGTGCCCTCGCAGATGTCTTTTCGCCGTTTTTTATTACATATATATCTTTACCGATAACGAAACACCTTCGGGAATATTGGGGACAATGAAGTTTTTTATTGATGTTTTTATAATAGTTCATAAAGGAAGAAAGGAACTCCGCAACAAGTCTGTTTCTTAAGTTTTCTTTTTCCTCACTAAACACCGCTCCGGCTATATCTTTTATATCCTCGGGGAAACCGCACTCAGGCTCATATACATTAATTCCCACACCGAGAACTGCGTAATCAAAACAGCCTTTTTGCGCATTAAAACAACCCTCGGTAAGTATTCCGCAAACCTTCTTTTTATTGACAAAAATATCGTTCACCCATTTAATCCGAGCGTCCGAAACCCCAAGTTTTTCCAATGCTTCGCAGACGCTTACCGCCGCAGCAGTGGTAATGAGCACCGCATCCTCGGGGGCTATGGACGGTTTAAGAAGTAAACTCATATAAATCCCCGTATCACCGGGTGAAAAAAAGCTTCGTCCGAGCCTTCCCCTACCCCGGGTCTGCTCACCTGCAACGACTAAAAGCCCCTCATTTTCACCCTGAGAGGCACGTTCTTTGATTATTGAGTTGGTTGATTCAGTTTTAGGATAAAACTCAAGTTTAATCCCGTCCTTTAAAGATTCGGGAACAAAACCATATATCCCCTCACAAGATAAAATATCCTTCATAAAAACTCCTGAGAAAACAAAACACCGTCCGAAGACGGTGTTTATATTATACACGAAAATTAATATGCAATAACAAATTCGTCTTCGCAGTCGATACCAACTTCGGCATCAATACCCATAGCTGAAAGACTGAGAATACAGGGAGCCTGAACATAAAGAGCTACAAGGTTACCTGAAGCATCGATTGTTGCTTTGAGTGTACAGGGGTCGTAGTCAAGTTTGATGTTTGAAATCTCGATAACGCCTGCAACCGCATCAGTAATTGTCTTTTCTTCGATAATAGAAACTGCTGAACCGATACCGCTACCTGCCTTGGGGTTGGACTCGGCTTTTGTAACGATGGTAACAATAGTATTGTCGCCGTCTTTCTGAACATCTACCTTATCAACAGCACTTGCATCAAGAGTACAGTTAATACCCTTGGGAGGAAGGTCGTTTTTATCCATATCAACGGGAGTTGTATCTTCTTTCATGAAAGTACCCATAAGGCTCTTAGCAATACTTGAAAGCATACCCGCTTTAACGTGACCCTTATAGTTGGAAGCGTTAGTTCTTACACGTGTAACTTTAGCTGCAGATGACTTTGCTTTATTAAGAGCGTCAACATACATTTTAAGTCCATCCTGCTGTGAAGCACCTGCGTCCTGAGAGCCGGCGTTATTATTACCTGCGGGTGTGTTACTATCCGCAGAGGAACCACCGTTTGAGCCACCGTTTGAGCCACCATTTGAGCCACTATTGGAAGAACCTCCGTTTGAACTGCTACTTGAACCGCCGGGTGTTGTTGAAACGTAACCACCGTTGGAAGAACCGCTATTAACATAACCGCCGTTATTTGAGTTATTATTATGCTCTTCAATCTGCTGCATCAATGCCTTTTCTCTGGCCATATTATTCTGAGCTGCTTTGAGCGTAAATACAGAAGAAAGAATATTTGTAGTAATAACTGTCATAGCAACACTCACTGCCGCAATACAAATAACTAACTTCTTGATAGGTGTCATCTTCATTACATGCACACTCCATTTCGCATTTAATCTACATTATTATAAAATATGTTTTCGTAAATGTCAACAACTTTAATCAAATGTAAAATTTTATATATATAAAAATTTTTGTTCTGCTATTGTTTATTTTGATACAATAATGTAAAATATCTAAGGTAAGATTTGAAAGCGGAGCAAAAATATGAAAAAAGCATTATGTTCCAACAGAATATTGTCTCAGACGGGCTTCGGCATTACAGGTGCAATGCTTACGGGTTCTTTTACCCTTTGCGTTTGTGCCGTAACGGGTCGTGGTCTTTTTACATTTTTGATTTGTTGCTTTGCGTGTTTTGCTTTTTCCGCTAAGAACAAAGACAGTATTTTTGCCCCACACTCATTTTTATTATTACCTTTATTTTACAGTTTTTCGGGTGGGTCTGAACTTGCCGGCGGTTTAGCCGTAGCGGGTGGCGCTCTTTTTTACCTTTGCCTAAAAAAACTCACTAAAAGTTCCCCTGTTCCCGATTTCGTTATTTCCGGTATGGGGCTCGGCATAGCTGTTGGTGTTACGGCACTTCTTACAAACGCCTACTTCGGTATCGGTGCAAACTCTTTTACACCTTTTGATATGTTAAAAGAATTCCGTTCATTGGGCTTTCATCCTAATTTCCGCGGACTTTTCTACGGTACTATAACTCTTTTTGCCATGATTACGTACCCTTTCAAATTCAAAAAACTCAACCGATATCTTCCCGCAGCTTTTGTTACCTTACTTATTCCCTATATTTTCAATTTATTCCTTAATCCCCAAAGGGATTTAACCACAATCAACGAATCTCTTTCTTTGGTTTTCGCTTCTGATTTTAAAAATGAATTTTCATATTTCACCGAAATATCCGTTAAAGATATACCTTATGTATTAAAAGGCTCGGTAGGTTTCGGTGCAATTCTTTATGTTTTCGGAAACAGTGATACTGGCATTTGCCCCGCTAACTGCGTAAGCGGTGTTTTGTCGGGACTTCCCGTGAAAAAACACCCCATAAAAAATTACGGCGTTATTTCGGCAATTGTTTCAATTGTTATCATAACTGTTCCGGTTTTACTTTGCCCGTCAATTTTCTCAAGACTCCCATTGCACTGTGCCGGTTCAATGCTCATAGTTTCCGCTTGGCAGAGCCTTCCTGCCACATCAATAAAATCAGTATTCAAAGAACGCAATATTATTAAAGTTTTACTTATGGTTCTTTGTGCCGTGCCCTTTGTGATAACCGATGTTTTCACAAGCTCCCTCGTTTGTTTCGGTCTTTGGGCAATATTCGGTAAACTCCAAGGAAAGGAGTTGTCGAAATGAAAAAAGATAAAAAGAAAATAGCGAGAATTATAGCAACCTGGTTAGTTACTACCGTAATGCTAAGTGTGTTTATCCTTGATACGGTTGTTCTCGTTCTTGATAACAGATACGTTTCGCAAGTAACCATAACTGACGAGGATTTTTCAGGAAAATACGGTGACGATAAAATTCATTTTCTCAACACCGCAAACTCCGACTGTATGTTAATCGAAAGCAACGGTCACTTTGCCCTTGTGGACTCGGGCGAAGGTAATGAAAACCCCCGAAAAGACCCGGGATACAAAGGTTATCGGGACGAGGTTATCAACTATATAAGAAAAGTTGCCGCCAACGAAGACGGAAATGTACATCTTGATTTCACCCTCGCCACCCATATGCACTATGACCACGCGGGTAATTTTACCGAAATCATAAAGTGCGATGACTTTTTTATAGACACGGCGTATATTAAGCAGTACGATTCCTCCTCAACTCTTAAGTTAGACCAGAAGAATTGGGGAAATGGCGAAATGTATAAGAACATTATTGCCGAACTTAACAAAAAACATATACCCATAAACCAAAATCTACCCGACGAGCCATTCACTTTCGGTGATTTTAAAATCCAATTCATTAACACCGTGACTCCCACGGAAATTGACGAAGACGACGAAAATGCAAACAGTGTGGGCGTAAAAATCACAAAGGGTAATAAAACCGCTTTCCTTGCAGCGGATTTTACTTCGGGAACGGGCTTGGAGGATTATTATGCCGACAGCATCGGTGATGTTGATTTACTGAAAATCGGTCACCACGGTTATTTCGGCTCATCCTCAAAGGATTTTCTTAAAGTATTAAAACCCGAAATTGCCGTATGCACAAATCAAATCGGTAAGGTTTACCCCAATGTTAAATGGAATATTACAATGGTTGCCAAAGCACCGCTTTTCTCGACGGCACACCGAAACGGAATTGTCGCAACATTTAACGACAAAAATGAGATTATATTAACACAGAATATAATGTAAAAACTTCGCGTATCAGATTTGGTACGCGAAGTTTTATTTTATACTATATTAAAATATACTTTGGAAAACTGAAAGCACGGGAAGAACCCAACCAAAAACATAGGGAAAACAAACGCCGTAAGCCACCGCAAGTAAGAAAGTAAGCGAATACTTTTCGAGGCAGGACATTACACAGAAAAGTGCGAAAAACGGTGCGAAAATTATTTTCAAAAACACATTTTTTCTACCGTAAACGCTATCTTTGAAAGCCAACATATCCTCGAATGACGGTGCACAGTTTGCGGCAAAGGAAATACCCAACCATAAAAAGAGATATGAGAGTACGTTACCCGTGTCACCGATATAAACAAGTTGGTATGCAGAACCCGAAAGGAAGTAGGTACTAAGAATAAGGTTCATCGTAAAGGGAAACCAACACATAAAAAATGATTTCCAAGGGTTTTCGGCAAGAAGTTCGTGCTCAGTATGACCGCAGAACTCAGAGTATTTAAACGCTCTTTCGTCGTAGACGGCGATTTTACAAACACGGCACACCAACAATTCCCATAATTTTCTGAAAAATGCACCGGGGAATGTAATAATACGGGTAATTACATAGATTAAAGTCATTCTACATCACCTGACCCTTCCGTAAACAATTGCTCTGCGGTAATTTCGCCGAGAAGGTAATCATTTACTCTACCCGAAACGGAAAGACCGTACATTTCGAGAAGTGATATTGTTTCGTCAACAGTTTCCGTGTTACCCAGCTCATTTTCAATAACAATTGATGTATAGTAAAGTATACCGTAGCTTTCGTAAGTCAAGGCTTCATCAATTACGGTTTTAGCCTGTTCCACGTCACCTTTAACCACAAGTGCCATTGCCTTAAGTCTTAAAACTTCCGCATTCTGGGGGTCGGACTCAAGGGCTTTATCCGCCCATTCAATTGCCTTATCTGCATCCCCCGAAAGTCTTGCAATAGTCGAGTGAAGACTATATCCGTCAGGGTCCTGTCGGTCAGCTTCAATAAGTTCTTGCGCAAGTTTTTCGGCAGTTTCAATATCCCCCGAATTTATTGATACAAGAGCATATTCATAAGCGTAAAGCCACAGATAATCGGGGTTAGCTTCATACACCTTTTTCAGGTATTCCTGAGCCTCATAGGTTTTACCCGAAGAATAAGCAAACATATACTGACAAAATCTTATCATAGCTTGGTTATAAACTACTTCTTTCACTTTGCCGTCAACTGTTTTAATCTCTACGGTAGCACCCGAAAGAGCCTCAATTTCTTTCATAATACTGTTGTACATTGTGGTATTATCGGCACTGTACTGTTGATATTCTTCCTTATTGACAATATCATAAAAACCTTGCATTGTAGCGTAAAGTACAAGACTTTCGTTACCGATATTTTTATATTTAGTATATTGGGGCATAGGAAGAATACTGTCATCAAAGCCCTTTGAAATGCGGTCTGCAACCTCTGTCATAGATGTGGAGCCATCGGACATCTGTATAAATATGGCTTCGGCACTTTCGAAATATAATTTACGGGCATTTACCTCTTTATTTTCGAAATAATCTATCGCTTCGTCATAAGCGGTTTTAGCAGAGGTAATATTCCCCTTTGATAAATGGTATTTTGCCTCATAAGCCTTAGCGTAGCCATCTACATTCTGCCAGAAGCCACGCATAGCAATAATACCGAGAACACCGATAGCGAATATCAAAAGAATATTAGTAAATTTAAAAGGACGATTACGTAATTCATTGAGACACTCTTCGCATATACCATCTTTACCGTTTTCATAAGCTTCACCGCAAAGTTCACATATAAGTTCCGGTGTGTCCTCTTCATCGGTAGTGCCGTCCTCAGCTATATCGCCATCTTCAGTTTCAGTAATTTCCGATTCGTCAGTACTACCACTTTCAAACTCCTCGGTGGTTTTAGCCAATTCTTTTCTGAAAAGCTCCGCGAGAGCCTCTAATTCTGCATTAAGCTCCTCGGCATTTTCAGTTTTTTCCATATTTTCATTGTTTTCGGGATTTTCTAAAATCTTGTTGTCTTCCAAGGAAAAACCTCCTTTGAAAAATATGTTTTTATTCTATCACCATTACGATGAAATTTCAAATAAAATCATACATTTCTCAGGAGGTTTACAAAATATTTACTTTTTAGTTTTTTATCGATGGATTTTTAGATCATAAAATGTTGAAAAGAGTGAAAATTCAAAGGATTACGATTCAATCACAGAACCGTCCCCTGATTGGTCCCAGAACCGTCCCCTGATTGGTCGGTCCCCTGATTGGTCCTCCCCTGATTGGTCCCTGTCTTAATTTTATTTGAATTCTCTGTCTATGTAGATTTCAACATTCGCACTTTCGGCACCTATCACCACAGAGAATTCTTTGTCTTTGGCATTTTCGATTTCAATTGTTTGTTGAGTGTTAACATCAACTCGTTGATATATTTTTGAATCGAGTAGTATAACAATTTCACAATTGCCGCTATGAACCTTGGTATCAAAGTTTAGAATCAGTGTATCTGTTTTTCCGTATGATGTCTGTATTACTTTAGTACCTGTCATACATTCCATTGTAAACTTTATATTATCATAATCATGCATAGACGCTTTAGCTCCTGATTTTTCACCAGAAGTTGCATACACAGGTCTACGACCAAAACTCGAAGTGTTTTTATACAAAAGTGTTGAATCATCAATTGTTTGTAAGTCGTAATTATCGGGACCGTTTGTATCTTCAATATGGCGTTTATCGTTTATGCTAACCCAAACCAAAACCACCGCAAGTATAAAAATCACAAAGGATATCAAAACACTCCAAAAAGCTATCAAAAATTTCTTTTTGTGTGCTATTTTTTCAGGAGCATTGATATCGATTGGTGCTGATTCAAATAACCTTTTCTGTATGATGATTAAAACCGTATTACACAAAGCAGATGCAATATACATTGAAACAATAAAGAATATCTTGCCACCCTCGGGGTAAATTATATAAATCAAGCCCGTAAGAAACACATCAATAACGCCTATATACTTAATAAAAGATGAAAGCTTTGTTCTGCCTTTTTCTTTTGCATATTTTGATGTAAGATAGCTTAAAATATACGTTGACAAAAACCCAAAAACTGAACTAATTGCCTCAATTATAAAAAGTTGCTTTTTTCCGAGTTTCTCCAATAATTTATTTAAAATCGACATCGAATCCAAATCCTCCTGTATATGGTCCTGCCGCCGGGGCAGTTGTTTTAAACTTACCTTCCTCAACATCCCAACTAATACTACCGCCGATTGTTCCTACGTAACCACAAACAATCAGGGGACGGTTCTATGATTGGTCAGATTTTCTGAACAATATAATAACTTACCCCTGTCAATCTGCTGATTTGTCGAATAGAAATTCCCTTTTCTTTAAAAAGTTTTAAAAACTTATTTCTTTTAGCAATCGGCAAGGCTTGAAATTCTGAAACACTTTCGCATTTCGAATATTTTTTAATAATCTTGTGAGCCTCTTCGTCCGTAACTCGCTTTATATTTGATTCTTCCACATCAATACACATATCAGAACTTGGTTCGTTGTTGTATTCAATAAACGATTCCTTTTTCATCAAAGAAAAAGCTTGTTCTACATCAACAATTTGTGGCTCTTCCAAATATTCGTTATAACTACTATATCTGTAATCCTCTAACTTTTTACACAAACCGGCTTTCACCGGATTCTGATGAATATACCTGATTACTGTTAAAAAATACGAATCATCTTCAACCGGCTCACTTTTAAATCTATCTTGGAACAGATGACCTTTTCTTTGATATTTAATGTTATACCAATAAACGTATTTGCTGCCAATTCGTTTAAAAACCTGACCTATTGTTTCATTATTAAATCTCATTAACAAATGAATATGATTACCCATCAGGCAATACGCATATATTGTATATCCGCATATTGCCTGATAGTTTTTTAATACTTCGACGAATTTTTGATAATCTTCTTCGTCTTCAAATATTTGTTGTTGGTTTATACCCCTCAACATAATGTGATATGTTTCACTTTGGCTTGTTTTTCGTGCTTCTCTTGGCATTTTCATCACCCAAAACAACTATATCACTTTGCTCATCAATTGTCAATCACAGAACCGTCCCCTGATTGATTTGATTGTCAATCACAGAACCGTCCCCTGATTGATTGTTTTTTCCATATTTTCATTGTTTTCGGGATTTTCTAAAATCTTGTTGTCTTCCAAGGAAAAACCTCCTTTGAAAAATATGTTTTTATTCTATCACCATTACGATGAAATTTCAAATAAAATCATACATTTCTCAGGAGGTTTACAAAATATTTACTTTTTAGATTTCAAAATTTTCAGATCAGGTGATTTCAAGTCAAATACTGCACCTAAAACTGCACAACCTATCACGGTAATAATAAGCTCGGGCAACATATATCCGCCGTTATATTCCAACGAATATAACCATACACCCTTTGCACCGTTGGTGTAGTCACCCCATATTGTAACACCGCTTATGAAGTGGCACAAAAATCTTATAACGGACACCACTGCACCGCCCAAAGCAATGGAAACGGGTTGGTTTTTTATAACATTTCTGAACATACCGCCAAGTCCTAATGAACCGAAAGCGATAATGTAGTCCGCTAAAAGCAAGATCAAGTAAGCCACTATACCGCTTACGTATGCGAAGTTTCCGAGACCGAAAAGGGTCTGTATCACGCCCATTGCAAGGCCCGAAAAGATACCCCACTTAACACCGTAACGGTAGGAGATAACTACCATCGGCACCTGACTGAAAATGGTTACACTGCCCCCAAAGGGGAATTTAACCACCGCAAGTTCTGAGAGAATTGTTGAAAGAGCCAACATCAACGCGGTTTCAACAATTCGTCTTATTTTTTGTTTTTTTGTTAAATTACTCATAAAAATTCCTCCGAATTAAAATCTCCCTACGGCGGTAACACTGCCATAGGGAGATACTTCCAGAGTTATTTTTCCTACGGCGGCATTATCCGCATCAGGTTATTAGGGTCAGAAAAGGAATGTTTTCTATCTCAGCCGACGTCCGTCAGCTCCCCTGTTTTATTTTCGGCACGAAGCGTAGCTACTTTTCTTCGAGCAAGTTTATTATAGTACTATTTTGTCTTTTGTCAAGAAAAATTATAAATTCTTCGCCCTGAAAGGTACATTTTCTCCCGTAATTCTTCTTGAAATTCTTAAAAGAGCCTGATTTCCTTTGCTCTCATAAGGAATTTTTCGACCCTCAACGGAGTTGTAAATCCCCTGTGATTCGGGTATAACTCCCAAAAATCTTGCACCCACCGTATCAATAATTTCATCCACATTTATTGCTTTGTGAATTTTCTTATTGAATTTATTTACTACAAGACGCACATTGGAAATCCCCGCTTTGCGGACATTTCTTGCGGCATAAGATGCTGCCCTTATACTGATAGCATCGGGGGTTGAAATTATAATGCAACTGTCGGCAGTTTTTGAGGCAAGATTAAATCCGCTTTCAAGTCCCGCCGGTGCATCAAGGAATATATAATCAAAATCCTTTGCAAAAGCTTTAAGCATATTCTCAAAACTTTCGGGAGTATATTTATCATCAAAATCAAAGGGAGCGGGTAACAAATATAAGCCCCTGTCACCCTGTATAACTGCTTTTCTGTAATCGCAGTTACCATTTATAACGTCTCCCCAGTTATAAACGGTTTTTTCGGATACACCCAGAAGTATATCAAGACTTCTTACGCCAATATCCATATCCACGAGCAGAATATTTTTACCCTTTGACGCAAGAAGTTTACCCACACCGTAACAGAATGTGGATTTTCCTACACCGCCTTTAGCGGAAGCAACAGTAATAATTTTCATCATATCACCTTAAGGTATAAGTGTATTGGGTGTTTCCTGAACATCAAATTGAGTTTTCTGACTGAAGTAATAATTGTATATAGGTACTGCCGCCTGGCTTGTTTTACTACCTGTAAGGGCATTTTCCGCCACTATTGCTATTGCAATTTCGGGGTCATCATACGGTGCGAAAGAAATGAAGAAACCGTTGTTACAGTCCATAGTAACGCCCGACTCCGTAGTTCTTTTAAGCTGTGATGTACCCGTTTTACCCGCCGCATCAACTATACATTTACTGAAGTAGGTATTGCAAGAACTGTTTACAACAACATCTCTCATACCCTGTTTTACAATATTTATATTTTTCTCGGAAGCGTTAAGGGTATTTAACACTACCGGCTCAGTTTCGTATATAACCTCACTCATATCCGCAGAAAGGACGGACTTTATAATGTATGGTTTATAACGTGTACCGCCGTTGGCAATGGTTGCGCAGTAGTTCGCCAACTGCAAGGGAGTGAAAAGGTTATCCGACTGACCGATAGCCGCCTGAACCGTATCACCGGGGAGCCATACCTGACCCGCCGCCTCTTTGTTAGCGACACTTGCCAGCATACCCTCCGCCTCAGGAAGTTCAAGCCCTGTGTCCTGACCGAGACCGAGAAGGTTACAGTATTTATTCATTTTATCAATGCCCAGTTCCTTACCCATTTCAAAGAAGAAAATATTACAGGATTTTTCGAGAGCAGTTGTTACGTTAAGATAGCCGTGATGACCAAGGCATTTAAATGTCTGGTCTTCAAGCACGTAGGTTGCACCGCAATAACAAGCACTGTCGATAGTTATTGCTCCCTCCTCCAATGCCGCAAGGGCGATGGCGGGTTTCATTGTCGAACCGGGAGCATATGCACTCTGAATACCTCGGTTCCACAAGGGGCTTTCCGTATCCGCCGCAAGTTTATCATAATCTTCAAAGTATTTTGTAATATCGTAAGTGGGGAGTGACACACAAGCGAGAACCGCACCCGTATTACAATCCAGAACAACTATGGCTCCGGCACTACCGAAATAGGAGGAATTTTTATTATCCTTAAGCATATCTTTAAGAGCCTGAGTTGCAACCTTTTGCATTCCCGAGTCAATAGTGGTTACTACCGTATTACCCTGCTCGGGTTTAGTAAGGTAATCTTCAATAACCGTGCCGTCCGAGGCTATGGTAGTAGTTTTAATACCGTTAGTACCTCTGAGGTAGCCTTCCATTGCCGCTTCAATACCGCTTTTACCGTATTTATCGTCAAGGGAATACGCGTTATTTTTAAGGGTGAGAATATCCGTTGCCGTAAGGGATTCATCGCTTAATTTTTCATTAAGCAAGGTTTCCTCTTTAGCGTATTCATCCGCATTTATAGAGCCTACAACACCAAGAATATGTGAATATGAAATTGTATCACTATACTCGCGGTAACTTACACTTTCGCTCTCAACACCCGGGTATGTTTCGCTCATTTCCATAATAATTGAAACGATCTCCGTAGGTACATCTTCGGCGAATGTATATGGGGATGTTACGGAGAATGAAAGATATTTCATACCGAAACATACTGAGGCAATTTTTCTTGCATCATTTCTCGAATACTCCTGAAGACCGTATCTTTCAATAAGAGCATCAAGACATTCATCAGCGGTTGAGTCAGTCCCTTTTTCGAGTTCAAGCATATTCTCGGAAACCATATACTCGAATTCCTGAGTCTTGTCCTCATCGACTATAAGTTTACCGCCTTGATATTTCAACGGAAGTCGATCCGTCCATTCAATATCATTTTTCTCAAACAACTGAATCAATGAATAAATAAGTTTATTTCTGTCCTCCTGATTCTTCGCCTCAGGGAAATCAGCATATTTAAACACAACGGAGTTACCCTGCCTGTTTGTAACAAGAGGGTTGCCGTTACGGTCAAGAATTTCGCCACGGGAAGCCTTCACTTTACTTGTGGACACGGCAAGACTTTTTGCAGCCGCCTTGTACTTGTCACCATTTACAATCTGAGTAACTGACAAAGCAATAATCAGAGCCACAAAAGCCACAGCGATAATTATTGTACCTGTTATTCTTCTTCTTTTTCGTAATTCAATAGACATACAAAAAACCTTTATTCATCTGCAGTTTTATGTGAATTATAAATCCACGATATGGGAAAATAGAAAACGGGGATAAATGCCAATGTGTAAATGCACGAAGGCAGATAAAAAGTAAATATCTGTCTTACTGATGCACCCGCACCATCGAAAAACAAATTTACAATTACGTAAATTACACAGTAACTTACAACCGAACCTGCACCGAGAACAAGTGCCGTAAGAATATTGTTACGCATAAGTCGGATAATAAGCAAACTGCACACAACACATATCAGTAATAAAACAATGGAATTAAATCCGTCTTTAACGGAACATATATCCCATAATATGCCCGAAACCGCACCGAAAATTGCCGCGGCAATTTCCCTTTCGAACATAGCAATACTTACGCAAAGAGGTAATAATATAAATGCCCTTGAACCAAAAATATCGGGAAGTATGTACGGGGAATTCTGCACAAGTGCCACAAGTCCGATTATCAGAGCATACAAACCAAAACGAATGTATTTTTGTTTACTGTTTCCGTAATGCAAGGGTATCACCTCTCTTTATTTTTAATTTAATCTTTTAGTCCTTAATCTCGCCTTCGCCCTGACCGTCAAATGAAGTAATAACAAAAACTTCGCTTATACGGTCCAAATCCGCAAAGGGCTTAACCAACGCATAACAAGCGGATGAAACATCGTCAGTTTTAACCGCCGTAACCTCGCCGACAATAAGTCCGTCGGGGAATACTCCACCTGCACCCGAGGTACACACCACGCCACCTTTTACGATGGATGTAGATGAGTCGAGCCCGTAAAGTTTACAAAGTCCCTGAGAATATAATTTATCCTCACCGCTTACGTAACCGTATTCACGTGTACCCGATTCAAAAACACCTATATTAACCCTTGGGTCAAGTACCGAATAAACCACGCAGGTTGAGAAATTGACCTTTTTTACAATACCCACAACATACTCACCGTATATTACAGGGTCACCAACCTGAACGCCGTCACTTGAACCTGTATTAAGCACAAACGAGCCGTAAACATCCGCCGCATCCCTTGATATAACGGAGCCGTAACTGATTTCAAAATCGGTGTTTTTTTGTTTTATTCCGTAAAACTCCTCGTAAGCGTCAACCTTTTTCTTAAGGTCGTCGTAATCCGCAAGTTGTTTACGGTAGCCCTCTATTTCTTTCTTCAGGGCTTCGTTTTCCTCAATATAAACCGAGGAAGACTTAAAAGCGGCGGAAACATCATTCAGATTATCCGATATTGCTACGGACAGTTTCTGAAGTGGTGAAAAAATCGTACCGATTACTGATGTAAAGGGTGACGAGGCGTTGTGGCTTACTGCCGCACACAACACACCCACAAGAACTACCGCGGCTACTATCACAAGATTTTTGAATGTACCGCTCTGTAAAAACCTTTTCATTTTCTCAGTCCTTTATTTTCTGTTGAATCCCAATAAATCTTTTTCAAGACAGATACCCGTACCTCTAACAACACAGTCGAGGGGATTTTCAGCAACATTAACGGGCATACCTGTTTCCGTTGAAATAAGTTTGTCAAGACCACGGAGTAAAGCACCGCCGCCTGTAAGAGTTATACCTCTTTCAATAATATCCGCAGAAAGTTCGGGGGGAGTTCTATCGAGAGTATAACGGATAGCATCGAGAATTTCATCAACAGGGTCTGCAAGTGCCTGACGCACCTGTTCACTGGTAATTTCAACTGATTTGGGAAGACCGTCAATAAGGTTTCTTCCCTTTATTTCCATAGCGGCTTCGCCCTCATAGGGGTAAGCAGAACCAAGTTTAAGTTTTATATCTTCTGCGGAACGTTCGCCTATAAGAAGGTTGAATGTTCTTTTTACATAAGAGATTATTGCTTCGTCGAAATTGTCACCTGCAACTCTTACGGATTTTGAAGTAACAATATCACCTAAGGATATAACCGCAACTTCGGATGTACCGCCACCGATATCAACAATCATACTACCCGTTGCCTCAAGTACGGGAAGACCCGCACCGATAGCCGCCGCCATAGGTTCTTCAATAAGGCTTACGTATCTTGCACCCGCACTCTTAGCCGCGTCATGCACCGCACGTCTTTCAACCTCGGTAACGCCCGAGGGTATACAAATCATAACTCTTGCTCTATTGAAGGGTGAACCGCTTATTGCTCTTTTCACAAAAGCCTTAAGCATATCTGCGGTCATATCAAAGTCCGCAATAACACCGTCTTTAAGAGGACGTACCGCAGTAATTGAACCGGGTGTTCTGCCTATCATTTTTTTAGCATCCGCACCAACGGCTACAACTGTTTTAGGGTTTGTTCTTTCATCCACCGCAACAACCGATGGCTCTCTGATAACTATACCTTTACCTTTAACAAATACCAGTGTGTTGGCTGTACCGAGGTCAACACCAATATCCTGTGAAAACAACATATATATACATTCCTTTCGGGATTATTTTTTTCTTAATAGATATGTAACGAAGAAGATTATTGCCGAAACGGTAACAATCGTAGCACCCGCCGATGTGTCTGCGTAGAACGAAATCAAAAGTCCCGATACTGCAGAAACTAACGAAATTGCCACCGAAAAACCCATATACTGCCTTGAATTCTTAGCAATATTTCTTGCGGCTGCGGCGGGTAAAATGAGAAGTGAGTTTATAAGAAGGATTCCTACCCACTTAATTGAAATCATAACAACAACCGCAACCATTATTACGAAGATATTTTCGTAAAGAGCTGTTTTTATACCGCGACTTGCGGCTAATTCACGGTTTACGGTTATAACAAGTAATTTATTGTAAATTAAAGACCATACAACAATTACCACTACAAAAGTTATAAGAAGATAAAGAAGTTCTTTTTTTGAAATACTTAAAATATCACCCACAAGGTATGTACTGTATTTCGAGAAACTTCCTCCGTATGAAAGTACAAGCAAACCGATGGCTATACTCGTTGATGAAAATACACTTATAACCGTGTCCGATGAAGAATTACCCCGATTTTTAACACGGGTTATTATAAGAGCCACCAACACGCCAAAGGCTACCAGGGAAATAATTTCATTTCTGATTCCTAAAAGTACACCTAGAGCGATACCCGTAAAAGCACTATGACCTAAGGCATCTGAGAAAAACGCCATTTTGTTATTAACTGCCATTGTGCCGAGAACACCCATAAGCGGAGCAATTAAAAGTACCGCCAAAAGGGCATTTATCATAAATTTGTAATCCGCCCAATGAAAGGGAATCACATTACCTAAAACGCTATATATTACGCTCACTAAAACGCCCCCTTTTCGGGCACGGTAAAGAATACTTTTTTGAATTCTTCTGATTCAAAAACTTCTTTTGCAGGACCGCTTTTAAGCACTGTTTTATTTATAAGGATTACATTGTCCGCATATTCCCGAACAATTTCCAAATCGTGAGAAACCATGGCAATTGCCATATGATAATTATGCTTGAGGTTTAAAATAGCCTCGTAGAATTTCTCGCTACCCTGAGCGTCAACACCCGACACCGGCTCGTCGAGAATAAGCAATTCGGGAAGTGGGTAAAGTGCATTTACCAACATAACCCTCTGAAGTTCACCGCCCGAAAGTTCACCTAATTTGCGGTTTTTAAGTTCTAAACAACCTACCGCCTCAAGGGCTTCATCCAACTGAGCGGATATTTTTTTGTTACGTAAAAAACAAACGGGGTTTGATGTTCTGCCCAACAGTAGAAAATCCTCTACACTAACGGGAGCCGAACGGTCAAAGTCAAGACGTTGGGGTACATAACCAATGGTTATTTTATTAAGTTTTTCACCGTTGTGGGATTCAAAACCAACGCTACCCTCGTGTTGAATTTCACCTAAAACTGATTTTACCAAGGTAGTTTTACCCGCACCGTTTACGCCTATAACCGCCGTAAGTTCACCGCAATGCAGATGAAACGAAACATCGGAAAGGATAACATCCGAACCCTTTTTAACTCCGATATTATCTACCGATATTTTGCAAAGACCGCAACCGTTTTCGGATGCCATCAACTCACCGCCTTTAAGATGGTTTGTATATTTTCTTTCATTATATCCTCGTACGCACTAAGGGTAACTTCCCCTTTGATTACGGGATTAAGCACGTAAATTTCCACGCCCGCTTCCGCACTGATAATCTCTGCGGAACTTCCGTTGTAATCAGGTTCAACAAAAAGGGCTTTTACGTCATTCTCGGGTACTGTGTCACAAAGATGTGCAATTTCCTTTGCGGAGGGTTCACCGCCCTCGTCACTTTCAATGCACTCCACTATTTCAAGACCCGATTCTTTTGCCATATATTCGTAGGCACTGTGGAATGTGATTATTTTTTCACCCTGTGCCTTTTTATACGTGTTTTCTAATTCAAGGGATAATTCATTTAATCTCTCAATGTAGTTTTCGTAATTCTCATTAATCTGCTTTTCGTAAGACGGATATTCCGAAACAAGTCCGTTTTTAATATTGAGAACCTGTTTCTTTGCATTTTCAACCGAAAGCCAGATGTGAGAATTGTTCTCGTGATTGTGAGAGTGATGTTCTTCACTTTCCTCGTGATGATGTGAGCAGATAAGTTCAATACCCGCTGAAGAATCAATTATATCCAAATCCTCCACCGTTTCGGTAATATCGGGAAGAAAACTTTCTAACCCTGCACCGTTTATAATGAAAACATCCGCATCACTGAGAAGTTTTGCATCACGGGCGGTAAGGGTGTAATCGTGAAGGCAACCCGAACTTTGCTCCGCCATACAAGTAACCGTAAGACCGTCAATACCGTCAACGAGATTCAACGTGAAAATATATATGGGATAAAAGGATACGGCAATAACCGAATCCTCAGTATCCGTTAAAGTTGTACCGCAACCTGCGGTAAAAAGCAATGAAAGTACAAGTATCATTGCAAGAACTTTTTTCACGTTTTTCTCACCTTACCAGTCTGAAGTAATAGGGAATTTCCGAACCGTAAAGACCCGTTTCAACTTTTACGTAATATGTACCCGCAGGTACTAATACAACGCCCGTTGTAACAAGGTGTTCGTTAAGATATGAGTCCACCGTACAGATTTCTTTACCGCTTTCGTCAACCACACTTGCAGTCCAACAATGTTCATTCTCATTACCTGCTTCGTGGTAGAACTCAAGACACATTCTTGTATCTTTATCAAGTTCGAATTTATAGTAATCCTCATCATAAAGAGAGTCTGTCGAAATAATCGCACCGTAGTAATACTTACTGAACTGTGCCGAATCGCAGGTTTCCATAGTATTATTAGGCTCGTGCTCGTAATTCGAGGCTTCCGTAAAGCTCCACTTACAAGTGTAGTATGAGGAGTTATATGAAACAGAGTCACCGTCTATACAGATGTAGTAATCACCCGGTGCAAGACCCATATCCTCAATTACAAGGCTTTCGCTATTCCACATAGCAATTTTACGGACTATTTCGTAATATGAACCATCCTCAAGTGGCTTGATAAGGCGGATATTCCAACCGCGTTTGTCACCCTCAAGAATCTCGTGTTCAAATTCGAAATCAATGTAACCGTTAGCAGGAACGGTAAATTTGTAGTAGTCTTTATCAAGTCCGAGAAGTCTGTCCGCAAGGCTACCGCCAATAATTACGTCCGCAGGAAGATTGGTTGCAGTTTCGGGGGTATCGTTAAGTTCAAACTCGTTGTTTGTGGCTTTGTCTGCACCAACGAGAATAGTGTATGTGTCGGAGACTTCCGTCTGAGCCTCAACCTTGATATAGTATGTACCCGTCTGTAAACCTATAACACCGGTCTTAACGAGAGTTTCGTTTAACCTTGATGTGAATTGGGTAATAAGTTTATCCGCGTCATTGTAAAGGGAAACATTCCAACCTACCGTGGGGAGCGTATTATCGTTATGAGTAAATGTTAAACTTACAACGCTATCCTCAAAAAGTTCAAGGATGTACCAGTCAGTATCCGTACCGTTTTCACGTCTTGACGATGAGCCGTATTTACCGTACTTAACCGCAATGGGTGTTGCTTCGTCAATAGTATCGTTAGGCTCTTTTTCGTAAGTTTCGGTGGCGGTAAACATAGTAGAAATGGTGTAATCCGTTTCAATAAAGTACATACCCGCTTTTACTACAATGCAGTATGTACCGGGAGTAACGCCTGTTTCACCCCATGTTGATGTAACATCGCTCCAGAAAGATTCAAAGAAACTTAATTCCTTGTAAACCTTTTCTTCGCCATCAATTATTTTATAAAGGGTTATCTGCCATGCAGTTTTTGCAGTGTCCTGATAATCCTCGTGATCGAGTCTTACAACCAATGCACCGTTGGAAGGCACTTCAAATATATACGCATCATAGTCATCGGAACTTCTGAGAACACCCGTAGCCTCCGAATTAAGAGCCATATAGGTAGGTGTATTAGTTTTAAACAAACCGTCCTGCACAATAACCGAAGCGGCACCTGCACAAAGGGAAACTGCTAAAATAACAATAGCCGTAATAAGGGCGGTAAATTTTATTTTACGCTTATTCATAAGCCAGACTCCTTTTTAATTCTTCCAGTGCTTCGTCATATTGTGGCACCGTATCCGTATATGAACAAAGTACGGTTTTAATAAATTCAATATTAAGAATTGAAAACGCACATTTTAATTGCCAATTCATAAACTCAACACTTTTTTTACCGTCGCGACCCGCTGCTGCAATGAGAATTGCTTTTCTGCGTTTTTTAATAGGTTGAACCTTACCGTTAGCATAAAAGGCAGTGTAATAACGCTGAAACCTGTCAACAAGAGCCTTAAGTGGTGCGGGGAAAGTGCCGTTATAAACGGGACTTGAAAAAATAATCAAATCCGCATTTTCGAACTTTTCAAAAAAATCATCTAAATCCCCATGAACACATTTACCGTTAGTTTCACAGTAATTACAACCGTTACAGGGTGCGAAATCTTCTTTAAAAGTATCAAAAATATCAATATGACAACCGACAAGTGATTTCTCCGCTTCCGCTGAAAGACGGTTTGTAAAACTGTCTTTTCTCTCAGAGCCTTTTATAATTAAAACACGTTTGTTTTCCATAAATCACTCATCCGTTTTTGAAAATCATAATTCTGACCTGAATTTTAATGGCAAAAATCCATTATCGGCTAATTATAACATATATCATATATAAAATAAATACCTTAAAATAATAAATTAACGATTTTTTTACAAAAAATAAAACAGCCCTTACCATATAACAGGAAAGGACTGTCGAGTTCTTTTAAATCTGCGCCAAAAGCGCCGTTTTAAAATTATTCAGCAACAGGAGCGCCAACAGGACAACTACCTTCACATGCACCACAATCAATGCACTTATCAGCATCGATAACATAGATGCCGTCGCCTTCTGAGATTGCTTCTACGGGGCAATCTGCAGCACAAGCGCCACAAGAAATGCAAGCGTCTGTAATTTTGTATGCCATTTGTCTTACCTCCTTGTATAATTATGTGCCTTCATTGTAGCACATTTTTTGCAGAAATCAATAGAAAATTATAATTTTTAAGGGATATTTTAGGATATTATGACTTCGGTTTATTATTCCTCGGCGGTATCCTCTGCATTTTCGTCATTAAACTTCTGTCGTTTTACCAATTTTACTTCCTTGCGGAAAAACTCTGTGGGAATTGCCTCGGGGCGTCTTTCAAGGGAAACTTTAATCATACCCGTAAGCAAATTGCTTTCAGTTACGGTACCCCTACCCTCTCTTGTATCAACTATTGAGCCAACGCGAGGGGTTATTTTAGCAAGGTACTCGTAAGAATCCTGCTCATATTTAAGGCAACAAAGGAGTCTGCCACAAGTACCGCTTATTTTACTCGGGTTAAGGGAAAGCCCCTGTTCTTTTGCCATTTTTATTGATACGGGGTGGAAATCGTCAAGGAATTGTGAGCAACAGAAGGGTCTGCCACAAATACCGAGACCGCCTATCATTTTAGATACGTCGCGTACACCAATCTGACGCATTTCAATTCGTGTTCTGTACTGTGATGCAAGGATTTTAACAAGTTCTCTGAAATCTACACGGTCATCGGATGTGAAATAAAACAACATCTTACTACCGTCAAAGGTGCACTCCACCTCAACAAGTTTCATATCAAGACCAAGTTGCTGAACCTTTTTCTCACAAAAAGCAAAAGCTTCTGCCTCTTTTTTGCGATTTGTTTCAACAATTTTTGTATCCTCCGCATTAGCACCTCTGATAATCTTTTTAAGGGGGTGGCGGATTTCTTCTTCCGCAACAGTATGATTTGCCGATGCAATTTCACCGCATTCAATACCGCGAACCGTTTCAACGATTACCTTTTCGCCTTTTGAAAAGGTCTTTGAATCCGGATCAAAATAATAAATTTTCCCGTTTTCCTTAAAACGGATACCTACAACTTCTGCCATAATATATCTATGTCTCCTAATTAAAGTCTTGCACAAAGAATTGCCGAAAGCAATGTATAATTGGGGTTATTTTCTAAAGAACGATGTACTGCACATACCGTATCGTACATCTCAATTAATTTCACCAATGAAAGTTTTTCCGAAACCTCGGTGCTTTGTTTGCTGAAATCCTCAAGTAATACTTTACCGCCGGACTTCAACGCAATAGCATCACGCAAAAATGATATAAAAAGCCCGAGCACCTCGCCCGTAAGTTTTTTGTTACCGTCAAGGGGTGCGGTGGCTTTTATTTTATCATATTCGTAGGGTGATAAAATCGCCGTTGCCAACTCGCTTACTATATCCAATGCCTTTTGAGAATAGTCCACACTTAATGTGTTTCCCAGACTAAGACGCACAACACGTGATAAAACCGTACCGATAACCGCATTGGCATTTTGTGAGGTAAGAATAAACGCAGTATATGACGGGGGTTCTTCAAGAATTTTCAACAATAAATTCTGGCTTTCCTCGTTCATATGGTGAACTTCCGAAAGAACATAAACCTTTTTAAGTGAATCGTTAGGTGTAAGGTGGGCTTCACCAACAACCTTTTTAACATCCGCTTTTACAAAATTCTTTTTATCATCGGGTTTTGTAAGCGTAATAATATCGGGGTGAATGTTCTCGTCCGCTTTGCGACAGTTTTCACACATACCGCAGGGTGTCATACTCTGTTGACTGCAAACAATCATTTTAGCCGTAAGCCTTGCGAGAGAATACCTTTCTTCCTCACTTCCGCCGTCAATAAGCACCGCGTGAGGACTTCTGCCGTCGGCAAAGAAACTATTAAGTTTATTTGTAATTTCTTTTGAAAAATTATTTTCACTTATCATATTTTCATAAATTGTTCAACATCCACAACAAATATTGTTGCGCCGCCAATGGTAATTTCTACGGGTACAGCGTTTATAAAGCCCTCGCCTAAAAACGGTGGAGTTGTTGATATTAACTGACTTCTTCTTGAACAGCAATTTTTGAAAATCTCTATAACTTCATCGGTTTTTTCATCCTCAACACCCACAAGCACCGTTACGTTACCTGTTTTAAGGAATCCACCGGATGTAGAAAGCTTCGTTGCCTGAAAAGATGCTTTTGTTATTTCGTTGAGTAAATCAGTTGCATCATCATTATTGACAATTCCTATTACAAGTTTCATAAAATCACTCCTCAGAATAACCGTAATTTCTTTCAATAACCTTTTTACCACGCCACCCATAGGCACGGTTTTCGATACTGTCGCCCCTACGGAAAACACTTCTTGCAGTTTCGTAAAACTCCTTGATGGGTGTGGGGGCAATATTCTTATTCATAGGGCAAACATCCTGACAGATGTCACAACCCCATATACAACCGCTTTTCTTTATTTTCTCAATGTTTTCGAGGGTTAATTCCCCTTTACGTTGAGTAATATCCGATAAGCAAATTTGTGTATTTACCCCGCGGGAAGTAATTGCACCCGACGGGCATTTTTTGATGCATATACCACAATTAAGGCACTCGCCACTATTTGCGGATGAGTAATCAAAAACTTTATCAGTAACAATTTCACCTATAAAACAGAAACTACCGTAACGGGGGTTTATTAAAAGGGAATTTTTACCCTTAACACCAAGACCGCACAAAACTGCCGCTTTCACTTCATTTATAGGTGAATTGTCGCAAAAATACTCGAATTCATTTTCGGGATATTCCTCTTTAAGAATATCCTTGATTCTGCCGAGATATTCCCTGACTATATTGTGATAATCATCGGGCACGGCGTATTTTGAAATGTTTGAATTTATATAGTACTCCTCGC
This sequence comes from Oscillospiraceae bacterium, assembly GCA_015066345.1. Classification (GTDB taxonomy): domain Bacteria; phylum Bacillota; class Clostridia; order Oscillospirales; family Acutalibacteraceae; genus DTU089. Next base: position 116,050 of record SVOQ01000002.1, read on the forward strand.
CCAACCAATATGGGAAAAGATACACAATAACACTTTTTGCCCCTTGTGGAATACGCTCTTTTGCTCTACACGAAAACAATTTGCCTACCTTGTCAAACTCGCATACACCACAGGGTAAAATATCATAAAAAGGTAATTTCTTATTCATCACAATTTATCTAAAAAACCGCTCAACGCTACCATAAGGGGTATTGTTAATACAGAAAGACCGGAGTTAAAAGCAACCACCTGTGAGGCTACACCCGTATCCTTACCATATTTAGCGGAAAACATTACGGTGTTATTGGCACTTGGAACGGATGCGGAAATCATACACGCCGAAAGCAATGTACCCGATACACCCACAAGTTTATATATGCCGAGCATTATAGCGGGTAAAGCCAATAATTTTAAAAGTGCCACAAGGTAATTTTCTTTGAGTTTAAACATATTTTTCAAATCCGTATTTGCTATATACGTGCCGAAAAAAAGCATTGCCAAAGGGGTATTAAGATTTGACACGTGACCAATCGCAGTGTCGAAAACCTGGGGCAGATTAATATCAAAAATAAAAAACGGCATACCTATAAGCACCGATATAACACCGGGATTAAAAAGCAATTTTTTAAAATCAAATGACGAGTTGCCCTTGCTTTTTGTCATTACCCATATACCGTGGGTAAAAGAGAAAATATTAAATGCAACCACACCTGCAGAACAATAAAAAACGCCTTCATTCCCTAACATTGCCTGACACAGGGGCAACGCCATATATCCCATATTACCGTAGTTTACGGCATATTTGAAAATGGCTTTATTATCACCTGATTTATTGAAAAAAGGTATGGAAATGAGCATACCCATAGTGAGAGTACCCGCCATACACAAAAAGGCAATTCCGAGAGATTTCACCGTTTTTACGTCAAAAGTCATATTCATAAATGACTGAATTATAACGCAGGGGGTGATTATATAAAACAACAAATCATTTGAAAGTTTCGCGGTGGTCTGTTTAAATACTTTCAACTTATCCGCCGCAAAACCCACCGCTACAATCAGGTACAAAATAAGCACCTGTTGGGCGGTATTCGTCATACTTTCAAAAAACATTTTTACCTACTCTTAATCTGAATCTTTTTTGTTTCTTAAATCTGCAAGAGAAACAATCTTCAAAGGTTCGTCGTCCTCGATTTTTTTCTTTTTCTTGCCAAAGGTCTTGGGAGCCTTCTGAGGTTTTTCCTTTCTGACCTTTTCTTTTTTTATTTTTTCTTTTTGGGGCTTTTCTTTCTTAGGTTTTTCCTCTTTTTCAGGCTCTTGAAATTCAACTGCTTTTTCAACTGTTTTTTCAGATTCTTTAGTATCATCAACTAAATCTTCTTCATCCAAATCATCAATGAGCATCTGTGAAAACTCTAAAAAGCCACCTCTTGATTCAACCGAAGACTCAATATTCTCAGTAATTACCGTCTCTGTTTCTTCGGAATTTTCAACATCTTCAATTATTTCTTCGGCTTCGACTACATCCTTAAAGATTTCAGTTTCTTCGACTACCTCGGATTCGGAAACTTCATCAATCGTTTCTTCTGAAATGATTTCTTCAATTATTTCTTCCGGTTTCTCGTAAACATCTTCGACTACGGTGCTTTTGACGAAAATATCCGCAAGGTCAAAGTCAAGTCCGTCTTCTTCAGTTTCTATTATTTCTTCGTCGCTTTCTTCGGAGATTTCTTCTGCACTTTCTTCGACAGTGTTTTCTCCGTCTGTTTCAAAAGAAATTTCTTGGATTTCTTCAAGGGAGTCTCCGTCAATTTCCTGCGGATTCTCTTGAGCAATGAGAGTATCATCAACCTGCGAATCAACCTCATCGCAATTTTCGATAATTTCTTCATCAACTTTTTCTTCATAATCTTCAACTGCCTCTGCAACAGTATTTTCGTCATCCTTACCGGTTATAAGGTCCTCAATCTGATAAAAGGAAATATCCTCCACAGGAAGTTTAATATCAAAAGAACTTGATTTTTCAATTTCCTTTATATCTTCTGTTTTTTCTACTTCCTCTATAACCTGAATTTCTTCAACATTTTCGGAAATTAATTCGTCCTGTATTTCTTCACTATCGTTGTCGGGTTCTTTATCTTCTGTAACCTCTTCCGGCTCATCATCAAAGAAATTTCCCATATCGCCGATATTTTTAAATTCGTCCGCTATACTAAATCTCTTTTTTTTTTCGATTTTTTCTGTTTCTTCTGTTTCCTGAACTTCAAGAACGGGTGTTACGGTTTCACTGCTTTTAACCACAACTTCATCGTCATCGGGAAGTACAATATTGGAAACGGACTGCATTTTTTTGAGTGAATTTTTGAAACCCACACCAAGTGTTGAAATGATGTAAACGGTAATAAAAACAAAGAGGAAAAGATGTGTAAAACTAAAGTCATTACCCTCTACCGTTTCTCTGCCCACTGCTAAAATTATACCTCTGGGAACTGAAATTAACCCTGCAAAAATTGCTGCGGGAAAACCGCAACCGTAAGTACACCACATACTGTTTACGGTAAAGACTCCCGATACTATTCTTGCGAATGTAAGGAAGAAAAGCATTGTGAATACAAGCATTCCTATTTCAAATAAAAGTTCCGAAACAGTAATGAAACTAACGGCTTTCATCAATTTTGAAACAAGCACAAACATCGCCCAACAACCGGGAGCAATGGAGAGTAAGCTTATTTTTTTATAAGTTGCCTTACCCTCAAAATGACTCATACCAAAAACGATAAAATAGAAAACGGATAACACGGCAAAAACAAATTGAAGTACAACGAATACTCCGCCATTTGCTTTGACGTAGTTACTCAATAATCCGTCATAAACTGCCGAGTTCATACCGATACCCATATCGGGAAGAACATCTCTGGCAACAACAATAATATCCCATACAAAACCGATTGCCGCTAAAAAGGAAGCAAGGCCCAAGGGAATATTTCTGCCTTCAATTAATTTGGGTGCGGGTACATTTTTACTTAAGAAACTTAAGGCTAAAAATAAAACGCAACCAACTGCAAGAATACCGTAAAGTACGGGTACGGTAAAATTGGCATTTTCAAAAAAACCGTTTGTGGGATTCACCATAACCAACAACTGATAAGTTCTTATGGCTAATCCGCTAACTGCCATAACTGCAAAAAGCACAACTAAATGTGACATTCTTATTGCACTTAAAGACCCTTTGATTTTTTTCATTTATTACAATCCTTTCGAATGTGAAAAATTATCTTTCATCAATAGGCACATACTCTGATGATTTTTTGAAATCGGAAATTCTCTCATCAATGGGAGCATACTCCTTGGGTACTGCCATATTCTTATATGCAGGACGGATAACTCTGTTACCCGAAATAAGTTCTTCTATACGGTGAGCCGACCAACCTGCCACACGGGCAATTGCAAAAAGAGGTGTGTACAAATCCTCAGGAATACCGAGCATCTGATATATAAGACCCGAGTAAAGGTCAACGTTGGCACAAATCTTTTTGTTATTGTGCTTTTCGCTTGCGAATATTTCGGGGGTAAGTTTTTCAATAAGGTCAAGAGCCTTGAATTCATCACCGAAGCCTTTTTCTTCTGCGAGTTTGAGTGCCTCTCTCTTTAAGATAACCTGACGGGGGTCGCTAAGGGTATAAACTGCGTGACCCATACCGTAAACGAGACCGCTCTTATCCCCTGCTTCACGGTTAATAATCTTTTTAAGGAAGTCCGCAACCTGTCCCTCGTCGGTAATATCCGTAACATCCGCTTTAAGAAAATTCATCATCTCTGCAACCTTAAGGTTTGCACCACCGTGACGGGGTCCCTTAAGTGAGCCGATACCTGCAGAAATAGCCGCATAGGTATCCGTACCGCTTGATGTAAGAACTCTCGTAGCAAAAGCCGAGTTGTTACCGCCACCGTGCTCCGCGTGAATCATAAGGCAAAGGTCAAGAAGTTTTGCCTCTTCATCGGTAAACTGACGGTTTGAGCGAGTGTTGTAAAGAATTGTTTCTGCGGTGGAAAGTCCCGGTTTAATAGGGTGAAGATACATACTCTTTTTGAGATAATATCTTCTCTTAACCTGATAAGCATAGGTCATAATTGTAGGAAGTTGAGCAACAAGCTGAACACTCTGACGCAAAACATTCTCAATTGAAATATCATCGGGATTACTGTCGTAAGAATAAAGTGAAAGAACCGAACGCTCAAGTTTATTCATAATATTGGGCGAGGGGGCTTTCATTATCATATCCTCAATGAAATCCTCGGGAAGTTCCCTTGAATCCGAGAGCAATTTATTGAAATCCTCAAGCTGTGACCTTGTGGGAAGGTGACCGAATAAAAGTAACCACACCACTTCTTCGTAACCAAAGCGGTTTTCTTTAATGCAACCGTCAACCAAATCATTGATGTCAATTCCTCTGTAAGTAAGGTGACCCTCAACAGGTTTACGCTCACCGTCATCAATATAGTAACCCTCAACGGCACAAACTTTTGTAAGACCCGCCATAACACCGCTACCGTCGCGGTTTCTTAATCCTCTTTTAACTTCAAATCTGTCAAAATATTCGGGGGCAACAGAACTGTAAATTTTAAGTTCGTCGCAAAGTTTCTTAAATTTATCGGCGGAAACATTCTCGATATATGTATGCATAAATTCATCTCCTTGTTATACTCATTAACTAAAATCATATTTTTAAACAATAATTCATATTATTTTATACCATATTAGTGCTCTTGTCAATAAACCCACAACAAAAATAACGGATAGGTGAAAACAATGAAGAAATTTTCGATTATTGTAATTCTTGCGGTGCTTTCTATGACCATAGTGCCTTTTTTAGCCATAAAAGACAATTTGAAAAGTAACGATACCAAAAAGGAAACCTCAATTCAGACCACACAACCTCCAACCGAAAATCAACAGACCATTTCCGTTTTCAGAAGTATTACAAACACCGCTGAAGAAATAGATATGTTCGAATATGTGTGCGGTAGTGTTGCGGCAGAAATGCCCCTCGCCTACCACGAGGAAGCCTTAAAAGCACAGGCAGTTGCCTGTTACACCAATGCTATGCGTATGAAAGAAGAAAGCAATAAATCCAATGGTCATATAACGGATGACAGTACTGTTGACCAAGGATATATTGATGAAAATCAGCGAAGAGAGAAATGGGGCTCCGACTTTGAAAAATACGAGAAAAAACTTCAAGATGTAGTAAAATCCGTAGAAAACGAAGCCCTTTTTTATAACGATGAATTATGCATTGCCGCCTTTTTTGCCATATCCTGTGGCAAAACTGAAGATGCAAAAAATATATGGGGTAATGACGTGCCGTATCTGAAATCCGTCCCGAGTCCCGGGGATAAATTATCACCCCAATACGCTTCATCCGTAGCCTTTGACAAAAAGGATTTCACCGATATTCTGAAAGCCGAAAAACTTTTAAAAAATGAACCCAAAACCCTTGAAAATATTATGAAAATAAAGGAAACATCATCCGGCGGAACCGTATTAAAAGTCGTCTTAAACAGCAAAGAATATACGGGTGAAGAAATACGAAAACTTTTCTCACTGAGAAGTCCTGTATTTACCATAAAAACATCCGCAGACACCATAACTTTCAGTGTCTGCGGATATGGTCACGGAGTCGGTATGAGTCAGTACGGTGCCGATTATCTTGCAAAGCAAGGAAATTCCTACAAAGAGATTCTGACCCACTATTACACCAGAGTTGAAATCAAATCATACAATGTTTTTTAAAAGATATCTCACAACGCACAATATGGCTATGTGAACGGGATAAAAACCATAGGTGCCATACTGTAAAAACTTCCCGCCCCCACCCTTTTTGCCGTTATAAAGCCAAATGGGAATAAAAGAAAAAAGAGCAAAACTCTGAACAGGAATACAGAAAATCAAATCCTGAATTTTAAAGAAAACCGGACGCCCCGGATAGAATAATATGAACACTACGAAAACAGTAATAAACTGAGCCAAAAACGCAAAGGGGAATTTTCTGAACAGATAGAAAGCGATTACAATCACTACACCGGCTCCACCATAGTCCACCTTAAGAACCTCAGCAAGAAATACAATAATCACAGTACCCAAACCCGCTCCTGCAACTTTTGGAAGAGTGGGTTCTTTTTTTGCAAAATCAATTAATACTAATGCCAAAACACTGAGAAAAAAAGTAAAAAGAACATTCTGATACTGAGGAAAAAATGTTTTTGAAGAACAAAATACATTGAACGGGATCTCAGAAATTACGGCAAAAGCAGTAAGCCTCAGCAAATACTTTTTGAAATTCGATGTATGTATAAAGCCCTCGGATATCAAAAAAGCAAAAATGGGAAACGACAGTCGCCCGATGTAATTCATCCACATATTGCCATCCACAACCGCTACTCTTGTGTGGTCGAGAGTCATAAATACTACCGCCAGAATTTTTAGTACATTACCGTTAAGTCCACCAAACGGCTTTTTAACAAAAGGACTGTTTCTGAATTTACAGAGCATATCTTTCACCGTAACCACCTCCCCATTTATCCATCGCAGAAATTATATCACACAACACTCTCGCAGACAACCAAAAATTTTGTCTTAAATAGTTGTTTTTAATATTATATATTATTGACATTGCATTACATTAGTGATAAAATTCACTATATATGTAATAATACTTGGATTAGTACGGCTATGTTTCGATGTAGGGTTCGGGAGGAAATATGAAAAAACTTGGTTACCAACGCATTTACAATCGTTTTTTCAAACGGATTATAGACTTCATTGTTGCGTTCTTTCTTTTAATTGTGTCTTTACCTTTTTTTGTGATAATTTCGTTAATTATCGTTATCGACTCGGGTTTCCCGATTTTTTACAAACCATTACGTGACGGTTACAAAAGTAAACCGTTCCACATTTATAAATTCAGAACAATGGTCAAGGATGCGGACAAGGGTGACGGTACAACAGCTCTTAACGACCCCCGCATTACCCGTGCCGGTAAAATTCTCAGAAAACTCAAACTTGACGAAATTCCCCAGCTTATCAATGTTCTTAACTCGACGATGAGTTTCATCGGACCGAGACCCGAACTGCTCAAATACACCGAGCGTTACGAGGGTGAAGAAAAACTTATTCTTCAGGTTCGTCCCGGTATAACCGATTTCAGTTCTATTGAGTTTATAAATCTCGATGAAATTGTTGGCGAGGAAAATCCCGACGAAATGTACGAAAAATATGTCCTCAAACAGAAAAATCAACTTCGTGTCAAATATGCAAAAGAGGTTTCATTAAAAACCGATATCGCTCTTTTCACAAAAACTTGTTTACAGGTTCTTAAGAAAGCAATCCGCGTGATACGCAAAAAATAGGAGAAGAAAATGGAATACATAAACTTAAAAAACACTGACCTTAAGGTTTCCCGTTTTTGTATGGGCGGTTGCCCTATGGGTGGCTACAACTGGGGTAAAGTTGAACAGGACGAGCTTGTTGGTGCAATACGTAAAGCTATTGATACGGGCGTTAACTTTTTTGACACCGCCGACACATACGGTCTCGGTCAGTCAGAAAAAACTCTTGCCAAAGGCTTGGGTGCAAACCGAAAGGATGTTATCATCGAAACAAAATTCGGCGTCCGAGTAGAGGGCGGAAGAACTTTTTACGATAATTCACCCGACTATATTGAAGCGGCTCTCGACAATAGTTTGCGTCGTCTTGACACGGATTACATTGACGTTTACCTGATTCACTACCGTGACGGCGTAACCCCTATGGAGGATGTTGTAGGGAAACTCATTGACCTTCGCGAAAAGGGAAAAATACGTTATTTCGGTTTATCCAACGTAACCGAACAGGATATTGAAGAAATAAAACCCTTTAAAGGATTATTTGTCAATTGCCAGAATGAATTTTCTCTCGCTTGTCGTAAAAATGAAAAAGATTTGAGAAAATTACAATCCGAATTAGACCTTACCCCAATGACCTGGGGCAGTCTCGGTCAAGGTATCCTGACAGGCAAATATGACCTTAAATCCAAATTCGGCTCGGATGACCGCCGAAGGCTTGATATTTATGTAAACTTCCACGGGGACAAGCTTAAAAAGAATATGGAAATTGTGGATGTTTTAAGAGAAATTGCCGTAAACCGCGGTAAAACACTTTCTGCTTGTGCAATTCGTTTTATACTTGATTGTCTCCCCGAAAGCGTTGCTCTTGCAGGAATAAAAAGAGCGGACCAGTTAATATCAAATCTTGATGCTATGGGTTGGAGTTTTACACCCGACGAATTCAAGGCTCTTGATGAGGTTTCAAAACTTTAATTTATGTGGAGTGGAAAGAAAATGACAAGTGAGCAATTAGCTTGGAAAATAAGACGCCACGGCGTAGAAATGACCCATCTGTCAGGTGGTAGCCACATTGGTGCAGTTATGTCTGTTGCGGATGTAATTGCCGTACTATACGCCGAAATTCTTAATTTCGACATTGAAAATCCCAAATCAGAAAACCGCGACCGTTTCATTTTATCAAAAGGTCACGCAGGTGCCGCTATATATGCCGCTCTTGCAGAAAGCGGTTTCTTTGAAACCGAAGAATTAAAAACACACTACCAGAACGGTAGCAGACTGTCCGGGCACGTATCACACCACGTACCCGGCGTAGACTTTTCTACAGGCTCTTTAGGTCACGGTCTTTCTGCTGCCGCAGGTATGGCTTTAGCCGCAAAACAGGATGGCAAAAGCCACAAAAACTACGTGATTTTAGGTGATGGTGAATGTAACGAGGGCTCCGTATGGGAAGCCGCTTTATTTGCCGTTCATTTCGGTCTGGATAATCTTATATGCATTGTTGACCACAACAAAATGCAAAGCCTTGATTTCTGTGATAATACCCTTTCCTCCACTCCCCTCGCAGGAATCTGGCAAAGTTTCGGTTGGAATGTAATTGAAATAGACGGAAATAGCCACGACCAATGCCGCGAGTCTTTAAAAAGCATACAAGCCAACGGAAAACCCACGGTAATTATCGCTAACACCATTAAAGGCAAGGGCGTTTCATATATGGAAAATGACATTTTATGGCATTACCGATTCCCCCACGATGGTTGGGAATATGATATGGCGGTAAGCGAACTACACAAAGCAAAACCAGACGGCGTAGAAGACCCTTACACTCCCGATGGTATTATAAATCCTGCAATCCCGCCTGAGGATGCAGATATCTTTAAGGACCACACAATGTCCGCTACATATAAACCCACTTGGTTCGGAAAGGAAAAGCAACTATGAGAGATACTTTCATCAGAACCCTCACAGAACTTGCGGATAAAAATCCAAACATAGAAGTTGTGTCGGGTGACTTAGGTTTCGGTGTGCTTAAGCCTTTTTGGGAATCACACCCCAACCAATTTGTAAATGCCGGTATCGCGGAACAGAACCTTACATCCGTTGCGGCAGGTATGGCTTTAGAGGGAAAAACCGTGTTCACATATTCCATCGGCAACTTCCCCACACTCAGATGTCTTGAACAAATCCGTAATGACTGTGCTTATCACGATGCAAATGTAAAGGTTATCTGTGTTGGCGGCGGTTTCGTTTACGGCTCCCTGGGTATGAGCCACCACGCTACTGAGGATATTGCAATTATGCGTTCCCTCCCCAATGTTACCATTTTCTGTCCGGGTGACCTTGTTGAAGCGGAGGCAGTAACACGTGCTATTGCCGACTACCCCGGCACCTGCTACGTCCGTCTTGGCAGAGGCGGAGAAAAACAAATCCACAGCTCACTTCCCGACTTTGAAATAGGTAAAGCAATCCCCGTTTCAAAGGGTGAAAAAATTGCTATTTTCTCAACAGGTGCAATTTTCGAAGAAATTGAAGAAGCAAAGGATATTCTCAGAAAATCCGGTATAAACCCCACTGTTTATACCTTCCCCACCGTAAAACCCATTGACACAAAAGTCATTAAAGAAATTGCCTCAACTCACGATATTATCGTAACCTGTGAGGAGCATAATCTTCCGGGCGGTTTCGGTAGTGCCGTTGCGGAAGTCTTAGCGGAAGTTCCCAACCACGCAAGACTTGTGAGAATCGGTATGAATGACCAATATTGCACCCTCGTAGGTGACCAGAAATATTTACGCCACCAGTATGGTATGAGTGGCAAAAAAATTGCTGAACGAATTATATTTGAGGTGAAGTAATGAAGCGTGTTCTTCTTACATGTACCGACCTGATGACAATTCAGTTTATGGTACCCCATATACGCTACCTTGCAGAAAACGGTTTCAACGTTGAACTTGCTTGTTCCGTTGTAGGTGACAGGCTTGAAGACGTTAAAAATACCGTAGGTGATGTGGCAAAAATCCACACTTTACGTCTGCAGCGTAGTCCTTTTTCACCCAATAACCTTAAAGGCTATGGTGATTTGAAAAAACTCTTGAGCGAAAATACTTATGATGTTATATGGACAAACGAGCCTGTAATGGGTGTTATGACCCGTTTTGCTGCACGCAAAGCACGTAAAAAAGGAACCAAGGTCCTCTATATGGCCCACGGTTTCCACTTTTTCAAAGGTGCTCCCCTTATCAGTTGGTTAATGTGGGCTCCTACGGAAATCATAATGTCTAAATTCAATGATATCTTAGTCACCATCAACTGGGAGGATTATAACTGGGCTAGAAAGCACACTTTTACACCCGTTATAAAGCATATTGACGGTATCGGTGTGGACTTTTCCAATCGTGAAGGCGTAATTTCACGAGAAGAAAAAAGAGCACAGTTAAATATTGCCGAGGACGATATTCTCGTTTTATCAGTTGGTGAATTACAAAAAAGAAAAAATCACCAAGCAATTATTCGTGCTATCGCAAAGCTTAATAATCCCCATATCAAATACATACTCTGCGGTCAGGGAGTCTTAAAAAACCAACTAAGAAACCTTGTTGACAAGAACAAATTACAAAACCAGGTTTTCTTTTTAGGTTACCGCCAGGATATACCCGAAATAATGAGTGCTTGTGATATTTTTGCACATCCCTCAATCCGTGAAGGTCTTGGATTAGCATCATTGGAGGCTATGGCTTCAGGCTTACCCCTTATAACCTCTAACGTACAGGGTGTACCCGATTATGTTGAAAATGGCATAACGGGATATATGTGTGGTCCCAGGGATGTGGATGCCTTTGCCGAAAACTTAAATAAGCTCACCGAAAATAAAACCCTCAGAGAAAAAATCGGTACAACAAATATTACCTATGTACAAAAATATCGAGTAGAAGTAATTGAACCCGTCATCAAAGAAATACTTGACGAGTGCACTCCTCAAAAAGAGACAGTAGAGGTTTAATACATAATGAAACTCTCCGTTATTATTCCTGTTTACAAGGCAGAAAGTACCATACGCCGTTGCCTTGACAGTTTACTTAATCAACCCCACAGTGATGTTGAAATAATCGTTATAAATGACGGTTCCCCCGACTCTTCGGGTACAATCTGCAAAGAATACGCAGAAAAATACAGTGAAATCAGATATGTGGAAAAAGAAAACGGCGGTGTTTCAACGGCTCGTAATATGGGTCTTGATATTGCCCGTGGCGAATATGTGGTTTTTGTCGATAGTGATGATTGGGTCTACGACAATTATTTCTCGACTATTGTGAAATCCTTGGAAGAACACGATGACTGGGATTTATTCCAGTATTCTCAGAACTACACTGACGGAAAAACCGAGAAGCCCCGCATTCAAACTGATTTCAAATCCGAAGACCACGGTGAAATTTTCACTCAGATTATAAACCATATGTGTCACAAGCACATAAATAAACCCATTGATAAAGTTTATAAGCGCAGTATTATTGAGGAAAATCATATAAGATTTCATCCCGATTTATGCGTTGGTGAAGACCGCACATTCAACATTGTTTTTTCACTCAATGTTAAAAAATGGTGCATCGTTTCCGACTTGATTTATTGGGTAAGTTTAGAAAACGGCGAATCTCTTTCAAGACAAAAAAGAGATAATCTCGACGACCAGATTCGTATAGCAGAAGAATATCTTTTTGACATTATCGAAAAATCAAACGCAACTGAAAATGAAAAGGATATGCTTGTAAGAGCAATTCATTTTGATAATATGCGTGCGGTGTATACTAAAGCTAAATATTTACATAGAAACGATGTAGGATTTTTCAAGAGATTAAAAGAACTTGACACCTATTGTAAACAAGTCAATAAACAAAAATTCAAATATCCCCCCGGTAAATTCTGTACACTTATAAGTTTACCGGTTAAATTAAGATTGACTCCCCTGCTTGATGCCATGGCATGGGTGTTGACCAGATAGGATTTTTTATGAAATACATTCTTCAGATTGCCGCCCACCTTACTATCGGCGGTGCAGAAAAAGTTTGCAGGGATATCGGTCTTTACGGAAATCCCGAAGAATACGAAACACATTACGTTATTTTTGATGATGATATAGGTGATTTCGGTCGAGAGGTTGAAGCAAAGGGTTGCAAAATTTTCAAATTTCGCGAACCCTCCGAGAATTACGGAGAATACTTCAAAGCTCTCAAGAAACTTATGTCAAAATACCCCTATACCGTAGTACACGCTCACACTATGTTCAGTATTGGTTGGGTTATGCTTGCGGCAAAACAAATGAAAATTCCCGTAAGAGTTTCTCACGCACACTCGGCTCTTATTGACGGCAACGGTTTAGTTAAAACTGTTTACGAAAGCGTTATGAGAAAACTTATTCTCTCTTGCTCTACGGACCTTGTTGCCTGTGGTGAAAAAGCGGGTATAAGACTTTATGGCAAGAAAGCATATAAAAAACGCGGTAATCTTATACTCAATGGCATAGATACAAAATTCTTTTCATTTTCACAAATAAAACGTGATGAAATCCGCAACAAATTTAACATTTCCGATAAATTTGTTTTAGGGCATACAGGTAGATTGGCTGAGGTTAAAAACCAAGTATTTATATTAAAACTTATGCCCGGGATTTTAAAGCTAAGAGATAATGCGGTTCTTATGCTTATAGGCGATGGGGACGATCGTCAGATACTCGAAAACACCGCAAAGGAACTTGGTGTCTATGACAAAGTAATCTTCGTAGGTAACGTAACCAACGTTCAGGATTACCTGAGCGCAATGGATGTTTTTGTGTTCCCGTCTCTTTACGAGGGGCTTCCCTTGTCAATTCTCGAAGTACAGGCTAACGGACTTCCGTGTATTATTTCCGATACAGTTCCTCCGGACGTTTTCTTAACGGAGCTCATCCATCCCCTGTCACTTAAAGACCCGGGAAGCGATTGGATTAATAAAATTTTATCCGTTAACCGACAACCCGATAAGGATTATTCGAACGAATTAAAAGCATCGGGCTTTGATTTGGAAACCGCAATGGAAAAGGTGTACAGTATTTATGAAAATTAAAATTTTATTTTACATAGACACTTTAATAGGCGGCGGTGCCGAAAAGGTTTTGAGAAATCTTGTGAACTCAATGGATTATAATAAATTCGAAATCACCGTACAAACCACTTTCAAAGAAGATGTTTCCGATTATCTTAACAAGGAAATTAACTATAGATATTGTTACAAAACCCAAAATTCTATATCCCGACTAATTTTCAGAGCCGAAGCAGCTACAGGTCTTGTTTATCCGCTACACATAAAAGACGATTATGATATTGAGGTAGCTTACCTTGAAGCGGCATCCACCAAAATTATGGCAGGCTCGACCAATAAAAAAGCAAAAAAATTGGCGTGGGTGCACTGTAATTTAGAAAAAAATACAGACGATGTCAGCGAGTATGTTGCAAAAACAAAACTATGGTACCAAAAATTCGACAAAGTCATCTGTGTATCTAAAAATGTGCACTACAGTTTTTCAGAACTTTTCGGAAGCACTCCACCATCGGAAGTTATATATAACACAGTGGATGATAACGAAATAATACAAAAAGCTATCTGTGATTTACCTGCCGGCATAAAAAAAGAAAAACTCACTCTTTTGGCTGTCGGCAGATTATCAACACCAAAAAACTACCCCAGACTTTTAAAGTCAGTAAAAACGCTTTTAAATGAAGGCTTTGATTTTGAGTTATGGATACTGGGCGAAGGAAATTTACGCCATGAAATTGAAAATCTTATTAAAGAATATGCTATTCAAGACCATGTGAAATTGCTTGGTTTCTACGATAATCCTTACCCATTTATTAAAACTGCCGATCTATCAGTTTGTTCATCCGATTATGAAGGTTTAAGCACATTTGTTACAGAAAGTTTGATTTTAGGGAAAGTTGTTGTCACCACGGACTGCGGTGGTATGGATGAACTTTTAGGTGAAAATGAATACGGCATTATTACGGAAAATAATGACGAGGCATTTACTGAAGGTTTACGAAAAATACTCAGCAATCCGCAATTACTTGACGAATACACAAAAAAAGCACAAACACGCGGACAACAGTTTTCAAAAGAAAAACTGACTGCCCAAACAGAAAACTTATTTTTTGACACCTTGGGTATCTGATACCCGGACGGAGTATTATGGGAAAATCTATTTACTACATCCTTGTTGCTGCGACAATTTTGCTCGGCTTAATATTATCGCAGAAAAAGGAATCACGAAAAACGTATATTGTTATTACGGCAATACTTCATGCTTTAGTCAGCGGTCTCAGGTATCAGTTCCTGACCGGTGACTTAATCCGCTATAACACTCTTTTCCAGGAATACAGATACCTGGGTTGGTTCAGTGAAGATGTTTTTCAAGAAGGACGAAACTTCGGCTTCCAATGGTTAATGAAAGCGGTATGCCATATAACTGACGGCAATTATCAGTTTTTCTTATTTTTGATAGCTGTTATTATTGAGGTTATCGTTGCAATTCTTATATATAAATATTCTCCCATCCCGTGGCTAAGCTATACAATGTGGAACTGTCTCGGTTTCTATGTTTTCGGATTCAGTGCGGTAAAGCAATCACTTGCAATGGCTATTCTTATGCTCTCCTACATTTGTATTATTGAGAAAAAACCAAAGCTATTCGTACTGTTTACGGCAATTGCCTCAATAATACATCTACCGGCACTGGCATTCTTTCCCGCATACCTTATTTCAAAACTCAGGCTGAATTTCAAAACGATTATAGGGTATGTGGTTTCTGCAATTACAATTTTCGCGCTACGTGAACCTATAGTTACGGCTCTTCAGGATGCCTATTACGAGGATAAGGATTTCGCAGCCGACACATTCCTCGGAACACGATTTATAATGATGTTACTTATGCTTGTTGTCGGAGCTTTAATGAGGGGCTTCCAAGGTAAGCACTTTTCGTCGCTTTTTATGCTTATAGGCGTTGCGGCTATTTTCCAGATGTTCTGTGGTTACGATAACGTTTTCACGAGACTCGCAGACTACTATTTCCAATTTGTTATTCTTTATATACCCATGCTCTTTGTGGATTTTGAAGAAGTAACTTATCCTTTCAGAATGGAGCCAAAAATAGTCTTTGATACCTCTATGACTAAAATGCTTATTGTCTTCCTTGTGGCTTTTGGTATCTGGTTTTACAGTACCAGCGCAATGGTTCCTCCTTCGGTAGCCATTGACGACTATACCAACTACCGTTTCTTCTGGGAGGTGGCACCGACACAATGAAATACAGTATAATTATCCCCGCATATAATTGCGAAAAAACTATTGAAAATACAGTAAACAGTGTTTTCACCTCAGGACTTTCTGATTTTGAAATAATCATTGTAAACGATGGGTCAAAAGATAATACAAAGAAAATTTGCGATGAATTATCTGAAAAACACCGTGACGTAATTTGTATCAACAAAGAAAACGGCGGCGTTTCCTCTGCTCGTAATCGTGGTATCGACGAAGCAAATGGCGAATATATTCTGTTTATGGATTCAGATGATACTTACGAGCCTCAGGGTTTCAAGTGTCCCTGTGAATTACTCGAAGAAAACAACCCCGACTTACTCATTTTCGGCTTAAGCTTCGATTATTACAAAAACAATTCTGTTTATCGTAGTGATGTACTGACGTACACTCACGAAGGTATTTTCGAACCGACTCAGTGGAGTAACGATTTTATTAATTTGTTCAATTGCAACTCACTTTCTTCCGCTTGCAATAAAATATTCAAAACCCGGATTATAAAAGAAAACAATCTTTATTTCAACAAAGATATTTTCCTTATGGAGGACTTTTTGTTCGTCCTCGGGTATCTTAACTACACCAAAAACATCCTCTTTATTAAGGATGCGCTTTATCATTATCATCAACCCGATGACGATACGCGTGCATACACCCGAATGGACAGAATACCCGATATAAATACTTACCTGACACCATTTTATAATCTCGAAAAAGAACTTTCACTTTCTCTTAAAGAAAATTTCAATCTTTCTTTCCCTCAAGGTGAAGAAGTTTTATTTGCACTTTATAAAATGTTCATAAGTCAAAAGGCTTATTATGGGGATATGGAGACATTAAAACTCTTATCTGAGACCATCAAAACCGGTAGATTTTCAGATTGCGTTACGGACGATGTGCTCATTAACGATTTAAAAAATGAAAATTATAAGACCATTATAAAACGACACAAAAAAATACAATTACGCCACAAAGTAGCCGTAATTGTCAAGAAAACTGCCCTTTACCAAAAGCTAAGGGGTAATTAACGAAGGATTTATTATGATTGATTTTGTTGTTCTCTGGGTGGATGGCAATGACCCTGCCTGGCAAAAAGAAAAAGCTCAATACTCCCCGCAAAAAACAGATGACAGTAACTCTGTCAACAGATTCCGCGACTGGGGTCTTATGCCCTATTGGTTCAGAGCTATCGAGAATTTTACTCCCTGGGTTCGTAAAATCCACTTTGTAACCTGGGGTCATTTGCCCGAATTCCTCGATACATCTAACCCTAAGCTCAATATTGTCAAACATTCGGATTTTATGCCCGAGGGTACTTTGCCTACATTCAGCTCCCATGCCCTTGAGGTAAACTTACACCGTATACCTGATTTGGCAGAAAATTTCGTTTACTTTAATGATGATATGTTTATTCTTCGACCTATGTCAGAGGAGTCTTTCTTTAAAGATGGTCTTCCCTGTACTTACGGAAGAGAAGTTCCTATGCCCTTTATAGGTGAAACAGGTATCTGGAAACAGGCAAGTGCCAACAATATGGGTATTATAAACAAGCATTTTAATAAACGCACACAATTTAATCTTTACAAAGATAAGTATCTTAATAAAGCCTACCGTTGGCAGGACAATATCCGCTCGTTTATGTTGTGGAAGCTTTTCCCCGATTTCTTTTACGGATTTGAGAATCTTCACGCACCCGGTGCATATTGTAAAAAAACCTTCGAAACTGTATGGGAAAAAGAGCCGGATATTTTAAACTCAACCTCATTCAACAAATTCCGCCAAAGCTCCGACCTTAATCAGTGGATTATGCTCTGGTGGCAAGTGGCAAGTGGTAACTTCCACCCCTACTGCACAGATAACATCGTTTTCGGTGCAGATGAGCATATGGTTGCCTTACTTTGTGATATTATCGAAAATCAAGAGCACGATATGATTTGTATAAACGACCCTGGAGCAACCGTTGATTTTGATGATATTTCATATAAAATTCGCAATTCGTTTAAAAAAATACTACCGGAAAAGAGCAGTTTTGAAAAATAATTATGAAAAAGAATATTATTTTCGTTTCTACCGCCCTGTGGATTGGCGGTATTGAATCTGCATTGGTTAATCTGTTGAACAGCATTGATTACAACAGATTCAACGTAACCTTGCTTATTACATATAATTATACTGATATGGCGCACCGTATCCCGAAGGAATGTAAGCTTATAATAGCTGACCGCGATAAGCTTATATCTTTTAAAGAGCCGTATAAATATTCCCGACTTTTTCATCTCCTCGAAAAGCCACAGAATGCCTCACGCTTCCGTCTTTTTATATGGAAAGTCCTTTGTTTCTTCTTCAAAGCTTTGGAAACAAGGCTTTATTCCAAATACATAAAAGAGCAAATGAAGTCCGAGCATTTTGACACCGCGGTAATATACAGCGATGTAGTTGCCGAAACGGCAGTACGTGGAATTTCGGCTGATAAATTCCTGATGTTTTACCATCACGGAGCAATGCGTAAGGTTTATCACGATAAATACGGTTATAAAAAAAGCAGTAAAATTATTACTGTATCCTACTCACAGGCGGAAGCGTTGCGAGATTTTCGTCATCAATATAAAAATAAAATAATAGCAATCAACAACATCATAGATGTTGACGATATAAAAGAACGCAGTAAAGAAAGTATTGATATTGAATTTCCAGAAGATAAATTCAATATCGTTTCCTGCGGTCGCCTTTCCCCCGAAAAAGGCATGGACCTTGCAATAGAGGCTTGTAAAATTCTTATTAACAAAGGTTATGCAAATTTCAAATGGTGGGTTGTGGGCGGTGGCCCTATTGAAAAAGATTTAACAAAACAAATTGAAACCTTCGGAGTTGAAGACCATATTGAGCTTTTAGGTATGCAATCCAACCCTTATCCGTATATTGCAAAAAGTGATTTGTTGGTGCAACCAAGCCGTTTTGAAGGTCACAGCGTCGCAATAATGGAGGCAAAAATTTTAGGAACACCTATTGTTGCCACAAAAGCGGCTGCTAAAGAGCAAATTCAACATAGAGTGAATGGCGTTCTTTGTGATACAACCGCCGAATCCATTGCAAATGCAATAGAAAAAGTATTGAACGATAAAGAATTGCTAAAAAAAATAACAGACGCCATCGGCAAAGAGGATTTTTATAAACGCAACGAAGAAATACTGAAAAATCTTGACAATATTTTTTAACAGGATAAACTATGTAATTCAAATAACACGCAGAAATCCTCGCACACCGATTCTTGCAACCTATTCGGCGACTGGGAATCAACTTGAAAACGGAATTGACGGATTTTTATGTGACACAAATACAGAATTTGTTTATGAAAACCTTTTAAGCTTATACAAAAGCGGAGAAAAACTTGAAATTTGTAAAAAAGCTTTGATGAATTACGATTTTCACAGTATAAATCAAAAAATTATATCTTCTATATAAAAAATACTATAAAAGAAGGGTGAAAAAATGAACCAGAAAGACGCAATACTGTATGCGCATGGCTCAGCATATAATCACGGTTGCGAGGCAATAGTCCGCTCAACCGTAGATTTGCTTTCTTTAGAAAAAGAAAAAACTTTACTGTTTTCTAATAATATTCAGGGCGATTTAGACTATGAACTTAATAAAATAGTCAAAATTGAGCCCGTTAACGAAACTCCCGTTAAACCGAATTCTCCTTTAGGAATTTTTTACAGAGCCCATTCACATCTTTATAAAGACCATGAAAAAATGTATTACAGATTTTTTGGTAAAAAAAGATACGAATATATGTATAACAAGGGTGAAGTTGCCCTCTCTATTGGCGGGGATAATTACTGCTATGACAGTGGTGCAAGAAGAGAATTAGCAGCTACCAATTATTGGCTTAATAAAAAGGGAACAAAAACAGTTTTGTGGGGGGCAACGCTGTCAGATAAAAGGTCTACACCCGATGTTATAGAGGATTTAAATAATTATTCTTTAATATATGTACGTGAAAGCATTTCCCTTGAGATGTTAAAGAAAAATTCTGTTAAAACAGAAATAGTTCTCGCTCCCGATCCCGCATTTGCTTTGAAGCCGGAAGAAACACATTGGGAAAATCGCAATAAGGATATAATCGGTATCAATATAAGTCCTTTCGTTTTCTATTGCTCTGAAAAAGGTATGGGATTAAGAAACTATATTGTGATGATTAATTGGATTTTAGCTGAAACAGATTATGATATAGCCCTTATTCCCCACGTTATTTTCCCCAATGACACAATCAATAACGACATTCTTCTTGCAAATAAACTGAAAGAACATTTTAGTAATGAGCCAAGAGTCTTTGCTGTAAATGACGGATATAACTGTTGCCAATTAAAGTCCCTGATTTCAAAATGCAAAGTATTTGTGGGTGCAAGAACACACTCAACAATTGCGGCTTATTCAACATGTGTGCCCACACTTGTAGTCGGTTATTCCGAAAAATCTATAGGCATTGCTAAGGATTTGTTCGGTACTGCAGAAGGCTATGTTTGTAATATTCAGAATATGGAAAACGAAACTCTGCTTTTAAATGATTTTAAGAATTTGCTTTATAACGAAAAAAGTGCAAGAGAATTTTTAAAAGACAGAATCCCCGAATATATGGCTAATCACAAAAATTGTGTTGATGCCGTAAAATCACTGTTGTTCAGATAAGAGGAAGAAAATGAAAGTTAACCAGCTTAAATCAGGTGTGATTTTATCGTACGCACAAATGATTTTATCTAATTTAATAAGTATTATATTCACCCCCATTGTTATCAGAATGTTAGGGCAGGATGAATATGGTATAATGTCACTTTCCAGCGCGATTATAGGTTACTTAAGCTTATTGAATCTGGGCTTGGGTGGCTCATATAATTATTTTTATTATAAAAGGAAAAAAGAATCCAACGAAGACGGTGTAGCTAAGCTTAACGGTATGTACATTACGATTTTCAGCGTAATAGCGTTAATCGTTTTTTTTGTTGGTATGGCAATTATTTTTAATGCGAGAAGCGTTTTGGGTAATGAAATAACAGAAAACGAATTAAGTATAGCCAAAAAGCTTATGTTTATATCAGTTCTTTCTATGGCTATTACATTGCCCACTTCTGTATTTGGTTCATACATAATTATTCATGAAAGATTTCTTTTTTCCCGTGTTGTCAGCATCGTTTTTATCATATTAAACAACGTAGCAAAAATATCTTTGCTGTTTATGGGTTTCCGTTCCGTTGCAATTACAATTGCAATATTTGTTTTAACACTGATTAACACACTGGTAACGATTATTTATTCAGTTAAAGTATTAAAATTCGAATTCAAATTCAGCGGTTTTCAGCTTAATATGCTGAAAAGTATGTTCACCTTTTCGTTCTTTATATTTTTAAACCAGATTGTTGACCAGATAAACTGGAGTATAGATAAATATATAATTGCCAGATTTTATGGTGCCGCAGCTGTAGCTGTTTATTCAATCGGTGCTTCTTTGAACAATTATTATGTCACCATTTCCTCCACAATCTCAAACGTTTTTTCCCCGAGAGTAAACAAATTGGTTTCGGCAGAAACGGACGATGAGCTTTTAACCGATTTGATGATTAAAGTCGGAAGAATCCAATTTTTTGTTTTATCTTTAATTTTCACCGGTCTCGTTTTCTTCGGAAAATTCTTTATAGTCGGTTACTATGCAGGACCGGGATATGAGGAAGCGTACAAGGTTGTTTTGATATTGTGTGCCCCTGTTACGCTGCCGTTAATTCAGAATATGGGAATAGAAATCCAAAGAGCAAAAAACAAGCATAGATTCCGTTCTGTGATGTATGTAATAATGGCATTTTTCAACCTTGGAATAAGTATACCTCTGTGTAAATACTTTGGAATAATCGGTAGTGCAATCGGCACGTCAATCGGTATTATCCTGGCAAATGTTGTTATTATGAATATTTATTATCACAAAAAGCTTGGTCTTAATATGTTCAGATTCTGGAAGAGCATTATATCAATTTTACCATCAGAAATAATCCCTGTTTTGTTTGGTATTTTTATACTTAAATTTGTTAAAGTAGATACCTTACCGGAATTTTTGATTTTCGGCGTATTGTACATACTTGTATTTGCTGTTTCTGTCTGGTTCCTTGGTATGAACGATTCTGAAAGAAACTTGATAAAAAAACCTGCAACTCAAATTTTTAAAAAATTTTTCAGAAAGGATGTAAAAATTTAATGCTTCCTGACATTGATTGCGTTGGCTGTGGTGCTTGCGCCAATATATGCCCTGAAAATTGCTTGAATATGATTGCGGATAAGGACGGCTTTCTGCACCCTAAAATTGACAAAAATATCTGTATAAATTGTCAGGCTTGTGAAAAGGTTTGCTCTGTAATAAATAACAAACCAAAAGAGAACAAGGCTGTACAGCCCTATGCTGTTTATTCAAAAAATGATAATGTACGTAGTAGTAGCTCCTCCGGAGGACTGTTTTATACAATAGCGAAACATATTATAAAACATGGCGGTATTGTATATGGAGCAGCCTTCGATGAAAATTTATATTTAAACCATAAAGGCGTAGAATCGATAGAAGATTTATACATGCTTCAAGGTTCTAAATATGTTCAATGTGATACAAAGTTTTGTTTCAGAGAAATAAAAACACACTTAGATACCCAAAGACCTGTTTTGTTTTGCGGTACACCTTGCCAGGTAGAGGGTTTATTGTGCTACTTGAAAAAGCCTTATGAAAATTTATTTACGCTTGATTTTATCTGCCACGGAGTTCCTTCTCCAAAGGCTTGGCAGGAATACATAAAGCACCAGGAAAAGACTTTTTCTTCAAAAGTTCGCTCAGCCTCTTTCAGAGATAAATCGAAAGGTTGGTCTTATTTTTCCTCTAAATTAGAGTTTGTAAACCAAAAAGAATATTCAAATATTCACTATAATGATGTATTTATGAAAGCCTTTTTACAAAATGTGTCATTAAGAAAAACCTGCTATAACTGCAAATTTAAAACCGTAAACAGAAACAGCGATATTACGATGGGTGACCTTTGGGGAATAAAAAATATTTTGCCCGACATAACCGACGATAAAGGTGTTTCGGTAGTTTTCATTCAATCAGAAAAAGGAAACCGACTTTTTGAGCAGGTTAACAAAGAACTCTGGATTCAAGAAATTTCCTTTGACTCAGCAATTGCAAGTAATAGTGCTATGACCAAATCGGTTTATGAACATAATTTCAGAGGATATTTTTTCAAGAACTTAGGAAAACAAAACTTTGAACGATTGGTAAGAGATTGCTTGGAACCCTCATATTATGTACGGTTAAAAAGAAAGCTCAATAATATACTCTCTAAATAGTAAATATAAATCGAAAGTGAAACAAGAATACTGAAAACAAGTTTATAGCACAAACAGTTTTTGGAAGACAAGTAGTTTTTATAAAACATACCGGAGTGTGGTATTATGAAAAAAATAGCATTTTTTACAAATAAGTTTGTGGCGGGTGGGCTTGAAAAATCCTTGTTAGAGCTTATAGATGTAATAGATCCTGATCAATACGAAATAACTGTTTTTTTACCAAACAGAGAGGGAGAATGGACACATTTACTGGAGAAAAAAGCTCATGTGGTTGTTTTAGAGCAAGAGGATTTTAAGTTTTTGGTAAAAAAACATTTGAAAAATTTTGATTTGCTTAACCTTTTAAAAACCTTAATATTCAGAATTAAGGCAATAATATCATCAAAAAACAACTATTATGAAGGGTTAAAGTATCGTACAAAAAGCATGACAAAACACCCTGAGCAATTTGATGTTGCTATTGCTTATCAAGCACTTGATGTAAACTCTGTTGTAAATTGCTTACATCGTACCAACTCATATAAAAAAATATTATGGGTACACCAAAGTTTTACTATATTTAACCCTAAATTTAATAATTGGTATAGTGATTTTGATAAAGTTTTTTGTGTTTCCGGACATCTAAAAGAAGAAACACAAACGATGTTTCCAAAGTTAATTTCTAAAACAGACATTTTTTATAACATCATAAATCCTGACCTTATAAAAAAACTTGCAGATAAACACCCCTTAGAATTAAGAACATTTGAAAAGCAAGTTGTCCTGGTAACAGTAGGAAGAATAAGCAAAGAAAAGGGACAAGCTGTAATTCCACAGGTGGCTGATATACTTCAAAAAAAAGGCTACAGTTTCATATGGTATTTAGTGGGTGAGGGCCCCTTAGAAAAAGAACTTGAAGACAAAATCAAACAATATGGTGTATCCGATAATGTTGTGTTATGCGGAAGAAAGGATAACCCATATCCATACATAAAAAATTGCGATATTTATGTTCAGACCTCAAAGACGGAGGGATGGGGGCTGACTGTAAGTGAAGCAAAAATTTTAAATAAACCTATTGTTACAACCGATGCGGGTATAATGAGCGAGCAGATAGAAAACGGAGTTACCGGTATAATCACCGCAAATGATTCTGCAGAAGAAATATGTAACGCGATAGAGTCACTTATAATAAATCCTGATTTAAAAAAATCATTTATAGATGCTTTAAAAAAAGAAGATGCTAATGATAATAAAAAGGAAATCGAAAAACTATATAGCTTGATGGAATGAGGTTTTATCAAAGATAATGTTATAAGATAAATCTCTCGATATATCTTTTGAAGGATTATTTAAAAGGAGTATTTTTCATATGCCAAAAATTTCTGTAATTGTGCCTGTTTATAATGTTGAAAAATATTTACACGAATGTGTGGATAGTATTTTAGCGCAGACATTTACTGATTTTGAGTTGATTTTAGTTGATGACGGTTCAAAAGATAACAGTGGCACTATTTGCGATGAATATGCAGTTAAAGACAAAAGAATAACCATAATCCATCAAGAAAACCAGGGACAAGCATCAGCAAGAAACAATGCGATTGCAATAGCCAAAGGTGAGTGGATACATTTTGTGGATAGCGACGATTTAATCCATCCTCAGATGTTAGAAATTTTATATAGTGCTGTGGATGAAACTACTAAAATATCTATGTGCGGTTTGTGTAAAGGCGTTAGTTTACCTGCCGGATTTAGTTCTCCGAAAAGCGATTACAGTTTTAATAAGTGTCCTGTGACTGAAAAAGAATTAATTTCAATGTATAACGACTTTTATCAGTATTGGGTAGTGTGGGCAAAGCTCATAAAAAAGGAAATAGTTGAAAAATTTTTATTCACATCAGGAAGAATATATGAGGACACCGCTGCGGTTTTTAAATGGATTAATGAAACTGAATTCGTTAATATAACAAACGAACAGTTATATTTTTACAGACTTAACCCTAACAGCACTATGCAAATTAAATTTTCTTTAAAAAATTTAGATCGTTTGTGGGCACTTGAAGAACAGATGAAATTTTTTGATACCACAGATCTTAATGAAATGAAAAAAACAATTTATATAAAATACGCATTAGTGTGTGCAGAAATATATTATAGTCTCCGTGAGAACCCCCAATGGGCTGACGAATCAAAGAAGCTTAAAAAGCATTTAAAAAACTTTATGAAGAGTAAAGGAAAGCTTATAGAGCTTAATGAAGATTGGACATTCAATATGGTAATTGGTGTATTATACCCCAAGCCCCTACGAATTATATTCCGATTAGAGAGATATATAAAAAAGCAAACTGATAGATAACAAAAGATATAAGCAATTGAAACATTTATTTAAATTTTGTTTTTGTATGAGGACTAAAAAATGAGTATTCCGAAGGTTATTCACTACTGTTGGTTTGGCGGAAATCCGCTACCCAAAACAGCAAAAAAATGTATGGATAGTTGGGAAAAATATTGCCCCGACTATAAAATAGTTCGATGGGATGAAAGTAATTTCAACATAAAATGCTCCCCCTATTGCGAAAAAATGTATAATGAAAAAAAATGGGCTTTTCTCAGTGATTATGCACGACTTAAAATCATTTATGAGCACGGCGGAGTGTATCTTGATACGGACGTAGAGCTTGTCAAGCCGTTGGATGATTTATTACATAACAGCTGCTTTATGGGTATAGATACAACCTTTATGGTAAGTAACGGTTTAGGGCTCGGTGCAGAAAAAGGAACCGCATTCATAAAAGAAAACCTGGACTTTTATGATAGCATTAACCTTTCGGAACAAAAAGCACCGTTAATAAACTCACCTATAACCACGGACCTGTTAAGAAAAAAGGGTAACCTCAATACCGAAAGCAACGAAATCCAGAATGTTGCCGGTGTAACAATATATCCTCCGGAGTATTTTTGCGCCAAGCATACCCACACAGGGGAAATCGTTATCACACCAAACACATATGCAATTCATCACTTCACTTTATCGTGGGCAAGTGATGAAGAAAGACAGAACACCAAAAAACGCTGGAATATGCATAAAAAAGAAAGAATAAAGCAGGCACCTAAGTTATTTTTACGAAAAATCATCGGCGACTCAACTGTGGAGAATATAAAAAGAAAAATATTTAAAAAATAAATCCACGAGTTTTTTATCATAAACTGATACAAGATTTTATTAAAGGAGAAAAGTATGACCAAAGGCTTTATTACTGTTGCAACAGGCAAAGAGCAATATTACGAAATAGCAAGAAATCTTTTACGTTCTTATCGTTTCACAACTCAAAATGCTCTTCCCTTTGCTGTTCTCTGTGAAGAAGAAAACGAATATACTAAAGAATTTGATGTGGTAAAGGTGTATCCCAAAGCCACCCGTTCATATTTAGATAAGCTGGAGATGTTCGACCTTCTTCCTTTCGATATAAATATATTTATTGATGCGGACTGTCTTTGCTTCAGCGATATCAACCGCCTTTTTGATATTTTTGAAAATGCCGATGATTTTTGCTGCTACGGTAGAGTTTTGCCTCTTGAAGATAAAACCGGTTGGTTTGAATATGAAAACCTGAATGAGGATTTGCAAAAACAAATTGACTATGTGGTTGGTCTTCACGGCGGTATATATTATATACGTCGTACTGAAAAAGCAAAAAAAGTATTTGATACTGCTAAAGAATTCACTAAAAACTATGCCGATTACAAATTCAAAGGCAAATTCGAAACCCCCGGCGACGAACCGGTTGTGGCTTTGAGTATGGCGGTAAATAAATGTAAGCCCATCCCCCACGAAATTTCATCCCTTGTATGCTGGTGGGAGTTTGAAAATGCATTTAAGCTTGATATAACAAATCGCCACGCTTACTGCCACCCGCTTAACACAAAAACGGATATTGTTCACTGGGGTACACGCTTCACAAAATCTATACCCTATTTAAAAGAAATGGCAGCATTGAATCTTACAATAAACAACGCAAGCTCAAAAGAAATAAAAAAGTCCAATAAATATTACGACGGACTATTTTTCAAGCAAAGAATCAATACCTTTAAAAATCGCGTAATCAATAAAATTAAAAGAACCTTAAAGAAAGTATGACCATATACAGGAGAACCTACTATGACAAATAATAACCTTATCCAAAGGCAGTACCACCTTGATTATTTAAGGGTATTTGCATCAATAGCCATAATACTTCTCCACGTTACGGCACAAAACTTACCTTATGTTGAGTTAGCCGGTACTGAATGGAATATTTACAATATTTGTAACAGTGCATCACGATGGGGGGTTCCCGTTTTCGTAATGATGAGTGGCGCTCTCTTCCTCCCACGTGAAATTCCCACAAAAATGCTTTACAAAAAATACATATCCCGTATGGCTATTGCCTATGTTGTATGGTCCGCATTTTATGCAATTGTTGACCCCATTGGCAATCTGGTTTTCAAAGAAGGGTATCAGATATCTTTCGTTGAAATTATCGGCAATTTCATTTCAGGTGCGGTTCACCTTTGGTTTTTACCTATGATTATAGGGCTTTATATGTGCATACCCCTTATAAAGCAATTAACCAAAAGTGATAACCTGATAAAATATTTTTTAGTATTATCCTTTGTTTTCTGCTTCATAAGAACTCAAACAGAATTAGTTTCAACAAGCTTACTAAGCGGTAATGTTGCCTTAATATTTGCAAACGTGAACACACTTTTCAAAAACTCCCATATGGATTTGGTCTTTGGTTTTACTTCATATTTCATTCTCGGATTTTATATTAATAAAACTGAAATCAATAAAAAGAAAAGGCCTCTCATATATATTCTTGGTGTACTCGGACTTATTTTAACAATTTTGCTTAATTTAATGGCATCAAAAAACGCAGGAAAATCAACCGAGACCTTTTATAGTGCGAACTCTATAAATGTGCTTTTAATGTCAACAGCAATATTCGTGTGGTTTAAATATAATGTCAAGGGTAATGATAAGTTCAATAAAATAATTATCAAACTATCAAAATATAGCTTTGGTGCATTCCTTGTGCATATTTTTATTCTCAAAGTATTACACGCTTTTGGTATTCAAACCACAAGCTTCCATCCGATTTTATCCGTACCCTCAATAACAATTTTTACCACAGTCGTTTCTTATTTAATATCATTGATTTTAAATAAAATCCCCGTAATTAAAAAATATATAGTTTAAAATCCAACGCACTCTGAAGGGTGATTAAAATGAAATTTAAAAACAAACCCTGGTATTCCGACTATATGCGCGTAAGAGACAATAAAACCTTTTCTTTTTTGCTTTTATAAAAGATTTTATTTTTTACCATAGAGTAAGATATATGGTCTATTTTCGCCGTGCTCAGAAAGCCAAATTCAAACCCCTTAAATTATTTTATGAGTATAAATTATTCCGTCTTTGCAGGAAATATGGTATTGAAATTAAAACAAATACCAAAATCGGCGAAGGCTTTTGTATGATTCACCCCTATAACATTACCGTGTCACCTTTTGCGGTGTTGGGTAAAAACGTTAATATGTACAAGGGCTCAACCATTGGTAATAATACAGGTAATCCGGTTGGAGCACCCGTAATCGGTGACTGTGTGCAAATAGGAATAAACTCAACAGTTATAGGCGGTATTACCGTAGGCAATGATGTGGTAATTGCCCCAAACACATTTGTAAAGCAGGATATCCCCGACCATAGCGTAGTTGTGGGTAACCCCTGTAAAATTTATCACAAAGAAAACGCAACCTCACAATTTATTTGGAATAAGATATAAGATTATGAAATTAATGAGCTTTAACACACTTTTTTGTACGAACTATTTCACTAAGAAAATAGATTTCGCAGCAATAGCGGATGTAATTAAAAAATGCGAACCCGATATCGTGGGCTTAAACGAAATGTACGGCAAAAGTGAAATGGCGGACTATGACTCGCAAACCGAAAAACTTGCCGATTTGTCAGGTCTTACATACTGCAATTTTGCCGAAGCCTGTACCCTTGAAGAAGGTACTTTCGGTAACGGTATTTTGTCAAAAATTCCTTTTTCAGATGTTCAGGTAATCCCCATACCCGAAGAGGAAATAAAAACAGGGACTCAACTTTATGAGCCCCGTTGCCTTTTAAAAGTACGGTATGATAACGGTCTTACCGTTCTTGTCACTCATTTCGGGTTAAATCACGACGAACATATTCACGCAGTTAATACGGTACTCGAAAATCTCGAAGACGAAAAATGTGTATTAATGGGTGACTTTAATGTTACACCTGACAACGATATTTTGAAACCTATTCAGGAAAAGTTAGTCGACACCTCCATATACTTTAACAAACCGTATCTCACCTTTCCATCTACTAATCCTTATAAGAAAATTGACTATATTTTTGTAAGTAAGGACATTAAAGTTATATCGGCAGATGTACCGCAAATTGCAGTATCCGACCACCTTCCACATACGGTTGAAATTGAAATATAAAAGAATTTCAAAAAACTGCAATTAATGCAAAATTTTATAAAAAAATATAAAAAAACACTTGCAAAATACGTAATGATATGATATTATATCATTCGTTATCCGGGTGTGGCGCAGTTGGTAGCGCGCTTGACTGGGGGTCAAGAGGCCGTGAGTTCAAGTCTCGCCACTCGGACCAAATAAAGCAGATAGCCTTTAGGTTATCTGCTTTATTTTTTTCTGTAAGTGAGACTTGAACTCCCTCGCCGAAGGCGAACATAATCGGGTGTTTGCGTAGCAAACTGTGGGCAAAGCCCACAAGTCTCGCCACTCGGACCAAAAATACAAGATAGCATTCGCTATCTTGTATTTTTTTGTTTTCTGATAGTTTTTAGCGAGACTTGAAAAGGAGGGAGCATAGCTTTGCTATGCGGAAGAAAACAGTCCGGTGGACTGTTTTCGCCGACGTGTGCGTGTCGGCGACGGAGTCGTCGAACAAGTCTCGCCACTCGGACCATAGTGAGTATTCATAACACAAGTGAATACTCACTTTTCTTTTTTACATTTCCTCATAGTTGATTAAATATATATTGTTATGTATCGAGCAGGTTTTGACCTGCTCTTTTTTGTTATGCCGTGAGGTATTCCACGGCAACACCTTGAGCAAGAATTTTCTGTACTGTTGTCTTACACCATTTATACGGGTCAGGCTGAGTTTTCTTGCCGCCCTTGTTAAGACCTTTGCTCTGCCAATATGCCATCGGTATCATCACTTTGTTTTCTTGAAGTATTCGGGCAATAGTTTCATTGCCTTTACCCTCAATGCACATTGCAAAGATACTCTTGACTACTTCTGCAGCTTCGGTATCAACAATCCACTTCTTCTTGTTTTGCGGGTCTTTCATATATCCGTAAGGCGGTTGAGATAACGGCTCACCGAGATAGCCTCTTATACGGTGTGAACAACGGACTTTACGGCTTATATCCCTTGCATACATCTCATTCATAATATTCTTGAACGGTGCGATTTCGTTATCACCGTCATTACTGTCAACTAAGTCATTGACCGCTATGAATCTGATGTTATGCTCGGGAAAGAAGTTATCCGTATAGTGACCCACAGAAACATAATCTCTGCCGAGACGGGATAAGTCTTTTACCATTACGGTTGTTACATATCCCATTTCAATATCTTCAAGCATTGCCTGAAAACCCGGTCTGTTAAAATTCGTACCCGTATAGCCGTCATCAACATAATACTTTGTGTTGGTAAGCTTCAATTCTTTTGCTTTTTGTGAGAGTAACTTTTTCTGATTACCGATTGAGTTGCTTTCGCTGTCTGTACCATCATCACGGGACAATCGGCAATAGATGGCTGTTATGCCAAAATTATCTGACTGCATTTATCCTCCCTTCTCCGGCAGTCGAATTTACATATTCTGTATTAAGTGTATTTATATCATCGGCATTTGTCAAATGTGCAAAATCGCTTCCGATAAAAGCTGATATTTTTTCTTTCATTGTTTTGTTTTCTTTAGCGCTGAATTTTTTTGTTACAATATATCTGACACCGTTGATGAAATATTCGTTAGCATCCGAATCTTCCGTTTTACCCGGTCTGTACTCACCACGAGTACCGCTCAGCACAGATAAGCTTCTGAGTTTCACATACTCCCAAAAGGATAAAATCTTTTCTGTCATTATCTCGCACCCCTGTCTTTCTGCTTCTGAAGATGCTTTCCGTAATACTCAACGGCCTTTGCAAGAAAATCCTCTTTTTCTTTTACTGTAGCAGTAGGTTTTAGATACTTACTGATTTTATCATCGGGGATTTTAACTGTCAGCACCTGATTAGCTTTCGGCTGTTTCATAATGGAAGATATTTCCTCCTGATTGAGTTTACCCTCCTGAGATAACTTTTTCAGCTTCTGTGCTTGTGAAAGGGAAGGTGTACAAAGTTCTGCCTCAATAAACTTAGACAAATCAGTTTGCTCTGTTTTTGTGAGATACGAAAGTTCAACACCTACAGAAAAAGATATTTTACTCTCATCCACCATATTAAGAAGTTTAGGGATAAGCTTTGTCAGACGAATATATCTTTTCACCTGAGATGCACTGTCGGTGTCAGAAATCTCATCCGCAGACAACTTCGGTCCGACTTGGTCCGAAGTTAAATCTGTGCGTTTTCCTTGCTTTTTAAGAGCATCCATTTTCATCTTGTAGGCAAATGCTTTTTCCGAGTGAAGAATATGCTCACGGTGCAGATTACTGTCAACGAGGATAATATCCGCTTCTTCCTTTGTGATATCCAATGCAACAACGGGAACCTCTGTCATTTCAAGTCTTGTTGCTGCAAGGTATCTTCTGTGGCCCGATATGATTTCATACACATCCGCCTTGTCATCTTTTCGTACCATAAGAGGCTGTATAATACCGTTTTCACGGATACTATCCTCCAACAGCTTCATATCATCCTCACGGTATTTATACGGATTTTTGAGATTAGGTACAATGCTTCCGACTGACATATTTACGATTTCGGTTGTCTGAGGTTTTACCGCCTCTGTTTCTTCTGTTTTTCCAAACAGTTCATCAATAAAATTTTCTTCTTTATTCATTTATCTATTCCTTTCATATTTCTTAGATTTTGTTCTTCCTTTAGCCTGATTTACCAGCTCGTCGATTTTCTCTTTACCGAAGAACCTTTGTAAGAGAGAATAATCCTTGACTTGCCGGATAAGTGACCTGTTCTGTTCACGAAGCTCACTGTTTTCCCTTGCAAGAATTGAAACCCGTCGCTGTAAACTGCTGTTATGACCTCTTGCTGTTATTCGTGCTTCAACTGCTTTCAGGTATTTTGCAAATACTGTTTTCACAAGGGTTTTCAGCTTCGATATCAACGGCTCTGCATATTTTGTTTTGTACGCTTTGGCTGTCATAAGCGGTGTCGGCTCGGGTAATGTGAACTCATTACTGTTTAATTGCTCTATTAGATTTTCAATACCTCTGCCGTCATCATAGGTTTCAATCTGCTCTCTGACTGCTTTAAGTTCACCTTGCTTTTCGGCTATTTCTTCCGTAAGAGCTTCAACCTCTTGACTACGCATTTTCTTTTCATAATCAAGAACCGACAGATGCTTTTCGTGAGTACCTTTCTGTTCCCACTCTACACCGTACCTTTCCATAATTTTTGAGAGTTCTTCTTTTTCGGACAGTACCCATTGATTCCACTCTGTATCTCCACGAGTACCTCCCTTGAAACCTTGCTTTGCAAGTGCCTGTTTTAATGATACTCTTGTTTCAAGACCACGATTACTGCCGGTTGTGAATGGTACAAAGTCAATATGCAAATGAGGTGTAGCTTCATCCATATGAAGATGTGCAGAGAAAACACGGAGATTAGGATTCCTCTCCTGAAAGGTTTTGATATATTCTGTCAGTATTTTTTCGGCAAGTCTGCCTTCATCTGTTTCTGCATTCATATCATCCTTATTACCGATTTGCAGGATAACTTCGTGAAAAGGTTTTTCCTGTTTACCTGACACTATCTTTTTATAGTAATCATCTATTCTTCGGTCAGTTCTGTTTTGTTTGGCGTTGTAATCCTGCAGTGCTTTGTCAAAAAGCTCATGATACACATCCTTAATATCTTCGTTTATGAAAGATGTGTTCAGACAGCTTCTTGTCGGGTCAGTATTCAGGGCATTAAACTTTCTTTCGTTGTGTCTTACAGAACCTTTACCAACCATAACACTTATACTTCTTCTGATAATCTCACTTCCTTTTTTTAATAAATTACGTCTCAAGTTTTGTTACTTTTGTCAAAAGTAACGCAAAAGCACTTTTGACATCCATAAGGCTATCAAAAGATGCTGTTGCGCCCTACGGGGTGGTGTTAGGGCTTTGCCCTGCAATTTGCGAATTGCCACCCAACAGGGCTGTTTTTGTAAAACCACCCTGTACCCCGTAAAACTTCTTATTCACCATTTATGAACCATACAGATTGTTCATAAACGGTGATGCTGTCGCCTCTATGCCAATGAAGCCTCTTACTCTGCGATGCTCTCTGTTGTAAACATTGTTACTGCTTTTAATACCGTACCTATTTTCATTGGCAATCAGAAAGTCGCTCAGGCTTCTTGTACTCATAGGCGACAATGCATTTTCTTCGCACCACAGCTTGTAAATCTCATACAAATCCTTTGAGGTTATGCTCTTATCTTCTGCGAATACGAAGTAGCCGTCTGACTCCATAAATTCAACTGCATTGACATTATTACGCTTGACAGTCTCACGGTTGCTTATTGCCCGTTCACTCTCGGTAAACTGAAAATTGTTTGAGAGTAATCTCTGCAGACCTTCAAAAGCCCATAAGAATATGCCTTCGATTTCCTCACGCATTTTATCTGCTATATGAGGGTCATCAATTCTTGTTTCGTCTTTGTCCTTGGTTGTCAGTACAAGCTGTCGTCTGAAAAAGCCGTCACTTTTATCAAACATAGCCTGCAGGTCACCGTTGCTGAAAGCAAGAAGTCTTGCATACATATATCCCTGATAGCTTTGCTTATTCTTCTTTTCAAGGTCCATCTTTCCTTGTGCGGTTACAATGGATTTGACGTAGTTTGTATGCTTGAGTCCCTCCATACGAAGGTCATCATCAATGCACAGCAGAATATGCTCAAGGTCTGCTCTTGCAAATCTGTTCTCTGAGATTTTGGCTATGCTTCCGTCTTTCATATTGCTGCCGAAAAGTGTTGTCATAACAGCACCTATCTGCGATTTACCTTCACCGCCATTGCCTTTGATAACCATCATTCGCTGACCTTTATTGCTCGGTATAAGGCAGTAACCGATAAACTCCTGAAGTGTCGGTATATCCTCCGGATAAAGCAGTTCGTCGAGAAAAGACAGCCATCGTTCAGGCTTCGGTGCATAAGGATTGTACCTTACAGGAAGCCTTGTTCGTACAACACTTTCTTTGATATCGACAAAGCAACCGTTAAAATAAAGTGTGCCGTCTTCAAGGTGTATTCTGTCTGTTTCGGGTGCAAAGGTTTCATCAAGTGC
>SVOQ01000022.1 GCA_015066345.1 Oscillospiraceae bacterium
TAGGTACAAATCCACAGTGCTTGTCTTTATTATATCGCAGGTAGTTGTTCCTGCAAATACAATATACTCTTTGGAAAGGAGACATAATTAAAAACCACCCCCTTTGAGATGGTTTTAATTATACGTGACTTTATGAAAAAAATTGCCCTTAAATTATCGGCTTGTGTTCTTGCACTTTTGATGCTTTCGTCCTGTGGAGGTACAAAGGTTTCAAGAACAAAGAATATTACCGATAAAATTACTCAGACCTCAGTTATTGAGAAAACTGATATAAACGAAATTGAAGAATACGCCACATTTTTTAATAATTTCAGTAAAAGTTTCGTTGTTCCCGGGTTATATGAGGGTATTATTCCTCAAGGTATCTGCTTTGATGAAACGACGGGTTATTTACTTATTACGGGTTATTTTGAAGACGCTCTTTTCCCATCAATGGTAATGTGTGTTGACCAAAAAACAGGTAAATTTATCAGTGCCCACCCCCTTTTGAATACCGAGGGTGAACCCTACTACGGTCACGCAGGTGGAATTGCTTCATCACAAAATACCGTTTATATCACTACGGACTATGAATGTTATACATTTTCATCATCGGTTTTAAAAGAAACTAAAAACAATACCGAGATACGTTTTACGGGTAAATTTAAACTAAACACCCTTGGTTCCTTCGCTTGTATACACAATAATATTTTCTGGACGGGCGACTTTATAGAGAGCAATGACAAAGAACGAGAAAAAGTCACAGATGTTACCACATTAAATAACGGCGAAACATTCTACGCATATTGTGAAGGATACATTCTTGAAGATGGTTTACCGTCAGTTAATAAAATAAACAGTGAATCCAACGGCTATATTCCCGATTATTTCCTTGCAATACCCGAACAGGTTCAGGGATTGGGGTTTACAAAGACCGATAAAATTATATTCAGCACAAGTTACGGCAGACGAAACGACTCTAAAATTTATATCTATGATGATGTTTTAATCACCGAGAAAACGGGAACTAAAAAAGTTGACGGTAAAAATATAGATTTATACGCTTGTAATAACGAAATGCTTATTAAAGAAATAATTGCACCACCCATGGCAGAGGGTCTGGCAATTCATTACGATGGTATCTATCTGATTTTCGAGTCAGGAGCAGAAAAATACAGGAACCACCGAGGTAAGAATCCCCTTGAAAATGCATTCTTTACAACAGTTGAATAAAAATAAGGTATCGAGATTTCTCTCGGTACCTTATTTTTTATATTTCAATAAATTTATTGAGTTTAAAAGAATAAATATATTTTTCCTTAACGTTTATACCTTCGCATTGTGAGAGTGCCTCGGTATAAATATTAAGTTGGGGTGCGTACATTTCGACAAAAATAGATTCATCAGTAATATTGTCGGTTTTATAATCAATAAGAACTGCTTCGCCATTTTCAATAAAGGCACAGTCAAATTTACCCTGTACAACAATGTTCTCATCCGCCATTTCGGGTGACAAATCACTATACAACTCCCCTGATTTTTTAAAGAAAGCGAATTCATATTCTTTATAAACTTTATCCGCCTTAAGTAAACGCTCACCAATGGGGTTATTAAAGAATTTACTTACAGAATCCGTATCAAGAACATCAATTTCTTTGTCACTTAGAACACCTGCATATTTAAGTCTTTCGATTTCTTTTTCGGGTGTTTTACTTGCAACTTCAAAGTCACATAATTCAAGGAATTTGTGAATTGCCGTACCACGTGAAGCACCTGTGAAGGTTTTATTTAAAAATGACGGTTTCTCTGTTGCAAAGTACGCTCTTTGGGTCTTTTTATGCTCCGTTGATGATGCAACAACTTTTGCAAGAATACCTGAGTAATCATAAGGATATTTATATTCGGTTTTCTCATTGAAGCTCTTTAATAAATCAAAATCAACAGGTGCATTTTCTACTGAATTTTCTTGTAATTCAATATCCTCTAAAGGCTCATCGAATTCAACGTAGGTAGTATCAACCGAGAATGAATCACCATTAAATTCAGTTGTGAAAAATTCAGTCTTATCCCTCAAAATCTCGCAATCCTTATGTTTTGCAAAAGCACTCAAAAGCCACTCACTCATACTTGAAGCACGATAAACTGCGTAAGGATGCAACCTACCATTCTTATCAAAAGAAAGTACGTTATTAAGCCTTACCCGTTTAGCCGTGGCTTTACCCGAAAGAGTGCATACAAAAGTAAGATGCTCCTTAGCACGTGTCATTGCAACATAAAGAACCCTTAATTCCTCGGATGCACTACCAAAAAGCACGGATTTTTCGGTAGCGGCAGACGAAACAGTATGATACTTAGTAAATAATTCATCATCACGGATTTTAAGACCGATACCCGTTTCTCTGGATAATAACAAGGATTTATAACTATCCTGCTTATTAAATCCCTTTGAGCAATCCGCAATAATTACATAGGGAAATTCGAGACCTTTGCTCTTGTGAATTGACATAAATTGTACACCGTCAACTCCACCAGAAGCACCGTAACTACGTAAAGCTCCGTTTTCAACTGCGTTATCATAATAGCGAATAAACGCATTAAGACCGTTTCTACCGCTTTCAATATAGTCTTCAGAAAATTTCACAAAACCGCGGATATTTGCCTTTCGGGTTTCACCGTCGGGCATTGAAAGAAAAATATCATTTATACCCGTATCATCAATAAGAAACTTCACAAATTCATCCAAGGGTAAGGATGAAGCAGTGTTTCTGTAAAGAGATAATTTCTTTAAAAATTTAGCAGACTTTATTGAATTTTGTGCGTGTTTTTCAACACAGGGATAAAGCTCGGTTTTTCGGTCAATCATCCTGATTTCAGCTAATTCGTCAGGAGTAAACCCGAAAATCGGAGAAAGCATTACGGCAATAAGAGATACATCCTCAAGAGGATTATTAATAGTCTTAATAAGTGCACCCAAAAGGCGTATTTCCTTACTGTCACTAATATCGCCCTCGAGAATTGCCGATGAATTAATACCCAATTTTTCTAAAGCATCGGTATAGACTTTAACTTTATTTTTAACACTTCTTAATAAAACACAGATATCGGATGCCTTAACGGGTCGCTCCCCTTGTTTTGTTGTAACATTAATTTTTGAATCAAGAATTCTTTTAATATAATCCGCTACAAATTTGGCTTCTGCCTCTGTGGCTTCCGCCGATTTCATCGAATCGGCATCAACAAGAATCATTTCAGCGTCCGGAGTTGATTTTTGAGGATAATAATCCGCACCGAAAGTCAATTCTTCCCGCTCGTTATAATCTATTTCACCTATTTGAGGACTCATAAGGGCTTTAAAAACGTAGTTAACGGCTTCATCAATACCTTGTCTGCTTCTGAAATTGCGGTCAAGAGTAATTTGCGAAGGATGATTATTACCATCATACTCACCGAGAGAGCGTCTGAGATTCATAAATAACTCGGGACTTGCAAGTCTGAATCGATAAATACTCTGTTTCACATCACCAACGCAATAAAGATTAGTACAATCTCTTGACAAAGCCTCAAAAATGATATTCTGAGCCTCGTTAGTGTCCTGATACTCGTCAATAAGTATTTCTTTATACTTAGAGCGTAACTCTTCGCCAACGCCCGTTAAATACCAATTACCCTCATTATCATAATTAATAAGAAGTCGTATACATTTATGAAGTATATCGTCAAACGAATATGCGTTAAGCTCCTTTTTGGTTTCGCTAAGAACAATTCCCAATCTGTTTACAGAATCACAAAGTTTTTTAATAATCGGATATAACTTCTCTGCGTCCTTTTTGTGTTCTTCAACTGTGGGTAAAGTCCTTTTTTCAAGGTTAGCTACGTCATCTTCAAAATCTTTATAAACATCCTGTGTCAGGATTTTTAGCCATTCATCAACCTTAGAATTTCTGGCAGGTACTTTAACAACAAGACCCTCACGTATTAGTCCGACCAAACCGTCCCAGTCTTTATTTACAACTAAATCCTTTAACAATAAAACCCGTTCGGCGGTTGCATTAAAACGCCTTAAATAATCGGAACTGAAACCACCCGATTCCTCCATTAAAGCGACTGAACGCATAAGCCTTTTGTAGTGAAAATCGCAGAACATATCAAGGAACTTATAAATTGACTCCGACCAAACAGTGTCATTAGGTTCTTTGTCGGCACTAAAGGACTCCGCAAGGTCATTTAACCATCTATCGGGAGAAGGATACGACCTTGAATAATCATAAAGCGTCTTAATAATTTCGCCCAACTGCTTATCATCACGCTCATTAAGGAACATTGAAATAAGTGAACGAAAAGCCTCGTCATTTTCTTCATATAACTCATTAATAACTATCTCTAAAGCCTCGCTCATTAACTCCGCAGTATCTTTTTCGTCAAGAAGTCTGAAATCAACGCCAACATCAGCTAAAGAGAAGTTCTCACGAACTATTTTTGAGCAGAACGAGTCGATAGTACAGATATCCGCCGTAGGTAGCAACATCATCTGTCTGCGAAGATAGTCGGAATTACCGTCACCAACACTACAACTTTCACGTAATGCATCATAAATTCTATCACGCATTTCGGTTGCGGCGGCTCTTGTAAAGGTTACAACAAGAATTTCAGAAACTGAGCATGGATTATCAACATCACTTAAAATGTTTTTTACCCTCTCGGTAAGAACGGTAGTTTTACCCGAACCCGCCGCCGCAGATACAAGCACCTGCATACCACGGGCTTCAACAGCTTTTAATTGATTTTCGGTCCATTTTTTACTCATTTTCATTACCCTCCAATCTTTCAAGAGCTTTACCGTGGGTTAAGGAAGTTATTTCATCCGTTTCATCACCGTATTCATAACCGCAAATAGGTTTATATGCACAGTATTTACACATTTTACCCTCACCGTCTTTACCGATGGGAACAGGTGAAACACTACCATTATGCAAGGAATTACCCATATCAATAATCTTTTTATCAATTAAACGCGATAAATTCCTGAAGTTCTCAAGAGTATAATAATCACCCTTTGCAGTACCATCCTTTTTGTAGCCAACGGGGAAATAATCGGGAATTTTATCAACACCCATACCGTTGAAAACAACGGGACTATCAAGAATCATACCGCTCAATTTACCGCTGACACGCTTTTGAGCGGCAATGTTCTCCGCAGACGGTGAACGAACATCAAGAAAATTACCTATGCCAATTCTCGACGGCAGATACAATACACCCGACGGCACAATATCACCATAATAATCCGTACCGTTTTTCTCAAGAGCCATCAAATAAAGGACCATCTGAATATTAAGTCCGTCAAAAAGTTCGGATAATTTAAACTCTTTTTTACCTGTTTTATAGTCAACTACACGGATATATTTAATACCGTCTTTTTCCATTAAATCAACACGGTCAATAGAACCCGTAACCATTACCTGACCATTTTCAAGAGGAAGAGTATAATGGGGTATCTCGTCACCCCCTATTTTAAGTTCAAAATCCACAGGTTCAAATGAACCAACGTCAAATTCCCCTTTAAGTCGCTCAATAATAGCCATAGAAATATCAAGTAATCGGTTAAAAAGGAACATAAAACGTTTTGACTTTTCATCAACACCGCCCATTTTTTCATCAAGATACTCGGTTAAAACTCGTGAAACGGTAGCTTTTAAAGTTTCCTCATCCGCAGTAAGGAAAGTGGCTTTAGGAAATTCTTTTAATATTGTTTCCATAACGAGATGGACAATTGTACCACTTTGTGCAGGATCAAGCTCCGCAACGCGTAAAGGTTCAGCCTTTAAACCGTAACGCATAAAATACGAAAACGGACAATTATAGAAACTTTCAACTCTACTTGCAGAAAGATACATATCCTTTCCGAATAACTGTTCACTTACCCTCGTATCTGTAAAATTAAATCTATCAGAATTGCTTATATTTCTGAGAGCGGAAAGTTTGCCTTTAAACTCCTCTTTATCTTTAAAATATTCAAACAGTGTGGATGTTAATGTAGAGTTATCATTAAAATTCTTGGAAAGCAGAGAAAAAGCACCATCGACACCCTCAACTTTTTCAATATCATCAACTAAAGAGTAAGAATGCACCTGAGGGTCACTGACAATATCAAGAGCAGTTTCAATAATTTCGGATTTAAGCCCTTTAGAACCATCATCATTTGTGGTTTTATAAGACAAATAGAGTTTCTCAGAAGCGGCGGTAACTGCACAATACGCAATAAACCTTTCTTCGTCGATACTGTCTTCAAATGGTGGTTTAACTTCAAGACCTATCGCAGTCAGATTTACTCTGTCGGCATCTGTAAGAATGCCGTTTTTAACACTTACAAGGGGGAATTCATCCTTATTAACACCAACAAGAAATACTACTTTCACCTGTTCAATACGAATTCTATCG
Organism: Oscillospiraceae bacterium; assembly: GCA_015066345.1. Classification (GTDB taxonomy): domain Bacteria; phylum Bacillota; class Clostridia; order Oscillospirales; family Acutalibacteraceae; genus DTU089. The sequence continues at coordinate 6,418 of SVOQ01000022.1, forward strand.
GCACTACCGATACGCACTTCATCAAGACCCTGAGGAATCTCGCCGATTTCCTTAGAGTCCACAAGAAGACAGAACATCCCGAACCATCTTTTTATACCAAAGTATTTACCCTCACCCAAGGTTGCCATAGTATCAAGAAGTTCAGTTAAAACAACCCACGATACGCTATGACGCTCTGCCTCGACAGGAAAACCGTTTTCATTAAGTGATGAATACAGACCGTAAAGTTTATCAGGGATATTCTGTTCAATCAGAAAATCAAAAACAATCCCAGCAATTTCCTTACCATCCTTATCTTCAACTTCCTTTTTAAGCATTACAAGGGGTAAAATTGCTTTCTTTCTTATTTCATTAATTTCATTTAATTTATTAACTGACTTTTCATCAAAGTTATTACCAAATCCGTCGGGATGCATTGTAAAGTCATTAAGCCATCCTTTACCGTTAACACCCCATATTAAGGCGTATTTTTCTAATGCACAAACCTGAGAAACACTTAATTCAGAAAAACCCGTTTTCAGATAATTGAATATATTTTCAGTAGTAAAACCACCAGAAATACAGGATAACACACCATTTAAATACACGAATAATGTTTCAAACGAAAGTGAACGTTTACTGTCATCAAAAACAGGCACATCAAGGCGTTTAAGAGCGGAAACCAGCCGATTTTTATAAACACCGCCCGTCCTCTCAATAACTGCAATATCACGGCATCTGTATTTACCTGAACGTAAGAGTTTTTTAATAGTATTAGCTACAAAATTACATTCTTCGTCACTGTCGGTACATTCATAAATCTCGATACTGCCGTCACTTTCAATAACCTCAGAAGTTTGTGAAAATAAAGCTTTTTCCAATTGGAAAATATGATTAGGAAATATATTCTCACTTTGAAGACAAATGTGTTCATCAACAACTATATTACTCTTAGCGGCAGTTGACCTTAATTTATTTTCAAACTTTTTAATAAAATCAAATGATGAATATCTCTTTGGTTTTTGGTCAGTACAAAGGGTAATATACACATCGTCGGACTGAGAAAGCATTACCTCAAGACAGTCAAACTCCTGTTTAGTAAAGGTTCTGAAACCGTCGATAAAAATTGTCCTGTTTTTAAATAAATTATTTTCAATAGCATAATCCGTGAGAATACGTATACAATCCGTATCATCAAAGTAACTTTGAGAAACTAATGCATTATACCCTTCGTTAATCAAAGATAATTCCTGTAATTTTTCTTTTAAAAAACCACCGTTCAGAAGTTCGATTTTTTCTTTAAGGAAATCATCATCAATTGAACAATATTTCAATTCTTTTGAAAAATCGACCAAAGCACCGAGAGTATCATTATTTGACTTTGAATACGTAAAAATATTAAGTCTTCCCTCAAGTTCTTTTAATGTCTGACTCATAAGAGCATTACGTACACCACTATCAGGAATATTCTTTGTAAAATATGGTGTGTTTTTAAGTGATGAAAAAGCCAATCTCGAAAAACTCAATATATCGAACTGTTTCAGCTTTTTAGCACCTAAAAAATTTAACATTGTTTTTTCTGTATCAAAAGAAAATTGCTCGGGAATAATAAGCAGAGGTCTGCTGTTAGAATTATTTAAAGTTTCAAGTAATTTTTGACGCAAATAGGCGGATTTACCACTTCCTGCACGACCTTTAATAAGATAAAGCATTTTTGACCTCCTGAATTTTTATGAAACTATCATATCACACTAAAAAATAAATTAAAAGTAAATTATTTATTTTATTGACCAATAAAAGGTACATCTTAAAACGGTGAATAATAAAAAATATCAAGTGAATAATATAATTAGAAATTTAGTGAAAGGAGATTGTTTATGATTGACAGAATCGCTTTGATACTTGTAACAATCGGCGCATTAAACTGGGGCAGCATCGGTCTTTTTAAATTTGACCTTGTGGCGTGGTTGTTTGGCGGTCAGGCGGCAATTTTATCGCGTGTGGTTTACGTACTTGTTGCCTTAGCCGGTATTTGGTGCATTTCACTTCTTTTCAGAGAAAATGAAATGGTTGGACCTGTTACTACAACTGATGACAGAATTGAATAAAAAATGGTCTGTAACACCAATGTGTTACAGACCTGTTTTTTATACTTTTTCGTTGTGAAGCTTGGTGATTTTGTATGTCATAACACCGCGAGGTGCTTCAACTTCAACCTTATCGCCCACTTTATGACCTAAAAGAGCCTTACCAACGGGTGATTCATCAGAAATCTTACCTTCAGTAGGATTAGCCTGAGCAAAACCGGTAATTGTGTAGGTTTTCTCGGCAGAACCACGAGCAGTTGATTTAATTGTAACAACTGAACCAAGGTGAACAACCTCTGAATTAACTGTTTCTTCGTCAATAATGGTTGCTCTTGAAAGCATTGTTTCAATATCATTGATTTCGGCTTCTAACTTAGCCTGTTCGGACTTTGCTTCGTCGTACTCGCTATTTTCGGAAAGGTCACCGAAAGAACGGGCGACTTTAAGTTTTTCTGCGATATCGGAACGACCTTCGGATTTAAGAACACGAAGTTTCTCCTTAAGTTCGTCGTAACCTTCCTGGGTTAAAACAATATCCTGAGCCATTTAAAAACATCCTCTCAAAATTATAAGTATCACTGGAAATAATACCAAAATATTATACTAAACTAAAGTTCAATTGTCAAGTGGATTTAACTTCATAGTACAACCTCAAAGGCTGCACATAAAATTTTAGGGTCAATACCCATATTAATCAGACCAAGAAATTCTTCTTTAACCAAAAAATACTTTGGGTCAGGATACAAAAGTTGTTCATTCCCCTCTTTTGTTATTATAATTCTGCCATCATTATCCAATTTATGAAAATCTATTATTACATCACAATTGGTATCTATTTTCTTTTCTACGGTAATATAATTCCCGTATTCAACAAAACAATAATTGCAAAATTTGTCTGTTTCACAACTATTTTCAGAAACTAAAGTAAAAGTTTTTACGGCATTTGCAAGTTTACAGTACTCATTTGAAAATTGAAAACTATCATCGTTAACACAAACACTAATAGAACTAATATTTTTACCTAAATTATTCAATAACGATGACAACAAAGCTCTTTTAAAATAGGGTTTATAATCAAATCTGTACTCGTACGGTATAATCTTATCCCGAACATTTCGGGTAACAATTATCCGCCCTTTGAACGTATTTTTCAAACGCTCAATATCAAGAGTTGGCAACATACTTTCTTCAAACTCAATTACAGTGCAAGGTTTGTCACAAATATTTAAACAACTCCGTTTGAACGGGTCAATTCTGATTTGTTTTTTAAAAAAACGACCTTTGAAATTATCTTTTTTATTAGATACAACATCAACAATAAGCACAAAAAACGCCCCTCTTTCACTATATGAAAGAGAGGCAGATTTTATTATAAATTATAGAGAGTCAGTACACTGAATTGTAGAACCACCATCAAGGTACTTTAAGGGGTCAACCCAACTACCGTTAATCATAAGACCAAAGTGAAGGTGTGCGCCAAAGGAGTAACCTGTATTACCCGCCTGACCGATAACCTGACCTTTCTGTACTCTTTGACCGGGTGAAACGGTAATATTGGAAAGATGAGCATAGTAAGTAACAACACCTTCGCCGTGGTTAACAACAACATAGTTACCGTATCCACCGCCGTAGCCCCAACTTGCTACATCAATTGTACCGTCTTTAACGGAAACAACGTCTGCACCGTGGGTACCGGACCAACGACAGGTGTCAATACCGTTATGTTGTTTACCCCAACGATATTTGAATCTTGACGAGACGTAAACATCACTGTAAGGTAAGGGCCAACACATATCACCGGTTGAACCTGAACCATAATAAATATTCTTATCTGCAAGTTTATCTTCAAGTTCAAGGATTGCTTCCTCACGTTTATCGATAGCATCCTTGTACTGTTGGCTCTCGCGGTCATAACCGTTAACGATAGCCATAACCTTATCAAGGTCCGCCTGAATTAAGGCTTCTGCATCTTCTACAACTTTACGTGCATCAACTTGTTCTTTCTTTTTGGCTTCGTAATCTTTTTTAGCATCGTCAAGTTCAGTAATTTTAGAAGAAAGTCTTACTTTAACATCCTCAATTTCTGTTACCTTAACGGCAATATCTTCAATATTTTTTTCAAGTTGTTTAACTACCTTGTCGTCATGTTCTGCGATTCTCTGAAGAAGTTCAACTCTTTCAAGGTAAGCCTGAAATTCAAAATCATCAGAAGTGAGTAAATATTCAAGAGGTGTACTTGCACCCGACATATATGATGCCCTGATACGTTCACCTAACAACTCGTAAGTTTTAGCTTTTTCTGTTTCTAATTCCTTAACCTGTATATCAAGTTGTTTAATTTGCTCATTGAGATTATTGATTTCGGTTTCAATTGAATTAATCTGAGTATCTATTTTATTGATATCTTCATCAATAATAGCAATTTCCTGATTATAAAGGTCAATCTGGTCATCAAGGACACTGATTTTATCCTGTAATGCAGAAACTTCACCGTCATACTTGGAGGCTTCCGCATCAAGTTCATCAATTTTCTTTTGATTTTCGGCAATCTGAGCCTTTATTTCTTCAATTTTCTTTTTGTACTCCTGCTTTTCTGCATCAGTAAGTGCATAGGCAGATATTGAAAAAGTACCCGCCATTAAAACAAGAGCCAAAACAAATGCTAAGACTTTATTTGATTTTTTAATCGTTGTCGACAACATTACTGTGCTCCTTAAGATATTTATTAAGTGAAATCAAGCTACCGAATGAACCGATAAATATACCGATAAACATAAATATACCGAATATTACAAGAATATAATCGGCAAATGAAACTACGCTACCGCCAATCATAGCCATAACATCCGAAAGCCAGATACAAGCTACTGAGTAAAGACCATACTCAACAACTAAGGCGATTACTGCGGAGAACACACCTAAAAGCATACCCTCAACAATAAAGGGCCAACGAATAAACATATTTGTTGCACCGACGGCTTTCATAATACTGATTTCAAGGCGTCTGTTAAAAATAGTAATACGGATTGTATTAGAAACTATAAATAATGAAACGAAGAAAAGAACAGCTACAATACCGATACAAACATAGGAAACGGCATTTCTTATACTTGCAATCTTTCCTGCAAGTTCGCTATTTTCACGAATCTGTAAAACATACTCGAGACCTTTGATACTATCTGCAGTGGCATCAAATTGTTCAAGGTCTTTCACCGTTACTTTATAGGCATCGGGTAAAATATCTGCTGAAAGACCGTCAAGAAGTGCGGCTTTTTCACCATATTCTGCCTTTTGTCTTTCGAAAGCGTCCTCTTTGGGGACAAATTCAACTTTATCAACATTACCCAACGCTTCAAGTTGAACTTTCAATGAATCCATCTGTTCTTGTGATGAGCCATCCTCAATAAAGACCATAATAACATTCTGTGCACCGATAACATCAAGGGCAGAAGTTATATTAAGGTAAATCAAAGTACCGCTACCGACAATAACAAGGCAGGATACAAGAACAAAAACAGTAGCTAAAGTAAGTAATCTGTTAACCCAGATATTTCTGAAACCTTCTCTGGTAAGGTAACCTAAACTTGCACCTTTCATTCTGCGTCACCCTCCTTTACTAACGGTTCGGTTTGCTCCGAACTGTCCTGAGGGATTTCAAATACATCATTCTCAGGCTCTTCGAATGAGTCGGATATTGACTCAGCATCAATATCAACTGCGTAATTCTGGAAAAGATAATCCAAATCATCGCCACTTTCTTCAACGAAGTATGAACCGACTGTATCTTCGGGATTATCGAATTTATAGGGCTCAACATCAATATGGGATGCATCGGGATAATCGGACTCAATTACACCATTTTTAATGGTAATAACCCTGTGGTTAAATGTCTTAACGAGGTGAAGATCGTGAGTAACCATTATAACCGTTGTACCATCTGCGTTAATATGATTAAGAAGGTCAACAATTTCGTAGGACATTTTAGGGTCAACGTTACCCGTAGGCTCGTCGGCAATAATGGTATTAGCATTATTGGCAAGAGCACGAGCGAGTGCAACACGCTGTTGCTCACCACCGGAAAGTTGGTTGGGCTTTGAACGAGCCTTGGAGTTAAGACCAACAAGACCTAATAAATAAGGTACACGTTTTCTTATAGCATTTTCTCTCGCACCTATAACACGCATAGCATAAGCAACGTTATCGTAGACATTCATTGTCTGTATAAGACGGAAATCCTGGAAAACGATACCGAGAGTTCTTCTGAAATACGGAATTTTACTCTTTTTAATACTATTTAAATCAAAACCGTTTATATTAATTGTACCGCTTGTGGGAACTTCCTCACGCATCATAAGTTTGAGTAATGTACTTTTACCTGCACCGGAAGAACCAACAATAAACACAAACTCGCCTGTTTCAATTTCAATATTGAAATTATTAAGGGCTTTTGTGTTTGTATCCTCGTATACTTTGGATACGTTTTCAAACTTTATCAAAAGTAACACCTATCTTCTAAAAATTTATAACGCAAAAATTATAGCACATTTAATTACAAAATGTAACCCTTTTGTAATAAAAATGTGCTAAATTTTAAAAAAATTTACATTTTAGCTATCTTAACGGGTTAAATTAATATTTAACGGGGTTAGCATCAAGGTATTTCTTAACCATAAGGGCTACCTTGAACACGATAGCGTCATCAAACTCTCTTAAATCGAGACCTGTAAGCTTTTTAATCTTTTCAAGACGGTAAACGAGAGTATTTCTGTGAACAAATAATTTTCTTGATGTTTCAGAAACATTGAGATTGTTTTCGAAGAATCGTTGAATTGTAAAGAGAGTCTCCTGGTCAAGAGTTTCGATTGAACCAACTTTAAAAATCTCTTTAAGGAACATTTCACAAAGAGTAGTGGGAAGCTGATAAATAAGTCTTGCAATACCAAGATGCTCGTAACTTACGATGTTACGTTCAGTATCAAATACCTTACCAACTTCGAGAGCAACCTGAGCCTCTTTAAATGAACGGGCAAGATCCTTAACACCAACAACGGGTGTACCTATACCAACGAGTGCATGAGTATAGAACTCGGATGAAAGAGCATCAGAAATTGAACGAGCGAGTTTTTCAAGGTCCTTACCTTCAACATCACTCTTAATTTCCTTAACAAGGGCGATATCGGATTCACTGATGTTAATAACAAAATCCTTGGTTTTGTCGGGGAAGAGATTCTGGATAACATCGAAAACCGAAACATCGTTCTTATCAAGTAATCTGATAAGTAAAACAACTCTTGAAGATTCATTATTGAAATGAAGTTCACGGGCTTTAAGATAAATATCACCGGGAAGAATATTATCAAGAATAATGTTCTTTATAAAGTTGCTTCTGTCGTATTTTTCGTCGTAAAACTGTTTAATGCTTGAAAGAGAAACACCGAGAACACCTATGTAATTCTGAGCAACTACATCCTCGCCTTCAACAAAAACCGCATACTCGGGATGCATATGAGAACCAAACGACTGATAAAGATACCCGTCACTTGAAACTGAAGTAGCAGAAGAAAAAATGCTCACAAGGTTATTGGTACGAATCTCACCGATACGGCTAAGGTCGCTACAAGAAATAACGGCGCCGGTTTCGTCAATAACACCGATATTTCTGTCAACTACATCACGCATCTGATGGATAATACCCTGAAATAATCTATTGGACATAAATAATGACCTCCGATAATTTTAAACAAATTAACCATTTAACAGTTATACATAATACACAACTTTAACCACTTTTGCAAGTGCTTTTTTTATATTTTTCAAATTTTTTTATGCAAAATGTTAATTTTCCGACAAAAAAACTTGTTTCAAATGCAAAAAACACCAACTATTTCAGTTCAAAATTTTTCGTCATTTTTAACAATTGATTTCAACTCATCATCACTTAAAACCCTTGCCGAGCCTTCCGGAAGACTTTCATCAAGTGGTAATCCGCCAATGGCAATACGTTTTAGTTCAATTACAGTTGTACCCAATGACGCAAACATACGTTTAATCTGATGGTACTTACCCTCTTTAATTATAACCTTAAACAAATGCCTGTCCTCACAAGGTATTTCTTCTAACAATGCCGAAAGAAGTACGGTACCGTCCGCAAGGATAACACCATCAGAAAAAGCCTTTTTAGCTTTTTCTACATCAATTGCTTCGCTAACTTCGGCAATGTAAGTCTTAGTTACGTGCCTTGAGGGCGAAAGAATATTATGAGCAAACTCACCATCATCCGTTATCAGGCAAAAGCCGGTTGTATCCTTGTCCAATCTACCTGCAGGAAAAAGATTTTTTCTTTTTAAGTCATCGGGTAAAATATCAACAACTGTCTTATCACGTTTATCATCCGTTGAACTGACAACACCCTTGGGCTTATTCAACATTATGTACGTATATTTTGTCTGAAAAAGGCGTTTACCTTCTACAACAATAACGTCGTCATAAGAAAACTTAAGTGAAGTGTCTTTTACAACTACACCGTTGACAGTTATATCTCCCCTTTTGGCAAGTTGCTTGACTTCACTTCGTGAAACAAGCCCCTGAGAGGAAATTATTTTATCTAATCGTTCAATTTTACTCACATTTTTAGACATAATTTATCCCTTTTCTAAGGCGAAACCGTGCATAAATCCGTCCAATTTTACAGAACAGACGTCACCGCCTATAACCTTACCCTCAAATACAAGAATGTTGATTTTGATATAATCGCACTCTTCATATTCAGGATAATTGGTAATAGTGAAACTCCACTTTTTAACACGTTCACCCGCATATTTTTCAAGGTCATATCCCTGTGAAATTTGTATTTCGTTATAATTCTTGTAAACATCATCAAATTCAACGGGTATAATTACCTCACGAACATCATCGGGCTCATTTATCACTTCCCAACCGAAACTGGAGATAAAGCCAAGAATACCCGAAGTGCCTTCAACAACATTATTGGTTGCCGTTGATTTATTTATAGAATTATTGGTATCTGAAAAGCAACTGTAAATAGTTACAACGCCCATTACAAGCATAACTGCTGCAACTACGATGCCGATTTTTTTGAATTTCCTTGATGAAACCGAAACTACAAACAACACTATCAACTCCCGTAAAACTATATGTAAATATATGCTTACGGGAGCATTTTGATGATTTTATATTATTATATCTATATATAAAGTTAAAGTCAACAAATTAATACCCTCGTTTTTGTTGAAAAAATATAATATAATAGTATTGTATTTTTCGAAAAATTATGGTATATTTTAGTATGTATAAAAACCTAAGGAGGAGCTTTTTCTATGAAAAAGACAGGCAAACGTGTAATCGCCATAACTCTCGCTGTAATTATGACTCTCTCTGTTGTCAGCGCTGCAGCTATTGCTATTACAAGTATCATCAACGCAAACGCAAATTATACCCAGATTGCTGATGGTTCAAATATCATTAATGCTAACAGCATTGATGAAGCTATTGAGCTTATGCAGTCCACCCCCGATTTCTTCGCAGGTTCATCCGAAGGTGGCGAAGGCGGTACTAACGAAGAGGTGAATGAAGTGGTTTATCCTACAATCATCATTCCCGGTATCAGCCAGTCAATCTCTTACCTTGCTGACGAAAACGGTAATCCCGCTTATAACGAAAACGGTGACGAACTTTCAGGTGGTCTTCTTATTCTTGATACAAGCACACTTGTTCCCACTATCGCTAACAACCTTGCTGCTCCCCTCGTAAGAGCTCTTATCCGTCAGAATGACAACGACGGCAAACTCAGAGAAGGCGTTGCAAATACTGTTGAAGAAGTTTTCGCAATTCAGGCTTCAGGCAAAGACGGTAAACCCGTTAACAATCTTCAGACAGTTCACTACGGTACTTCCGTTGGTGGTATGAGCCAGGACGATAAGGATTATTTCTATAGAATGATTCCTATGAAAATGCTCACAGAGGATACAATTGACGCTACAACAGGTGAAGTTGCTACAAAGGCTATTCTTGATGAAAACGATCTTTACCTCTATGCATTCCCCCTTATCGGCGATCCCTTTGAATCCGCAAAAGGTCTCGACGAATATATTCAGTTCGTTAAATCTGAAAAAGGTGTGGATAAGGTTAACATTGTAACTATCTCTCTTGGTGGTACAATCCTTACTGCATACTTAGAGTTAATGAAAGATACCGGTTATACCGATATCAACAGAATTGTTAACGTTGTTTCTTGTCTTCAGGGTACTGACGTTATGGGTGACTTCTATCTCAGAGAATTCAAAATCAATGACCCTGAGCATCCCGAATATGAGCATTTCTTCTTTAATGAATTCTTGCCCATGATTATGAAGGAAAACAACGATTACGGTACACTCGGTTACATAATCAACATCGCTCTTAAGATTATGCCCAAAAAGGTAGTTTATGCTATCCTTTCCGGTGCAGTCGACGGTATCGTTGACACACTTATGCTTTATTGTCCTCAGTTCTGGGCTATGATTCCCACAGACAGATATGAAGATGTTAAGGCTATGTACTATGACAGAATCTGGGCTGACCCCGAATGTGCAGATCTCGCACAGACAATCGATAACTTCCAGACCGCAAGATTAAACCTTGTTGATAACCTTAAAGCATTCGCCGAAAAAGACGGCAGACTCGTTCACAACGTTGCAGGTTATGGCCTCAACTACGCAGTTGCTGACTACAACTTCTTCGGTGCTATGAGAAGCTCAGACGTTACTAACAGTGACGCAATCATCGATATAGACTCCACAACACTCGGTGCAACTTATGTTCCCGCAGGACAGATTCTCCCCGATGAAATCCTCTTCTCAGACGATGCTATCATCTCTCCTGACGGTAGCCTTGATATTTCAACTTGTGCATTCGTTGACACAACATGGTTCTTCCAGAATCAACACCACGAAGTTGGTAGAAACGACGTTGTTATAAAACTTATCGGTAACCTTATTACAGGTGATGTTAAGAACGTTAACAGTAGCCCCAACTTCCCCCAGTTCAACGGTACACGTAACACCAGAGATATCTTCCGTTGGAGACTTGAAGATGCAACAGCTTTAATTACTAACTACAACGATGGTGTAACTTACGATATCGAAGGCAACGAACTCGTTTGCTCCGAAGCAGATATGGAAGAACTCAAAGCAGCATACGTTGAATGCCTTGCCCTTCTTAATGATACAATTTGCGAACCTACAGTAGCAGAAGCAACAACAGAGAGAATTAATGATGCTATCTACAGAGTAGGTCATAATGGTGAATTACCCGTTGAAGATAACTCAACCGATGCACTTCTCGAAGCAATCTGCCAGTTCCTTGACAGTATTATCACTGCTATCACAGGTCCCGGTAACGGCTTCTCAGATATTGCTTACAACGGCGTATTCCCCGGTAATAAATAAGTGAAACTTGAACTTATTTAATTTATATGTTATAATTTCACTCCCGAGTTATTCGGGAGTGATTTTTTTATTACGAGGACAATATGAACGTATATTTCTATACTTTAGGTTGTAAAGTCAACCAATATGAAACTCAGGAAATGAGCGAAATTTTAGAACGTGAAGGCTATAATATTATATATAATATAGCCGACGCGGATGTTGCCGTTATTAATTCCTGTACCGTTACTGCCGAAAGCGTACGTAAAACACGCCAGACAGTACGCAGAATAAAAAAGCAAAAGCCTGATTGTATTATTGTGTTGACAGGTTGTGCATCACAGGCGGAAAAGCATATAATCAACGACTTGCCTGAAGTTGATATTCTTATGGGTAACAGAAGTAATCTGAAATTAGCCGACGCAATAAATACATATATTAATGAAAATAAATTTACTGATTTTCATATCGACCACAAAACTGGTGACCCGCTTTTCAGTAGCGGTATAACAAGATTTGACGGTCACACACGCGCCTTTTTGAAAATACAGGATGGTTGCGACAGGTTTTGTTCCTATTGTCTTATCCCTACCGCACGTGGCAGGTCACGTTCTAAAAGCCTTGAAGATATTGATAATGAATTAAAAAACCTTGCTGAAAATGGCTATAACGAGATTGTATTTGTAGGTATAAATCTTTCCGACTACGGTAAAAACACCCCTTATTCGCTCCCTGACGCCTTAATTCTCGCCGAAAAGTATGACGGAATAAAAAGAGTCAGACTCGGTTCACTTGAGCCGGACCACATAACTGACGAAATGATTGAACGTCTTTCAAAAGTGACAAAGCTTTGTCCCCAATTCCACATTTCCGTACAAAGTGGGTGTAACGGTGTTTTAAAGAAAATGAACCGACATTATACTGCCGATGAATATGAACATTTAGCCGAAAAATTACGCAACACATTTAAAGATGCAACTATAACCACGGATGTTTTAGTTGGGTTCCCCACTGAAACAGAGGATGATTTTGTTACAACTTGTGAATTCGTAAAAAGAGTCGGATTTGAAAAAGCCCATATCTTCCCCTATTCAATACGTGAAGGTACGGTAGCGGCAAAAATGGTTCAGTTAGAAAAGAGCGTTAAAGAAGATAGAGCATCGCGTTTAACTGAAATTGCTGATAGCATTCGTGCTGAATATTTAAAAAGTCAAATCGGGAAAAAAACAGAAGTCCTTTTTGAAACCGCAAAAGAGAATTATACTGAAGGATATACAAAAAATTATACTCCTGTACGCGTTTACTCTACCGAGAATTTAAAAGGAAAAATCATAGAAATAACCATTACAGATGCAACAAAAGATTACTGTATCGGTAAGGAATAATTAGTCAGTTTTTTAATAAATTATTAAATAAAAATCTTGACAACATAATAGTGTTGTGGTAAAATGTCTGTTGTTGTGACACACGCGGGTGTAGTTCAATGGTAGAATCCCAGCCTTCCAAGCTGGTCGTGTGGGTTCGATTCCCATCACCCGCTCCACAACGCGCGGATGTAGCTCAGTTGGATAGAGCAACTGCCTTCTAAGCAGTAGGTCGGGGGTTCGAGCCCCTCCATCCGTGCCATATATGGTGGATGTAGCTCAGTTGGTTAGAGTGCCAGGTTGTGGCCCTGGAGGTCGTCGGTTCGACCCCGATCATCCACCCCATTTTAAAGGTCAAACTGCAGACTGTTAGTTTGGAGTTTGACTCTTTTAATATAGGGATGTAGCCAAGCGGTAAGGCAACGGACTTTGACTCCGTCATGCGTGAGTTCGAATCTCGCCATCCCTGCCAGAAAAAAGCAGCCGAAAGGCTGCTTTTTTCAATGAAATTTGCCCTTACGGCCAAGTGAAATAGCTTCGCTGTGAAATATTTACTTCGTAAATGTGAAATATTCGCTTACGCGAATGTGGGCAAATTTTATTTCACATTTTGTCAACGACAAAATATTTCATAATCCGAAGGATTATTTCACATTGCGTAGCAATATTTCATTAATGACCAACTACTTTTTTATTAATCGCACATTGCTTTCCATTTACATATATGATACAATCTGTTTATCGATTATCTTTAAAGGAGTACATTTATGGTCTGCCCCAAACCGAACAAGCTCGTTTCTAAAATTGATACATATCTTAACTGTGCTGAGGTTTTTGCATACAGAAGCACCTGTTTGAAACGTAAATATGGTGCGGTAATTGTAAAAGATGACGTTGTTGTGTCAACGGGCTATAACGGTTCACCCCGTGGATTTGAGAACTGTTGTGAAATAGGTTACTGTCCGAGAATTGAGCAAAATATGCACCAAGGTGAGGGTTACGGAATATGCAGAGCTGTTCACGCAGAGATGAACGCTTTGCTCAATTGCTCACGTCAACAGACGTTGGGTGCAGATTTATATCTTACAGGTATTAATCCAAGCGACAACTCAGTATATAAATCAAAACCCTGCCCCGTATGTGCAAGAAACATAATTCAGGCTGGTATAAGAAACGTTTATCTAAGGGTTGGTGAGGGTCCCGATAATTATATCGTAATCCCCGCAAACGAATTACAATGGCTACAAAAATAATTGAACCGCAAGGATTTCCTTGCGGTTCTTTCTATATTATTTTAATTCAAGTACAAATTTTGAATACTCTGCGTCTACCCTTTTACCTTCAACAAATTTACGTGCTGTGAAAACGACCTTATCGTCATAAACCTCGCCGTAGTAACCTGTACCACTATCAGTATAACCAAAATTATTCTTTTTTCTGTAACCGGGTACACTGAGTGAATATACACCATTTTCTTCATTAAGCACTTCAAATGTTTTCTCGAAAACACCGCCGTGAAGGTGACCGTTTATGAAAAATACATTTTTATATTTTTCCATAACGGCACGAACATCGTCATTTTGTTCGCCCATATCCCCTGTTTTCCATACCTCGGGAAGACCGTGAGTTTCGGCGAAAGCCTGATGACACATAACGAAAGCGGGTTTCCCGTCCTTAGTTGCTCTTTTAAGTTCTTTATCAAGGAAATCTATCTGTTCTTTTGTAATGTGAGCCTTTTCAAGTACACGCTTTTCCGTACCGATAACTATAAATGTATAGCCGTTAATGTCGTAAGAATAAAAGCTCTTACCGTTTGTTTTTATACCAAGATATTCTTCAACCTTGTTCATAATAATCTTTTGGTTTTTACCAAAGGTAAAGCGAACGTCATGGTTACCCATAGTAATAAAAAGCTTATAATCATTTTTAAAGTTATCAAATACTCTGAAAAAGCGATTATATTCTTTGTTCCTGCCATATTCGGCAATATCACCCGCCATAAGTACGGCGTCAAATCTATTTTTGGAATTAGCTAAATCAGTAAAAAAGTTATTTAAATTAACCGTTGCCGCCTCATTATCAACAAGGTGGGTATCGGCAATACTAGCAAAGGAAACTCTTACATTGTCACCATCCAAAAATTCAATAGGTTCATCTGAATTAATGCTAAAAATCTCATCATATTTAGGATTAATTGCTTTAAGTTGATTTATATACTTAGTAACAAAAACTTTAAACGACATAACTGACCTCCAAAAATTACTAAAAATAATTATATATAATTAATCTTCAGTTGTCAATTAACAGAATATAAAATTGAATTAATGCTTGTGGTTATGGTTATGATGATGCTGTTCTACCTCAAACTCAAGTATGCAATTCCTGTCGTGACATTCTTCGTCAACGGTTTCTGTTTCAATGGTTGCGTGTTCGATGCCTCTTTCTTTTAGAAGTGAGCGAACCTTTTCTTTAGCAATGTGAGCATCAATATCGGTTACAATATGCATTGAAGCCGAGTTTATTTGTCCGTCGAAGCTACGAACGTGAATATGGTGAACATCTATAATACCGTCCAATTCACATAAGGACGAGCAAAGTTCTCTTATATCAATTTCCTTTGGTGCTTTTTCAAGAAAAACATCAGCAACTTCAATTAAATTCTTTAAAGCATTAATAATTATAAACACCGCAAGACAAATTGACATAATAGGGTCTAAATAAACAAAATCAGTAAATCGCATTACAACGGCACCGATTAAAACTAATACCCAACCAAGAACATCCTCAAGCATATGAAGATTAACTGCTTTTTGGTTAAGCGAGTCACCTCCACGGGTAAAAAATACCGC
This sequence comes from Oscillospiraceae bacterium, assembly GCA_015066345.1. Classification (GTDB taxonomy): domain Bacteria; phylum Bacillota; class Clostridia; order Oscillospirales; family Acutalibacteraceae; genus DTU089. The sequence goes on from SVOQ01000022.1 coordinate 22,122, forward strand.
AACAAAGTTAACTATAACTCCTATTATCGCAAAAATAATCATTCCGTTATAATTAATAGGCTCAGGGTTAATAAATTTTTCAATAGCATTTACAACAACAATAACCGAACCGATAAGCAGAATCACGCTCGTTAAGGTACAACCTAAAAGAGAGTATCTTGTATAACCATAAGTATACTTTAAGTCCGCATCTTTTTTACTTTTCTTTTCGAGTAAGTATGAAACACAAATACTAAGTGCATCACCCATATCGTGAACCGCGTCGGAAAGGATAGCAACACTACCGGTAAATGCACCACCGAAAAATTCAAACACCGAAAAAAGTAAGTTCAAAATGAAAGCAATTAAAATTTTCTTGTCACTCTTCATATCAACACCCTCAATTGACAAATTAATAGTACAATGATACAATATATTCAATAACGAACTATTTGTTCATTATTTTACACTTGAAAATTCATTTCAACAATAATCAAATTTCTTTCAATGTACGTTAATGAACAAAAATCAAAAATTGTATGGTGTGAAAATGGATAGAAGACAAAGAAAAACACGTGAGGCAATATTCGATGCCTTTATTGAATTATTATCCGAAAAAGATTTTAATCAGATTACAGTTGCGGAAATTATTGAGAAAGCAGATATCGGCAGAGCCACCTTTTATGCACATTTTGAAACAAAGGATTTTTTACTGAAGGAGCTTAGTGAAGAGTTATTTTGTCATATTTTTGATTCGGTAACTAACGAAAATGCTGAACACAGGCATATTTTTAACTGTAATGCACCCGATTCAATATTTTTGCACTTATTCCGACATTTTGAAAAAAATGACAATAATATACTAAAATTACTGTCTGGTAAAAACAACGAATTGTTTTTAAGGTACTTTAAAACCGATTTAAAATTATTGATTAAAAATCAATTACCTGCATTGAATTATATTCAGTTCGAAGGCTTACCCGAGGATTTTATAATTAACCATATATCATCAACCTTTGTCGAAACCGTGAAATGGTGGGTAAATAACGGTATGAAAGAATCAGCCGAGGAAATAAATGAGTATTTTAATTCAGTATTAAAGTTATAGAGATAAAAAGCAAATTTCCTTTAAAAAATCTTTTGGCTCAACTAATAGTATATTTTTAAAAAATCAAGAAAGGCGATGAAATAATGAAGTCATCTTTTTATAAAAATCTTCAAGATAATTTTGTTATGATACGATTTTTGCACAGCCAAGATTTTATTGATAAAGTAAAATATGATTCAACGATTTTATCCATAAAAGAATCAAGAAAGAAGATAAATAAGCACTCCGCTCCATCAGAAAGAAAAATTTTACTTTACTGTATTGATACTTTATTTGAAATTTTGAATGAGGGCGATAAGAAAAAAATTTTTGACTTTGCAGATGCTATTCACAATATTCCCGAAATATATATGCAAAAACGTAACCTGTACTCGTTTCGCAAAGAACTAAAAGCTTTCCAAAGAAAATACGGCAAGCATTATTTTACATTTATAAATGAAGTGAAACCTCACTTCACAAAAAAAGGTCCGAAAAACAAGTGGATATATTTCCTTCCGTCTTCTGATGATGATTTTAAAAAGCTACACCCTATCGGATACAAATTGCTTTGCGCTATCGGATTCACCGCTTTATTTTTACCACAAATTATATATATGGTATATGTTCTGGCTATAAACCCTGCACCAGATGAGTGGACAATTATGTTAGGGTATGCAGGAACATTCATTGTAGGTATAGGCTTATTTAATATTGTTGCGGCTTGGATACATCAATACTTCGGTCATTTATTGACAGTTGTATGTTTGTTGGGTGGTGCAGCGGTCACAGGATTTTCGATGTATTTGCTGTACACATAATTTCATCTGCCGTGAGATATGATTTTGTTTTTATTCAATAAATATTAAGAAAGTCGCTTCCATCCAAAGACAAAAGCGACTTTTTATTAAAACAACTGAGTTGACATATATCTGCTGCCTGAGTCGGGAAGCAAAACAACAATTGTTTTGCCCTCGTTTTCGGGTAGCTTTGCTTTTTCTGTGGCGGCTTTGAGAGCGGCACCTGAGGAAATGCCTACCAAAAGCCCCTCTTTTTTACCCAAAATCCTTGCGAATTTGTAAGCATCCTCATCACTTACGGCTACTACCTCATCAACAACATTCAAATCAAGCACCTTGGGTACAAATCCTGCACCTATACCCTGAATACCGTGAGGTCCTGATACACCTTTAGTTAAAACGGGCGATTTATCGGGTTCAACACCTATAATTTTAATGTTATTGTTTTTAGATTTAAGGTATTCCCCTGTTCCTGTTATTGTACCACCGGTGCCGATACCTGCTACAAAAACGTCAATAACCCCATCCGTATCATCAAAAATCTCGGGACCTGTTGTATTAAAGTGTGCCTTAGCATTAGCAGGGTTATTAAATTGGTCAGGAATAAAACTATCGGAAATTTCATTCGCAAGTTCTTGTGCCTTTTCAATTGCACCCGTCATACCCTTTTTACCGTCAGTGAGAACAACTTCCGCTCCGTAGGCACTCATAAGTTTTATACGTTCGGGTGACATAGAATCGGGCATTACAATAATTGCTTTGTAACCCTTAGCAACTGCAACCGCCGCGAGACCTATTCCTGTATTGCCCGAAGTAGGTTCGATAATTACCGAATTTTCATTTATTAATCCTTTATTTTCTGCATCGACTATCAATTCCAAAGCGGCTCTGTCCTTAACGGAGCCGGTAGGGTTAAGAAATTCCACCTTTGCGAGTAATTTTACTTTTAAATCAAATTCTTTTTCAATATTTGTTAATTCAACTAAGGGGGTTTTACCAATTAATTCGGTAACGGATTTATAAACTTTTGACATAATATCACCTTTATTCCATTTCAAATGAAATCAGTTTAATAAGTTCGCCTATTTTCTGCGGTCTTGTTTTATTGATTTTAAAAAGTAGGTCATCTATATTCTTTTCGACCGCGGTTATTTCGCGTTGGAATTCCTTTGCTGAAACCCGAACAACTCCAAAACGCACCGCAGAAAGTTGAATAAGGTTATCGGATGTTACAACCCTTACATTATCATTCTTACCAATATCGCTTATAAGTTTTTCGATATAATTATCGCCCAACTCCCCTTCTTTGGTAAATACAACACGTATATTATTATAGTTAAACTTTTTACCGTTATTAGAAGGTACTTTATAAGCATCAAATACCAAAATAGTTTCACATTTGGTAAACGCACTGTAATTACAAAGTATATCCATCAACCTGTCACGAGCCGCCTCAAGATTGGTTTTGGCTAAATCCTTTAACTCGTCCCAAGCGAATATAACATTATAACCATCAATTATTACATATTTTTTACGAGGGGTTACATTATATTCCGGGTTAACAGGTTTTTGAGGAGTTTTATGATGTGAATACCTGTAATAAGGGTGCTTATCAGGTCCGAATTCACGTTCCATAATTGCCTCAAGCTCTTTATCATCAATATGAAAATTACGTTTATTGAGATTAGCCTCATAAGGCGTTTTTTCCTGAGTAAGGCAGGATTCAATGTGCATATATTCCTTAACCTTATCCCACTTCACATTAAAACCTGCTCCGTGAGCACAGAAAACTGAATCAGGGGTATTTTCTAAATCACTCTCGGCAGAATACTTGGCATTTTCAATTACTTCATCAGGATTATGGCATACATCATAACCGCACACATCACAGAAAAATCGACCTCTGCCACCTGTATATGACGCAACTTCAGTTGCATAACCATTAAGGCAAACAACGGGTGCTTTACCGGTAATAATACTTATTCCGTTTGATTCTTCAGGGGAATCAAATGTGCCGTTTTTCATCCTTATATCGCTTATAGCCCTACCGATTTGTTCAGTGGGTACTTCTAATCTGAAGTTATAATATGGCTCTAAAAGAACTGATTTTGCCTGCATTAAACCCTGTCTTACGGCACGGTATGTAGACTGCCTGAAATCGCCACCCTCAGTGTGCTTCAAATGGGCTCTACCCGCAGCAAGGGTGATTTTAATATCAGTTATGGGTGAACCTGTAAGTACGCCTAAATGCTCTTTCTCGCTTAAATGAGCGAGTATTAAGTTCTGCCAATTTCTGTCCAGTGAATCCTCATTACACTTGCTCGTTAAAACAATACCGCTTCCTCGTGGCATCGGCTCTAAAATCAAGTGAACCTCCGCGTAATGTCGTAACGGTTCATAATGACCAACGCCCTCTACGGTATCTTCAATTGTTTCTTTATACAGCACCCTACCCGAATCGATTTCAACATCAATATCAAATCGCTCGGCAATGATACCTTTAAGAATCTCCGTTTGTATATCACCCATAAGTGACACATTTATTTCCTGTAAAAATGAATTCCACGAAACGTGTAACTGTGGATCTTCGGCTTCAAGTAAACGAAGCTTCGGAAGGAATGTCTGAGCATCACAATTATCGGGCAAAACAACGCGATAATTCATAACAGGTTCAAGGTATGATTCGGAAAAAGAGTGTTCTGCACCAAGACCATCACCGCAATTAAGCGAGGAAAGACCCGTTACAACACATACTCCACCGGCTGTCATCTCATCAACATTAGTAAATTTACTTCCTGAGTAAACACGTATCCCATTAACTTTTTCATTTCTTCCGTTATAAGAAACAGTATCTTTTACTTTTAAAGCCCCGCCCGTAATTTTAAGATGGGTAAGCCTTTCACCTTTTGAGTCGTGGGTAATTTTAAATACTTTAGCAGAAAACTCATCAGGATAAGTCTTAACTCTTATGTATTTATAAAGACCGTCTACAAACTCATCAATTCCCTGTGACTTTAAGCCCGAGCCAAAATAACAAGGCACAACAAGACGTTTAGCAATCATATTGATAATATCATCAACCGAAACCGTACCGTTGTTAAGGAAATTTTCTAAAACAGTTTCGTCACATACGGCAATATTTTCATAAAACTCGTCAGTATTCTGAGTACTGAAATCAACAATACATTCACCGCAAAGTTCTTTTAAATCACTTAAAATTTCACTTTCGGGAAGCCTCGCAAAATCCATTTTTGTTACAAAAATGAAAGTTGGAATATTATAACTTTTTAAAAGTTTCCATAATGTTCTTGTATGGGATTGTACACCGTCAGTACCGCTGATAACGAGAATTGCATAATCAAGAACTTTTAACATTCTTTCTGTTTCCGCGGAAAAATCAACGTGTCCGGGGGTATCAAGAAGGGTTACCTCCAAATCATTTATCTCAAAAACAGACTGACCTGCGAAAATTGTAATACCCCTCTCTTTTTCGAGGGTATGGGTATCCATAGTCGTATCGCCATTATCAACACGACCTAATTTCCGTATTTTACCTGCATTATACAACAAAGCTTCGGCTAAGGTTGTTTTACCTGCATCCACATGAGCAAGTATACCTACTACTGTTTTCTTCATATAACCCTTTTACAAAAACCGACAGAACACTTTTGCTCTGTCGGTAATTAAATTTATTTGTAGCTTACTTCTATTTCGCCATCATTGGCATTAACAGAAATTTCATTAATAAGTGCACCCGCATTATCAATAAGAATATTAGCAACCTTATCTTCAACGCATTTACGAATAGTACGTCTGATGTCACGTGCACCTCTGCCACCGTCTTCGGACTTCTCGGCTATTATCTCGCATACTCCGTCACCAACAACAAGGTCAATACCTTTATCTTTAAGGGGTTGGCGGAATTCTTCAATAAGAATAGCGGCAATTTTAACGAGTTCCTCTTTACCGAGGGTGTTGAAAACAACAATCTCATCAACACGGCCTAAGAATTCGGGTCTTAAGAATTCTTTAAGGGCTTTCATCGCCTTATCTTTGGACGCGGTATTCTTATCGCGGTTAAATCCAAGTGCATTCTCAGTAATATGACTACCTGCATTGGACGTCATAATAATAACCGTGTTTTCGAAACTAACCGTTCTACCCTGTGCATCGTTGGTTTTACCCTCATCAAGAATCTGAAGAAGGATATTCATAACGTCGGGATGTGCTTTTTCAATTTCATCAAAAAGTACAACGGAATAAGGTTTTCTTCTTACTTTCTCAGTAAGCTGACCTGCTTCATCGTAACCCACATATCCGGGAGGTGAACCAATAAGCCTTGAAACACTGTGTTTCTCCATAAACTCGGACATATCAAGTCTGATAAGGGTTTCAGGTGTTTCAAAAAGTTCATTTGCAAGTTGTTTTACAAGTTCTGTTTTACCTACACCCGTAGGACCAACAAAAATGAATGATGCGGGTTTTCTAACTGCAGAAATTTGAACTCGGCTACGTCTTATAGCGGCGGCAAGAACCTCAACGGCTTCGTCCTGACCGATAATTCTTGCTTTTAACTTATCCGCAAGGTTAGAAAGTTTACGCATATCATTCTCAATGATTTTAGATGTAGGAATACCTGTCCAAAGATTAATTACCTTAGCAACATCTTCTTCTGTAACATCGTTATCATCGGCTTTGACTTTTACGGTTGCTACTTCCTTTTCAATTGCCATTTTTTCGGCTTTGAGCATTGAAATTGCCTCATAATCAGGACCGTTATCGTCAGTTACATTAAGTAATTCTTCCTCTTGTTCTGCAAGTTCTTCTAACTTCTTGGTAAGTTTCTGATAATCACTTATAGCAACATTTCTGAGGTTTGCACAAGTACAAGCCTCGTCGAGAAGGTCAATAGCCTTATCAGGTAAAAATCTGTCGTTAATATATCTTTCGGAAAGCAAAACTGCTCTGTACACAAGGGCGTCAGAAATTTTAACCTTATGGAAATCCTCGTAGTATTCCTTAATACCCAAAAGCATCTTATAACAGTCGGCAACCGAAGGTTCTTCGACCTTTACAGGTTGGAAACGTCTTTCGAGAGCCGCATCCTTTTCAATATGCTTACGGTACTCATTAAATGTAGTAGCACCGATAACCTGAATCTGTCCTCTTGAAAGAGCGGGTTTAAGAATATTAGCGGCATTCATTGAGCCTTCTGCATCACCCGTACCAACAAGATTATGAACCTCGTCAATAAAGAGGATAATATTACCCTCGGCTTTAACTTCGTCCACAAGACCTTTAATTCGGCTTTCAAACTGACCGCGGAACTGTGTACCCGCAACAAGGGATGTAAGGTCAAGAAGATGAATTTCTTTGTCCGCAATACGTGCGGGAACATCGCCCGAGGCAATTTTCAAAGCAAGTCCTTCTGCGATAGCGGTTTTACCAACACCGGGTTCACCGATAAGGCAGGGGTTATTCTTCGTTCTACGGCAAAGAATCTGAGTAACACGATAGATCTCGGTTTCCCTACCTATAATACGGTCAATTTTACCCTCACGGGCTTTTGCGGTTAAATCGGTACAGTAAGAGCCAAGGAATTTACGTTTTGTTTTACGTTTTTTCTTTTTCTTCTTACTGTCCTTATTATCTTCTTCATCGTCGGAAACATCATCTTCTGCATCATCAGTTTCAGCATTTTCGCCCTTAGGTATAGCATTATTATTGCCACCGAAAAGATTCTGCATAAAGGGCATTGTACCTGCTCCGCCCAATTGAAAATCATCCATATTATCCATAATATCACCGAATTGTTCGCTAACTGCGTCTATATCCTCTTCGGTGATGCCCATATTCTGCATCATCTGCTTAATGGGACCGATATTCATTTCTGAAGCACACTTAAGGCAAAAGCCTTCCTGTGTGGTTTTTTCGCCCTCGACCTTTGAAACAAATATAACTGCGGGGCGTTTTTTGCATTTACTGCATAACATTTTATTATTCATTTAATACTCCCGGGACTAACTTATTTTTTAGAAAATTTTTCTTTGAACTGACGGAATGTGTCAGGTAAATAACTGATAAATGCAACAATTGTTAGTATTGCCGAAATAGCTACAAGTATCATCATAACAACGGGTGGTAATGTGAAAGCAACATCTTTAAGTAAACCTACTTCAGGTCCGAAAGCTACGATTACCAACATAATTGCATAGAAAGCGAATGTTGCAACTTTACCGAAGATTTCTGCAGCAGAAGGACGGAGATTTAAAAGAAGCATTATTCCGCCAAAAACAACCATTATTAACTCTTTAACGATAAACACAAGGAAAATCCAGCTAAAAGCTTTAAGTGTAGCATCAGTTGCTTTATTAAAGGAAATGAAAAGCAATACAGCAAGAGTTATCTGAGTTAATTTATCTGCAACAGGGTCAAGAACTTTACCCAACGCACTAACCTGATTAAATTTACGAGCAATTTTACCGTCAAGGAAATCGGATATACCCGAAAGAGCAAGCATTACAATTGCCCATACAGGTTCGCCTGTCATAAAGAAATACGCAAATGCGGGGATTATAAGTATTCTTATAACGCTTAATAAATTGGGGATGGTTAAACAACCTTCAAATAAACCTTTCATCTTTAAAACCTCACATAAAACTATTAAAAGAATTATTTTCTATTAAAAACTGATAGACGTATGATTGAGAAACAATATTCTCTAACCAAGGTATATCAATTACAAACACAAGCGGACAAATTACAAAACAAATCATTACAACGAAAACCAATGCTTTAACGATACCTAATGCACCGCCTAAAATTGTATTCGCCTTGCCTACAATTGGAATTTTTCTAACTAATTTACTAAAAATAATAGCAACATTTTTGAGAATAAACGAAAGCAACACAAAAAGTACTACAAAAACTACAACCTCAAGCACGGATATGATTATATCCGACGCTACATTATCTATAAAGGCATTTACGATTTTTTCATCAGAAAAAACTTCGAGGTCTATTGCCTTTATGGCTGATTCAAGGTTAAACCCAAGACCCTGCGATGCATTCAAAACACCTTTGGGAAGTGAATCGGTCATTGCCTGAAGTTTACTGTCAAAAGAAACATCCTGAGAAAGACCTGAAAGTACTTCTGTAAGCTTTGATTCAATTTTATCATATAAAAATGAACTGTATATGAATTCGGACACAGGTTTTGAAAATTTATATGATAAAAAACCCGAAAGTGCCACAGCAACGGTGTTTAATAAAGATAAAACGAACCCTCTTTTAGCAGTAAAAACGATAATTACTACTGCTACAACACCTAAAACTATATCAAAAATATATTTTTCCATAATGTCAACCTCAGTTACTCAATTCAATTTCGGAGTTACCGTAAGAAAAACATCTTGAAATTTTATCAAGGGAAACAATAAATATAAAATCATCAGTGGGTAAGATACCCTGTGCCTCCCCTTTATACACTATCTTTGAAACTTCATTGCCGTTATAGTTATAAACGTATATTGCTTTTTCACCTAAAGCAAATATGTATTTATCACTCATTCTGACATTTTTTATAGAATAATCAGTCTTTATTGTTGTTTTGATTTTACCGTTGGATTTTAACAAATGAATTTCAAAAACATTTTCACTTCCGTATTTTGCAAGACTCACAATATACTTACCATTGGAAGCAACGTCACAGGAATTAAACTCGGAAGAATAGTATTTAAGGGCTTGAGTATACTTTTCATCCTTACGATTTATGGTGTATACACCTACATCCGTTAATAATGTTAAAGTATTATATCCGGTAAATTCAATATCAAAAGGTACGGCACCCATTATAGTCTGGGTGTTGAGCGGTTCTTTGTAATCTATACCAAAATACTGCACATTAGCAAGGAGATTACCATTTTTTGCACCCAATGTGGCTACACCTAAATATTTACCGTTATCGGAAACACATAACGAAACAATGTTTTCGTAAGCACAATTCCATTGAAAAATCAATTTATTGCTCTTATTATAAGCGGTAACAGTACTTGTAGCACCATCAATTTTAGTACTGAGTGCGTAAGTTCCGTCTTCACCGTATTCGGCAGAAATTATTGTGTTATCCGCCTTGCCCTCGTAAACTACCTTCTTCTCATTAATGAGAAGAAAACCGTTTCCGCCACGGTCAAATACAACTGCCCTATCCCCGTTAATCGAAATACCCGGTTCAGAAAAAATATGGGGTTGCGAATACTTCATCTTTCCCTCCGGTGTATATACCGTCAGGTTATCGGTAGTAAGTATTACAATACTATCACCTATAACATCCATACATATAGTTGACTCAGTATCCGTAAGTAACGGAAATCTTTCGTCATTCCCTGAAACCGCAACTTTTGCTTTTAAAAGTAACGCATCCAAAGGTATAACACCTACGGAAGATAATATGTAAACAAATATAAAGGATATTACCAAAGCACCTACAATAATGACCTTTGCACGTGACTTTGACGAGAGATTTGAAACTCTGCGTTCACCACTATATCCGCTTTTTAGTTCGGTTAATTTAACTTTCATTTTCATCACCTGAAAAGAAAACTTTATTAAGATACAAGCCATCGGGTATAGCAGTAATACCCGCCGCCGTTCTGTCTTTTAATGAAACAATATGGGGTATATCATCCGCAGAAATCTTACCGTTGTTAACATATAACAATGTTCCTGCCATAATACGTACCATATTATATAAGAAACCATTTCCGCAAACGGTAAAAACAACAAAATCACCCTGTCGTTTTACATTTGCATAGTAAATAGTTCTTACCTTTGAAACAACCTCCGCACCCGATGCACAAAACGATGAAAAATCGTGTTCACCAACAAAATGTTGCGCGGCTCTGTTCATAAGCTCAACATCCATCGGATATTTATGATTCATTGCCCTTTTGTAATTAAACGGCGAAGGGATTTTTGTATTTTCAAAGTAATAAGTATATTCCTTTTTAACGCTATCAAACCTTGCATTAAAGTCGTAATCAACCTCAGTACAGGATATAATTGAAATTTCACCCGGTAATTTAGCAGATGCAAGGGCAACCGGAAAACTTTCGCAAGGTATTGTACTATCGGTACGTACGTTAAAGTAATATTCTTTTGCGTGAACACCCGCATCAGTGCGGCTACAACCAATTATATTAGGTTCTTCACCGGTAAGTCGGGTCCACGCTTTTTTTATTTCGCCCTGAACGGTAACTGCGTTATCCTGTTGTTGCCAACCGTGAAACACAGAACCGTCAAAAGCGGCTTTAAACAGTAAATTTCTCATATTAAATTAAATTATCTTTTCAAACAAAACACTAAGGGTTATAACTCCCGCGAGAACGATAACTGAAATAATACACGCTACTAAATCACGCCACGAAAACTTCATCTGACGCATTCTTGTTCGATTATCGCCGCCCGTATAACAACGGCAGGACATCGCATCCGCAAGTTCAATAGCACGTTTAAAAGCAGAAACAAACAAGGGAACAAATATTGGGAATAATGCCTTTACCTTTTTTAAGATATTACCCGATTCGAAATCCGCACCCCTCGCCTTCTGTGCAGACATAATTCTGTCAATTTCATCAACAAGGGTGGGTATAAATCTTAATGCTATTGTCATCATCATAGCAAACGTATGAACTTCAATTTTAAATATCTTAAGCGGTGAAAGTAACTTTTCTATGGCATCAGTTAAATCAGTCGGTGCCGTAGTATAAGTCAACAATGAGCTTATAAGCAACAAAAGTAGTATTCTCGCCGTAATAAATATTGCAGTAAATACGCCCTTATCGGTAATTGTAATAAACTTCCACGAAAAAAGTTCATTACCGTCTTTTATATAATAAAGTTGTAAAATGGTTGTAAGCAAAATAATTGGCAGAAGTGGTTTAAAACTCTTAAGAACGAGTTTAACGGAAAGTCGCGAAAAAAGATACGCAACTATACCAAATAACCACACAAGACCCAAGGACCAGAAATTACCGCATACAAACACGAGAACAAGGAAAACAACCGTTAAAATAATCTTACTTCTCGCATCAAGATTATGAATAAAAGATTTCCCGGGAAAATACTGCCCAATAGTAATATCTTTAATCATAAGGTGCCTCCTTTCCGGAGGTATGCTAATATAGCATTTTTAGCACCTTCAACTGTATATTCGGTGTCACCTAAGTCATAACCTGATTTTTTTAATTCAATAAATAACGAAGTAATTTCGGGAACATCAAGACCTAATTCTGACAATAATTCGCCCTGAGAATACACCTCGTCAACAGTACCCTGTAAAGCAATTTCGCCATCGTTCATAACAATTACCCGTTTTGCAACCGAGGCTACATCATCCATATTATGAGAAACGAAAATTACCGTATTACCCGTTCTTTCATTATACGTCTTAATTAAGTCGAGTAAGTTATTTTTACCCATAGGGTCAAGACCGGCGGTAGGCTCGTCAAGTATAAGAACCTTGGGTTGCATTGAAATAACACCCGCAATAGCAACTCGACGTTTTTCGCCACCGGAAAGGTCAAATGGTGACTTTTCGAGATAATCCTCAGTAAGACCAACATACTCCAACGACTCATATACACGTTTTTTAATTTCATCGTCGGATAATTTCATATTATGCGGTCCGAATGCTATATCTTTATAAACAGTTGATTCAAATAACTGTTGCTCGGGATACTGAAAACAAAGACCTACGTTAAAACGACATTCACGAAGCGTTTTTTTAGACTCATAAATACTTTTACCCTCAAATAAAACATCACCGGAATCGGGCTTTAAAAGCCCGTTAAGATGTTGTAAAAGTGTACTCTTACCCGAACCCGTATGACCAATAACGGCAACAATTTCACCCTGTTCAAAGTCAACACTGACGTTCTTAAGAGCACCTTTTTCAAATGGGGTGCCTTTAGAGTATCCGTATATTAAATTTTTAACGGAAATAACGGACATTTCATTAACCTCTGTTTTCAGTAATCTTTTTAAATTCTTCTGCAAATTCCTGAGGTGTTAAGGGTATACCACCAATATTAACACCCGATTTTTTTAATTCTTCTGTAAGTTCAAGGGGTTTAGGAACTGTAAGACCTATTGACTTAAGAAGGTCGCTTTTTATAAAAACCTCTCGCGGAGTTCCATCCATACAAACCTGACCCTCATTCATAACCACTACCCTGTCGGCTTTAACAGCTTCGTCCATAAAATGGGTAACGAGTATAATCGAAATACCAAGTTCATCTTTCAATTTATGAAGTGCATCCATAACTTCACGACGTCCTACGGGGTCAAGCATCGCCGTAGGTTCATCAAGAACTATACAATTAGTTTGCATAGCAATAATACCCGCAATGGCAACACGTTGTTTCTGACCGCCTGAAAGACGATGAGGCTCGTGCCTTCTGTATTCGTACATATTTACGATTTTTAAAGCATCGTCAACTCTTTTTCTTATTTCTTCACGGGGAATACCGAGATTTTCAGGACCAAACGCTACGTCATCCTCAACAATGGTAGCAACTATCTGGTTATCGGGGTTTTGGAAAACCATACCAACTTTACGGCGGATATCAATTTCCGAATTCTCGTCGGATGTGTCATACCCGAAAGTGTAAACTTTACCCTCATTAGGAATAAGTAAGGCATTTATAAGTTTTGCCATTGTAGATTTACCTGAGCCATTGTGACCGAGCACACAGGTAAACTGACCTTTATAAAAATCAAGGGAAAGATTTTTTAAAACAAAATCCTCTTCATCCGAATACCGAAAAGAAACGTCTTTAAATTCAATAATTTTTTCCATATCACTTAGACCATACGGCAGTTGAGCCACAGGGAAGAACAAGTCCGCTCTGAGTCACGGGAAGACCTATTTCATCCGCATAAGCCTTTCCGCCAAACCTCTTAGCAACAGTAGAATTAAGAATATAACTCATTACTGCGGGTGAAACACCGGCAGTATATGAATTTATCAAAACTGCAAGCGAATCATCAGTAAGAAGTTCTTTACAACTATCAACAAAGCCGTATATTTCATTTTCAAGTTTCCATACTTCACCACCCGGACCTCTGCCATATGAGGGCGGGTCCATTATGATGATGTCATATTTATTGCCTCTACGGATTTCACGGGCAACAAATTTCATACAATCGTCAACAATCCATCTGACACTTCTGTCTGCAACACCAGTTGAAACTGCATTTTCCTTTGCCCATTGCACCATACCTTTTGAGGCATCAACGTGAACAACCGAAGCACCTTTTAAAAGTGCACTTACAGTTGCGGCACCTGTATAAGCGAAAAGATTAAGGACTTTAACGTCTTTTCTTCTGCTCTTTTCTATAATGTCACCTACTAAGTCCCAGTTACACGCCTGTTCGGTAAAAACACCCGTGTGTTTAAAACCCATAGGTTTCAAATTAAAGCGTAAATCCTTATACCCGATTTGCCATACTTCGGGTATTTTTTTGTAAAATTGCCATGCACCGCCACCCTGATTAGAGCGGATATAACGTGCGTGAGCATTTTTCCAAAGTGGGTTTTCACGTTTTGTATTCCAAAGTGCCTGAGGGTCGGGTCTTATGAGGAAAATATCGCCCCATCTTTCTAACCTCTCACCGTCAGAGCAATCTATAAGTTCATAATCTTTCCATCCGTCGGAAACACGCATTAAAGTAATCTCTCCTTAATAACCTGAGCAATTTCCTGAGCAAGAATATTAATCTTCTCTTCGTCCTTACCCTCGAGCATTACACGTACAAGGGGCTCAGTACCTGAAACACGAACAAGAACTCTACCTTCATTACCGAGTTCTTTTTCTGCGGCCTCAATCGCTTTTTTGATTTCTTCATCTCTCGGGAATCTTGCTTTACCGAAATCAGAAACACGAACGTTAACAAGCACCTGAGGAAATACTTCCATTTCAGAAGCAAGCTCAGAAAGTGATTTACCCGTTTCTTTCATTACGCAAAGAAGTTTAAGCGCGGAAAGTTCACCGTCACCCGTTGTGGCAAAATCACGGAAAATAATGTGACCTGACTGTTCACCACCGATAACAAAATCATTCTCAAGCATATTTTCAAGAACATAGCGGTCGCCAACTTTGGTTTTTTCGCAATGAATATCATTTTCTTCGCAGAACTTGAAAAAGCCCATATTACTCATTACGGTTACAACAGCCGCATTATTTTTAAGTTTGCCTTTATTCTTCATATGCTTTGCGAAAATTGCAATAAGTTTGTCACCATCAACTACATTACCCTTTTCGTCAACTGCAAGGAATCTATCTGCGTCACCGTCAAAGGCAAGACCCACATCACAATTATTTCTGACAACGAAATCCTGTAAAACTTCAAGGTGTGTTGAACCGCAATTAGCATTAATGTTTGTACCATTGGGATGACAAGCCATAAAGAAACAATCATCACAAAGTTTCATAAAAATACGGGGTGCAGTTACGGATGCGGCACCATTTGAACAGTCAACGGCAATTTTAAGACCACTGAAATCCGAAAATCCATACTCCGCCAATTCATCCTGTGCAACGTGTTTCAAATAAGATGTGTAGTCAATAATGGAAGTTCTTGAACGGATAATTCTACCAACTTCACCACCGACTTTAATGGGAGGCACCTGAGTTTTATCAAGAATAATGCTTTCGATTTCTTCTTCGAGAGCATCGGGAAGTTTATATCCGTTACCTTGGAAAATCTTAATACCGTTGTATTCACAAGGGTTATGTGATGCAGAAATCATAACAGCCGCATCATACTCATATTTCCTTACAAGGTAAGCAACTGCAGGTGTGGGAATTTCACCAAGGAGCATTACATCCGCACCAACTGAGCAAAGACCCGCAGAAATAGCGGATTCGAGCATCTGTGATGATGCACGAGTATCCATACCGATAAGAACCTTGGGTCTTTTATTATTATGTTGTGTAAGAACCATAGCGGCGGCTCTACCAATTTGCATCGCAAGTTCACAGGTAAGCTCTGAGTTTGCTACACCTCTTGCACCGTCTGTACCAAAAAGTCTACCCATAAATAATCACTCCAAAATTTAAATTAATAAGATTCAAAACTACCTTGGGCATTATCCTCAAAAGGCGGATTAATACCAAGATGACGATATCCTGCGGGAGTTACCTTTCTTCCCCTGGGGGTTCTTGCAATAAAACCTAATTGCATAAGATAGGGTTCATAAACATCCTCAATTGTAACGGATTCCTCACCGATAAGTGCGGCAATTGTATCAAGACCAACGGGTCCGCCGTTATAATTCTCAATCATTGCACGTAAAAGATTTCTGTCAACAAGGTCAAGACCAAGCTCATCAATCTCCATTCGACTTAATGCCTGTTGAGCACTTTCAACATCGATTACACCGCTACCCATAACCTCCGCGTAGTCACGGGTTCTCTTTAATAATCGGTTGGCAATACGCGGGGTACCTCTCGAACGGGATGCAATTTCAAGTGCGCCGTCTTTTTCAGAATCAATTTTAAGAATATTTGCACTTCGTTGAACAATTTTTGCTAACTCTTCGGGAGAGTAAAGTTCAAGTCTTAAAATCACACCGAATCTGTCACGTAAAGGTGCAGAAAGTTGCCCTGCCCTCGTTGTAGCACCGATAAGTGTAAACTTCTTTAAATCGAGTCTTATAGAACGTGCCGAAGGTCCTTTGCCGATAATAATATCAAGTGCAAAATCCTCCATAGCGGGATATAAAACTTCTTCAATACTTCTTGAAAGACGATGAATTTCGTCAATAAATAAAACGTCACCGTCGTTAAGGCTTGTAAGAAGTGCTGCAAGGTCACCGGGTTTTTCGATAGCGGGACCGGAAGTAACCCTGAACTGAACACCCATTTCGTTAGCAACTATACCCGCAAGGGTTGTTTTACCGAGACCGGGAGGGCCGTATAATAAAACATGGTCGAGAGGTTCGTGCCTTTTCTTGGCGGCTTCTATATAAATCTTAAGATTTTCTTTAGCCTTTTCCTGACCGATATATTCATCAAGAGAATGGGGTCTTAAGGATGTTTCAATATCGCTATCGTCCGAAATATACTCCGGAGCAATAACTCTTTGTTCATCCGCAATAAAAAAATCGTCCATATATTATTATCTCCTAAAACCTTAAGGTCATATTCTTAAGTGCACCCTTTATAAGTTCTTCGACTGAAAGATCGGGTGAAAGTTTACTAATTGCAACAGAAGCCTCTGACTGAGAGTAACCGAGAGCCGTAAGAGCCGCAATTGCTTCGGAAGTATTACTCATATTATTAACTGCACTCACTACCGTAGAGGTTGCCACACTCTGTTCGGAAACAAACGAAACATTTGATATCTTATCTTTAAGTTCCATAATAACTCTCTGGGCGAGTTTTGGTCCTACACCGTTAGCGGCGGTAATTGCCTTAGTATCACCTGAAGCAACCGCAATAGCAAAAGCATCGGGAGTAAGCTCAGAAAGAATTGCAAGAGCCGCCTTAGGACCGACACCCGAAACTCCAATAAGCATCTTAAAAGCATCAAGTTCCTGCTCAGTAGCAAAGCCGAATAAATCCAACGCATCTTCTCTGACATTAAGATGAGTAAAAACAGTAACATCGCCGTTACTACCGTTAAGAGCGGATAGTGTGTTGCGGGTTGCAGAGCATTTAAAACCAACACCACCACAGGATATTGCGAAGGTTTGCTCACCCATATATATCAATTTACCGGTAAGGTTATAAAACATTTTGTTTTCCTCCTAAAATTCCAAGAATTGACGAACCACATGCGTGACCGTGGCAAATAGCAAGAGCAAGGGCATCCGCCGCGTCGTCGGGCTTTGGAATTTTATCAAGATGTAAAAAGGTTCGTGTCATTTCCTGAACCTGAAATTTTTCGGCTCGTCCGTAGCCGACTATACTTTGTTTCACCTGTAAGGGTGTGTATTCAAAAATGGGAATGCCGAGATTTTGTACAGCGAGAACTATAACTCCCCTTGCCTGAGCAACGTCAATTGCGGTTTTTTGGTTAGTGTTGAAATACAGTCTTTCTATACTGACCGCGTCAGGTTTAAATTTTTGAAGCAGTTCGGTAATATCGTCATAAATTTTTTTAAGACGTTCATTAAACGGCATATCTTTATCGGTAGTAACCGCACCGTAACCCATCAGCGAAAAATTGTTGCGTTCGTAACGGACAATACCGCAACCAACAATTGCATAACCCGGGTCAATGCCGAATATTACCATAAAAACACCACACAATACCGCACTATAATTTTTCAAATTATTATACCATATTATAGTATAAAATATCAACTGTTTATAACTTATTTTTTCATTCTCTTTTTAATAGGTTGTAAAGGGTAAAAATATGTTGATTTTAGTCGATTATACTGTTATAATTGAGTTGATAAAATCCGAAAGGCGGAGAAAATATGGCTAAAAAACTTGATGCCAATAAAATTATATTAATAATTGCAGCAGGATTAATCGCAATTGCGATTCTCATCACCTGTGTTGCTTCAATTTACGAACATTCTCTAAAAGATAAAAATGACGAAACAAAACCCGATGTAAGCGTTTCCGATACACTTAAGGACAATGAAAACAAGGGTGACACAACTAAACCTGCCGAAAGTAAACCCGCAACAACAAAACCCTCTGATAACGCAGGTAAAAATGGTGCAGGTAAATATAAAGTTGTAACACAGAACGACCCCTTGGGAATCCGTATTCAGGCAGCTAAGGACTCTGAGCGTGTAAGCGAAATCCCCAAAGGTAGCGAAATCGAAATTCTCACCGTATACGATAAATGGGGTTACGTAAACTACGACGGTGTCGGCGGTTGGGTTGCAATGGAATACGTTGAACTTATTTCTGCTACAAACGTAAATGTTAAACACGAACCCGGTAAATATACAATTGCCACTCAGGATGACCCCCTCGGTATCAGAACAAAACCCGAGCAGGATGCTGAACGTGCAGGTGAAGTACCCAAAGGTGAAACTGTTGAAATTCTCGCTGTTTATGGCGAATGGGGTTACGTTAACTATGACGGTATAAACGGTTGGCTCTCATTCCAATACCTTAAAAACGCTTAATTTATGTATATTTGTAACGATTGTCCGAGAAAATGTAATGTAGAAAGAAAAGCTCTTACCCACAAAGGTAAGGGCTTTTGCCATATGGGTGAAAACCCCGTAATTGCACGTGCAGACCTGCACTTCTGGGAAGAACCGCCTATAAGCGGTACAAACGGTAGCGGAACGGTATTTTTCACCGGGTGCAATTTACAGTGTATTTTCTGTCAGAATGAAAAAATAAGTCGTGGTAAATTCGGTAAGGTAATTACTATTAGTGAGTTAAAAGAGATTTATAAAGAACTTATAGCAAAAGGTGCTCACAATATTAATCTTGTTACGGGAACTCATTTTATTGATGCGATTGTAAAGTCACTCGACGAACCGTTACCCGTGCCCGTAGTATACAACTGCGGTGGTTACGAAAGTATTGATTCATTGAAAAAGTTGCAGAGTAAAATCGACATATATCTACCCGATTTAAAATACGCCGATAATTCTCTCGCGAAAAAATATTCAAATGCACCCGATTACTTTGAAACTGCAACTAATGCTATTAAGGAGATGTACCGTCAGGTCGGCTCCCCTGTTTTTAACGAGGACGGTATTATGTTAAAGGGCGTTATTATCCGTCACCTTATTTTACCGGGTCAGCTTGAAAACACCAAAAAGGTAATTGATTGGGTAAAGAATAATTTTAAAGACGGCGAAGTTTTATTCAGTCTTATGAGTCAATTCACGCCTATCAACACCTGTAACACAGATTCACTTAACCGAAGAATTACTCAAGAGGAGTACGACATAATAGAGCAATACCTATATAATTCGGGTATTGAGGATGGTTTTATGCAGGAATTATCTTCTGCATCGGAGGAATATGTACCGCCCTTTGAATTAGGCGAAAATTTAGAATAAATCTGTAACAAAACGATATTGACGCCATATTATGTATTGAAGTTTTACCGAAACTAACTTCAAATAATTTTCAGGAGGCATAATATGGCTGACAAAAAGACATTCTCAGGAAATGACCTCAACCATATCAAAGAAGCCATCTGCGTTGACACAAACCGTGTTTACGATTCCTGTGCCGACAAGGATTGCCTTACGGATTTAAGAGTTTACCTTACGGACTGTAATCAAAACATTCTTGAATCCGCCACATCGGTTCGTCCCAGATGCGCCGAAATACTTAACTGCGTTATTGAAGTTGAAAAAGTACCATTCAACAAAGGTTGCTACTCTGTTGACCTTACATTCTTTGTGAAAGTTACCCTTGATGCTTTTACCTGCCCCACCTCACCCCCTTGCACCATTGAAGGTCTTGTAACATTCAATAAAAAGTGCATACTCTACGGTAGCGACGGAAATGTTAAAATCTTTACATCAAACTACGTTTGCAACGGCTCTGATGAGCAAATGCCCGTTACAAACTCTAACCCCAAAGCCAAGGTGCAATGCGTTGACCCCATAGTGCTTGACGCTAAAATCTGTAGAGTTTGCGATTGTTGCAATACCTTGGGCGATTGTTGTGACTGTGTACCCCGAAACATCTGTTGTTGTTTTGACGGTAATTTCGGAAGCTACGGTGAAAAGGCTATTAAGGTTACCTTGGGTATTTTCACCATTATTCAACTTGAACGTGACGTTCAGATGCTCATACCCGCCTATGATTTCTGCGTTCCCACTAAAGAATGTTGTTGCGATACCGAAGACCCCTGCGACACATTCAGAAGAATCAGTTTCCCCATTGATGAATTCTTCCCACCCAACAGTAACGACGGCAATTGCGGATGCAGTTGCTCATACACACCAAATAACAACTGCGGCTGCGGTAAATAAAATTTACGGAGATATAGGTTTCCCTATATCTCCGTGTTTGTTAATTAGAGAATACTGTAAGTTCTGTGTCTTGTACCATTTGTCTTGTTTCAATTAATTTGCAAGTAAATTAGCAACAACTCCTAAAACAAAACTAATTATTATGAAGCAACTAAAGCATATCGCAAAGACTCTTTTTTTCTTAGTAATTCCCTTATCTCTGCTGACTAAAACTAACAACGATAATATCGGCACAAAAAATACTATTGCTCCGGTTACATTTATTAACAGGCTATCAAAGGTTACATTCATTTTATTCAAAAAAGAGACACCTAAAAACTCGGCTACTATTATCCAAATTAACACTTTATAAATTTTTTTCATTTTATTCCTCTCAATACATAGGACAGGGGTTACGACTCAATCATAGAACCGTCCCCTGATTGGTCACGCTTTCTTACTTATAAAAGGGTCTGTAAAAAAACATCCTTGAAAAAGTAAAGACTATAAACTTACCGAAAGAGGTAGGCTTGTAGTCTTTTTTGTGGTAAAATTTAATTGATGAGGGAAGGACAGGGAAACCGTCCTCAGTTACGGTTTTTCAACCTCTAAAAAAAGCATGTCACATTGTTGATATAAAAAGATCGCACGTTCCCGATTTAATGCATATTCCTTTTCACTTTGGATAATCGGAACTATTGAGCCTGTTGTAAAGACCGATATCAAGAAATCAAAATAAATATCCTCCTGAATGTTTTTATACTCTAACCAATTGTCTTGTGAAAGATTTATT
>SVOQ01000042.1 GCA_015066345.1 Oscillospiraceae bacterium
AATCCCACTCCGAAAATACACTTCTCGGTAGTTACATTACATCCGATTACCTTGAAGACAGTAAAAAGACACCTACACTTACCGAAAGTGCATCAATTGATGAGGATGGCACAATAGTTTCTACAATTTCAAACTCTTCGCTTACCGAGGGACGCGAGGTTAAGTGCCAGATTGCAGACTTTACAGTTTCCGAAATTAAGGCAGAGATTGTTTGCGGTAACGCAAGGGATTACAATACTTTCGAAAATAAAGATGTAGTAAAAACCGTTGACTTTACCGACTTTACTCTTACAACCGATGGCTTTATTGCCAATATTCCCCCTTGTAGTGTAGTTAAGTTTATTATTAAATAATGATTCAAGAATGTAAAAAATGCCTTCTGTACGAAAGTGCAGAAGGCGATATCTTAAATGATATAAAAGAAAAAATTGCGAAGCTTCCCGAAAAGGATAAGGTTAGTGAAACTGTGTATCAAAACCGACTTGAGTTTTGTAAAAATTGCGATAATCTTATTTCGGGAGTTTGTATGAAGTGCGGATGCTACGTTGAATTTCGTGCGGCATTCAAAAAACAAAAATGTCCCGATGTAAAGGGTAGAAAGTGGTAAAATGTCAATAAAGAATAATTATAATCATACTGTTTTCGCCTGTTATTTCGGATACGTTGTTCAGGCTATTGTTAATAATTTTGCGCCGCTTTTATTTTTGACCTTCAGAAATGAATTTGGTATACCTCTGGAAAAAATAACCTCGCTAATAACCATCAATTTTCTATTTCAGTTAGTTGTTGATGTTATTGCGGCAAAGGTGGTCGATAAAATCGGCTACCGTAAATGCATAGTTGCGGCGCAGTTCTTTTCCGCATTGGGTATTGCGGGAATGGGATTCTTACCGAATCTTTTCTCGGACCCATATTACGGCTTGTTGATTTCCATATTACTTTACGCATTAGGCGGAGGTCTTATTGAGGTGCTTGTAAGCCCCATAGTTGAGGCTTGTCCCATAAAAGCTAAAAAAGCCGCTATGAGCCTTTTGCATTCCTTCTACTGTTGGGGTCATTTATTTGTAGTGCTTTTATCAACCCTTTTCTTTACACTTTTTGGTATAGAGAATTGGCGTATCCTTGCTTTGGTATGGGCGGTAATACCCCTGATAAACGGCTTCTATTTTATAAAAGTACCTATCGCACCCCTTACCGCAGAGGGTGAGCAGATTCCAATTAAAAAACTTTTCAGTTCAAAAACATTCTGGCTTTTTATTGTGATAATGGTTTGTGCAGGTGCATCCGAGCAGGGAATGAGTCAGTGGGCATCAACCTTTGCCGAGGCGGGTCTTAATGTTTCAAAAACTGTTGGCGATTTAGCGGGTCCCAGTCTTTTCGCAATAACAATGGGTGTTTCAAGGGTTATTTACTCAAAAATCAGTGAAAAGGTTGACCTTAATAAATATATGACCGCCTGTGCGGTTTTGTGTATAACATCGTATGCTATTGCCTCTTTCTCGGGCAATGCGGCATTTTCATTGGTAGGATGTGCAATGTGCGGTTTTTCCGTTGGTGTTATGTGGCCCGGTGCATTTTCACTTGCATCCGAAAAATTCCCCAGGGGCGGTACGGCAATGTTTGCATTTTTAGCCTTGGCAGGGGATTTCGGTTGTTCCTTCGGACCTACGGTTGTGGGCGTTGCAACGGATTTCCTTAATGATGATATAAAACGCGGTGTATTCGCGGCAGTAATTTTCCCGGTAATACTTATTGTTTCGTTATTCTTTATGACAAAACTTACAAAGAAAAAAATATAATATAAACGCGAAGCCTCGCCTCTCTGCGTAAGGAGAGAGGGGGACCGCCCTGAATTATTTTTTGTTATAAACAAAGCGAAAAGCGTGTGGTAAATTTGATGTGTGAATTAATAAAATCGGAGCGGTGGAGAGTCCCAAGCAATTTATTTATAAATTAACTTTCTTGGCACGATGGTGGAAGGTCCTGTTCTCGTTTCGCTTTGCGAAACATATCGCGCCGAAGGTATATCGCACCCGAAGGGTATAAATGGTAGTTCTCTTGCGGTTATTCTTCAGTCGGATAGAATAATAAATTACCGTATGGGTCAGGCTTACCTGACCCATTTTTGTTTTATATTATCTCTGCATTTCGACCTGTTTTTCTTGCGTTTCGTCAATTTACTTGACTTTTTATGGCATATTTTAATAAATTGACTTGTAAGGTAACAGATGGTAAAATTGTAGTATAAGGGGTGATTGAATGAATATATTGCTTTGTGACGACAACAAAACTGCGTTAGCTGAATTGAGCGAGGCAGTTAATAAATATATGGAAGAACACCTTGTTAATTGCAAAATAATTGAGAGTGAAACATCAAGCTATGTTATTGAAAGTGATGTAATGTTTGACCTTGCTTTTTTGGATATTCAGATGGATGATGTTAACGGAATTAAATTAGCCGAGGTTCTAAAAAAACGCAACAAAAATATAATCATATTCTTTGTAACCAACTACAGCGAGTTTCAGGATGATGCTATGGATTTGAGAGCATTCCGCTTTTTCAATAAACCCTTTGATATTAAAAGACTTTATTCAGGTCTTGATAAGGCTATGGAATTTTTAAACACAATGCTTGTGGATGTTTATTTAAAACAGGGTTCTGAACATACAAAAATTTCAGTTAACGATATATGCTACGTAAAACGTGAAAATCGCAAGACTACAATTGCCACGGTTAACGGTAATTATGTTGTTAAAGATTCATGGGATGAATGGGTAAAAAAGCTTACACAACCATATTTTTATATTGTTCACAACAGTTTTATAATCAACGTTCATCACGTTACCAAGTACGACTATTCCGAAGTATATGTAAACGGTGACAGAATTTCTGTTGCCACACGAAAACAGGCGGATTTCAGGAAGTATTGGTTTAATTACTTGAAGGGGGATTTATATTGAATACTGCGATTTTAAATGTGTTGTTGCAGTTTGTTGAAGGTTTAATTTCCTTTGAGCTTTATGAAAGTATAGCCCCCACAAAAAAGAAACTGCGTAATTTTGCTTTGATTACAGTAGGTTATATGATTATGTGCGGTATTAATCTTGCATTTGATTATAATTTCATCATAAATTCATTTGTTCTTTTGAGTTTCATGTTTGTATTTGCGAAGGTTTTATTTAAAATTCAGGTAGGGCTTTCATTTTTTATTTCAATTTTGTTTGTTACCTTTGTTACGCTAAGTGAATATGCGGTAATGTCTCTTATATCTATTGTTACCCAAAATGAAGCATTAGCTATTATTAATGATCCGTATAGTTATATGGTTTTGATTGTTGCAAGTAAATCTATACTCTTTTTTGCACTGAAAATTGCTTCATCGTTTATTAAAAAATATCAAATTAAGACGAAAATTAATGTGTTAGTTTTGGCTTTTCCTGTAGCTGTTTTAATCAATTGTTCTGTCTTTGCATTAATAGCGAGTAATTTTAATTTAACAGATACTTATAAAATTTTAATTTCTGTGTGTGCTTTTGTTATGTTTGTGACATCTATTGTTGTTTGTATCTTACAACAACGAGAGTCAGAGAGAGAAGCAGAACTTGTTGAGCTCCGTGCCATCAAACAAGCTCAAGAAACGGATAACAAATATTTTGAAATTCTTGAGCGACAGAACAATAACCTTATGGTTTATGCTCATGATACTAAAAACCATCTTCAGGCAATACGAAATATGACGGATGATGAAAGCATTATTGAATATTTAGAAAGACTGACTGACGCTTTAAATAAATATAGCCGTCAGGCTTCAAGCGGTAACCATAATCTTGATGTTATTATCAATAAATACATAACCGAATGTGAAATTAAAGGTGTTGAATTCACTTATGATGTAAGGTTATCAAACCTGTCAGGTGTTCAGATGTTTGACCTCGTTTCAATTCTCGGCAATCTCCTTGATAACGCTTTAGAATCAGCAGAAAAATCTACAGGAAAATCAATTCATCTTCAAACAGACCATAGAAATACTTACGATGTTATCATAGTAACTAATAGTTGTGATACCAAACCCGTTACACAAGGAAATGCATTGAAATCAAGTAAGGCTAACAAAAAACAACACGGCTTGGGAATAAAAAGCATAAAATCCGCCCTTAAGAATTACAGCGGTGATTACAATTGGGAGTACGATGAAGAAAACAAAGAATTTATTTCAACAGTAATGATTTTAAGAAAATAATTTATAAATGAATGCACCTGACACACTATTGTATCAGGTGCATTTTTCTGCGTTTTGTAGTGGTTTTTCTTGCATTTCGGCATTTTAAAAGAAAAATTACAATTAAAATGTATAATAAAATTAGAACAAAAAATAGATGTGTGCGAAGCCTTATCATCCCATTTTTGCTTCAGCAAAAAAGGGAGGGGGACCGCGTCAGCGGTGGTGGGTAGTTCACTTACGGCTTTTCTTCGGTTTGTCAGAACAACAAACCACTGTAAGGGACGGATCCATCCGTCCCGCGAGTAAGGATAGCAAGTTTTACTATACAACACACTACAAAGATGGGTGTTATCTTTTGTGGTACGTACAGGTGCGTACCTTACGGTTCTTCTAACCAACAGGCAGCTAAAGGTAAGTGAACTACCCACCACCGCTCCGCTGAACCAAACCAAAAAACAAAATGTACCACACGCATGAAAATCTATTTTATAAATAACTTGATGAAAGGCGGTCCCCCTCCCTATGCTACGCACAGGGATGATAAGGCTTCGCTTTACTGAAAATAAACATACGGAGGTAAAACAAATGAAGAAAATAATAAGCACTATTCTGTGTGTGTCTTTACTCGCAACAATAATCTGTGTTCCTGTTTCAGCAATGGAAGAAGTTGTTGTTTCAGAAAGCATAGAAGAATTTTGCGAAGATGTAAATGAAATGGTAACAGAATATAGCGGTTCTGAGTTTGTTACTCCCGATTTTATTGAGGAAGAACAAACAACAGTCAATATTGACGAAGAATTAAAAATAAACTACTGCCCCCGCCTTATAGTTCAGTCCGACAAACCTATTGATACATATAACGCCATTGATGTTGTAAGCGGTTTCTTTAATTTCTATATTCTTCAATTTGAAAATGAAAAAGATACCAACTGTGCATACGAGCAATATAAAAATAATCCTGATATTATTTCCGTTGAATATGACATTTCATATAATGCAGTGACTTTATCAACAGAAGAAACTGTCAATAACAAAGCTTTAACCTATAGCGACTACGAAAACGATTGGTATTTATCATCAACCGGGATCGATAAAGTCTTAGAAAAATACAAAGACAAAAATCTCCCTGAAATTCGTGTTGCTGTTATAGACACGGGTGTCAGTTTGAATAGTGCATATTTACAAGACAGGATTATTCCTACTGGTTTTAATACTGCCGGTGACGGTGACGAAAACTCTGAACAAGATTACGAAGGACACGGAACCAAGGTAACAAGTGTAATTGCCAACTGTACAACCCCAAATGTCAAAATAGCCAATTATCGTTGCGTGAACAGGTTTGGTGAGATAGAAAGTTTCACACTTGTATGTACAGCTATTCTTCAAGCCATCGATGATGGTGTTAAAGCAATCAACCTTAGTTTAGGTGCTCCGTCTGACTTTAATTTATTGGATGAAATTCTCGAGTTTGCTTGGTCATCTTCCTGTGCTGTTTTTACAAGCTCAGGAAATTACGGTAGTGACGTTCAGTTCAGTGTAGGCTCTGTGTTAACTTCTTCTGAATTTATGGTGAGTGTTGGTGGGAGTACTAAATATAATGCACCTGCTAGTTTCGCAAATTACGGAAAACCTATAGACATATTGGCACCCAGTAAAGATATGGCTTTGTTGACATTAAATGACAAAATTTCTTTGAGCTCCGGAACATCTTTTGCCTCACCCTTTATGGTAAGTGTTTATGCAATGTATTTATCTGTAAACCAAACAATTCCTTTTGAACAACGAATGAGAGCTGTGATGAATTGCGGTTCTGGAACTGATGAAGAATACGTTACCAACTTTTTCGGTAGCGGTATTGTAAATCCCTTAAAATTATTTGGTTTGGACTCATTATCTGCTCCAAAATTCAGTATCGAACCGGGTAAATATGTTGGTGAAATCACATTAGGACTTTCATCCGAAGAAGGTTCGGATATTTATTATACAACCGACTATACATATCCATCGCCCACAAATGGATTTTTATATACCGAACCAATTACAATATATGATGATTCAGCAAAAATACGTGCTGTTGCTTATAAAGACGGCAATAAAAGTAATTATGTTTTTGGTAAGTTTTGTTCATTGGTTTTAGGTACTGATGATATGTTCACGGTAAACGAAAAAGGGGTTTTAACAGGATATACAGGCAATGTCAAATATCTTAAAATCCCTGAAGTAATAAACGGAATAACAGTAAAAGAAATTTCGTGGAATAGCGGATTTTATAAAGCAGAGTTATATGGTGTTATTCTTCCTGATACAGTTGAGGTTTTAGGAGATACTTTAGACCGATATGAACGCCCTATGACACTTGATGAGCAGTATGGAGCATTTAATGAAAATGAGACCTTGGATTTTATAATTGGTAACGGTATTAAAACCATTGGTTATTACGGCGTTTCGTTTTTACCCAATTTATATGAGGTGAAATTTCCAAACTGTGAGGAAATAATGCAGGCAGGTTTTTATCAATCGAGCTTTTTGGGGGCGGTATTCCCTAAAGCCAAAAAAGTTGGCAATGAAGCCTTTTACAATGTTGCAAAGGTGCGGGAAATATATTTACCTGAATGTGAAACTATCGGTAACGATGCATTTTCAATTAATACTTATTTAAGGATTGTATATGCTCCCAAAGCGGATTTTATAGATAAATATGATTTAGTTGACGGGGTTTTTACAGTTGATAATCCTGAATCTACACGCAATATGTTTTACAAGAGTTCCCATTTTTCAAAAATTGATTTACCTCAAATGACAAGCATTGGTAACAGTTTTTTTGATGAAACACCTATAAAAAACGTTTCATTATCTAATGTTAAATACATTTTTGATTTACCTGATACATTAAGTGGTAAATACTGTTGGTACAGTCCATACTATCGACCGGTTCCTGTAGAATTATGTCTACCATCAACTCTGCAATACTGTGTCCCTGCAACGGACTATAAAAATGAATTTATTGAATATGTGGTTTACGGTACAAAGGGTACTTATGCCGAAAGTTGGGCAACAACTAATGAGGTTCAGTTTGTGGAGCTGACACCCGAAACTTCTATTGCTGAGGATATCGAGCTTATATGGGACGAGTACTCATACAAGCCCCTTGAATTTGATGTAAGAGGATTTAACAGAACCTATCAGTGGTACGGCTCAAAGGATGAAGTTCAGGGGGATAGCGATGATAAAGCAATAAGCGGAGCTACCGCAAAGACATTTGACCCGGGCGAAGATGCCAAATATCAGTATTATTACTGCAAAATGACGAGTACGGATATTGACGGTTCGGGTAATACCTTAAGCACCTTTA
>SVOQ01000023.1 GCA_015066345.1 Oscillospiraceae bacterium
CATGGATGAGTCGTCCTCACGGCTCATTCATTTTTTATGCGGATGTAGCTCATCTGGTAGAGCGCCACCTTGCCAAGGTGGAGGTAGCGAGTTCGAGCCTCGTCATCCGCTCCATTTTTTTATATGGCGACATAGCCAAGTGGTAAGGCGTGGGTCTGCAACACCCTGATTCATCGGTTCAAATCCGATTGTCGCCTCCAAAAAATAAAAGCAAGTCGAGAGACTTGCTTTTATTTTTTGTGTTTGTGTCCGCAAGGACATAACATCGTTTATCTGCTTTAGCAGATAACTTCATTTGAACACAGTTCAACTTCATTTCGCTTGCGGACATAAAACGAAGTTGCCTTACGGCAAATGAAGTGCTTACGCAATGAAGTGTGCATACGGCACAATGAAGTTGCCCTACGGGCAAACGGATTTAATCGCACCCGATTGTAAATTCAGATTATGTGCGTTATAATAATCATAACAAATATGAAGTTGAAGGAGAAAATTTAATGGCTATTTGGCAAGTTGCTTTAGATTTAGTTAAAAATGATGACCATACCGACTTTTCAAGTCCTGCCTTCATATCTTCTTTGAGAAAAATAGAGGCAATTTTTCCTGCAACAAAAAGTTGGTGCAAAACTATAAAGCAATACGGCGAGCTTGACTCAACATGCTTAGAATTTGATGCTGACGATGATTGTATATCGCTAAGAATTGATTTGAGAAACATATCTAAAGACCAATTACAAACTTTTTGTGATTTTGCGAAAGAAAATGATTTGTTTATAAAGTATAATGATATGCTTTATGAAAGCTGTATTGATACATTTTTGGGTATTTTTAAAGAATCAAGAGCCAATAAATTTTTACTTGATCCTGAAGCTTTTTTTGAAGAAATAAGTGAATAACAATGCACATTTTTGCCTATTTTTAATTTTGAAAATAATGCGATATTCCATTACATACAATGCTCCGCTTTTATTATTGCGCACTATGCATAATTATGCTATACTTTTTGTAGGCGGTGATGATATGAAAATTAAAATGAAATTTGTATTGATTTCTATATTCATATTTGTGCTTGTGTGTAATCCAATAGTTGCAAACGCTATAAATACAGGTTTTTTGACAAGTGAATTGTCTGAAGAAGATCAAATTTATTTTGTTAAAAATATAGAGTTGCGTCTGATTGAATCTGAACCACCAAAAAGCTCAGTTGTGTGTTTTGATGTCAATGAAAAACAAATGATTGCAGTTGTTCAAAACTCGTCTGACAGAAAAGTAGTTTGTGTTTATTCAAGTGACGGTTCTTTTCAATACGGTTATACATTTTATTGCAGCGGTACTTTTGGTGTTGAGTGGGATAATGACAAACTGAATATTTATTTTGTTCGCAGTGATGTTATAATATCACTTGATTCAGACGGCGATATATTAGATATTAAGTCAGTACAAGATACGATTGATAATAACTCATATCGCAATTCGTTGCTGTATTCAACAACTCGGACAGTTGGTGATACAACCTTTTTAATAAGAAACGACATGGGTATACTCAACTGTATTGCTACTTCGTATTCACAAATAGTTATTAAAGATGTTTCCGGTACTGAGAATGTTATATATGACGTGAATTCAACACAACTTCTAAAGACTTTATTAATTACTATCTTTGTTTTTGTATTTGTTATTGTTGCTATTATCATTGTTTTCCGACCAGTTATTAAGTCAATGCGTATAAAAATACGAAGCAGATAACTTCATTTGAACATAGTTAACTTCATTATGTTTGGACATAAAACGAAGTTGTCCTACGCAAACGGATTTAATCGCACCCGATTGTAAATTCAAATTAAGTTTGATATAATTATTTCAATAATTAAGAATATTGCAAGGTGTTTTTATGGAATTAAATGTTAATTCTCCGGCATATTACAAAGATCAGTATGGGATTGATGATTTGGTTTACAGATACTTCCAACAAGCTCATTTATATTTTTTAGATAAAGAATATAGTGAGACAATAAAAATTATTGGGATATCGCCTATGGTGGTTCCTCAAGAGTTGTGCGATAGCGGTAATTGGAAAGAATCCATCCGATTAATAAATAATAAAAATTGTGCTATAGTTTCTTTGAAAATAGATTTTGAAGAATATAACTTTGCTGACAGTATGGGAAAAATACAGTTAACAAAAGATTTGATTATTAAAGCAATAAGAATAATTAAATCTAAGGTCGATTTTGATTGTGACACATTTGAACAGGATTTTAATCAATTGGTTTTAGACTAAGAAATTGCGATTTGTTAGACCGCGGTTATAAATTAAACGTAACACCAAAAAATTCCAAGTCTTCGGACCTGGAATTTTTTATTCATAGCTATATTCCATTACATACAATGCTCCGCATTGATTTATTGCCGAAATTATGCTATTATATACTCAAGGTGGGTGATATTTATGAAAAAAACTCTTATTTCTTTAGTCCTTGTTTTTACAATTATCTTATTTGCGGGTTGTTCAAAAACAGATAAAGAAGACTTAATAATTTCATATGATAATTCGGTTAATGGTTACACTATTTCATTATACCAGGTTGGTGAGCCACAGGGGGCATTCGGTAGTGTTAATGCCAAATTAGTTTTAAAAGGCGCTGACGACAACATAATTGATGAAACTGCATTTGAACTGGCGAATGATGGTGCTGATGTTCTGATTACCAATATTACTGCGGTTAATTGGTATGATGACCGTGTAGAGATTGGTTTAAAAGAACTTGATACATCAAATGAATTGACTTACGTTTTGAATTACGAATCATAATTTCATTTTAAATTTACTTTAATAAATAATTCTTCATTATGCCTTGCACTTAATATTACCTTGTGCTATAATACTCAAAGTTTTTGTTAGGAGTATATTATGAAAGAAATGTTTTTAGATTATATCCAAGGTATAATTGCTGAGCCCATTGGTTCGATTTTTGTTTTTCTCGGTATGGGTGCAATTATCGCTTCGTACTTGCTTAAAGGTAAGAGTATGAAGGTTATTCTCATCCTTGCATTCCTCAGTAACGCTTTTGTTGCTATCGGTTATCTCTTACAGGGGCAGGGTATTAACGGTGCTGCGTCTTGCCTTACGGGTGCGGTTTTCTCTATTATCAACTTCCTGTTTGACAGTAAAAATAAAGAGGTTCCCCGTCCGTTGGTGGCGTTTTACGGCTTAGCCTTCATCGGTATCAATGTAGCGGTTAACTTCAAAAATATGGTCAATTTTGAGGGCGGCTTCAGCCTTGTGCCGATACAGATAGTTCTTTGCGTTCTTGCTATTTTAGGATGCCTTGCTTTTGTAATGTGCATCGGTCAGAAAAACGGTGCTAAATATCGTTTCTGGAATATTATGAATATGCTTATGTGGTGTACATACGATGTTATTTCAGGTAACTTTATCGTTCTTATTACACATCTTATACAGATGGGCTTTGCGGTAGTCGGTATGATTATCCACGACAGAAAAAAGAATAACAAATAAGATAAAGAAATATCCCGGTCGTTAAAAACCGAGATATTTTTTTATTTCATTTAATTTTTCCTCGCAGTCAGTAACACCTAAATCATAAATTTCCTGTAATTTCTCTTTGCTTTTTTCGAGTGTGCCCACTTTTAAGTCTTTAGACGGTCTTATAACCAGTATTTTATCTTCATCCTCTAATTTATCAACATATTCGCATTGAGTCGTGTAGTACGGATTTCTATACTTTAAAACCTTTGCGAATTCGGGGTATTTTTTGTAAATAACCTTTGAAAACGGGATTTTCATCTGTGGTCTGAAGTCTCTTGTTTTTGTAAGAACGACTATTATTTTATCATACCCGTTTTCTAAAAAGTGTTTAACGGGAATACTGTCCGCAACACCGCCATCGAGATAGGGTATACCGTCAACAACCACGGGCTTTGATAAAAAGGGTAATGAGCCTGAAGCCCTTAGATATTCAACATTATTAACATCATTTAAATTATCAATATCCTTATATTCGGCACAACCCGTATTAAGATTAGTAACTACGGCGTAAAACTTAGTTTTGCAACTGTGGTAGGTGTCTATGTCCATAACATCAAGTTTATTGGGCAGTTCATAAAAATAAAAGTTTTTGTTCATTATGTCGCCCGTTTTAATGAGTGATTTTAATCCGAGGTAGTCACTACCGGTGTATTTTAAGTTGTAGCGTAAAATTCTCCCGATTTGTTTAGCTTTATAATTTATTCCGAATAAAGCACCCGCTGAAACACCTGCTGCCACGTCTGTTTCAATATTGTTTTTAAGAAGTACGTCTATTACACCGGCGGTGTACATTGCTTTCATACCGCCGCCTTCAAGAATTAATGCCGTTTTCATCTTTCTTCCTCTTTTTAACAAGTTTTAACGTCACTTCGTGAACTATTAATAACATAATTATTAGCCCCAATAACACAAAAGGCGTTATTTTAAATGTTGTAGCTGTTGCTATATAACCGAAAGCTAATTGAACCCCAAAACCGATGCAGTACGCACCACCCATATGGAAACCCGTAATATCCGCTGAGTATTCTTTGCCGAATTTATCGGGTACACTGTGTAGAATACTGGGGAATATAGGACCAAAACCGACGCCGATGAGTAGCAAACCGCAACAAGAGACGGTGCCTATGGGTAAGGCGAGGATTATAATACCGATTAATGCGGTTACAATACCGCCACGAACGAGTGTATTATCATTTGCTTTTAATGAAATAAAGCCCGAAATCAACCTGCCGAGCATAATACCGCCGAAGTAAAGGGAAACCCATTTAGCGGCAATGTCAGGAGTAATTGAGTGAGTATTTACAAGGAAAGATGCACCCCAGGTACCTATTAAAAATTCCATACTGCAATACAGACCCTGGGAAAGAATGCTTGTAATAACACCTTTGATTTTAAATATAGTTAAAAAACCGTTCTTACTTTTATTCGTTTCAACTTCGGGAGTAGAAGTAACTTTTTTATCGTGTTTTGTCCACTTTTTAAGTGATAAAAGTACTAAAAAAGCAATACAGAATTGAATTATTGCTATTACTCTGTATCCGCCACGCCAAGAGCCTGTTTCACCGTTAAGAAATATCGACATAATAAGCGGACTGACGGTCACACCGACGCCCCAGAAGCAGTGAAGCCAGTTCATATGACGTGCTTCATAATGCAGTGATATGTAGTTATTTAAAGCCGTGTCAATTGCACCCGCACCGTAACCCATTATAACGGTGCATATCATCATAACAACAATATTAGGTGAGAAGCTGATTCCCAATAAACCGCAAGCCGTAAGAATAACGGAAACCAAAGTTACCTTCGGAGTGCCGAATTTACGTATCAGAGTACCGGCAATAAGACTTATACCGCCCGTGCAAACACCCGTAATAATACTGTAAAGAGAAGCAAAGCTCTCGTCAATCATAAATTCATTATGTACTACGGGCCAGGCAACACCGAAAAGAGAATCGGGGAGACCCAAAGAAATAAAAACAACGTATATAACTATCAGTAAAGTTACCATAAAAACCCCTTATTCTGAATCCTGAGGATAAATAATACCGGTCATTTTTCTGATTTCGTCCATTTGCTTTGCAATAAAAAGGGACTGTTCAAATGTATTTACGGGACTTTCGGTAAGTCCGTTATTAATACATTCACACGTGTGAATAATCTGTTCTTCAAAGCCGTTGCCCATATACGGGAGAGAGTATTCACTTTCTTCACCGTCATAAATCTTGATTTTTATATTCTGTGGTGCGTAGCATCGGTCAAGTTGCGCGTATCCCTTTGTACCGTAAAGGAATCCGCCACCGTTTTTACGTAATAAAACCGCACTTGAAAGGTCGGCAATTGCCCCGGATTTATACTTGATCAAAGTACAAAGGTGACTGTCAACACCGTTAAATTTCTCAGCTTCAGCACTTATACGTTCTATTTCGTTACCGAGATACCAACTTGAGAAATATAAGCAATAACAACCAACGTCCAAAAGCGAACCGCCACCGTTTTCGACCTTTAATGCGTGATGGTCCATTTCGTCCTCGTCGAAGGAGTAGCAGAATTTACCCTCTGCACCCTTTAGTTCACCTAAAACACCGCTATTTGCTATTTCAAGCATCTTTAAAGTACCGGGAACAAAACGAGCCCACATACCTTCCATAAGAAAAACCTTATTTTTAACGGATGCGTCTATCATTTCCTGTACTTCACGTGCATTTACGGCTAAGGGCTTTTCCGAAAGTACGTGTTTACCGTAATTCATAAACATAATAGAGTATTCTGCGTGGCCTGAGTGTGGTACACTGACGTAGACCGCATCAATTACATCGGATTTAGCCATATTTTCATAGCCTTCGAATCTATAAGGAATATTAAATTCATCGGCAAATTTATTTGCGTTATCAATACTTCGTGATGCAACCGCAGTTAATTCTGCATTTGGTACATTTTTTATAGCATTAGCAAATCTGTGAGCGATATTACCCGGACCAACAATACCAAATCTTATTTTTTTCATTAATTTCACCACCGTTTTTGATTATAACATACAAAAATTTACACTACAATATACAAAACACAATAAAAATATGGTACAATATAGAAAAATAGCAATATAGGTGATTATTTTGGATATTTTACAGGCTATGAATGAAAGGCATTCTGTCAGGAGGTATACTGACGAGCCTTTAAGCGAAACCGATATTGAGAAACTTAACAGTTTTATTGATAAAATTAATTCAGATAGCGGGTTGCGTTTTGTACTCGTTACCAATGAACCAAAGGCATTTACGGGTGCTATGGCTTCTTACGGTCATTTCAGTAGTTGTACCGATTACATCGTTGCTTTCGGTAAAAAGGGTCGTGACGAGGATATTGGTTATTTTGGTGAAAAAATAGTTCTTTACGCTCAGAGTATAGGCGTTAATTCCTGTTGGGTTGCCCTTACTTTCAGTAAAAAAGGAATACCCGTTAAACCGCAGAAAAATGAAAAGTTTTATATTGTAATTTCCCTTGGGTACGGTATTCATCAGGGCAGACCCCATAAGAATAAACCGCTTGATGATTTATGCAAATGTAACGGCGAAATGCCCGACTGGTTTAAAAACGCTATGGACGGTGTTTTAACTGCACCAACGGCTATTAATCAACAGAAGTTTCATTTTGAACTTATTGATGATAACAAAGTTAAAGCTAAAGCACTTTTAGGACCTTGCTCAAAAATGGATTTGGGTATAGTTAAATATCATTTTGAATTAGGTGCAGGGGATTATAAATTTCGGTGGGTGTAAATGTATGATTCGTGTAATGTTCGTTTGTCACGGTAATATTTGCCGTAGTCCCATGGCGGAGTTCGTTTTCAAGGATTTAATTAATAAAAAAGGATTAAAAGATAAATTCATCGTTTCTTTATCTGCTACGAGTACCGAGGAAATATGGAATGGTGTCGGAAATCCCGTATATCCACCTGCAAAAAGAATGTTAAATTCACACGGTATAAATTGTGACGGTAAAAGGGCGGTACAGTTAAAAAAAGACGATTACGATAATTTTGATTATTTTGTAGGTATGGATGGAGCAAATATCCGTAATATGCATAGAATATTAATGGGCGACCCCGACAAAAAGATTTATAAGCTACTTTCTTTTGCCGGACGTTCCGACGATGTTGCCGACCCTTGGTACACAGGGGATTTTGAAACAACTTATAGAGATGTTTTACAAGGTTGCAAAGCTTTGCTCGAATATATTTTAAGTAACGATTGACGGTGGTTTTATGAAAATTGTATTACTCACTGCTTTAGGTGTTGGCGGAGCCACAATGTTCGGCTCTGTTATAGGCTTTATTTTTAAAAAGATTTCACATAAATTCAGTGATATAGTTCTTTCTTTTGCGGCGGGTGTTATGCTCGCGGCGGCGGTATTAGGCTTAATTATTCCATCGGTTGAATACGGTGGTAAATACGGTATAATCATTACGGTTATAGGCGTTTTCTGCGGAGCGGTTTGTCTTAATCTTATAGATAAACTTGTCCCACATATGCATAAAATTGTCGGTGTTGATTCAGAGAAGCACCGAGGAAATGAAAATCTTAATAAAGTTCTTCTTTTCGTTATGGCTATTGCCATTCACAACCTGCCCGAAGGTATTGCGGCTGGAGTAGGCTTCGGCGGTGGTGACACAAGCGAGGCACTGCTTATAGCGGGAGGTATTGCACTTCAGAATATTCCCGAGGGTATGGTAATTATCGGACCTATGTTGGCCGCCGGTATTTCACCCCGTAGGACATTTATTTGTGCTATGGCAACGGGGCTTGTAGAGGTTTTAGGTACACTTCTCGGTTATTGTGCAGTTAGTATTGCTACGTTTATTTTACCATTTGCTCTTGCTTTTGCAGGTGGTACAATGCTTTACGTTGTAAGTGACGAGATTATACCCGAAACCCATTCACACGGCAGCGAAAGAGGTGCGACCTACGCATTACTTGTTGGTTTTTGCGTAATGCTCGTTTCGGATGTATTATTGGGTTAGGTGATTGTTATAAAATATAAGGAAGTTAAAAAGGGTACTTTTATTGAGCGTCCCAACAGATTTATTGCTAAAGTATCGGTTGACGGCACAGAAGAAACGGTGCACGTTAAAAATACGGGCAGATGCAAAGAGTTGCTTATAAAAGGTGCAACAGTTTACCTTAGTGTGTCTGATAATCCCTCGAGAAAGACAAAATACGACTTAATCGGCGTTGAAAAGATAACTGACAGAGATATTTTAAAAGTCAATATGGACTCACAGATACCGAACGACGTAGTTAACGAATGGTTAAAAGGCTGTGATTTGTTTTCTCCAAAAGCAATTATAAAACGTGAGGTTTTTTATAATAAATCCCGTTTCGATTTTTATATAGAGGATGATAACCGACGAATTTTTCTTGAAGTCAAAGGCGTAACCCTTGAAAATAACGGTGTTGCTTCTTTCCCCGATGCACCAACCGAAAGGGGAATTAAGCATATAAATGAACTTATAGAATGCCTTAATGAGGGTTACGAGGCATACATATTTTTCGTGATACAAATGAAGAATATCGACTATTTTACCCCGAATTATGAAACTCACCCTGAGTTCGGGGAAGCTTTGAAAAAAGCACAAAGCAAAGGCGTAAAAATCCTCGCTTACGACTGTATTGTTACTGAGGATAGCATTATTATTGATAAAGAAATTAAAGTTGTTTTATAAACAAAAAAGGATGTGAAAATATGGCTAAAAAATTACATTTACTTTGCAACGCCCATCTTGACCCTGTATGGCAATGGGAGTGGGAGGAGGGTGCTGCAGAGGCACTATCCACTTTCCGAATTGCGGCTCAATTCTGCGAAGAATACGAAAATTTTGTATTCTGCCACAATGAGGCGTTATTATACAAATGGGTTGAGGAGTTTGACCCCGAACTATTTACTCATATCCAAGACCTTGTTAAAAGAGGAAAATGGCATATAATAGGCGGCTGGCATTTGCAACCCGACTGTAATATGCCCTCGGGTGAGGCTCTTGTAAGGCAGATAATGAGTGGTAGAAAATACTTCAAGGAAAAGTTTGGTGTTGTACCCACTGTGGCTTTTAATGCCGACCCCTTTGGTCATAGTCGCGGTCTTGTACAGATTATGAAAAAAAGCGGTTATGACGGTTACTTATTTATGAGACCCAGTCCCGCATTTCTGACATTACCGTCAAATGATTTTACTTGGAAAGGTTATGACGGCTCCGAAATTACCGCAGTCAGAATGAGGGGCGGATATAATTCAGGTAAAGGTCGTGCAAGTGAAAAAATTTTAAGACTCATTGACGATTGTCCCGAGGATGATTTTTATTTATGCCTTTGGGGTATCGGTAATCACGGTGGCGGACCATCTAAAAAAGACCTGGATGATATAGATGTACTTATAAAAGAACAGGCTGAAAATGGCGTTGAGGTGTTACATTCAACCGAGGAAGCCTATTTTAACGAGCTTCGTGAAAAAAAGGAACTTCCCGTTTTTGATAAAAGTCTTAATCCTTGGGCACCCGGTTGCTACACAAGTCAGATTCGTGTAAAACAGAAATACAGACTCGCTGAAAATACATATTTTCTTACGGAGTCAATGTGTTCACACGCCTCCTCATTAGGTCTTATGAAATACCCTGCTGAGAAACTCGCCGAGGCTATTTATGATATAATCACAGTGCAATTTCACGATATGTTACCCGGCTCATCCATTCAACCTGCCGAGGAAATGTGTATAAGAATGCTCGACCACGCAATTGAGATTCTTTCCCGAATTAAGGCTCAGGCATTCTTTGCTCTTGCCTCAGGTCAGAAAAAAGCCCCTGAAGATAAAATACCCGTATTTGTTTATAACCCTTACCCTTATGAAGTAAAAGGGGATTTCACAGCGGAATTTATGCTTTGGGACCAAGTGCGTGACTTCGTGTTTATGAAGCCCCAAATCTTCAACAAAAATGGTGAAAAATGCCCCACCCAATGCGAGAAAGAGTACAGTACAATTCCCATTGAGTGGAGTAAGAGAGTCGTTTTTAATGCAACTCTCCTGCCGATGAAGCTCAACAGATTTGAGTGTGCTTTTGAAAGAGTACCCCAAAAACCCGAAAAGGTTTGTAAAGAAACTGATACATATTTCATATTCGAAACGGGAACTTTGAGTGTTAAAATCAATAAAAATACAGGCTTAATTGATTCTATAATCAAAAATGGATATGAATACGTAACCGAGGGTGCTTTTGCCCTTGAGGTGTGGAATGATAACTCTGACCCTTGGTATATGGAAGAAACCGAATGGCTCGAAAAAATCGGTGAATTTAAACTCCTTAATGATAGTGATGCACAGAAATTCTGTAATACTCACGAACCTATAAAAGGCGTACATATTATTGAATGCGGTGACGTACGAACTGTTTTCGAGGCGGTGTTTGGTTACGAAAAATCTAACGCAACCGTTAAATACATTCTTTCAAAAGATGGTAGTTTTAAGACCGATATCCGCGTAAACTGGTGCGAAAAGGAGAAACTTATAAAGTTAAAAGTTCCCTCCGGCTTTAGTGCCGACGAATGCATCGGTGAACACCCTTACGGCAGAGAAACTCTTAAAAATAACCTTGAAGAAAATGTATCGCAGAAATACGTTGCAATTTGCTCGGATGATAAGGCAATTCTTGCGGTGAATAACGGTGTTTACGGTTCATCTTTCGATGAAAAGACAGGTGTATTACATATTTCTCTTATGCGTTCGCCCTCGTATTGTGCACATCCCGTTGATGACAGGGTTGTTATGCCTCAGGACAGAGCGATGCCCTATGTTGAACAAGGCGAAAGAGATTTTTCATTTGAATTTTGTTTTGGTGACAGAACAGAGATTCTTAATAATGCATCAAGAATTGCTCAACATTTTAATGTTACACCAATGGTTCTGTCTTTTTATCCAACAGGTGTGGGAGAATTACCTTCATCACCAATAAGCATTAAAGATAATGATATTATCAATATAACCGCATTTAAAAAAGCGGAAAATACTGATGACTATATTATCCGTCTGTTTAACCCCACGGAAAATAAGCAAAATGCAAAACTAACTTATTTTAATAGCTCAATTGAAGTAGAGTTTGCTCCGTTTGAAATCAAAACTCTTAAGTGTAATATTAATAGCATAGCTGAAACTCAGTTAATGGAAGATATTATATAAAAAACACAGACTTTCGGAACAAAAACCGAAAGTCTGTTTTTTTATTTTATGACAAAAGTTGTGATTGAGTTGCTTTTAAGAGTGTAATTAAAACTACCGTTATTAAATTCAAAACAGGGGAGTTCGGACCAATTTTCACCCTCTTCAAGAGTACCCGATGTGCGGATTATCTGAACTTTACTTGTTGTGCTTTTATAATCGCTTACATCAAAGGTTTTAATTATATCTTCTTTTTTATCGTTTACAGCGACAATTGTTAATTTACCGTTTTCGTTATTAACTGCACCGAGTGTATTTGAATCACAGTGGATTATTGTATCACCGGGGCGGATGTATCTCGAAAACTGACCGAATGCGTAATATTTTTTTGAAAGTAAAATTTCCTTTGTATCGTGGTCTGCAAAGGCAACTCCCCAATAGCCGTTATCAGTCGAGGGGAAACCCGAATCCACGTTACCCATAAAGCCGTCCTTACTCCTGTGGTGGTCAATTACGAGCCAAATAACCCACGCAGAAGGGGAAAGAGCGTTAATATCGGAAATAATTTTCTTCGAAAACCACAACGCGGCACCCATCTGACCCGCATCTTCACCCGCAACATCGCTCCAGTCGGTTTCGCTCATCCAAATATTTACTTTTTCCTTAAGCATCAGTTGACCTAATTCCTCTTGTTTTTCCGTGCCGTAGGTATGAGCGTTTACGCGGTCGAGGACTTTTTTCACTTCATCGGTATATAAATTGTATTCTTCAATTTGTTTATCGGTGGAGGTTTCGTCACTTGCAACTATTTTAATATGGTTTAAACCCTTACCTTTAATTGCTTTGGCGGTTTCAATTATAATTTTATTCTGACTTTCGCCCGGGTCGTAGTGGCAACCCTCTTGTTTCGGGCTGAATTCACCCCAATAATCGGTGTTGGGTTCATTCATTGGTGAAACACAGTAGACATTAATATTAAGTTTATTATTTATGTATTCGGTTACGTGGGCGATATACCGGGCAAAAGCCTCGTAGCAATCATCTTTCAGGTTATTGTCATTAGGGTCAGTATTACCGCTCGTACAACCGCTTTTAGTCATAAAATAGGGTGGTGAATTTGAGAAAACTTCAACTAAGGCGTCTTTACCCGCGGATTTATACGCACATTTAAGTACATTCAACTGATTCGAGTCGGCTTCATAGTCATAATAATATTCATTTTTATTCTTATCATAATTAAGCCAACCGGGGATAATTGAATCCGTCCTTGTAATGTGTTTATGTGTCGGGTCGTCACCGCCACCGATATTATAACGCATTATATTAAGATTAAGACCCTTTTCGCTAAAGAACAGCTCGGAACTCTTCTCGGTTAATTCGGGGGAATAGCCAACCCTGTGAGCCCACCAACAAAGGCTTGTACCCCAACCCTCAAAAATACCGTCATTGGTTTTTGATGTATTATCCGAGCATAATTTTACGGTGTTATTCAAACTGATCACCTCGTAATATGAGTTTATTACATAATTTTGAAATAATCAATATGTTGCAAAATTTATTTACAGGGTTTAATATATTTATAACTTTACTTTTTCTTTACTTTTTTATTACTTAATCTTATTTCCGTTGTGGTTTAATTTAGCCAAGGTCATAGGATTACGGAGGTTTACTATGTATCGTGTACTTGTTTGCGATGATGACATTGCAATTTTAGAATCTGTTAAAATCTACCTTGAAAACGAGGGCTACGAGGTTTTAACCGCCGTTAACGGGCTTGAGGCGTTAAAAATTATTGAGAATAACGATATTCATTGTATGGTTCTCGATATTATGATGCCCGTTCTTGACGGAATCAGGGCTACGGTAAAAATCCGTGAGAAATATAATTTCCCGATTATTTTTCTTTCGGCTAAAAGCGAGGATACGGATAAAATTACAGGTCTAGGCTTTGGTGCGGATGATTACGTTACAAAGCCCTTTAACCCGTTGGAACTTGTTGCTCGTGTCCGTTCACAAATCAGGCGTTACGTTTCTTTAGGTAGCCTTACTGTTACTAAAAATATGATCGTAACAGGCGGACTTACACTAAATAAGGAAACAAAAGAAGTTCTTGTGGACGGTGAAAATGTAAAACTCACCGCAAGGGAATTTAATATTCTAAATTATCTTATGGATAATATGGGTAAAGTTCTTTCAAGTACACAGATTTATGAGGCGGTCTGGAACGAACCTGCGTTTCACACCGAAAAGACTGTAACAGTACATATTAAAAACATCCGCGAAAAAATCGAAATTAATCCTAAAGAACCTAAATATTTAAAGGTGGTGTGGGGTCTTGGATACAAAATTGAAAAGTATTAAGTATTCGATATTCACAAAGTTTTTATGTTGGCTTTTGAGTGTTGTTTTATTTGCATTTTCATTTTCCGTTGTAAGTAAAATCATTTTGGGGTCATTTGTATTTGGTTTTGAAGCATTTATCGATAAAAAGCAAGTGGATTTTTATGATACAAATGAATTTAAAATTCATTTTCAATCTGATTTTTCACGTGCGGTAAGTATTGCTTCGGAGGAAAAGGATGTTTTCTTCGATGAGGTTAATAAATACAAAGAAGATATCGTTGATGAAGTGTATAATGAGTTTTTAGAGGCAAAGGCAGAAATTATCGGTGAGGAACTGTATTATGCGGTTAATAACTGGGATTCGGAGTATTATCAATACGAGGATAGTGTTGATGAAATCGTGAATAATGAGGACACAACCTCTCTTAACGTAACCATTTCTGATGATAAAGCCGACTCTTTTAAATTACCCGATGATGCAGGTAGATACATCACCGTTCCGCATTATGCTCCCGAAAACGTTAAAGTGGCGAGCTATGCCCTTAATACCGCGAACGGCAAAGAATTTCTTAAGTATGAGCCCCTTGTGCGTGATAGTGCTTTTGAAGGCGAATTTTTAACTTTTAAGAATGTCGGATATTACAGGTATTCCTTTGGTGTTTATTACAGTCTCAGCGATGAACAGGTCAAGAAAGAAATTGCCCGGATTTATGATGACAACAGTAAAGATTTTTATGATAGCTATCATGGTACCGAGCACCTTAAATCGTATCTTAAAGAGTATGAAAATCTGAAATATTATTTAGTTAACCATGATGGTGAGGTTACGTCTAATGTTGAGGAAATCCCTTCGAATCTGAGTAACAAAACTCACTATGTTCTTGTAAACGGTGCAAACGTTAAAATTGTCGGTTTTGATGACGATTATTACAACGTGCTTCTCGATAAAAAACAGATTAAAACTCTTTGTCTTTACTTTGACGAGGATTTTAATAGTGATGACACTTATGCTTTGTTGTATGAAATGTACGGCATTGCTAAGCAGTTAAACGCAAAAATGCTTATTACCGAGTTTATGGTTATGCTTCTTCTAAGTGTATTGTTTCTGATTATATGGTTGAGACTTGTTGGTAAACACTCGGGCGAGGATAAGGCAAGAATCTGTTTTGTTGACAAAATACCAAACGATATTCATTTCTTGTTAAGTTTCGGCATTATTGCAACCGTTGTAACAGTTTTCTGTATGCTTGTTACGTATGATTTGTCTATTGAATTCTGGTATTGTGCACTTCTTTCCCGTTTGGAGGCATTGCTACCTTTAGTAGCTTTGCTATTGATATTTGCCTTTTTCACGGAATGGCTTGCTTCAGTTGTAAGAATAAAACGAGCAGGGATGAAGTACTTTAAAAACACCGTTATTTATAAAGTATTCGGGTTAATTAAAAAAGTCATTTTAAAACTTGTAAAATTCCTTGGTTACAAACCCAAGGCGGTTAAAATCAGGTTTGTATTTATTTTTGCGTTGTATCTTTTAATAAATCTGGTTCTTTTAATCCTTGGTGGATTGTTTATCTCGGATTT
The DNA here is from genome assembly GCA_015066345.1 of Oscillospiraceae bacterium. Lineage (GTDB taxonomy): Bacteria > Bacillota > Clostridia > Oscillospirales > Acutalibacteraceae > DTU089. The sequence continues at coordinate 15,671 of SVOQ01000023.1, forward strand.
CCCGCCTGTAACAATTTTTGTGGTATTCGGAATTCTGGCTTTCAATATTGTTGTTGGCTATTTTGTGGGCGAGTATATTAATACTCTTGATAAAATAATCGTGGCATCATCCGAAAACAAGGATATTAATTTAAATGAATACACTTTGCCACGTTCTTTGAAAATTCTTTCGGATAACTTATCCGTCAAAAATAAATCGATTGATAAAGCAGTTGCCGAAGCGATTAAAAATGAACAGATGAAAACCCAACTTATTACTAATGTGTCCCACGATTTAAAAACACCGTTGACTTCACTTATTAATTACTCGGATTTGTTATCTAAATGTGAACTTGATAATGAGGACGCGGTAAAATACATTGAGGTAATTAATCAAAAATCAGATAAATTAAAACACCTTATTGAGGATTTGATTGAGGCTTCCAAGGCTTCAACGGGTAATGTGGTACTTAATAAGACTAAACTTAATCTTTGCGAACTTGCGGTTCAGGCTATCGTTGAGTACACACCCGACCTTGAAAAGAATTTTAATACAATCAGATTTAATGAACCTGCCGAAGCACCCGTTGTTTACGCGGACGGTACTAAAACTTACAGAATTATATCCAACCTTTTAAGTAACGTTAAGAAATACTCCGCACCCGATACAAGGGTTTATGTGGGTGTTTATAAAGAAAATTCCTACGGTTGCTTTGAGATTAAAAATATTTCAAAAGAGCCACTTGATATTAACCCCGACCAACTTACCGAAAGGTTTGTAAGAGGGGATGAGTCAAGAACAAACGAGGGTAACGGCTTAGGTCTCGCCATTGCCAAGGATTTATGTGCATTACAGGGCGGTATATTAGAGCTTAAAATTGACGGTGACTTATTTAAAGCGACAGTTAAATTACCCTTAAGTGAATAAAATAAAGGAACAGTACTCCGCGAGGAATACTGTTCCTGTTTTTAAATAAGGGAATTATTCTGCTTTTTTACCGTCGAGGAACTTATAAACGAGAGCAGCAAGAACGCCACCAACTAAGGGTGCTACAATAAATACCCAAACACTTGAAAGAGCGTCACCGCCAACGAAGAGGGCAGGACCAAAGCTTCTTGCGGGGTTAACGGATGTACCTGTAAAGGAAATGCCGAGGATATGTACAAGAGTTAATGTGAGACCGATAACTATACCTGCAACGCCTGAGTTAGAAACCTTTGAGGTAACGCCGAGAATAGCGAGAACGAAAACGAAAGTAAGAATAACCTCAATAATAATCGAGGGGAGAATTTCGCCATTATAAAGAGCATTTGCACCGAGACCGCTTTCTTTACCAACGAAGCCCATTAAAGCAGCTGCACCGGCAATAGCACCCGCAAACTGAGCAACAACGTAACCGATGAAGTCTTTAATACCAAATTTACCGCTAACGAGCATTGCGATTGAAACGGCGGGGTTAATGTGGCAACCTGATACATTACCGATTGAGTAAGCCATTGCAACAATAACAAGACCGAAAGCAAGGGCGGTAAGAAGGTAGCCCGTACCGTTTTCGGCGGAGCAACCTACAACAGTGGCAGTACCACAGGCAAAGAAAACCAATACAAACGTACCGATAAACTCTGCTACATATTTTTTAACTGATTGCATAATAATGCCTCCTTTATTTTAAGTATTTCTACTTGATTTTATTATGAAACTTTAATCAAAAAATGTCAATAAAAAAATGATAGCACGACAATAAATCGTACTATCATTCTGGCGCAGACGGTGGGATTCGAACCCACGAGCCCGATTAAAGGCTAACGCATTTCGAGTGCGCCCCGTTATGACCACTTCGATACGTCTGCGTAAATATTACCCGTACATTTTAACAAAACAGTATTTTTATGTCAAGTGCGAATTGAATTTTCATTATAAGTATATTATTACAATATGTTTACAGTTTCGGTGTTAAGTTGACTTTTATACCGTTTAGTGCTAATATTACTTTGATAAATTGCGGTATTATGCGGTATCAGAATTTATCTCTTAACTCTTTTAAAACCCGCTTTTCTATTCGGGAAACGTATGACCGCGAAATTCCAAGGTCTTTTGCCACTTCTTTTTGTGTCTGCGGGAATTCACCGTTCAGACCGTAGCGTCTTACTAAGATTTCTTTATCCCTGTTTTCGGGCATTTCTTTTAAGTAAACTACGAGTTTTTTCAGTTTGTTTTTGGTGTCTATATCGTCGACTATTGTGTCATCAATAGCGATTATATCCATCAATGTCAGCGGGTTTCCCTCGTTATCAGTATCAATCGGGTCGCTGAATGACATTTCCTGCGAAAGTTTCTTCGCGTTTCTGAAGTACATCAGTATCTCGTTTTCGATACATCTTGCACAGTATGTAGCGAGTTTAGTTCCTTTTTCGGGCTTGAAACTGTTTATACCCTTTATAAGTCCGATTGTACCAACGGATATAAGGTCATCCTGCTCACTGTAATTTGAATAATACTTTTTAATTATATGAGCCACAAGCCGTAGGTTGTGTTGTATAAGTTTTTTACGGGCTTTCTCACTGCCTTCGCTCATTTCCTTAAGATATTGTTCTTCTTCCTTTTTACTCAAGGGCTTTGGGAATGAGTCAGTATCCGTCACGTGTAAAATAAAAAACATTAAATTACTTAATAAGCTTAATAAATCCAAAAAATCACCTCGGTTAAGAATATTAATTTCACCGGTTGATTTTGCAAGTCCTTTTGTAAAAGAGAGGTTAATATGAAAAAAATCGAACAATTCCGTACTACGGTACGTGTAAGTGCAATTACAATTTTCAGTCTTATTTCTACGGCAATATACTACCTTGTGTGGCGAGTTGCCTACAACCCCGAGTTTGAGCATCCCTACCACGGTAAAGGTCAGATTTTCTTAGTAGTACTTTATTTTGTGGTGCTTATGGTTTCGGGCATAATACTTGGGGTAATGCGTATTGACGAACTAAGACGAGGGGAAATTATATTCTACGGTGCTATTGCCTTACTTTTCACAAATGGTATTGCATACACCCAGATTTGTCTTGTTGAGGCGGTACTTGCCAATCCTACGGGTATGATATACATATTCCTGTTAGAGTTGTTGGCTTTAATTATATGGACTTATTTATCATCGGTTTTTGTTCACGCCCTGAACCCGCCCGAGAAATTGCTTATTATCTACGGTAGCCATCTTGCAACGGAAATCGTATATAAGATGAGCCAACTTGAGGACCGTTACGTTATTTGTGAGTCCGCAAACGTTGACGAAGGCTTCGAAAACCTTACTAAACATATTGATAAATACGAAAGTGTAATTATCTGCGACGTTCCCGCAAGACTCAGGAACGATTTACTTAAATATTGCTACCAGAATAACAAAAGTATCTACGTAATCCCCAAGATTTCTGACATTGTTATTCGCAGTGCATCCGAAATCACTTACTTCGATTCACCCATTTCTAAGTGTACAGCAACGGGTCTTACAGTCGAAGAACGCATCGTCAAGAGAATTTTTGATATTGTTTGTTCAAGTTTGGCACTCATAGTTTTGTCGCCATTATTCCTTGTGATTGCTCTCGCTATTAAACTTTACGACGGCGGTCCCGTATTCTATAAACAAAGACGAGCAACCAAGGATTTAAAGGAATTTGATATCCTTAAATTCAGAAGTATGATTGTCGACGCGGAGAAGGACGGCCCTCAACCCGCAGTTGATAATGATAAACGTATTACTCCCATCGGTAAGGTCATCAGAGCCCTCAGAATTGACGAATTACCCCAGATTATAAACATCTTAAAAGGGGAGATGTCAATTGTAGGACCGCGACCCGAACGAATTGAACACGTCGAAAAGTATTCGGCGGAAATTCCCGAATTTGTATGCAGATACAAAGTCAAGGGCGGTCTTACAGGCTATGCGCAGGTTTTTGGTAAATACAACACCTCCGCATACAATAAACTTAAAATGGACCTTATTTACATCCAGAATTATTCATTGGCACTCGACCTGAAATTAATATTAATGACCGTTAAAATCCTCTTTAAGAAAGAAAGCACCGAGGGTTTCAAGGTCACAGGAAAGAAAGATAGAAAATGAATCTTTACTATATGATACTTGCGGGTGGCATCGGCTCGAGAATGAAGTCACCCGAACTTCCAAAACAGTATATTAAAGTTTGCAATGAACCTATAATTGTACGTACTGTCAGGAATTTTGAGGATTTCGGTACATTCCGCGGTGGCGTTATATGTTGCCCCGTTGAGTGGATTGAATACACAAAGGCACTTTTACTCGAATACGGTATCGCTTCAAGTAGTGTTAGCGTAATTCCCGGCGGTAAAAACCGTAATAATTCCGTTAAAAACGGTTGCCGTTTTCTGAATAAGACATTCAACATCGGTGAGGATGATATTGTTCTTACTCACGATGCGGTGCGACCCTTTATTGATGCAAGAATTATTAAGGATAATATTAACGCCGCGTCCGAATTCGGAGCCGCTAACACGGTTATGCCCGTGTACGACTCTATAATCAGGAGTTCAACAGGGGATTTCTTTAACGAACACCTTAAAAGAAGTGAGCTTTTCAGGGTGCAGACCCCTCAGTCCTTCAGATTAAGCGAGTTATCAAACCTTATAAACTCCTTATCTGAAACCGAACTTGAGAATTATACCGATGTTGCATCAATTTTTGCGGACAGAGGTTATAGGGTTAAACTTGTTCAGGGTGATGATTCAAATATTAAAATCACGACGCCCTTTGACTTAGCCGTTGCGGATACAATAGTCAAAAACAGACCCTAACTCAAATAATCCTCGAGGGTTTTATTAACATCCTCGTATTTCACATTTATTCCACCCTTTATGAGTTCAATATCACTTTCGGGTAAACTTGAAGTGAACACTTCGAATACTTTTATCGGAATCGGGTTTTCACTTTCAAATAAAGCGATTCTACCGTGGTAATCCGAAAGAATATAGGTTATTTCTTTGATTTCTGTGGTTTCGGGTGATTGCGATGTGGCTTTTACGGTGTTATTTAAACTGACACCGAACATAATAAATGCAACGCACATTATTAAAGTTATAAATAAAAAATGTTTTTTCAAAATTTCACCTTTTTATTTTTAGTTTTTAATTAATTTTATTTTTTATACATTCAGTAACGATTTTTGGTTACAAGGAGGCTTACCTTATGCAGAATAAACGCCCAACCCCACCCGTAAGAGGGGGTAGTGCTAAAAAAAGTGCGGTAAAACGCCGTCGTAAAGTAAGGAAAGAACATCCGATTTTAAGAACAATCGGTTATGTTGTATTTACATTTACGGCTATTTGCGTTATTTGTGGCGCAGTTGCGGGTTCTTACGTCTATAAATTTGCCGATGAGTACGTTAACGGCGGTAAAGTAATTGACCTTGAAATGTACAAAGCAAATCAGGCACAGACCAGCATCATTTACGCCTACGATTCCAATAAGCAACAAGTGGAGTTGTTGCGACTTCACGGTGCGGAAAACCGCGTTTGGATTGACTACGATGATATTCCCCAGGAAATGATTGATGCTTTCCGTGACCTTGAAGACAAACGTTTTGAGGAGCATCAGGGTGTTGACTGGACAAGAACTATCTTAGGTGTTGCAAAGTCCGGCTTTGAGCAGGGCGGCTCTACCATTACCCAGCAGTTGATTAAAAACCTTACGGGTGAAGACGGTAGAATGGCATCCCGTAAATTCTACGAGATTCTTAATGCACTTAATGTTGAAAAGCATTATCCTAAAAGGACTATTATGGAGTTCTACCTCAATACAGTTTACCTCGGTAACGGTTGCTACGGTATTAAAACTGCCGCTGAAGTTTACTTCGGTAAGGATGTTGAGGACTTAAATGCTGCGGAATGTGCGGTAATTGCGTCTATTACCAAAGCTCCCGCAACCTACGACCCATTAACCGAGCCCGAGGAAAACAAAGACAGACAAGAATATTGCCTTAGTTGTATGCTCGAACAGGAAAGCCTTACTCAGGAAGAATACGACGAAGCAATTGAATACGAATTAATATTCACTAATAGTGATAACTATAAAGGTAGCCAGGTTACCGAAACTATTGAAGATATTGAAGATAAAGAGTATACCGAGGACGATATTAAGTTTACCGATACATTGGATGACGGTAAATCCTCATACTACGTTGAGTACGTTATTGACGATGTTATCGAAGATTTAATGGACGAATACGATCTTACCTATAACGAAGCCTGGAAAAAGGTATTCTTTGGCGGTCTTCGTATTTATGCGGCGGTAGACCTTGACGTTCAACGTGCCGCCGAGGAAGTTTACGTTAAACGTCTTACATTCCCCGATGAAAGCGGGGCAGAGGTTCAGGTACAATCCGCTATGACTATTATGGACTACAGCGGTAGAGTTGTTGCCATGGTGGGCGGTGCAGGTGAGAAAAATACTTTCCGCGGACTTAACCGTGCTACTCAGTCACCACGTCAGCCCGGTTCGTCAATAAAACCCCTTTCGGTTTACGCACCGGCAATTGAAAACGATACTATTACCTGGTCCACAATGGTTCAGAACTACGGTATCAGAATGGGTTCATCCCGTTGGCCCGTAAACTACGGCGGTAGTGCAGGTTCACCTAACTCATTTACTACCGTTCAGTACGCTATTGCTCAGTCATATAATACTGTTCCTGCTCAGATTGTTCAGGAAATGGGTATTGACCCCTGTATGGATTTCCTTGTTGACGATTTGAAATTCTCAACCCTCGTAACGGACGAGGATGACCCCAATTATGACGGTAACTTCTCATCAATATGCGTTGGCGGTATGAGCGAAGGCGTTACAACTCTTGAAATGACTGCCGCTTTTGCTACATTCGGTAACAACGGCTATTACTACGAGCCTTACGCATATTATAAAGTTACGAATAATGACGGTAGTGAAGTTCTTCTTGAGGGTGGCGACGAACCCGGCGAACAGGTTATGTCCGAAAGTTCCGCGGGTGTTATGCGTCAACTTTTAAGAACCGTTGTTACAGGCGGTACTGCGGGTGGTTACGGAGTTAACGGCTTTGAAACATTCGCTAAAACAGGTACTACAAGTGACGATAAGGACCGTTGGTTTGTTGGCGGTACACCTTATTATGTAGCCGCAGTATGGTACGGTTACGACGAACCCAAGCCCATCAGAAACACCTCGGGTAACCCTGCAGGTAAGATATTCAAGAAGGTTATGGACGCGGCTCACGACGGTTTGGATGATTTATCATTCCCCAGTGCAAGTGGCGTTGTTGCCCGTAAATACTGTAAAATATCGGGTGATATTGCTTCCGCAGGTTGTACTTCAACTGCTACGGGTTATTATAAATCATCAAATGTACCAAGCAGGTGTAAGGGTTGTGCAATTGTTAACGGTATAGGACAGGGAATTCCCGACGTTATTGTACCGTCAACAACCGAAGACCCCAGCGCAACTACAACTAAACCCGTTAAGCCTACGAAACCCACTAAACCTAATGTGACCACGGCTACCAAACCTACTCAACCTCAGACTACGGCACCGAGTACAACCTTACCTCCGGTTCCGCCGTCAACTACGGTAGCTCCCGATACTGAAACTCAAGCCTCTGAGTAATTAATAAGATTTAACGGCTGATAGAAAAACTATCAGCCGTTTTGGAGATATATATGGTAATTTTATCAGTCGATTACGGTGACAGACGAACAGGAATCGCGGTGTGTGATAAGTTCGAAATGTTAGCGTCACCCGTATGCGTACTTAACGAGTGGAATTCCGAAACCCTCGCAGAAAAGGTAGTGAATATCGCAACCGAAAAAAGGGCGGAGATTATAGTAATAGGTCTTCCGCGTAATATGGACGGTTCAAAGGGATTCAGGGCGGATGCCTGTGAAGCCTTGGGCGAACTTATAAAAGAACGAACATCAATTAAGGTTGATTTCTGGGACGAACGCCTTACAACTGTTTCCGCTCATAAGATACTTAACGAAAACAATGTAAGAGGTAAAAAACGTAAAAACGTTGTGGATGCCGTTGCGGCGGAGATTATCTTACAGGACTATATAGATTACAGAAAATGTTCACTATAAAACGGAGGTGTTATTTTGAAAAGAGATAAGTTTGCAAATAAAATAATGCCTTTGGAATGTGTGGACATTTCACGTTATTCCTGTGATGAGATTTTGTGCAAAGCCCTCGATATCGGCGAAAGCATATTAAAATGCGGTGGCGAACCTCACAGAATTGAGGATACTATTGAAAGAATCTGTTATTCCTACGGTGCAGTAACTACGGATGTTTTCGCTCTTCCTTCGCTTATTTTGGCGAGTATCAGAATGAGTGACGGTACATCCTCCTCACAGGTAAGGCGAGTTTATAAAACCGCCAATAATATGTACCGACTTGAAAGAATAAACGATGTTTCCCGAAAACTTTGTGACGGTAAAATTACCCTTGATGAAGTTGATAAGGAAATAAACGAAATCGTTAATCAAAAGCCATTTTCAAGATATATCGTTCTTATCGGCGGTGTACTTGCGGCGGGTGGTTTCGCCGTATTCTTTGGCGGTAGTATCAAAGATGCTTTAGTAGCCGCCATCGCGGGACTTGTGGTATCAATATTTAATTTCCACAAAGTAAAATTCAGTAGTAATTTCTTCTATGTAGCCCTTGTTTCATTCTTCGGTGCGTTAGTCGGTATCGGTCTTCATAAATTAGGTTTCGGTGATAACCTTGATATGATTATGATTGGTACTATAATGCTTGTAATTCCGGGACTTGCCTTTGGTAACGCCGTAAGGGACTTACTTTTCGGTGATACAATTTCGGGTCTTATTCAGTTAGTACAGGCTATATTACTGGCCGTAATGGTTGCTTTCGGCTTTATTGCCGCAATTATTGTGTTTGGGGGTGTGTTAAATTGATGCCCTATGTTATTAAAATAATTGCCGGTGTTATAAGTACAGTGGGATTTGGCATAATCTTTCGCGTAAAACCCTCAAAATTGCCTTTTGTGGCATTGGACGGATTAATAGCCTGTGTCAGTTACTTCGCCTTGACGGAGCTTATAGGCGGTGATTTTATACCCAACGCAATTGCGGCATTTTTAACCGCCTTTGCCGCAGAGATTTTTGCGAGAATATGTAAAGCACCTACAACCGTATTCTTACTTCCCGGTTGTATAGCCCTCGTACCCGGTGGCACATTATACTATGCAACAAGTAATTTCTTATCGCAGAATTATGTTGATGCAGCAAAGTATCTTTTAACAACCGTAGAGGTCGGCGTTGCCATCGGTGCAGGTATTATTATAGCGTCACTTTTACGAATTGTTGTGTTTAAATTAATTTTCAAGAATAGAAATAAAACTTAATATAAGTATTAAACACACTTGTTTTATAACGAGTGTGTTTTTTTGTGACATTTTATTTACAATTTGTTCACATTTTTGGCAAACGAATCACATAGTCATATTGTAATATATAGGGAGGGAGTGATGGTATGAAAAAATTATTGTCTGTTTTACTCAGTTTAAGTATTATATTTTCAAGTGTGAGTGTCGCTTCGGCACTTGATATTGAATTACCAAAAAGTCTCGATAACTTTACTGAAGATGTTACGGACTTAATTAATGAATACGAGGAGTCGGTTTCAGAGGAAGTTTTGCTTTTTTCCGCCGCGGATGATGGGACGGAAGAAACCGAACCCGCAGGTACTAACCGTTTGATTGTTAAATCATCAAGAAATATTGATACACTTAATGCTATTAATAGTGTCAGCGGTTACAATGACTTACATATTCTGCAGTTTGCAAATGAAACAGACTGTGATGCTGCATTTGAATATTATTCATCACTTTCCTATGTTCAATATGTACAAGAGGATGGTATTCTTACGGAAACCGCCATTGAAGAAACTGAAAATAGCTTTGTTGAAGCATCCGTTGGCACTTCAACCCAATATCAATCAGATATTTTCGGTTACACAAATGCTAAAAATAATATGGGCTCTGCTGAGGTTACCATTGCCGTTGTTGATACAGGTGTTCAGAATGACCACGAATACCTTGCGGGACGAGTTATACCCACGGGTTTTGACAGTGTAAACAATGAATCCTGCTACGATAAGAGGGGACACGGTACACACGTTGCGGGTATCATTGTTGCAAACACCAAATCCAATGTTAAAATCAAGCCGTATAAGGTTATCGGTGATGACGGAACGGGTACTGATACCCAACTTTATCTTGGTATTCAGGCAGCTATTGAAGACGGAGTCGATATTATAAACCTCAGCCTTACAAGAAAAGGTGAAAGCGAGGTTGTTCACGAAGCAGTTACAAACGCTTATAACGCAGGTATTACAGTTGTTGCCGCCGCAGGTAATGATAACGAAAACCTTAACGAAACATTCTACACTCCCGCCTGTTTCGATGAAGTTATTTGTGTTGTTAATATTGATGTTAACAAAAAACGTTCAAGCACTTCTAACTGGAGGTTTAATGATACATTATCTGCTCCGGGTGTTGATATTTTAAGCTCGTATGTTGGCGATACATTTAAAGTTATGTCGGGTACGTCAATGGCGGCACCCTTTATATCCTGTTGCGTTGCGTATTTATTGGCATCGGGTGATTACTATTCTCCCGATGAAGCGTATACTAAATTGTATGAAAGCTCCCTGGTCGGTGCAACCGCGAGTATACATTACGTTGTACCGGGTGAGGTTATTAACAGTACAAGCACTTGTGCTACACCGGTGTTTACTTATGATTCAGGTACGTTTTCGGGTTATCTGAACGTTAAAATCACCTGTGCAACTCCGGGTGCTACTATTATGTACCATACCTCAGACATGAACTCTAACACGTATTATGAATATACGGGACCTATCCGAATAGAGGAATCTGAGTCCTTTACCGCTTTAGCTTTTTGTAAAAATTATAAAACAAGTGCTATTGCGAGTGTATCATATACAAAATCAGATATTGATACATCAATGTTCATACTTGATGAAAATGACACTCTTATCGGTTATACAGGCACAGCTACTACCGTTACAGTACCCGGCTATTTTAACGGTGGTTGTGTAAGAGAAATTGCCGCCTCTGCTTTCAGCGGTAATACAAATATACAGAAAATTACTCTCAACAGTGCTACCACTACCATAGGCGAAGGAGCATTTGAGGGTTGTACCGCCCTTACCACCGTATCAGGAGCCGGTGTCACTGATATTGAAGCAAAGGCTTTCAAAGATTGTTCTTCACTGACGACTGTTACTATGGCGGCACTTCTTACAATAGGCAACAGGGCTTTTTCGGGATGCACGGCTCTGACAACGCTCAAACTCAGTAAGCTCAATACAATCGGTGCCTATGCATTTGAAAACTCAGGTATCAGTACCTTAACCGCAACAAGGCTAACAACAATTGGTGACGGTGCTTTCTATGGAAGTGCAATTAAAAGTATATCTTTTACACCTGTTACAACCATTGGTGCTAATGCATTTGAAAAATGTAATAACCTGACTTCTCTCAGTCTGACTAACAAAATTACGGCATTGGGCGATTACGCTTTCAGCGGTTGTGAAAACCTTGCGAGTGTCACTCTTACAGGAATTACTACCCTCGGTAACGGCATATTCAAGGATTGTAAATCATTGTCAACCATTACCGCAAGTAGTCTTACAAAAATCGGGGACTATACCTTCAGTGGTTGTATCGCTTTAGATACCTTTGATATTGCACACTTAACAACTGTCGGTAATTATGCTTTTTTCGGTTGTTCGGCTATTATAGAATTGAAGACTACCGATTTTCCTGAATTAACAACTATTGGTGATTATGCTTTTGCCGAATCAGGACTTGAAAGCCTTAAGATATCCGTGGCATATACCCTTGGTTACAAAGCCTTCGGTGATTGTTCAGAGTTAAAAGGTGTTTCATTTCCTGACATAACTGAGTTTGATGCGAGTGTTTTGGAGGGTAGCGTAAATATTGAAAGATTAGAATTCCAAAAGGCTGAAGTATTTGACTTTGGTGACGGTAGACTTGCGGACTTTTTCCCGAATCTTGTGAGCTTTACGGCTAAGTTTACTGAGATTCCTGACTATTTCTTCGCGGGTTGCAGTAAGCTTTCCGAGGTTAACGTAGGCGGGGCAACACACATAGGTGCTCATGCATTTAGCGGTACGGCAATTAAAACCGTAAATTTCAGTAATGCAACAACCTTTGGCGAGTGTGCCTTCGGCGATATGCCCGCCCTTGAGAACGTAACCCTTAACACTGATACAATTGACTTCTCAATTTTTGAGGGCTCAACAAATGTTAAGAGTTTTACAATGAGAAATTTGCTTGAATTCCCCGAGGGATTCAGGTGCTACGATGTTTTCCCGAATATAGAGACGCTTCAATTAGATTTAATAAAAGATATTCCCGATTACACCTTTAAAGGGTGCAGTAAGCTCACGGGTTTTGATTTCTTTGATGTTGAAACCGTCGGTTACGAGGCGTTTTGCGGTACGGCTGTAAATAATCCCTATTTTTCCAACGTTATTTCCATTGGTGAAAGAGCCTTCGCTGATTGTACAAATCTCGGTGAATTTTCCGTTGCGGGGCTTGTTGATATAAATATGAATATATTAGAGAACAGTGAGCATACCGTAACAGATTTGAACCTGAACTATATTACATTTGAGGAATCACCCAACTACGGTAAGCTTGATTTTCAGAAGTTTATTAACCTTGAGTCCATCGGAATTAATGAGCTTAAGGATATTCCTGCCTATGCATTCAGAAATCTATCCAAATTAAATCAGGTGTATATGAGCGATTGCGAAACTATAGGTGCTTTTGCTTTTGAAAATTGTACGTCGTTACAAACTTTTGAGTTTTCTAATATTAAAACCATCGGTTCAAGAGCCTTTGCAGGTTGTACAGGTCTTGAAAACTTCAAGGCAAATAAGCTGACAAGCTTTTCTGCTGATGCGTTTGTGGGCTGTACAAGTCTTAAAACTATGGACTTGGGCAATATAAGTAAGCTACCCGTTGACGGTAACGGAAGATTCCAGTTAGTGGGTGTGGATAATCTTGAAAGTCTCACTGCAAACACAATAGAAACTATTCCCGCTAATTTCCTTAAAGGCTATCATAAACTTAAAACAGTTAGCTTTAAAAGTGCCGAAGATGTCGGTGACTATGCTTTCTATGACACGTCTCTTTCAAGTTACACAATTCCCTATGCCCAGACTATCGGTGATTATGCCTTTTACGGAACCAATATTGAGACAGTTGATTTTTCGGAAATCACTGCCGTAGGAAGCTATGCCTTTGCTGACTGTGATAAACTGGAGGAGGTTAACATTTCCTATCAGATTACCGTCGGTGACGGTGCCTTCGCAAATTGCGATGTGCTTTCGGCGATTACTCTGAGTAATGTAAAGGACATACCGGCAAACGTAATTGAGGGTTGTCCCAAGATTGTTGTTATTGATTTTACTCAGATTACGGAGCTTCCCGTGAGTGAGAACGGCACTACCTACGTAAGCGACAAGCCTCTTCTTAATGAATTTCTTGCGGACTACGTTACAAGCGTACCCGACGATTATTTCAGCAATAATCCCGAGCTTTACAACGTATATATGCCGAGTCTCGAATACGTCGGTGACAGAGCTTTTATGAACACCTCTATTCAGGAATACCCCTCGGACTATATTGTTTCCATCGGCGATTATGCATTCAGCGGAACAGCACTCAAAAAGGCTTATAACAACTGCGTGGAAGAAGTGGGGGATTATGCTTTCAAGGACTGTAAAGCCTTGACTAATGCTAAAATTTACAACGAAAACGGCGATTTTAAGTTAGGTGTGGGTGTTTTCGAGAACTGCACAAGCCTTACGAGTGTTGCCCTGTATAAGGATGCGGTTGAATTACCCGCTTATACTTTTAAAAATTGCGTTAAACTAAAAGAGGTTCATAATAAGGCTACCTTCGGTGGCAACACTATCGACCCGGAGCTTCTTTTGAATTTCAAATCAATCGGAGATGAAGCATTTTACGGCTGTGAGGCTATGAGCTATGCCAAAATCAAGCTTGATAACGTTGAATATCTCGGTGACAATGCTTTGGAAGGGGTAGAAAATCAACTTAAAGATAATGAGCTTGTTTTACCTCAGCTTAAATATCTCGGTGAGGATGCCTTCGGTGAAACGTATATATTCAGATTAGCTCTGGAAAACGTTGAGATTGTTAAGGGCTTACCCGATTGCGGATACGTTGTTATAGGCTCTGATATAAGGGAATTCAGCTGTGACAGAACCGAACCCTTAATCTGCGCCTACAAGGACAGCGTTGTGGCTGATTTCTGCCGTGAAAACGCATTAACAAATTTCCGTGCATATAACAGTACCGATGCAGTTTACTGTGATGTTGAGTCCGCACTTACGGATTACGGCCAGGTTCTTGCATTTTATCCTATGGGCTTTGATGTTACCTATGAGTGGTATGCCTGCAACAAGGCTGACAGAAGCGACTCGGTATTGATTAAAACAACCCTTGAACACCCTTATGCGATTGATCCTATGTCAATGTTTGCGCAGTACAATCTTGAAAATAAGTATAGATATTTCTACTGTGTTGCCACAAGTACAGAAAACGGTAATGTTCTTAAAATACAGAGTGGTCTTTGCAGAAATGTCTTTGCAAGCATTAAGGGTACAGAGGATACTGCCATTGATTTTGATAAGGGCTTGATTTATACACATAGTCTTAACAATATCAACACACTTAAAAATATATTCACCGTTAACGGTGATGTAAGGGTAACGCCATCCCACAAAAACGGAACTGATAATTATTACGGTACAGGTACCGTGGTTGAATTGTTAGAAGGTAATAATGTTGCCTTTACACAAACCATTGTAGTTTTCGGTGACATAAACGGTGACAGTATTGTTGACGTGCTTGATGTTTCCGAAATTGAAAAAGCATCAAATAACAATTCAGCACTTGAAGGTCACTATGAAGCCGCAGCAGATATCAACAGAAGCGGTCAGATAGATGTTTTAGACTATCAGGCATCAATAAATAAAGCGTTAGCAAGTTAAAAAATATAATGAAAGTGAAGCCTAACCGCAAGAGAACTACCCACCACCGCTCCGACGAACTATATTATAATTTTAAGTTTTAGGCACGCTTATAGGTAAAACTAAAAAACATCTTGACACAAGGCGGTCCCCCTCCCTATCCGCCAAGGCGGACAGGGATGATAGGCTATCGCGTTCAACCACTTTATCTATAATTCGGCGTTAGCCCCAATAATTTTGCATTCTGCATTCTGCATTTTTCATTTGAAAAAACCACTCACAAAATCGTGAGTGGTTTTTGTCATTATTTCTGTAATTTCTTGATTAATGCCTTGCATTCTTCGAGGTTCATAATCTTGGGAACGGGGTAGAGGGGGTTACCTTCTTTTAACGCACGTTCTGCTATAAGGGGAATATCCTCGTCCTTAATCTGTTCGAAGCCGTCGGGAATATTCATTTTCTCGTTAAGCTCTCTGATAGCGGCAATAAAGCGTTTAGCTTTTTCGCGGTCACCCTGTGCAGGACCCGAAACACCCGCAACGTCTGCAAGCTCAGCAAGACGTTTGTAAGCAGTTTCACCGAAATAATCGAGAACATAGGGGAGGATAACTGCGTTTGCAAGACCGTGGGGGATATTGTACATACCGCCAAGGTTATGAGCAATTGCGTGAACATAACCAACGTAAGCTCTTGTGAAAGCAAGACCTGCGTGGTATGAAGCAACGAGCATATTTTCACGTGCCTCAAGGTCCTTACCGTTTACGTAAGCCTTTTCGATGTTTTCGAAAACAAGCTTAGTAGCGATTAAAGCATCCTCTTCGGTCTGCTTGGTGTTACTCTTACCGATATAAGCCTCAACTGCGTGTGTAAGGGCATCCATACCGGTTGTAGATGTAATGTGAGGGGGAAGACCCGCAGTAAGTTCGGGGTCAAGAACCGCGTATTTAGGACGAAGAACGGGGTCCATAATGGAGTTCTTTTCGTGCGTATCGGGGTTAGAAATAACCGCCGCAATTGTACATTCCGAGCCTGTACCTGCAGTTGTGGGAACTGCGTAGAAGGGAGGTAATTTCTTAAGAACTTTAAGAACACCACGCATCTGTGAGGGAGTCTGCTTGGGTTTTACAACACGAGCAGCAGTAACCTTAGCGCAGTCCATAGGTGAACCGCCACCGAAAGCAATAAAGCCTTCGCAGTTGTTATCCTTGTAAATTTTAAGAGCATCTTCAATATTATAAATAGTGGGGTTGGGTTGAACACCGTCAAAAACGGAGTATTTGATACCCTCAGCCTCAAGACCCTCAAAAAGTGAATCTAAGAGGTGAAGTCCCATAAGCCCCTTATCGGTAACAACAAGAACATTGTTTACACCCTCACTCTTAATAAGCTTGGGAAGTTCCTTTACTGCACCCGCACCCTTAAGAAGCTTGGGGGGAGTCCAATCAAGGAAATTAACGGCTAACTTCATTGTTTTCTGATAAACTCTGCAATAAGCGTTATTTAAACTCATAACAAAACCTCCGTTTAATTATTTAATAATTTTATGGAATACTTTTTTACCTTTTTTAATAATTACATAGCCCTTTTCGAAGTCTGAGAGGGGAATGATGTAAGCGGGAACAGTGATTTTAACGTCGTCAACGCTTACGCCACCCTGTTCGATAAGTCTTCTTGCTTCGCCTCTGGATGTTACAAGACCAGCTTTAATCATTGCATCAATGATATTAAGTCCGTCCTCACTGAAATCATCGGCAGCAAGAGTAGTTGAGGGCATATTATCTGAGTTACCGCCACCTGCGAAAATTGCCTTTGCAGCTGCCTGAGCCTTTTCGGCTTCCTCAGTACCGTGAACGAGAGCAGTAAGCTCGTATGCGAGAATTTCTTTAGCCTTGTTAAGTTGGCTACCTTCCCATTTATCCATTTCGTCAATCTGTTCAAGGGGAAGGAATGTAAGCATACGGATACATTTAAGTACATCACCGTCGGCAACATTACGCCAGTACTGATAGAATTCGTAGGGAGAAGTTTTATTAGCATCAAGCCATACTGCGTTACCTGCGGTTTTGCCCATCTTTTTACCCTGTGAGTCAGTGAGGAGGGTAATTGTCATAGCGTGAGCATCTTTACCTAATTTTTTACGGATAAGTTCAGTACCGCCGAGCATATTGCTCCACTGATCGTCACCGCCGAACTGCATATTACAACCGTACTCTTTAAAGAGGTAGTAGAAGTCGTAACTCTGCATAATCATATAGTTGAATTCGAGGAAGCTGAGCCCCTTTTCCATTCTCTGTTTATAGCACTCGGCACGGAGCATATTGTTAACTGAGAAACAAGCACCAACCTCACGAAGAAGCTCAACATAGTTAAGGTTAAGGAGCCATTCAGCGTTATTAACCATCTGTGCTTTGCCTTCGCCGAATTCAATAAATCTTTCCATCTGACGTTTGAAGCACTCGGCATTGTGGTCAATATCTTCTTTGGTGAGCATTTTTCTCATATCTGTTCGACCTGAGGGGTCACCAATCATTGTAGTACCGCCACCGATAAGGGCAATAGGCTTATTACCCGCCATCTGTAAACGCTTCATAAGTGTAAGAGCCATAAAATGACCCGCAGTAAGACTGTCCGCAGTACAGTCAAAACCAATGTAGAAATTAGCTTTACCGCTATTAATCATCTCACGGATTTCGCTTTCGTTTGTAACCTGCGCAATAAGTCCGCGAGCTACTAATTCTTCATAAATTCCCATTGTAAAATCTCCTAAATAATTAGTTTATTACATACGTCAAAATTATATTACAAATGTATATAATTGTCAAATGTTAATTTAGTTTCGCGTTTCGCAAAGCGAAACATATGGCACCGAAGGTATATCGCGTACGAAGTACATATCGCATACGAAGTATATATCGCACCCGAAGGGTATAAAGGGTAGTTCTCTTTCTGTTTTTCTTCAGTTCGATAGAAGCGATAGCCTCGCCGTCCTGCCGCTTGCGGGAGGAGGGGGGACCACCGTCAGGTGGTGGGAGGTCCTTATCATCCCATTTTGCGTAGCAAAAAGGGAGGGGGACCGCGTAGCGGTGGTGGGTAGTTCTCTTGCGGTTATTCTTCAGTTAGATAGAACAACAAACCACTGTAAGGGACGGATCTATCCGTCCCGCGAGTAAGGATAGAAAGTTTTACTACACAACACACTGCAAAGATGAGTTTTATCTTTTTCGGTACGCATAGATGCGTACCTTACGGTTCTACTAACCAACAGGCAACAAAAGGTAAGAGAACTACCCACCACCGCTCCGACGAACTGTATTGTAATTCTATGTTTCAAGCACGCTTGAAGATAAACCGTAAAAACATCTTGACACAAGGCGGTCCCCCTCCCTCCTGAAGCAGGGAGGCGAGCTTCGCAATTTTGAAAATTTTTTCCGCTGAATACCAAATTGGGTTGAAATATAAATTTTTTCGTGATATTATTTAAGCAGAACAAATGTTCTGGAAGGAGTTATAATGAAGGAAAGAAAAAGTTTTTTATTTTATTATGATTGGTTTAATGTTTTAAAAAACCCGAACTATAGTCAGGTGGGCAGAGTAGTAATGGCAATAGAAGAATACGAAAAAAGTGGTATTGAACCACAATTTCGTGATTCAACATCTAAAATTGCATTTACGGTAATATCAAATACATTGATAAGAGATGCTGAAAAGTACGAGAAAAAATGTCTTAAAAATGCAGAGAACGCACGAAAGAGATGGGACAATAATGCGAACGTATACGAACGCATAAACGAAAATGCGAATTATGCCGATAAAGAAAGAGATAAAGATAAAGATAAAGATAAAGAAAAAGACACAGACAGAGATATAGAAAAAGATAGTATATCTTCTTCGTTTTCTTCGAAAACGGTGTGTGAGTACAGTGATGATTTTCTCGATTTCTGGAAGGAATATCCTAAAAAAGTCGGTAAGGGTGACGCATTTAAAAAGTGGAAAAAAGCGAAGCTTACCAATACTGATAAAACAGATATTATGAATGCACTTAATTGGCAGAAAAAGAGTGACAGATGGCGTAATGATTACGGCAGGTTTATTCCAAACCCGTCAACATATATTTCCCAAAGACGGTGGGAGGACGAGCCTGATTTGAATTTTAATTCGGATATTACAGACCCGAGCAGATATACTGACGGGGACACATTACCTGATTTTATATTGAGAGGTGATTATTAATGGTTAATCAAAGATTTTGTGCCGTATGCGGTAAGGAAAAGGAACAAAAACAAACGGGTTTTGGCAGTATCTGTATTTACATAGAGTGTGAATGTGAAAAGAAACTCAGGGAAGAAAAGGAGAAGAAAGACTCGGATTACGCCCTTAAAACCGCCGTAGAGCTGAGAAACAACAGTAGTCACCTTTCTCTCAGGGGACGTAATTCTTCCTTTAAAACGGCGGTTACGGACAAATACAACGAAACGGCTATAAGAGGTGGTAAATATCTGTTAAATCAACTAATGAACGGTGATACCGAGGACAAAAAGAACGGTCTCATACTTCAGGGTAACAGGGGTAGCGGTAAAACATATATTGCCTGTTGTGTTATTAATGATTTTAATAGTTCTTTACCCGTTACTGATGAACGCAAAAGACTTATTATAAAAGAAAGAGATAACTCATTCTCTAAAAATGAGTTTACACCTATGAAATCGCCCTGTAAATTTATTTCTGAAATGGATTTATACAGTCTTTTTTACGATAATTTTAACTACTGTAAGGTTAACGGACCTGTTGATGAATTTAAATCAGCCGAAAAATTACTTGTAATCGACGATGTAGGCTCATTAAATTACGACAAAAACCGTATGCGTGATATGTATCTAAATATAATTGAATACCGCTATTCGGAGTGTTTACCTATTATGCTTACAACCAACCTTACTAAACTCCAATTATCCGACTACCTGGGTGACAGGGTATTTGACCGCCTGAAATCCTGTTGTTATTTTTTAGATTTAATTTCACCTGAGAGCCGAAGAAACTGAAAAAAATAATCAAAATCAAGTTACAAAAGTGTAACAAACGATAAATTTTTATTGACAAACGATAAATTTAATAGTATTTTTGCCTCAAGGAGATGATTTTATGAAGCGTTCCGAAAAATCACTTAATTTAACAATTATTCTTCTTGCAGGATTGAGTGTACTGTTTCTTGTTATGCTTTTTATAGCCCCACGTGTTTTTACGGCTTACTGTGAAGCCGATAATACAAGTGTGGGTGCTCGTAATACTCTTATAGGTGTATTCTATGGTTGTACACCGTCCGCGATTCTGACTTTAGTTTATCTTTTTAAATTTCTATTTAATATTAAAAAAGGGGAGGTGTTCTGTAACAGCACGGTAAAGTATATTAAAATTCTCTCTTACACCTGTCTTTCCGTCGTGCCTCTGTCCTTGCCCCTTTGTTATTTCTTCCTTGCGGGTTTCCCCATACCTATGGCGGCAGGGTTTATGTGGCTATTTTTCCGAGTACTGAAAAATGCCTTTGAACGAGGTAGCGAAATTAAAAACGAAAACGATTTGACGGTGTAAATATGGGAATTATTGTAAACTTAGATGTAATGTTAGCTAAACGAAAAATGTCCTCGGGTGAACTTGCGTCACGTATAGGTCTTACCCAAGCCAATTTATCTATTTTAAAAACGGGTAAGGCTAAAGCTATACGATTTTCGACCCTTTCGGCAATTTGCAAGGAGCTTAACTGTCAACCCGGTGATATTTTAGAATTTTCCGAAGATTGCGAGGCGGAATAATATGGATGTTAATAATATTCAGAATAATACAAATAACAGTGCAATTCCCCAATACGTTACTAATACCCCGATAGCCCAAAAACCGCCCAAAAAAGTTTATCCGTTTAATAACAAGGACTTTTATTTCCTTATTTTTTCAACGGTTGCTACGTTTCTTTGTATAAGGCTCGGTTTACTTAATGGCTTTAATATTGGTTTTACAATAACTTACGCTGTTCATTCTCTTGTCAGCTTAATTTACGTAAGCTCAAGGGATGCTAAAAATAAGTTTTTGTATTCCGTAATGTTTGTAATAAGCCTGATACTTTCGGCATCTTTTACTCTACACGATAATACGGGGTTAAAAATTCTTGCAGTATTAGTTACTTTATTTATAAACGCTATGGTATTCAACGGACTTAGCGGTACTTCACTTTGTAACGACGGTACATTCCTTAAAATAGTTGATATATTTTACGTAAGTTTAATTGAACCATTTGCTAATTTAGACAAGCTCATTGTTTCTGTTAAGACAGTTTTTAAGAACCGTAATAATAAGTTCGTTATGGTAATACCCGGTATACTGATTTCAATTCCCGTACTTATTATTGTTATACCGCTTCTTTCAAGTGCTGATGCGGCGTTTAACACAATAGTAAAAAAGGTATTTTCAAACGTTACTTTACTCATTATCAGTCTGCTTTTAACGGTTTTGGCAGTACCGTTTTTATCATCGTACTCATTCACCCTTGCCGGTGGTATTACAAAGGATAAAAATAAGAACCTGAATTCTAAGCCCGGTAAAGTTTCACCGGTATTTCTTAACACATTTCTTTTAATAATCGGTTTTATTTACGCGGTTTTCCTTGTATCCCAATTAGCGTATATATCCGATACATTCGCTTTCCTCTTACCTAAGGGATTCAGTGCGGCTCAGTTTGCCAGAAGCGGATTTTTCCAGATGTGTGCCGTTACGGCTCTTAACCTGATTATTACTTTCCTTGTATCAGTAATTGAAAAAACCAAGGATAACGGTCGTTTACCTGTTTCTACTAAGTTAATTTTAACTTTCTTTACTGCCTTTTCTTTATTCCTGACAATAAATGCATTTATAAGAATGTCAATGTACATAGATATGTACGGTTTAACACAGTTAAGAGTATTAACGAGCGTATTTATGATAATGCTCTGTATAATATTCTTAATAGTTTTAATAAGAATATTCTTTGAAAAATTCAGATATATTAATTATATTCTCGTTACCTGTGCTTTAACATTCGTAGCCGTATCCGTTACAAATATCGATACCCATATCTCAAAATACAACTATCTCAAATATACCCAAGGGGAGATAGGGGTTGATTTTGAGCATTACGAAAGCCTCGGCTCTGCGGCAATACCCGAGCTTATTAAACTTTCAAGAAGTGATGATTATATTACGTCACGCCTTGCAAAAAATGCTATTTCGGATATTGCCGAAAGTAAGTTTAATTATACTTCGGAAGACGGATTTAATTATGAAAGTAATTTCTTCCAATTCAATACATCGAAAAACAAGGCTGCTAAATCCCTTGATAAATTCTTTAAAGAGAATAAAACAATTGATTATCTGGACGTTGATTTTACTGATTATAAGACAAAGGTTTCGGAATATGGTGCAACTGACTTTATGCCCGACTTCAATGAAATTGATAAAACATTCTCTGATTTGGCAGTAGGCTATGATTATGATTACTACGACGATAGCGAAAACAACACTATCGAATTGGTTATAACCTACGATAATGCAGTCGATTACAAAAACGCATTTAATAAACTCAGATTAAAGGACAGAACTAAATCCACCTTTGAATATGCGGACTACACCTTTATTTTAATTGATTCGGATAAAATAGATATGCCTGAAGAACTTGGTATTATTGCTTATTCGTCCGATGAAATGACAATAACGTATCTCTGGTATCAGAATGACAAAACAACCTACGAGGATATATCGGATTTAGAGCAGTTTTGTATTGATAATTTTGAGTTGATGTTTGTTTATTGATTATTTCTTGTTGACAAATACAATAAAACTAATATAATAATATTGATGAAACTTCAGGGCGGGGTGTGAGTCCCCACCGGCAGTAAAAGTCTGCGAGCCTTTTGGCTGATCGGGTGTAATTCCCGAACCGACGGTATAGTCCGGAGGAAAGAAGATATTAATCAACTTATTATTCTTTTTCCATCTATATTTACGCCCTGTATTTTCAGGGCGTATTTCTTTTTTAGAGGGTGTTTTATATGAAAACCAAAAACAACAAACTTAAACTTCAGAAACTTACAACCGCCGCCGTCCTTGCGGCACTTTCAATAGTGCTTATGGTGACCGTGCGTTTCCCCATATTTCCCGCGACGCCGTTTTATGAAATGGAATTTGCGGATGTGCCGATTTTAATCTGTTCGTGGATTTTAGGTCCCGTGTATGCGTTGGTGTCCTTACTTGTAGTTTGCGTTATCCAGACTCTAACGGTAAGTTCAGGTAGCGGTATTATAGGCTTTTTAATGCATTTCCTCTCGTCGGGACTTTTAATAATTATACTTTCTTTATTTAAAGTTAAAATTAGAGATTGCAGCGGTGCTAAGAGTTTAATTTTACGTGTGGTTTCAGCCTCAGTTGGTGTTATTGCGGTTATTCTCGTTATGATACCTATGAATATCTGGTTAACCTCTGAATTTATGGGGCTTCCCGCATCTGAATTTTTCAAAGCATTCCTTGGTTACTGTGTTGGCTTTAACGCCATAAAAGCAGGGGCAAACGTGCTTATATACAATCTTCTTTCACCGCAGTTGAATAAGGTTTACAAAAAACTATTTAAAATTTAAAGAATAATAAAATATCAGTCACATATAATCATACCAATACTGTATTGATTTTATAAAAACTATTGACAAAGGTAGTTAAAATTAATACAATTTATTAGTTATAAAAATAATTTTAATTCTTATGGAGATGTTTATTTTATGCCTTACGAGAAAATCAAACAAATTATCTGTGAAGAATTTGAAATTGATGAAGACGATATCTCTCTCGATACTGATTTAGTAGCCGACCTTGGCTTTGATGAGCTTGACATTGCAGACCTTTGCATGAGCCTTGAAGATGCCTTCGAAAAGGAAATTTCCGACGAAGACCTTCAGGAAATCGAAACAGTAGGGGATTTCGTTAAACATTTAGAATAATTTAAAGATAAAGAGGATGTATTAATGGCAGAACAGAAAAAAATGGTCGAAGCTATAACTTCTATGGAAGTTGACTTCGCCCAATGGTACACAGACGTTGTTAAAAAAGCCGACCTTGTTGACTATTCAAGTGTTAAAGGTTGTATGATTATCAGACCCTACGGCTACGCTATCTGGGAAAATATTCAGAATATTCTCGACACCGAGTTCAAGAAAACAGGTCACGAGAATGTTTATATGCCCATGTTTATTCCCGAAAGCCTTTTACAGAAGGAGAAAGACCACGTTGAGGGCTTCGCTCCCGAGGTTGCCTGGGTTACACACGGCGGTAGCAATGAACTTGAAGAAAGACTTTGCGTAAGACCAACTTCAGAAACACTTTTCTGCGAACATTACGCAAAAATCATTCAGTCACACCGCGATCTTCCTAAGCTCTATAACCAGTGGTGCAGTGTTGTACGTTGGGAAAAAACCACAAGACCTTTCCTCAGAACCCGTGAGTTCTTATGGCAGGAGGGTCACACAGTACACGCAACAGCTGAGGAAGCAATAGAAGAAACAGAGCGTATGCTCAACGTTTACGCCGATATGTGCGAAAAAGCCCTCTGTATGCCCGTTATAAGGGGAGTTAAGACCGAGAGCGACAAGTTTGCAGGTGCAGTTTCTACATACTGTATTGAGGCTCTTATGCACGACGGTAAAGCTTTACAGGCGGCTACATCCCACTACTTCGGTGACGGTTTCGCAAGAGCCTTTGATATGACATATACTGATAAAGAAAATAAACTTCAGTACGTTCACCAGACATCATGGGGTTCAACTACAAGACTTATCGGTGCTATTATTATGTCACACGGTGACAACAACGGTCTTGTTCTTCCTCCCGCCGTTGCTCCCATTCAGGTTGTTATTCTTCCCATTGCTCAGCATAAGGAAGGCGTTCTTGATAAGGCTTACGAGCTTAAAGAAAGACTTTCAAAGTCATTCCGAGTAAAAGTTGACGATTCTTCCAACTCCGCAGGTTGGAAATTTGCCGAATACGAGATGAAGGGTGTTCCGCTCCGTCTTGAAATCGGTCCTAAGGATATTGAAAATAATCAGTGCGTACTCGTCAGACGTGACAACAGAGAAAAAATCTTTGTTTCCCTCGATAACCTTGAACAGGGTATTCAGGAGGCTCTCGACAACTACGCTCAGGCTATTTACAACAAAGCCCTTGAAAATCTTGAAAAACGCACATACACCTGTACCGAAATTGACCAAATCGCAAAAATGCTCGAGGCAAACGGCGACGGTTTCGTTAAAGCAATGTGGTGCGGTGACGAAGAATGCGAGGACAAAGTTAAAGACCTTACAGGCGTTGGCTCACGTTGTATTCCCTTTAATCAGGAAGAAGTTTCCGACAAATGTATCTGTTGCGGTAAACCTGCAAAACACCTCGTCTATTGGGGTAAAGCATATTAAGACAAAAACCTCCCGCAACAACGGGAGGTTTTTTTGTATAGTAAAACCACGCGTTAGACGCGTGGTTCAGTTAAATTATATAGCTGAAACAATCCTAAAAAGAAAACTCCTTCGTGATATAATGGAGTTGCGGTCTGCCAACTGCAACAAAAAA
>SVOQ01000003.1 GCA_015066345.1 Oscillospiraceae bacterium
TACCTGAAGTTGTTGTAGCAGTTGTGGATTCCGGTGTAGATTTAAATTGTAAGTATTTACAAGATAGATTGATACCGAAAGGCTTCAATAATGCAGGTGATGGTGTCAAGGGTTCAGAACAAGACTAATTGGACCATCCACTTTTTATCAACCTCCTGTTTAGAAAATAATAAATCCTCATTCCAATCTTTTAATGTTGGAACGAGGATTTCTGATTTAATGCCTTTTATAAATAGTTTATCCGAAAGTCTTTGTGCGGCTGTTTGACCTGCGTTATCATTATCAAAACAAATATAAACTTGTTCAATATGATTGTTATCTCCAAGACATTGAAACAAAACATTATCTGCAACAGAACATGCCGCCGCATAGCTGTTGTTTCTCCATTCAATGGGATGCATTGATATAAATGAAAGCATATCTATTGGTGCTTCAAATAAATAAATTTCTTTTCCTGTTCCATGCCAATGAAAACTAAATTTGTTATCACTACCTGCAACATTTCTTTTATAGGCACTTTCTTTAGCTGTTCCTCGTTTGTGAATATGTCTTGGAACACCATCGGAATCATATCCGATAAACAATACATTATGATAATCTGCTGATTCTCGAAGCATTTTAGCATGAACAAATGCAGTGATTATATCTCTACTAATCCCTCTATCTTTCATAAGATATTCATATAATCTTCTCATATTAGAATTTGTTTGAGGCAATATTAATTCTTTTGTATGTTTTTGAGTAGGGGAGGAGTATGATATAACAGTACCATTTTCATTAAGTAAATACTCCATTGCTTCACTGTATGTTTTATTAAAAAACTTTTGAAGAAAACTAACAACATTACCGCCTTCTTGCTCGTAATGGTGATACCAAACATTGTTTCTAATAGATACCTTTCCAGTAGGACTTTCCCATATATATTCATTCCCACACCGATTTAACTTCTCACCTTGTTTACGTAAGAGTTCTGCAATATCCATATGATATGCTTTGTCTTTTTGTTCTGGAGAAAAGTGTATATAATTTGACATTGTAGAACCTTCTTTCAAAAAAAATAACAGGTTGATTGTAGATTCAATCAACCTGTTTAATAAAAACTACTTATTTTTTTATGAATTTCTTTTTTTCTACAGACTTAATATAATTTTTATATAATTCTTGCGGTTTGTAGAAAAAGTTAGTTTCAGATTTTGTGAGTAAATTGCTTTCTCTTTTTTGTTTGAGCAATTCTATTGAACAAATAAAATCAGCAGATTGCAACAACTGATACTGCTTCGGAGAGGCATTTTTAAACTCAATAGCTGTTAATTTAGCGTGCATAATCACATTAAGAATGTAACTCAATTCGTTTTGACCATTGTCATAATATACAACAATCCTGTCAAACGAAAAGAAGTATTCTTGGTTATCTTCTATGAATCTCGATAGTTGCTTAGATATACTTGCCGATAAAGCGTGTCTATCTTTGCATTCTCGTTTGTTAACAATAATATTGAAATATCTTATCGGACAACTGATAGTAAAACGCAACATTTTGTTTAAAATCCTTCTGCGTTCATCAATATTCAAATTGTTATACGGGGATTCTTTTCGGATGATAGGGTGTGTATGTACGTATTCATCCTGTATGTCACATTCAGCAAGCCAAGATTTCAGTCGCGTTATATTGTTAGTGATGTCGTCAGCTTGATTGTGAAAGACAAGTGTCACAATATAGAAAGGGGATTGATTTACCGCATCTCCAAAATCGCCTGACTCATCAATAAATATACTTAGTTCCTTCAAGATAAACATCCTTCTATAAATAAAAAATGGCGAGGAATATACTCCCCGCCTGCGATGGCCCCAGAGTTTACACCCAAGCCAATGCATTTCGGATACTGCGTATCCCTTTTGCATCATTATTGTACCACAAAAATAGTATAGTGTCAATAATGTATGAGTGATAAACCATAATGTTTTTTAAGTTACCACTATTATATACTATGCACACATTAAATTCAAATATACAAACAAAAATAAATTTTACATTTTTAATCCCTGAGCATATTTCTTTTCTTGAATCTTTTTAAGAACCTTTCTATCAACTTGTTGATCAGTCTGATTATCTTCTTCGAGCTTGTCTTGTATTGTTTGAGTTAACCTTGCGAATAATCTTGCAGAAGAAAGTGCTATATCAGTTTTCCAATGATACTTTTTAGGTGGTTGAAATGTAGGTGGAAGAGTAGGGATTTTAACTTTTCCGGGTAAATATATCTTCTCTACATTTTCATCTATAAAAGGATATTCAGATATATCTTTGAGTCTAAGTGCTTCTTGCAGAACTGCATTTCGAATACTTTTGAATTCTTTGTTGGAAGATAATGGTACACGAGGTGGCATTTCTTCACGATAGATTTTAACTATCATTTCCCTTTGTTCATACCAAAGCTCATATAGTTCTTTTATTCTCTCATCTGATGCCATCTCATCAACTATTCCATCAATTAAATTTTTAGCTCTTTTGGGAAGATAACCATACATCATTCTTCCTGAATAATTATCTAATTCGCTTACCAATTGTTTTAATAAGTCCGCGACAATGGGATTAGAATAGTGACCTTCATTTATTAAAGAAACCACTTCTTCAATCTTGTTTTTAGCTTCTTTTCGCAACTCATTTCGTCTGTCTGTTTGTTCAACATATATATTGTGCATCTCAGAAGAAAAAATATCTTTTGCAAAAGTTCTTTTAAGATCATCTAAACGTTTCTCAGTTATGTATGGGTCTCTACCTACAGAATAAGCAACCAAATGTATATGTGGATGATATGTTTCATTATGAAAAGCCGCATACCATCTTAAATCTGATGGAGAAATGTTCATTGATTTTGCTATAGCAATCGTGTTTCTTTTTAACAACTCTTTCCATCTAATTGAACGAGCATAGTCCAAGGCTTCTGCATCATTTCGTTTCAAAGACATTATTGTAGTGAAGACTAAACCATCGTGATTAGCAATATCTTTTGCAACACTTTCAAGATTTATTTCTTCATCATGAAGTGAAAATAAACCATGTGTTCCTTGCTTTTCTACTCGTGGTCGCTTTGCAATATAACCAATATAGTTTTCTTTTTTATCTATTAAATCAAAGTATTCTTCCAGTGTATCATCAATGAATTCACTAGCTAATCCCTTCGTTTTGTTTGATAAATAATTCTCTGTATACAGATTCATCTTCAAACATAGCATATTCAGAAGAAAGTCGCATACCGAATTCTTCGTCATCAAATTCTACTGTATCAAATTCAATTCTGTCACGAAGCATTTCATAAAGAAGTGTAGGAGAAAACATTTGAGGGTTTACATCAAAAATATATTATATTAATAAAAACGAACAATTTCAAATAACATCAATTAATCTTTTTCTGAAAGATAGATAGGATAAAACGTTTGCAAAATCTATGTATTCTTATCATTTGAATTATTATTTAATAGTTTTATTAAGACACCATCCAATCTACTAAAGGATTGGGTGGTATTTTTCTTTGAAGTCGAAATCGTTCTTCACAATGTATAAAATTTGAAATGTGCATTACGAGGAACAATTTTCCCGACCTCTCAACCGCAAATAAACCACATAGCAATTGAAAAAACTTTTCATTCTTTGCTAAATATTTTCTAAGTACATACACAATGTGTAAAATAGGGGCTTTTATCACAGGACTTTCATGATTGCATAAATCTTTAATATCCCTCAATAATTCTACACAATGATAGTCGCAACATGAACAGAAGAATTTTTTGATACGTGCCGTTATATCTCTGCAGACATATGGGATTTTATGGTTATCCAAAATAGTGCTTAATTCATCGTATAATGCTTTATCCTTTGGGACATCGAGGTTCAATGCTTTGTATGATTGTCCATTGATATACGAGTTCGATTCAGATTTAAATTTACGGAAACAGTAATCTAACACAAAAGTCTGAAACAGCAAATTTTGTATAGATTCATCAACATCATATAACGTATTGCGATGATAAATAGTATTAAGTTCTTCCAATTTTTCATCAGGTAAGTTTTCGAAAATGTACTGTCCTAAAAGTATGTCCTGAGTTGCTTGTGTTATAATCGTATCTTCTTGATCCTTGGAATAACCAGTATCTTCTATAGGATAGATCGATGCTTTAATGTCTTCGATTTTATCCTTTATTTCACCTTCGAGCAAATATAGTTCCGTTAATATTTCATCAATATTAGGACGAAGTTCAGGGTTTTGAATTCTGCATTTCTGTACAATACTATCTAATGGAAATAGAAGTGGATTTTTATCTGCAATTGTTAAAAAATCTTCTCCAGATGGATTCTGTTTGGTAAAAAGCTCATTTATAATTCTTCCTAGAGCATATATATCGCATGCAGTGGTGACATCATCTGTTGCCAATTGTTCTGGGGCGGCATAGCGACGATTGCCTAACCAATCCCTTGTTTTGGTTTTTGTGGAATCCTCAAAATGTGCAATACCAAAATCAGTCAAAACCAACGTGTTTTCATCATCTACAAGTATATTCTCAGGTTTCAAATCCCTATGAATAATACCAGCACTATGATTATGAATAAACCGAAGAGCTTCGCACAACTGAATAATGTAGTCCAACAATACAAATGAATCGTTCTCTTCAGCAATAATAGAACGAAGATTTCTTGAATAATACGGCATAACACAAAACGCTTTGCCTTTTTCCGTAACATAATCAAAAATTTTGATAATATGTTTGTGATTGGCATATTTACAAAACTGACACTCTCGTTCAAATCGAGTAAGTTTCACTTTGTTTTTATCATTTTCTTTATTCAAGAATTTTACAGCATATACGCAAGAATCACCCTTCACTTCAGCTTTCCACACAGTGCCATTTCCGCCGTCATCAATCCATTCCGTAATTGTATAATTATTTGATTCTAACTCTAAATTTGTTCCGACTTGAACTTCCATTGGTGCTCCTTTCCTTGAACCATCGCAAAAAAATTTGGTTTATTAATTATATCATAGGAGTAGGCAGTTTTCAACGGATATAAAAATACCCACTCAAACAGAGTGGGTAAATACAATTGTTCTGAACGATATTGTAAAAAAATACGCAATCAAAATGATTGCGTATTTTATGGTGGAGCATAGGGGCGAACCCTGATCTCTTGGCTGTTAGTCAAACACTCATCTCAGTTGAGTTAATGCCCCGTGTAGTATTGTGTTTTAGCTTTGTTTGATATCAATCATCTCGCTCATAGCAACTATAGCCATTGTAGTACTGGTTATGACGGACAAAGAACACTATAATAATGTTAAGAAACTTTTAATTGATGAAAAGGTCTAATAAAAAAATCAAATAAAAAAATCAACTAAAAAAATCAAATAAATAACATTGTTTAGTTGTGAATAGAATAATTTTGTGTGTGGATATGTAGTTGTTATTTTAAAAACAATACACTTGCTTTATATTATTATAAGGACGGTTGTTATGTGTTAACTTTCCTCAGCATATGTATTTTATAATTGTATGTACGTGTTTTTATAGTTTTACTTACTCGTGTTATAGAAGCGTTTGCATTGGTGTTTAAAGGCGACATGTGAGTTGCAAACTTTTAGCAAGCGAAGTTTTTAGGCTTTTATTTAACCTGTATAATAAAATACCTATAGTGTTTAATGTATGTGATTAGTATTAACGAAACGAATGTAACATTTACGCTGATGTGTAAATGTTACATTCATTTTGTTTAATGTGTCTCCTTTCTTGAAATTGATTGTGTAGAAAGACCATACCTTTTGTATATGGTCTTAGTTTAACATTAACAGGTGCCATTGCTGCGCCCATATTGTTGGAGTCAGTTATATTTAAATCACGAACTTCCCCGATAATTGCTTTATCAATTATAGGGGAATTGTTTTCTTTTTGTGTATTACTGACGATGGCACAACCGGCACCGGTTACTGTCCATTGTGCGGCAGGGGTTCTTTGTCCGCCGTATTCAAGGGGGAATCTGTATTGTCGTTCTGCGGAGCAGAAATGTGACGATGCGGCGGCTACTGCGTTTGTGACGGCACCCGAATCAACGAGGATTCCCGACATTATAAGGGATAGAGCCATTGTAGAACACGCACCGTATAACCCCGAAAAAGGGATTTTTAAGTCACGCATACCAAAAGATGAGCCGATACATTGATTTAAAAGGTCACCTGCAAAGGCACATTGAATATCAGTCTTATTTAAACCTGCTTTTTTCAAAGCGGTGGTAATAGCGGATTTTTGTAAATGGGTTTCGGCTTTTTCAAAGGATTTTTCACCACAGAATTCATCGGTAAAAATTTTATCAAAATATTCTCCGAGAGGTCCCTCGGATTCCATTTTACCAACGGCGGCTGCATAGCCGATAATATTGGGTTTGTTTGTAAAAGTTATGGTGTAATTACCTGTTCTTTCGGCCATAAAATACTTCCTCAAATTATAGTGGAAATATTTTTTGTAATATGACTCAGAATATACGAATCCTTTAAAAAATGAAAACATTTACAAAATTATATAAATATGATATTATGACGAAGAGGAGTGGTGTGTATGAAAAAAATACATTTAATTATACCTGTTCTTATAGTATCTATTATGTTTTTAGGTTGTTTTGGCGGTAAGAAACAGGCGGAAGAAGTTTCAACAACAACTCAACCGGAAACAACCACAGAATCTACCGGCTCAATAGAGGTAATTGACAAAGACCCCGTTGAAAATACCCAACTTTCCGAAGTTGAATGGGATTTGAATTTACCGATACCTCAAGGCTCAATGGATTTTACATTCAGTAGCGGTGCAGGCGGTTGGGGTACGGTTATGACCCTTAAGGATGACGGCTCCTTTACGGGTGAATACCACGATTCCGAAATGGGTGATATGTCGGAAGAATATCCCAATGGTACTGTTTATGTATGTAATTTTTCAGGTAAGTTTGAAAATATAAAGAAAGTTAACGAGTATACATACAAAATGACTTTGTCATATATTGACAAAGAGGAAACCTATGGCGAAGAATGGATTGAGGACGGTATAAGATATATAGGCGCTAACCCCTATGGTCTTGAGTCAGGTAAGGATTTTTACTTCTATCTTCCCGAAACACCTGTGCACGAGCTTTCAGAAGGCTTTATGACCTGGTCACCAAACTATTATTCGGGCTACACTCTTGAGTATTACGGTATCTGGAATGTGGAGAATGACTACGGATTTTTCGGATAATTAATTTGC
Source organism: Oscillospiraceae bacterium (assembly GCA_015066345.1). Taxonomy (GTDB): domain Bacteria; phylum Bacillota; class Clostridia; order Oscillospirales; family Acutalibacteraceae; genus DTU089. The sequence goes on from SVOQ01000003.1 coordinate 7,279, forward strand.
TTTTGTGGTTGACTTTATTAAATCTTAATAAATAATACTTTTAGTAACTGCCACCGGGTAGTAAGATGCAAATAGCATCCGTTTACACATCGTTAGGTCTTAGAAGATGTGTATACGGATGCTTGTTTTTTAGGAGAATTTTATGAGAAAAGCAATAAACTATTTTTCAAAATTTGAACTCGCACTATGGATAACGTCGGTGCTTCTGATTACAGTATCATTTTTAGCTTTCGACAGAACAAATTATCTTACCTTGTGTGCGTCACTTATAGGTGTTACATCACTTATTTTTTGTGCTAAAGGGAATCCCGTAGGGCAAATATTTATGATAATTTTCAGTTTGCTCTATGGGGTTATATCCTACGGGTTTTCGTATTATGGTGAAATGATAACATACCTTGGTATGACTATGCCAATGGCAGTTTTTTCGTTAATTTCGTGGCTTAAAAACCCGTATAAAGGTAAGAAAAGCGAGGTTAAAGTAAGTAAACTGAAAAACAGTGAAAAAATAATAATCTCAGTTTTGACTGTATTGGTTACAACTCTTTTCTACTTCATTTTAAGTTACTTTAACACCGCGAATATTTTACCAAGTACCGTTTCGGTTACCACAAGCTTCGCCGCAGCCACTCTTACATTTCGCAGAAGTCCGTATTTTGCGTTGGTTTATGCTATGAATGACGTTGTGCTTATAGTATTATGGGTGTTAGCGAGTATGAGTGAACCCAGGTATATTTCAGTGGTAGTGTGTTTTGTAGCATTTTTCTTTAATGATGTTTATTGCTTTGTGAATTGGCAGAAAATGAAAAGAAGACAAAAATAGTTTAAGCCTCGTTTACGAGTTTACCCGTCATATGCTCGATTTCAAGGCACATAACGATAGTGTTTTTTTGAAATTTATCTATTTCACTATTTATGTACTCCATATCATCGGTAAATCGTTTGCAAAAGGAAACCATCATATCACGTGACCAGTTTTCGGTAATGCTTATTTTACCGAAAACAATAACACTTTTTATATTGAGCGACCAATGGTTATCCTTATGATATCCTTTGTCATATACGCAGAAGGATGCTTTGTTGTTTTTCTTAATAGAATCCAACTTATGCCCCTCTTTACCCGTATGAAAATAAATTTTATTTTCGGTAGCGTCATAGTAAAAGTTTATCGGTAAAGCATAGGGATAATTATCGTCACCTATAACGGACAAAACACCTCTCGGTTCATTTAATAAAATTGCTTTGCACTCGTCTTCGGATAATTGTTGTTTGATTCGTTTTAATGGCCTGAACATTTCTTGCTCCAATCAAAGATTAAAATTTGAAAATATTATAATATATGTACAATGAAAGCACAAGTGTGGTATAATGAAAATAATTAAAAAGCGGTGGTGTTAATGTGACTAAAGAAGAGTTTTTGGATTCACTTAAAAATAAAGGTGTATCAACGGATATTATCCATTTTGAAAACGCCGTTGCAGACGGATACTACGTTATCAAAAACTATCATCGATGGGAAGTATCTTTCCGCGAAAGAGGAAAAGATTACGATTGTTTGGGTTTCCCCTCTGAAAGTGATGCGTTGGAATATTTGTATGAAGTATTATTGAAACGTTTAATGAAATAAAAAATAGAACATTATTTTGAAACATTAATTGGGGTAGAAGAAAGATGAGGATAAACTTACATGAAAACACACCTATAAAAGATTGGAAGAAATGGAGATTTATCATAGTGTGTTTTTCGATATTTTTATACTGTATACCCGTGTTATTGGCGTGTCTGTTTTTTATAGAAGCCAAAGCAATTGTAGCAGGTATATTAACTCTGGCTTTACCGGCATTTTTAATAACAATATTGCTTCGTTCTTTTTTTCGTATGGTAAAATCCTATGCGGAATTTGATGATGAAAAAGTTACGGTAGTTGAATTTTTTGCTTTTAGAAAAAAGACAACGAATATCCCGCGTTCCGAACTAAAACAACGTAAGAGCGAATCTGCCTCGTACAGTCCGGGCAGAGGGTTACATACTCCAAGACGATTTCGACAGTTTTTGGATTTCAGGTACATTGTTTTTCGAAATGCAGAAGGTGAATATTTATTTAAAATATTGGACACTCCCGAAGGCAATCAGTGGGCGGATAAGTTGATGAATAATCAATAAACAATCCCTTGAATACCACGTATAACAGGAGCGTGGATAGTGTGAGGTGTGGGAAATGAAAGTAAAAGCAGTTTTATCTGCCATCATGGGCTTCTTCTTTGGATTAACAACTTATTTCGTATTACGATACATTGAAGAACCCGATGCTTTTTTATTTGCAGTTATTGGTGGTTTGTTTTTTTACCTTGTGCTGTTTGTGTTTCTAATAACTCACGAAAAGGTAATGAACAAAAAATACGCTGAATTTGAAAAGAAAATTCTTTCTCCTGTTTTTCATAAAACTAACGGAAATTTTAAACTCCATAACGGTAAAATTAAAAATGCAAACATATATTTCTGTGAGGATGGCATCGCTCTAATTTCGTTAGACGAAAAACCTTTTATTATGGAAGAAATACAGAGAAGCAACATCTATAGAATTCAGTGTGATGATATACATTTCAACATAAATACCAGCGATGGAAAGGTTTATATCATAACAATGCCCGATGCGAAAGAAGTGTTTCAAAAACTGAAAGAAAAAGATTGGATTATTCAAATATAGAAAATGGGCAGCCAAATTCGGCTGCTCATTTTAGCATCTGACATATCCAATAAATCAATCCATACATCACACTTGCCAGCGTGCCGTAGACAATAAAGGGTCCCGCAATGGTAAACATCTTCGCTCCAACGCCTAAGATGAAACCTTCTGATGATGTCAAGTTAGGACCCATTTTTTGAATTATCGCAGGAATATTGTTATTTATTGACATGCTCTATCAGAAAGGCTAAAATGAAATAATAAATGATTGAGAGGTAATCATTATGACTGATCAACAATTGCAAGAACTCTTCATAAATGAGTTCCCCTCCAGCATGCCTATAGCAGAAGTTATCAATAAATTTGATAATATGCCAGAATCGCAGAACAAGCGGTTTCTTCGTTTGCAATACTGTAATTGGCTTGTAACAGTTTTAACGAAGAATTATATTAAGTATGATTTTGATCAAATCGACATTAAAGATATCGGTATACAATCGTTTTTAAAAAATGCAGTAGAATTAGACAAGCAAGAATATTTTTATTGGGCCTTTTTTCATTTTCTAAAGGGGGAGTATGCGTTGTGCAAGCAACAGATCCATGCACTCTTGCAAAGTCTGGATTTCTCAGAAGAACCTTTTGGCGAAACAGATTTTGCTGATTTGTTAATCGTACCTTTCAAAAACGGTTTTGAAGGTTTTTGGGCATTTGTTGCAAGTGAAATAAAGTGTGTTGAATTTAAAAAAGGTGTTGTTGAACTTTGTAGTGTTATAGATCTGTACTATAACAGCATAAGTAACGAAGAGATTCTTCAAGCATTGCAGAAATATATCCAAAACCACCCCACGTCTGGTATTGCTACTGAACTTTTAGGATTTACATACTATTCCATGTCAATGTGGAATAATGCCATCGCATATTTAGAAAGAATTGATACATCTGTATTTTTCTATCCGGATGAAATATACTGGATGCTTGCTTGGTCGTATGGTAAGATCAAAAACTATGTTGATGAGGAAAACTGTTATCGAAAGTGTATTGAGATATACCCTGATAGAGAGTTTCTTCTCAACAATCTTGGATATTGCCTGCTAAAGCAAAAAAAGTATGGTGAAGCGGAAAAGCTTTTTAAGAAGTGTATTGAGCAGCATATAGATTTACCCTATGCAGCCAATAACTATATTCGTGTTTTAATTGCTACCGGAAGAAATACCGATGCAAAAAACTTTGTCAAGAATGCGGATTGCCCTATCAGTAAAACTCTCAAAGATAAAGTTTCTAAACTTCCACTCACAAATACACCGTTAAAAAAGAATGTTCCTGTAATCGAAGTTGCTCAAGATGATGACCACACAAAAGTAATTGCGCAGTCTATAGGTATTAAACGTCAGCAATTCTCTAGTGAAAAGTTACTGGAAGATGAACTAACCGCACGACTTGAAGCTGGAGTACCAGTTTTTGATCTCAATCTTAAAATATATAGGCGTCGAGGTGAGTATGGACGGCAATATATTATTCCGGTAGGTAGATTAGATTTATTGTGTGAAGATGATAATGGATATCTATACATTATTGAACTAAAAAAAGATAGCGGTTATGATGATGCATACAAACAAACTGCAGAGTACTTAGAATGGTTTGAAAACAGTGAAAAATTCAAAGGGAAGCGGGTATATGGTATTATTTGCTTAAACAATCCGACCCAAGAATTAATCAGCAAAGTACATAGTGATAAACGTATGAAACTGTATGAGTATTCGATTTCTTATACAGAACGTTAGAAGCACTATCTGAGACATGCCATCCACAACCTTCTTTCCAACACTATCAACGGGTATGCACCCTATGTGGTGCACACCCGTACTACTGTAATTAATTATTTCACTAAAAAAGTGTTATTATCCAATATATTATTCCATAAATGACACTTGCACTAACGCCATACACAATAACTGGTCCTGCAATGGTGAACATCTTTGCCCCAACTCCCAAGACAAAACCCTCTGCTGCTGTCAATATAGGACACACCATTTGCAAAAAGATTTACATTACATTGGCGGTGTGGTATAATCAAATGAAGTGAGGTGTGGTAAATGAAATATACTTCAACAAATATCTTTTCGGATTTTGAGTTTCACGACGCTTATTTTAAATTAGAAAGCATCAAAGACAATACATTAACTATTTCTGTTCGATACTTGAATATCCATAAAGGCACTGAACAAAACCCCTATAATACCGATATGGAAATTGAGATTGCACAAATCACTTTTAGCAATTTTAAATTTATTTCATTTGAACCCGGCAGATCATGGAAACAAGATGCAAACGGAAAACTCTACACCGATGAACCACAGGTTGTTTTTGAAGGACAAACCGCAGAAGACAAGTTGCTAAATGAACTTCGTATTGGCTCAACTGTTTTCGAATTTGGAACACTCGAAAATGGTAACTATTATTTTGATGGTGCTGGTGATGAGCCTTGGTTCCAAGCGCAGTTCTTATTTGATTCTGTTACAATTCAGTGGGATGCGTTTAGAAAACCAGCTTGGTATGAAGAAAGACCATTTAAGACATAGAAAAAATGCGGCACTAATTTAGTGCCGCATTTTATATTAGAACAATGTTGTTATCCAATAGATGAATCCGTAAACAACACTCGCACTTACGCCGTAGACGATGACCGGGCCCGCTATTGTGAACATCTTGGCGCCGACGCCCAAGATAAAACCCTCTGCTTTAAATTCTACTGCGGGGGATACTACCGAGTTTGCGAAGCCTGTAATGGGTACGGCGGTGCCTGCACCCGCGTGTTTTGCTATTTTATCAAAAATACCCGAGCCTGTAAGTATTGCGGTTATTATAATAAGTGTTGCACAGACCGCGAGTTTCACTTCATCCGTATTAAGTCCTAAACGGGTGTAAAAAAATTTTAAAACCTCACCGAAGCAACATATACCGCCACCGAAAATAAAAGCCATAAAACAGTTTTTGATAATAGGGGATTTTGGTGTTTCTTTGCTTACGAGGTCCTTGTACTGAGATTTATCCGTAATAACACTTCCTTTGTTTTTTAGTATTTTGCCACTTGAGTTTAGTTATATTCAGTACTTGATTATAATAGAAAGATATAGTATAATAAATTTGTACCTGACATAAAGGTTTATTCCTGAGTGAAAGGTGCGGTAAAATACTTGAGTTTATTTAAATGTTGTATTGCCGTACCTTCTCGAGGTGCGGCAATTTTGTGTTTTAAGGGGGCGTTTTTATGGCTTCAAGAGTTGGTGTTATCAGCATAATAGTTGAAAACGGCGATTCCGTCGAGGAGCTTAACGCTATTTTACATAAATACGGCGAATATATCGTTGGAAGAATGGGTATTCCTTATCGGCAGAGGAGTATAAGCATTATTTCTGTTGCGGTGGATGCACCACAGGATGTAATATCCACCTTAAGCGGTAAAATCGGCAATCTTAAGGGTGTCAGTGCGAAAACCGTACTGTCAAATGTAATAAGCGATGAGTGATGTATTAAAACTTGCCGAAAAGCTTTATGAAAACCGCTCGCTGAGCGTTGATGAGTATGAAAAGCTTATAATATATCGTAATGATGAATGTACCCGCTATATTATGGCTAAAGCGGGTGAAGTCCGAAAGAATATTTACGGTAACTCCGTTTTCATAAGAGGGCTTATTGAAATAAGCAACATCTGTAAAAACAATTGTTATTATTGCGGTATAAGGGGCGGTAATACTAATTGTGAGCGTTACAGACTTACTCCCGAGGAAATACTTGATTGTTGCAAGGATGGCTACGCTTCGGGTTTTCGTACCTTTGTTTTACAGGGTGGCGAGGATAACTTTTTTACGGATGATGTTCTTTGTGAACTTATCGGTAAAATAAAATCCCTTTTTCCCGACTGTGCCGTTACACTTTCCCTTGGGGAAAGAAGTAAAGAAAGTTACCAAAAACTTTATGATGCAGGGGCGGACAGATACCTTTTACGTCACGAAACTGCTGACGAGGTTTTGTATAGTAAACTTCATCCTGTGGGAATGAAACTTCAAAGCCGTTTGGAATGTCTTAAAAACCTTAAGGAAATCGGGTTTCAGACGGGTTGCGGTTTTATGGTGGGTGCACCTTTTCAGACCGTTTCACATATAGCGAAGGATTTAAAATTTATTGAGGAATTCCAACCCCATATGTGCGGTATAGGTCCTTTTATACCCCATAAGGATACGGTTTTTAAAGATGAAAAATCGGGTAGTGCAGAACTTACCTGCTACCTTTTATCCATCATAAGGCTTATTTGTCCCAATGTGCTTTTACCCTCAACCACCGCTTTGGATACGGTTGATGAAAAGGGATGCGAAAAGGGAATTCTTTCGGGTGCAAACGTAGTTATGCCCAATCTTTCACCCGAAAATGTAAGGGGAAAATATAATCTTTATAATAATAAAAAATTCACCGGTGTACAAAGTGCCAAGGATTTGGAAAGCCTTAAAAACCGTATGAAAAAAATCGGTTTTCAGGTTCTTTGTGACCGCGGTGACGTAATAAAAATATCTGACGGAAAGTGAAAGCTGACCCAAAGAGAGGAGAAAATTTATGGCTATTTATAATCCAAAATCATTAAAAGCAGAAGAATTTATCAACGACGGCGAAATTCTCGAAACAATAAAATATGCCGAGGAAAACAAGAATAATTTTGAACTTATTGACTCAATTCTTGAAAAAGCAAAACCCCTTAAAGAGGGTAACGGTTACCGTTGTACGGGTCTTACTCACAGGGATGCGGCGGTGCTTCTTGCCTGTGACGACCCTCAGAAAATCGAGGAAATGTACGCTCTTGCCAACGATATTAAACAGAAGTTTTACGGCAACAGAATTGTTATGTTTGCCCCGTTGTACCTTTCAAACTATTGTGTAAACGGTTGCGTGTACTGCCCTTATCACCTTAAAAATAAGCACATTGCCCGTAAAAAACTTACTCAGGAAGAGGTTAAAAACGAGGTAATTGCACTTCAGGATATGGGTCACAAGCGTCTTGCCATTGAAGCGGGTGAGGACCCGAAGAATAATCCTATTGAATACATACTCGAATGTATCAAAACCATTTATAGCGTTAACCATAAAAACGGTGCAATTCGCCGTGTTAATGTTAATATTGCCGCAACCACTGTTGAAAATTACCGTAAACTTAAGGATGCGGGTATCGGTACATATATTCTTTTCCAGGAAACATACCATAAGAAAAGTTACCTTGAACTTCACCCCACAGGTCCTAAGCACGATTACGATTACCATACCGAGGCTATGGACAGAGCCATGGAGGGCGGTATTGACGACGTAGGTCTTGGTGTGCTTTTCGGACTCGAGAGATATATGTATGAATTTGTAGGACTTCTTATGCACGCAGAACATCTTGAAGCGGTTCACGGTGTAGGTCCTCATACAATAAGCGTTCCTCGTCTTAAACGTGCGGACGATATTGACCCCGATACATTTGACAACGGTATAAGCGACGAGATGTTTAAAAAAATTATCGCTTGTATTCGTATTGCCGTTCCTTATACAGGTATGATTATCTCAACCCGTGAAAGTGAAAAGGTCCGTGGCGAGGCACTTCACCTCGGTATATCACAGATAAGCGGTGCTTCACGTACATCCGTTGGTGGTTATACTGAAGAGGAACGTCCCCACGATTCGGAACAGTTTGATGTTTCCGACCAACGTACTCTTGACGAGGTGGTTCGTTGGCTTATGCTCAATGGTCATATTCCCTCATTCTGCACCGCTTGTTACAGAGAGGGCAGAACGGGTGACAGATTTATGAGCCTTTGCAAAAGCGGTCAGATTCTTAACTGTTGCCATCCCAACGCACTTATGACTCTCAGCGAGTATCTTGAGGACTATGCTTCACCCGAAACTAAAAAAGCAGGATACGAAATGGTGGCAAAGGAACTTGAAAACGTGCCACTTGAAAAGGTTCGTAATATTGCAAAGAAGAATATTGAAGATATTAAAAATTCAAACAGACGTGATTTCAGATTTTAATACGTACAGATTAAGGTGATTTTATGGGATTAAATGAAACTGTATCTGCCGAAAGAATACACATAGGTTTTTTCGGTTTGCGTAATGCGGGTAAATCAAGCCTTGTTAATGCGGTTACGGGTCAGTCGCTTTCGGTAGTATCGGATGTTAAAGGTACTACCACCGACCCTGTTAAAAAGGCAATGGAGCTTTTGCCCTTGGGTCCCGTTGTGATTATTGATACCCCCGGTATTGATGACGAGGGCACTCTCGGTGAAAAGAGGGTTGAAAAGGCCAACGAAATACTTTCTAAAATCCATATTGCAATAATTGTAACGGATGTTAGTGTTGATTTAACCGCAAAAGAAAAGGAACTTATTGAACTTTTCAAAAAACGTGATATTCCCTACATAGTGGCTTACAACAAAAGCGATATCTCCCAAAAGGAAATCATTTTAAAAGAAAACGAAATCCTTGTAAGTGCTTTGAGAGGCGAAAACATTAATTTACTTAAAGAAAAAATAGGTCAGTTGGCTAAAACGGTTTCATCACCGCGTTATATCGTTTACGATAAACTTAATGAGGGCGATACGGTAATTATGGTGACGCCCATTGATGAATCCGCCCCAAAGGGAAGAATTATTCTACCCCAACAATTGACCTTAAGGGAAATTCTGGATAGGAATTGTACAGCCATAGTTTGCCAACCCGAGCAGTTAAAGGGTACTGTTGAGGGCTTGAAAAATAAACCTAAACTGGTTATTACGGATTCGCAAGTCTTCGGTAAAGTTGCAAAAATTTTACCGCCCGACCAGCTCCTTACATCCTTTTCAATACTTATGGCACGTTACAAAGGTGACCTTGATGTGCTTGTGGAGGGTGCAAATAAACTTTCAAAAATCAAGGATGGGGATAAAATTCTCATAAGCGAGGGTTGTACCCATCACCGCCAATGTAACGATATCGGTACGGTTAAAATGCCCCAATGGATAAGGGATTTCACTAAAAGTGAACCTGAGTTTTCCTTTACCTCGGGTGGTGAATTTCCCGATGATTTAAGCGAGTTTTCACTTATTGTTCATTGTGGCGGTTGTATGCTTAATGAAAAGGAAATGAAGTACCGCCTTACTTGTGCAAAGGCGCAGGGTGTACCAATAGTAAATTACGGCGTCGCCATTGCACAGATGCACGGTATTTTAAAAAGAAGTCTTGAAATATTCCCTGAAATTGCTGAAAGGATTTAAGTATGAAAGTTATAATTTGCCTTGATGATAACGGGGGAATGCTCTTTAATAACCGCCGTCAGAGTCGGGATAAAGAGGTTCTTAAAGATATTATCAATAATCTTAAGGGTGAAAAACTTTTTATATCACCGTTTTCGGAAAAGCTTTTTGACGATTACAGTGAAAATGTAATTATTGACGAAGAATTTTTGATTAAAGCAAGTGAAAATGATACATGCTTTGTTGAAAATAATACTTTAAAAGCTGTTTCGGGAATAAACGAGATTGTAGTTTATAAATGGAATAGGGTTTATCCTACGGACTTTAAATGCAGTGTGGATTTATCCGAACTTGAATTGGTTGAAACCATTGATTTTAAAGGCTTTTCACATGAAAAAATCACAAAAGAAACCTACAAAAGGTGAGATTTATGAAAAATAAAAGGTTCTTAACCCCGATTATTATAGTAATAGCAATATTCAGTCTTATGTTGGGCGGTTGCCTCGGTTCAGGCTCCGAGTCCGTTGAAACAACCACGGTTGCAACTACTGTTTCCGAGAATACAACGGGTGTTTCTTTTGCAGATGTGGATAAAATACCCGAGTTCAAGGGTGAGGCATATTATGTTATTAACAATAATATGCCCGATTTGTCGGTAGAGGATGCGGATAAAACATATTTTGAAAATTACGCACCCCTCGATAACCTTGGCAGATGCGGTGTTACCTTCGCTTGTCTTGGATTAGAAACTATGCCAACCGAGGACCGTGGCGAAATCGGTCAGGTTAAGCCAAGCGGATGGAAAACCGCAAAGTATGATTGTGTCGATGGCAAATATCTTTATAATCGATGCCATCTTATAGGCTTTCAGTTGTCAGGCGAAAATGCCAACGAAAGAAATCTTATTACAGGCACAAGATATATGAATGTACAGGGAATGTTACCGTTTGAAAATATGGTTGCAGACTACATAAAAGAAACGGGTAACCATGTTTTATACAGAGCAACCCCGATTTTTAAAGGTGATGAACTTGTAGCACGCGGTGTGCAGATGGAGGCTTTATCCGTTGAGGATGAGGGCGACGGAATCTGCTTTAACGTATATTGCTACAATAACCAACCGGGTGTAAAATTAGATTATGCTACGGGCGAAAGCGTCGCATTTGACGATGACCCCGCACTTAATTACGGCAAGGATACCGCCGACGAAAAGTGCGATTACGTGCTTAACACCAATTCTAAAAAAATACATCTTCCCGATTGTTCATCGGCAAAATCAATGAGTGATAAAAACAGAGAAGAATACTTTGGTACAAAAGAAGAACTTTTAAATAAAGGTTATACCGAATGCGGTCAATGTAACCCATAAAAAGACCTTGTTCTCTACGGAGAACAAGGTCTTTTTTTTAATAAAGTAAATCTTCTGGTTTCTTGAGTATATAAGTTGCACCGGCGTTTGTCAGTTCTTCTTCGGTGCCGAAACCGTAAACTGCACCTGCACTGTCAACGCCAACACCTTTAGCACCGTCTATATCGTAAAAACGGTCGCCAACCATAATAACTTCATCTTTTTGGGGATTTCCGAAAAATTCAAAACAAGCATTAATAAGGTCTTTTTTACTTGAATGGTTGTTTTTAAAATCCTCGGCGGATATGAAATCATAATAAACATCAATGCCGTGATATTTTGAAATTTCTTCTACGAATAAACGGGGCTTCGATGATGCTATTGCGATTTTTTTACCCCGATTTTTAAGTTCTTTAAGTAAATCAACTATACCGTCATATAAAGCGGATTCTTCGGCGGCTTTGGTTTTATACCGTTCGCGGTATTTAGCTATGAGCCAATTTGCAGCCTCGTCGCTGACGTTATAAATAGTCTTATATGACTCGAAAAGGGGAGGACCTACGAAGAAATTGAGTTTTTCTCTGTTTGTTTCCTCAATACCGTAGCATTCCAGTGAGTAAATTATGGAGTTGAAAATACCTTCGGTAGTGTCACACAATGTGCCGTCAAAATCAAAAAAGTAATAATTATATTCTTTCATAAAATCACCGTATTTATTTTATAATGTTTTTTAGAAAAAGTAAATAAATCAGAGTAAATATTATACGTTTTTAGTGTAATTTACTATTGCAAGAAACTGAAGTGTGATGTAAAATTTATATTAATGTGTTTTGAAAGAAGGCGGCTTTGTGGCTGGGAAATTTGAAATTAAAATTGATGAAATATTAAATAAATATTCTGCACCCGATGAGAGCCTTATTGCTATTTTGCAAGAGGTTCAGGCTTTTTGTGGCTATATTTCAAGGGATGCAGTTGAATATATTACGGCAAAAACAGGTATTCCCTCGAGTCGTATTATGGGCGTTGCGTCATTTTACGCGGGATTCAGACTTAAACCCGTTGGTAAATACAGAATTATGGTCTGTATGGGTACGGCTTGTCACGTAAACGGCAGTGAGCGTATTGGTGATACGGTTAAACGTGTTTTAGGTATAGAAGCCGGTGATGTTACCGAGGACGGTCTTTTCTCATGGGAAGAGGTTGCCTGTCTCGGTTGTTGCAGTATTTCACCCGCTATGATGATAAATGACACGGTGTACGGCACCCTTACTCAACAAAAGGTTATTGATATTATTGAAAATATTAAAAGGGGTGAGGGCAAATGAGATTTCTTTTAGGTTACGGTTCCTGTGGTATAGCATCGGGAGCAAATGATGTTCTCGAGGGTCTTAACGAGGCTTTTTCGGGTACTGAGTACACCGTTGAAAAGGTTGGTTGTAACGGTCTTTGTTTCGCCGAGCCCATTGTTGAGGTTATTACTGATTCGGGCGATAGTATTCTTTATGGCAGACTTAATAAGGATAGTGCCGTTAATTTTGCAGAGAAGATAAAAAAGGGCGAATTGCCCCTTGAAAACAGACTTAGTGAAGATGAACTTAAGTTTTTAAACGGTCAAAAAAGAATTGTTTTATCAGGTTGCGGTAAAATCGACCCTGAGAATATTGATTCGTATATAGAAAACGGCGGTTATAAAGCATTGGAAAAAGCCATTCGAATGGGTTCAGATAAAATAATCGAAGAAATAAAAATTTCGGGCTTACGCGGTAGAGGTGGAGCAGGCTTCCCCACCCATTTTAAATGGCAGGCGGCTAAGAGTGCTCAGTCCGATGAAAAATATATTGTTTGTAATGCGGACGAGGGTGACCCGGGTGCGTTTATGGACAGAGCCGTTTTAGAGGGTGACCCCCATAGAGTGCTGGAGGGTATGATGATTGCAGGTATTGCTATCGGTGCCGAAAGTGGCGTTATATACGTAAGAGCCGAATATCCTCTTGCGGTTAAACGTTTGAAAATTGCCATTTCCCAGATGCACGAAAAGGGATATCTTGGTAAAAATATTTTAGGAAGTAATTTTAATTTTGATTTCCATATTATGATGGGCGCGGGTGCATTTGTTTGCGGTGAGGAAACGGCACTTCTTGCATCCCTTAGCGGTAACCGAGGTATGCCTGTTACAAAACCTCCCTTCCCCGCACAAAAAGGATTCAGAAAAAAACCTACTAATATCAATAATGTTGAAACTTTCGCCAATGTTTCCTGGATTATTGATAACGGTGGCGAGGCTTTCGCATCAATGGGTACCGAGGGTAGTAAGGGTACAAAGGTTTTTGCCCTTGCGGGTCGCGTAAAAAGAGGCGGACTTGTTGAAGTTCCTATGGGACTTACTATAAATGATATTGTTTTCGGTATCTGTGGCGGTATAAAAAATGACGCCAAAGTAAAAGCCGTTCAGATGGGCGGTCCTTCGGGCGGTTGTATACCCGCAAATATGCTTGATACGGTTATTGACTATGAAAATATCGCTAAAACAGGGGCTATTATGGGCTCGGGCGGTATGATAGTTATGGACGAAAAAACCTGTATGGTGGATATGGCGAAATTCTTTATGGATTTCACCAGTAAAGAAAGCTGCGGAAAATGTGTTCCTTGCCGTATAGGTACTACGCGTATGCTTGAAATTCTTAAAAGAATTACAGATGGCGAGGGTACTTGTGAAGATATTGATACCCTCGTTGAGTTGGGTGAAAGTATAAAAGTGGGTGCGTTGTGCGGTCTCGGTAATTCCGCACCTAACCCCGTTCTTACAACTATCAGATACTTCAGAAATGAGTACGAAGAACATATAAATAACAAATGCTGTCCCGCTAAAAAATGCACGGCACTTATTCAATACCGTATTGATGAAAGTATGTGTCGCGGTTGTTCACTTTGCAGTAGAAGATGTCCTGTTGATGCTATAAGCGGTGTTGTTAAATCGCCTTATAAAATAGATAGCGAAAAATGTGTTCGTTGCGGTCAGTGTATTGATAGTTGTAAATTCAATGCAATTAATGTTTTAAGTGGGGAGGAGAGTAAATGAGCATAGTCAAAATATTTATAAACGGCAAAGAATACTCTGCCGATACCACTAAAACACTTCTTGATAATATACTGGATAACGGTATATATTTGCCCCATCTTTGCCATAACAAAGAACTTGAAAGTTACGGCGGTTGCGGTTTGTGTCTTGTAGAAGTAGAGGGCATCAGAAAGCCCTTGCGAGCCTGTTCAACAACTGTTAGTGACGGTATGAAAGTTACCACAAGCACACCCGAGCTTGAAAAGAGCCGAAAAATCAGTCTTTCTCTTATAATGTCGGACCACGGCGGTGACTGTAAAGCCCCTTGTTTTATGGCTTGTCCTACTCATCAGGATGTGCAGGGGTATGTAGGTCTTATTGCTAACGGTAAGGAGCGAGAGGCTCTTGAACTTATAAAAAAAGATAACCCCTTACCTGCATCAATAGGTAGGGTGTGTCCTCACCCTTGTGAGGAGAAATGTCGCAGAAAACACCTTGAAGGTGCGGTGTCAATCTGTGCTCTTAAACGTTTCGCCGCAGATTCATATATGGATTATGTTCCTGAGTGTGCGGAACTTAACGGTAAAAAAATTGCAGTTGTTGGCGGTGGACCTGCAGGTCTTTCCTGTGCTTATTTCTTGGCGTTAAAGGGTTACAAAGTCAAGATTTTTGAGGCTCAGAGTCACTGTGGCGGTATGCTCAGATACGGCATCCCTGCATACAGATTACCTAAAAATACACTCGATGAAGAAATAGATGTCATCAAAAAAATGGGTGTTGAAATTATCTGCAATACCGCTTTGGGCAAGGATTTTACTGTCGAATCACTTCAGAAAGAATTTGACGCAGTATTCCTTGCAACCGGTGCGTGGCGTTCAACTAAATTGGGTTGTGACGGGGATTCAAGTGACGGTGTTGTAGGCGGTATTGATATGCTCTACCGTGTTGCAAATGGTGAAAAAGTAGACTTGGGTAAAAAGGTTGCCGTTGTAGGTGGAGGTAATACTGCCATTGACGCAGTGAGAACTGCCGTTCGTCTTGGTGCCGAGAATGTTACACTTATTTACAGACGTACCGAAGCGGAAATGCCCGCGGAAATTGAAGAAATAAGGGATGCAAAAGCAGAGGGTGTGGAATTTAAATTCCTTGTATCACCTCTTGAGGTTGTGTCCGAAAACGGTAAAGTTAAAGGCTTGAAACTTCAAAAGATGGCTTTGGGTGAGCCCGATGCTTCAGGTAGAAGAAGTCCCGTTGCCATTGAAGGAAGTACGGAAATAATTGATTGCGATACAATAATTTCTGCTATCGGTCAAAGGGTAAAAGCGGAGGATATTGACTCTGTCGAATTAACCAAAAAGTCAACTATTGCCGTGGATGAAAGAACTTATCAGACATCACTTAAGGGCGTTTTTGCCGCAGGTGATGTTATAAATAAGGGACCCGACATTGCCATAAAAGCAATAGCAGGGGGTAAGTACGCCGCACGTTCAATTGACTGTTATCTTAAGGGTGTTGAAGTACCCCCGGAACTTCCTGTGTATTCTGTTAACAAGAGTTTTGACGCAAAAGTTCTTGAGGGCACACCCGAGATTAAAAGATGCGAAGTAACACTTACGGATGCACTTGAAAGAAAAACTAATTTCCACGAGGTTGCCTTTACTTTTACAAAAGAAGATGCAATTAAAGAGGCTTCACGTTGCCTTGAGTGTGGTTGCTCGGCGGTATATTCCTGCGAGTTGTTGCCCTTAATGAGGGATTATGATGCACTTTCCCTTACTCTTAACGGCAAAAGTCGTCAGTATCCTAAAGACAAAAGCCATCCTTTTATCGTAAGGGATAATAATAAATGTATTTTGTGCGGTCAGTGTGTACGTGCCTGTTGTGAAATTTCGGGAACGGAGAATCTTGGACTTTTTGGTAGGGGATTCGGCACTATACCTATGAGTGCATTTGATTTACCCTTGGGAGAAAGTAAATGTGTTTCCTGCGGTGCTTGTGTTAATGTTTGTCCTACGGGGGCGTTAGTAAGCATAACTCCCACGGTTAAAAATCCGCCACTTCCCTTTGAGGATGAAGATTATATCTGCACTTTTTGTGATAAAAATTGCCGATTCACAAAACGCAGTATAAACGGCACAATAGTTAAAATGATTCCTGAAAAGATTTCTGAAGTATGTTCTTTGGGTGTTTTCGGACTTCCCGCAATTAATAATATGAATGCGTATAAAACGGACGAAGAAAAGCAGAAAATCAAGGAATGTATATTGGGTTCTATGAAAAATTATCAGGGTGAAATTGATAAAAATATAACTTTTGATGAATTGAGCAATAAACTTTGTTAATGCGTTGGTAGAAAAAAACACTGTTATTTTGTTTAAAATGCCGAAATGCCCCAAAAACCGCGAAAAATCAAGGTTTTTGGGGCAAAACTATCGTTTTGAAAAGTTAAAAAAACCGCCACTAAAAGTAAAATATCTGTTGACATTCAAGGCTGTTTGTAATATAATCTCTTTAGGCTATAAGTGTCGGTATATCTATGCCCACGTGTTAGCAATGGGTTTATCCCCACATTTTCATGTAAAGGAAAGATTTTAATGAAGAAAATACTTGCGATTTTTCTTTCCGCACTTCTTATCTGCATCAGTGTTGCGCCGATGAGTATTGCGGCTGAAACTCCCGTGCTTACTACATTAGTAACCGAGGGTGATTACGCAGAATCTGCTTCTCAGGTTGCTGCGGTATCAACAACTACTTTCACAGTTGTTCTTAAAGCCCCCAAGGGTATTAAAAAGCTTGTCGGCGTTAACTTGTATTTTGAATTTGACCCCACCGTTATCAGTGTTGCTAAAGCAGGTCTTGCCGGTGCAGATGACGGTTCGGGTAATATAACTCCCAACTTCAACGGTCTTCTTGTTTCGGGTCTTAAGTCCGGTACTGACAACCAGTACGCAATGGCTTGGATTCCTTCAGGCGACGGTGTAAGTAAAAATCAGTCCCGTGACCTTCTTTTCATCACATTCAATGTTCGCGACACATCAAAGCTTTCAACTTCCTTGAATCTTTATATTGATGAGTTCCGTACAGACGATAAAGTTGAAAATGATATCACAACAACAACTCTCTACGAAAACAGAGTTATCAATTTCAACTTCCCGCCCGATACACCCCCTGTAACTGAGGGTGACACCTCAACAGGTGAAGGCGACAGTTCAGAAGTAGGCGAAATCAATGGCCTTCTTCAGGTTATCAGAGATATGCTTTCCGGTAACGGCGTAACATTCGCAGACTTTGCAGATGCTATTGCAAACGTTCTCGGTAACGCAGAAATCACTGATATCATCGAACAGTTGATTGATGAGGATATCGATATTTCCGATTTGTTCCAGAAAATCCTCAGTGGTCTTGGTCTTGACTTCGGTTCATTCGAAGACCTTCTTAATAAGATTATTGAGTTTCTTTCAAACCTTTTCGGTGGCGGTAGCGGTGACGGTGATAAGACAACTGCCGTAGCAACAACAAATGCGGCTGCTGCTTCAACAACTGCCAAGGCTTCCTCTTCAGAATCCGAAAAGACAGGTGACGTAGGTATTGCCCTCGCAGCAACAGTTTGCGTAGTTTCAACTGCTGCATTCGTACTTACAAGAAAGAAAAAAGAAATTTTATAATAAACGAAATCGCAAGTTCGTAAAATAATCAAAGCCCCGTTCGTTGAACGGGGCTTTTAAATTAATAATGAATAATTTGGGGAGGTGTTGCTTCAAAACTTTTTTTGCAACGCTTCGCTTAGTATTGTATTACATTTGAAAAAGGTTTATAATTATACGTGGGTGGTGATTTTATGAGAACAGAAAAAACAAACGGCGTTTCTGTACCATACAATCAGTCAATTGAAGAACTTGAAACAATATTATCCACCGGCGATATGAGTGGATTTGTTGTTGCTTGTGAAGCACTGTCATATAAATCAGATGAAAAGGCTTTTGATTTACTTAGAAGCTATATTACACATAAAGATAAATATAAAAGGCTTTGTGTTTTAAAAACAATATTCAGACATCCTATGTCTAAAAATATTAAAACATTTCTTGAAGAATCAATTTTGTCCGATGATATATTATTTGCTGATAATGGACTGAAAGTTGTTTGCGAATATAAAATCCCCATATCCGAAAAAATCATTTTATCAGCGGTATTTAAACATCTCGACAATTTATATTTTACACATTTATATGCTTTAGAGTCGCTTAGTGTAAATGAAGATAATTTTTCGAAATTGGTTTTCTTGTTCAAGAAATCTAAAAAATGTGGACAAAAAGAAGTTCTGAGTGAAATTTTATGTAACAAATATCTTCCTTTAAAGGAAGTCGAATTATTTGATTTGTTTTCATCAGATAATTTTTCAAAAATAAGAAAGTATGCTTCTCAAAGACTAAAAGAAACGATGAATCGCTACTATGTAAAAGTAATTGATGTTTTTTGTAAAGATGGATATTTTCATGTAAAACCTGAGTATGGAAAATACGATATGATTTATCGGGCAGCCAGAGGTGTATATTGGGACGAAGACACACAAACACTTTATTATAAGGGTGAAGTGTCAAAGGAAGTAGCTTTAAAGTTCATTTCTAAGGCAATGAAAGAGGAGTATTATACTATCCTTGATTATGATTCGCTCGAAAATAGAGTATAAAATTAAAATGATATCACCTCCCTAAAGTAGGGTGATAAGTTTATCCTTATTCATTTTTCGTTATTCATCATTCATCATTCATTATTCATTAAAAAAGCCTCACCTTTTCGGTGAGGCTTTTGCATTTTACATACCAAGCATTGAGGATAACATACCTTTTTTCTTGCTCTTTTTAGGTTTGTATACGGGGGGATTTTCAAGACGCATTCTTGCGCTCTTGCTTTTTGCAAGATAATTAATGATTTCTGTAACAGGCTCTTTCATAGTATCGCTGAAGTATTCCTGTGCAGTTTCAAGAAGGTCCATATTTGCTGCAATGGTACTACCGAGAATTGTAACACCAACAAGGCTCTGTGTATCATTAGTACCGTCTTCGTAAATGTCGTTGAGTAATTTGAAAAGTTGACGCATTTTGATTTTATCGTTTTCACGAAGTGTCTGAAGTACGAGAGCATTACCGTGGTTAACGAAAAAGTCTTCTGCTAAAAATTCGCCGTAGTTTTCAATATTTCTTTTGTATTCATCACGAAGTTGAGGATAAATTGTTGTGAAACGGCTACCAAGTGTATTTGCATCGTAAGCGAGTGCACCACTTTTGGCCTGTGTTCTTGATACAGGTGTGGGAGTTTTTTTGCCACTATAAGGGGATTTTGATGAGAAATTCTTTTTGAAAGATTCTGCATAATCCTCTGCAAGATATTTTAAATCTTTTTCGTTGAATGTTTCCAAATCAAGGAGTGAAAGAGAAACACGACGCATATCGTCATCTGGAGTGTCACTTTCGTTAGCACGTGCACAGTGAAGAGATATTTTGTCTCCGTTATGTTCAACTCTGATTCTGCCGTTTTCACCGCGGAACATAATAATTGACTTTGAACCTACGCTTTTTATAGGAAGTTCGGGAGGTCTTACACCTTCGGGGTATTCAACCTTGAATCCGTATTCCTCGGAGGTTTTTTCGACTGTTTTTATAATAAGTTCAAGAGCATTGTTTAATTCAAGCACTTTTTAGTACCTCGCATTCATTAAAATCCAAGTTATTATAACATAAACTTATTTGTTTGTCACTATATATTTTAAATCTTATTGATTTACGCCTTTCATTGTCAAGGAAATGCGTTTTTTGTTTGCATCAACGCCTAAAACCTTAACATTAACAACCTCGCCGACTTTAAGAACTTCGGAAGGATGCTTTATGAAACGGTCGCAAATCTGTGAAATATGAACGAGACCATCCTGATGAACGCCGATATCAACGAATACACCGAAGTCAATAACATTACGAACAGTACCCGTTAATTCCATACCTTCTTTTAAATCATTCATATCCATAATATCTGAACGGAGCATGGGCTTTGGTAAATCGTCACGGATATCGCGACCGGGTTTTTCTAATTCACCGATAATATCAGTAAGGGTGGGTGTACCTACGCCACATTCCTCGGCGGCTTTAGCCAAACCGTAATCTTTTACCTTTCCGCAGATACCCGAAGCACCATTGGTAGCCACATCGTTTTGGGAATAGCCGAATAAATCAAGAAGTTTCTTTGCGGCATCATAGCTTTCGGGATGTACGCCCGTATTATCGAGGGGTGTTTTACCCTTAGGAATACGCAAGAATCCCGCACATTGCTGGTAAGCCTTAGGACCGAGACCTTTAACCTTTTTGAGTTCACTTCTGCCTGAGAATGCACCGTTTTCTTCACGGTAAGCGACTATATTCCTTGCAGTTGAAGAGCTGATACCTGAGATGTATTTTAAAAGAGAGACTGATGCGGTGTTAAGGTCAACACCCACGGAGTTTACGCAATCCTCAACAACACCCGAAAGGGATTCTTCGAGTCTTGCAGGGGGGACGTCATGTTGATATTGTCCTACACCTATACTCTTAGGCTCGATTTTTACAAGTTCAGAAAGGGGGTCTTGTAAACGTCTTGCAATAGATACGGCGGAACGAACCGAAACATCAAAATCGGGGAATTCTTCAGCACCTAATTTTGAAGCAGAGTAAACTGATGCACCCGCCTCATTAACAACCATATATGATACGGATCTGGTTGATTTTTTGATAGTATCGGCAATGAAGATTTCACTTTCTTTACTTGCGGTACCATTACCGATTGAAATACAGTCAATTTTATATTTATCAATTAGTTCAAGAACCTTTTTTTCAGATTCGAGTATTTTTGATTGAGGGGGAGTGGGATAAATAACCCCGGTGAAAAGTACGCGACTGTTACCGTCAACAACCGCGAGTTTACAACCTGTTCTGTAAGCAGGGTCAACTGCAAGAACAGTTTTGTTTTTAATAGGTGGTTGCATAAGAAGGGGCTTCAGGTTACTACCAAACATTTTAATAGCCTGTTCATCGGCTTTTTCCGTAAGATTAGTACGGGTTTCCCTTTCGAGAGAGGGTAGTATAAGACGCGAATAGCTGTCGGTAGCAGAATCTCTACAAAATTCAGTTGAAGAACTACCTTCTTTTATGAAAAGTTGATTAATAAGAGAAAGTGCGGTATCCTCTTCAACTTCAACGCTCACTTTTAAAAATCCCTCTTTTTCACCACGATTTATGGCGAGAATACGGTGAGACGGGATTTTAGAAACAGGTTCCTGATATTCGTAGTACATAGAGTAAACGCTATCATCCTCCGTTTTAGCAACGGATTTAATAACACCGCGTTTTGTTATAAGGTCTTTAAGTACGCGACGAACATCGGGCGAATCGGAAATTCGTTCGGCAATAATATCGGAAGCGCCTTGTAAGGCTTCTTCGGGGGTTTCAACGCCTTTTTCGGGGTCAACGTATTCAGTGGCAATTTCGTTTAAATCCACACCCTTGAGAGTGAATGACAAGAGAAGGTCGGCTAAAGGTTCAAGACCTTTTTCCTTAGCTACTGAAGCACGTGTTTTGCGTTTTTGTTTATAAGGTCTGTATATATCTTCTACTTCTGCGAGAGTAACAGCTTCGGCTACGGCTGCAGAAATTTCCTCGGTTAATTTACCTTGTTCTTCAATGGAGGATAAAACTTCCTCTTTGCGTTTTTCAAGATTTCTTAAGTATGTGAGACGGTCATTGATTTCTCTGAGTTTTTGATCGTCACAAGAGCCGGTCATCTCTTTACGATAACGGGCAATAAACGGGATGGTATTGCCATCATCAATAAGCTCAACAATATTTTTGATGTGAGTGTCACTGACGGCAAATTCAGTACATAGGGTCTTTAAAATGTCCATAAAATCTTCCTTTTAATAATATTGTATATATAATACCATATTAGCAAAAAAATGTCATTAAAAATAGGCGAAATAATGATAGAACACAAAAATAACACAATTTGTTCACAAATTGTTTACAAAGTTGTGAAATTGTTGCAACATTGGTGTGTTATATAATAGTTAGACATTTTGATTGCTCAACATTTCATTTTCTCTTTCCAAAAGAAAAACCCTTCGTTTCGACGAGGGGCTTTTTCTTTTTCTGTTTATAGAGTTTTTATATAGTTCATAAGCCTTTCGGGTGTTTTCAGGTAATCAGGTGTAGCATCCTTTCTGAAAACTAAATCCAGGAAGAAGTATTCATCTGCTTTTATGATTGATTTAATGCGTTTTTTAAGCATTTCTGCGGTTTTCTCGTCGTTATTACGTTGAGCCATAATAAGAGTGCCAATGTTTTCATAAAGACGGTCTTTGCGTAATCCTAAATCGGTTTCACCGTAACTTAAATTAAGTTCTTTTTCCATTTCCTCGGAATAAGTGAAATCGTCTCTTAATAAAAGTATACGTAATAAAATACCGTGAACACCACCGAAACTAACGTTGTTGAGTTCGTATTTTTTATAAGCGGTGTAGGCTTTTATGAAATTCTCTTTATATCCTTCGTAAAGTTCACCTAAGCGGTAATAAACAAGAGCCTTATAGTGTGTTGATTCAACGTCGAAATACTGTTGAGTAGCACAAATGAGTATAATTTCCGCAGATGCGATACTTTCGTCGTCCCCTTTTTTGAAAATATGGGGCATAATGTTATAAATTATTTCGCATTTTTCTTCATTTGTGAAATCTTTAAGATATTGAAAGAATCTTTCATTGCATTTGGAATTCCAGACTTTTTCTTTTAAGAGTTCATTAATCATATTAAACCTCCGGAGGAAGACATACTGCAAGAGTAAGGTTGCCTTGAGTTTTTACACTGTACTGTTGGTTACAGGAATGGGGCATAAAGAAGTAGTCGCCTTTTTTTAAGGGTTTTTCGTAGTTATTACCTGATAAAAGACCCTCGCCCTCTGTAACAACATAAACACAAGGACCTGAAAGTTTTTCGGTTTCTCCGTTAATTATAACATAACGCTCTACACCAAAACAAGGGGTGTCATCTTTACCTATAAGACATTCTTTTTTGCATCCGTCCGCCTCGTATATAATGGTGGGCGTTTTTTTGCATTCTTTAAGAACTTTGTCTAAATTATAAGAATAGTCATAAACGCTTAATGCCGTTTCTTTATCAAGACCTATATACATTTCATTATCCGAAAGTTTGTAATCACCGCACCAACGTTCAGGTTGAATGGTGAAATCTGTCGGTTCCTGAACCTCAAGAATGAGACATCCGTATCCTATGGCGTGAACTGCCTTGGCGGGTATGAAGTAAACATCACCGGGTTTTACGGGAATTTTATTGAGAAGTTTTTCCATAGCGGTTTTATCGGTTTCGCTTTTTGCTACCGCATCCTCAAAATCCTCGGGAGTAACGCCATCTTTGAACCCAAAGTAAATACAAGCCCCCTCTCTTGCACCTAAAACCAACCAAGATTCGGCTTTTCCGAAATTGGAGTTGAAATTTACTCGTGAAAAGGCTTTGTCGGGGTGTGCCTGAACAGGTAAACGGATAGCGGAATCGAGGGCTTTTACAAGAACGTCAAGTCCGTCTCGGCCTCCTAACATAAGTTCTTTTTGCTCTGCTAAAAGTTCATTGAAATGGATTTTAGTTCCTTTTACTGTTGAAAGTCCTTCAAATTCGTCGGTACTTCCTTCATTCAGGGCTTTTGTTGAGGAGCAAATCCATTCCTCGGGATAAAAACTGTCTTCACTGTTGTCACCGAAAAATTCACTGAAAAGTTTACCGCCCGTATAAACGCGGAAAACTCGATTTTTCTCGAAAAATACAGGATTTGAAGCTATTTTAACAGTATCCATAATTCACCTCAGAAGAGCATCGCGGGATGCTTTAATATCAGTATAAATTCCACTTGCACAACAGGCAAAAACACAAGCACCAACTGCTGCCTCTTCACTGTGTAAGGGCAACTCCGTAGGCAGAGAGAAATCTCTTTCAAAAATCTGTCGCCAAAGAGGACTTTTCCTTAAGCCGTTACCCGAGCAGACTAATTTTTGGGGAGCATTTTCCAAAAGATTACAAGCACCTGTGTACATATCCTTAAGTTCTGTTGAAACGCCCTTTAAAACGCCGTAAGTAAGGTTTTCGGGGGTAAAGTTATTATCACCTATATTATCAATAAAACCACGTTTTAAGGGGTTTTCACGAGTACCGCAGAATTCACAGTTAACTATTATTTTATCGTTGGAGTTAATAGAGTTTTCGGCAAGTGAATCCATTTTTTTATACAGGTCATCACCTGAACCACCGAGAAATTCTGCACATAAAGAATAGAAATTCTTTAAAATAGCGTAAGCTCTGCCACCGCAAAGGGATGCACCTACAAAAATGTATTCATCATTTGTAAGGTGGCGTATTTCACCGCCCTCGGGACAGGTTACAGACTTTGTTACAAAAGAAACCTGACTTCCTGTGCCAACGTTTACCAGTACGGAAGTTTCCGGCTCGGCAACAGAACCCAGAAAACTTGCCTGATTATCACCGATAGCAACTGCAACGGGAATACCTGAGGGTAAGAAGTCGCAGTTAGTTTTACCTGCAATTACGGCTTGTGAGAAAACCTTAGGTAAAAATGTGGGGTCAATACCTGCAATTTCTAATGCATTTTTATCAAAACAAAGATTCTTTAAATCTAAGAAGCCGAGACTTCCCGCGTCACTTGAATGAGTGACGGGTTTTTCATTTGTTAAAACAGACGCAAGGTAATCGTGAATGGTTGAAAGCATAACTGCACTTTGGGGTACAAGCCCGTTTTTAAGATTATAAAAATGAGTGGTCAGACCAAAACCCGACGCGGCTTTTATTCCCGTAACACGGGTAAGGTATTGAGCGTAGGTTTCGCCATTTTCAAAAATTTCGTTACCACGTTCATCCTGCCATATCATAAGAGGGGAGCAGGGTTTGTTGCTTTCGTCAAGGTAAAGGATACCGTGCATTTGTCCCGTGATACCTATGGCATCGGGTATTACATCAACACAAACCTCTTTTATACCTGTTTTAACTGTATTTATTATTGTTTCGGGGTTCTGAAGTTTTTCAAAGGATTTACCCTCAATAAAACTGTCATTTTTTAAAGTACAAGACTTTATAACCTGCTTTTTATCAGTATCAAGTATAAGGCAGGTTACGGTAGTAGTACCTATATCAATTCCTAAAATATTCATATTTTTAACACATAACTGCGGTGGACGCAGGGTCAAGACGACGGATAATATCCTGTTGAATAGCGGGTGAAAGGTCTAAGAAGTTAACAAATGTGCCGTGTATTCTCATAATGTAAACCCCTGAGGGTGCATATTTCTGAGGCTCTGCAAGTACCTTTTTGAGAATTTCGGCAGTTGTAACGTTAACATAGAGGTAGAAAGGAGCAACATTTTTATTAAGCTCGTTGAAGAATAAGGGTTTCATAACCTTGTCACGGAATTCAACACCCTTGCCCTCATAATCTTTAGCTATAAAGTATTTGGGGTCAATGCCGAAATGGGATGCATAACCACCGCACATTTTGTTAAATGGGAGTTTCATAAGTGAAAGTGTACGGAAACCAAGACCGTTCTGTGCTTCGCCGTAAAGGGGGTCTACACCGTAGTTGAGCATATCTCGTGATTTTCTGCCACAGGGAAGTGCACCAACCCAGTATCCATAAAGAAGGTGTGTTGAGGGGGTGGAGAAATCAGGTCTGAAATTATTGCCGAGATAGTTCTTTTGTGCACGTACCATATCGGCGATTTTTGATGTTACTTCGGCAGTTTCACGGTCAACTTCGTCAATATTGTTACCGAATTTAGGTGCGGAAAGTAAGAATTCTCTTAATTCGTCGTAGCCTTCAAAATTATTTTTAAGAGCATCAAGAAGATTTTGTGCAGCTTCGGGTCTTTCATTCAAGAGTTTATCAATAGCGATAAAAGAGTCTGCAACAACACTTGAACCGTGAATAAGGCAACCGCTACCATTGTACTTTGTACTTTGGTGGTTGATATCACGGGTGTCGTAACCGCTTTCAATACCACCCATAACAGTACTGAGGAAGGGTACGGGTAAGTGGGAAATGGCTCTTGAGGCACCGTTTGCGGCTTTAACCATTTCGTCACAGAAATACTGTGCGTTTTTATAGAAAAGCTCACGGATATTTTTAAGTAAAGTAAGAGCATCACTTTCCTCGCAAACAGTACCGATTTTTTCACCGGTTATTGTTGAATAACCATTGTTAAGGGTAAGTTCGAGTACTTTACCTAAATTGAACCAACTGTTTGTGGTGTTGCCGTTGTCTTTACCCATAATGAGAGGCTCCTGACAACCTGCAATAGAGGTATCCTCAACATCATCAATATCAATTCCTGCCTCAGGTAATACCTGAAAGAGGGAATCGTCATTAAAGAAAGAGGGTGTGAGACAACCGGGTGTGAAAAGGAATCTGCCAAGTTCTTCGTAAAGTTTCTGAGGAGTGTTTTTATGTAACTTTACAGAAAGTATGGGTTGGGGTAAATTCATATCGTAGTACGCATCCAGAAGTGCGTAGGTTGAGTCGTTTGTAAGGTCATTTCCGCCCTTGTCGCGACCGCTTACAATAAGGTTTTGTGATATAGCCCAACTTCTGTCGGCAACGTTAAAGAATACAAGCAAATGCTTGAAGAGTGCGGCGGTTTCATCTCTTGAAAGACCGTCAGCAGCTCTGTAAGGCTCAAAAATTCTGTCTGCGTTACCAACGGAAAAAGCAAAGGGGTTTGGGGCTTGTTCAAGACACATAATCTCCCATAAAAGAATAAAACTCTGGATTGCTTCGTAGAGAGTTTGTGCGCCGTTTTCAGGGACTTTTGCGAGTGTTTCTGAGAGAAGTGTTAACTGTTCTTTTCTTTCACCCTCGGAGTTAAGAAGTTTTTCGTCGGCAATTTCTTTATATCTTTTTGCAAGAATAAGAACGCAGTCAAGGGCAATTTTCATTGCCTCATAGTTTTCGTTTTGCTCTGGATTTGCAGTTTTCTGTTTTTCTTCAATATCTTCGAGCATCTTTTTGACACCGTGTTTTAATGCGTAACGCATATCGGGGATAAGGTGACCCGTTACCTGCTCAATAAAGAATGCAACTTCACCTGTAAGGGTTTCGCAGTTTTTGTAAACTTCACTTAAGGATTTAACATAATCACTTTGTTTGTCAAGTTCGCGAAGTGCATTGATACGCTCTGCAGTAAATTCCTCCGTAGGGTCAATATCATCATATACTGCGGTAGGGTCACAATAACCTGCGAAGGTTTCAACGCGGAATGAGGGGTTAATAAGAGCGTAGCTTCTTGCGAAAGCATCCCTTTGTGTACCGGCAAAAACCGCATAATCACTTATGGATAAGGGGAGGATTTTAACTGCCTCGCGGAATTTTTCGGCAGCCCTTTTCATAGGGGGTAAGTCCGAATATTTTTCGTTATATTTCTGCTCGGTTTCTTTTATAATAAACCAACCCTCAAGATGGTTTATAGCTCTTTCTTCTTTAAAAAGAAGCTTAGCAGATTCGGTTGTTTTTATAGGGTCAAAATTATACATAAAATCACCTCAGGTGTTAATTACATTAAGATTTGCATTTTTAAATTCTTGTAACAGAGTTTTTATATCTTCATCCGTGACATAACCGTCTGTAACGGTATATTCCATATTGAGTTTAGCGTATTTCTCTTTACCGAATTCGTGATAAGTGAGTATTTCAAAGAAAAGATTTTCGTTACCTGTTCTTTTTAATTCTTCAAAAAACTTTATAAAATCTTTTGCGGTTTCTTCGCCACAGTTAAAGAATTTTATAAGCGGAATACGAACGAGGAGTGGTTTTTTGGTTTTGGCTCGGTATAAAAGATTTTTCTTTATAATTTCAATGTTACCGCCAATATAAGATATTTTTTCTTCGTATGGTGATTTAAAATCAGCTATCATATAATCAACGGTATCAAAAATTTCTTCACATCCCGAAAGGGAAGCGTTGGTTTCGATACAGGTGTGAATACCATTTTTTTTGAGTTCTTTTAAAACGGTGATAACGGCATTTTTCTGGCAGGTAACCTCGCCACCCGTAAGGGTGACACCGCCACCGTCTATGAAAATCATCTTAGAGGAAAGAGCCTCTTTTATAATATCGTTTACAGAAAGCTTTTGAGAGTTTTCGGTTATTTTTAAACCCTCGGGATTTGAACACCAGGGGCAATTGAGATTACACCCTGAAAGGTGATAAACAAGGCGGTTCCCCGGTCCGTCCTGGGAATAGTTAAAGCCTTTCTGGAATATGTATATGAAATCATCTTTTCCCAATTTATCACCACCCGTAACTATAATAGTTTATTTTAAACTATAAGTAAAATATATTCAATAATATATTGAATTTCATATTGACGAAAATAGATGGTGGGTTTTGGTGATTTTTACAATAAAAATCTTTGGTTAATTTTTACAAAAATATTATGCGAAATCGTATGCGGTTTTGAGTGAGAAAAGGGTGTAATTCTATTGACAAAAACATAGTTCTTTGGTATTATATTTAAGATCTTTAAGACGGTACGAGATATCGGCAAGATTGAAATATAAATTTATTCGGTACAGGTGCGACTGTATCAATGTTTTTGTGTGTTCGAGCCTTGCCGTGTGCAAGGCTTTTATTTTTTGAAAGGGATTATTATGACAGAGCAACTTAAGGCAAAAATCGTGAATACAGCTGCAATGGGAATAGACGCTCAGGCGTTCTGTTCAGATGTTGCGGCTCATTTGTGTTCTGATAATGGTATTGCTGTTTTTAATTCACCTGAATATATTATTTTTCCCGGCTTTTGCGACGTGCATGTGCATTTTCGTGAGCCGGGCTTTTCTTATAAAGAGACCATAGAAACGGGTTGCAAGAGTGCCGCTCACGGTGGATATACCGCGGTTTGCACAATGCCTAATTTGAATCCCGTTCCCGATAGTGCGGAGCACCTCAAGGCTCAGACAGATATTATTAAAAAAGATGCTTTCATCCACGTTTACCCTTATGCATCTATTACAGTTGGTCAAAAGGGCGAGGAACTTTCCGATATGGCAGATATGAACGAGGATTGCTTCGCTTTCTCTGATGACGGTAGGGGAGTTCAGAGTGAAGAACTTATGCGTCAGGCTATGCTTGAAGCCAAAAGACTCGGTAAAGCAATAGTTGCCCATTGTGAGGATAACTCACTTCTTTACGGTGGGTATATTCACGACGGTGATTATGCAAAAGAACATAATCACAAGGGCATTTGCAGTGAAAGTGAATGGAAACCTATTGAGAGAGATTTGCGTCTTGTAAAAGAAACGGGTTGTAAATACCACGTTTGCCACATCTCCGCAAAAGAGAGTGTTGAACTTATACGAAAAGCCAAGGCGGAGGGTCTCGACGTTACTTGTGAAACGGGTCCTCATTACCTTGTGCTTGATGATAATGACCTTGAAGAAAGCGGAAGTTTCAAAATGAATCCGCCACTTCGCTCCGAAGCGGATAGACTCGCTCTTATAGAGGGTATAAAGGACGGCACAATTGATATGATTGCCACCGACCACGCACCCCACTCGGCAGAGGAAAAAAGCAAAGGTCTTGCAGGTAGTGCTTTCGGTATAGTGGGTCTTGAAACCGCTTTTCAGGTTATGTATACAAACCTTGTTAAAACAGGGGTAATAACCCTTGAGAAACTTATAGAGCTTTTAGCAATAAATCCCCGAAAGAGATTTAATATTCCTTTAGGCACGGATTACACCGTATGGAAATTGGACGTGGATACGGTTATTGATTCAAACGACTTTTTATCCAAAGGAAAGGCAACACCCTTTGAGGGAATGCCCGTGCAAAGTGAATGCGTACTGACCGTTTGTGATGGTAAAATTGTTTACAAAAAATAAAATATAATCGGTGATGTTATGTTCTCCGGGACTGAAGAATAACCGTAAGAGAACTACCCACCACCGCTAACGCGGTCCCCCTCCCTATTTCGGCAAAGCCAAAACAGGGATGATAAAATTGTTAATAATTGATTTCGATATATATTAAGGAGGCTTCTCAAATGGCAAAGAGAACAGACATTAAGAAAGTTTTAATTATAGGTTCAGGTCCTATTGTTATCGGTCAGGCGGCAGAGTTTGACTATGCAGGTACTCAGGCTTGTCTTGCTCTTAAAGAGGAAGGTTACGAGGTTGTGCTTGTTAACTCCAACCCTGCTACAATTATGACTGACACAATTATTGCAGATAAAGTATATATGGAGCCCTTGACTCTTGAATACGTTGCTAAGATTATCCGTCACGAGCGTCCCGATGCTATTATTCCCGGTATCGGCGGTCAGACAGGTCTTAACCTTGCTATGCAGCTTGAGAAAAAAGGTGTTCTTAAAGAGTGTAACGTTGAACTTCTCGGTACTTCAAGTGCATCTATTGAACGTGCAGAGGACCGTGAAATGTTCAAAGAACTTTGCGAATCCATAGGAGAACCCGTTATTCCTTCAGAAATTACTTACTCATTGGAGGAGGCAATAGCTGCGGCAAACCGTATCGGTTATCCCGTTGTTGTTCGTCCTGCATTTACTCTTGGCGGTACAGGCGGCGGTTTCGCTTACAATGAAGAAGAACTTATTGAAATCGGTACTAATGCATTTAAACTTTCACCCGTTCATCAGGCTCTTATCGAAAAGAGTGTTAAGGGTTATAAAGAAATCGAATTTGAAGTTATGCGTGATACCAACGACCACGCAATTACCATCTGCGGTATGGAAAATATCGACCCCGTAGGTGTTCATACAGGTGACTCATGCGTTGTAGCACCCATTATGACCCTCAGCAAAGAGGATGAGAAGATGCTCAACGATTCAGCTATCAAGCTCATCAAGGAACTTAAAATTGAGGGCGGTTGTAACGTTCAGTTTGCTCTTAACCCCCATACTTCAGAGTACTATCTTATTGAGGTTAACCCCAGAGTTTCACGTTCTTCCGCACTTGCTTCAAAGGCTTCGGGTTATCCCATTGCGAGAGTTACTGCAAAAATTGCCGTAGGTATGGCTCTTGAAGATATTCAGATTGCTAACACTAACGCAGCATTTGAACCCAGACTCGACTACGTTATTGCTAAATTACCCCGTTTCCCATTCGATAAGTTTACATCTGCTACAAATAAACTTGGCACTCAGATGAAGGCTACCGGTGAAGTTATGGGTATCGGTTCCAACCTTGAAGAGGCTCTTCTTAAGGGTATCCGTTCCCTTGAAATCGGTGCTAACCATATGTACCTTTCTAAATTTGATAATATGAGCGTTGATGAACTTCTTGAGTATATTTCAGAGTTCCGCTCCGATAATATCTTCGCTATTGCAGAGCTTATTTATCACGGTGTTTCTCTTGAGAAAATTCACGAAATCACTATGATTACACCCTACTTCCTTCAGGCTTTCAAAAATATCATTGATATGGAAGAAAAACTTCGTGTTAATAAGGATTTCGAAATTCTCGTTGCCGCAAAGAAGATGGGCTTCAGCGATAAATATATTGCACGTCTTTGGAACTGTAATGAATCCGATGTTTACGCAATGCGTAAGGAAAAGGGTCTTTTTCCTGCATTCAGGATGGTTGATACCTGTCACACAAATGCGTACATTCCTTATTTCTATTCATCATATACAGGCGAGAATACATCACGTCTTACGGATAAGAAAAAGATTATCGTTCTTGGTGCAGGTCCTATCCGTATCGGTCAGGGTGTTGAATTTGACTATTCAACCGTTCACGCAGTTATGACAATTAAAAATGCCGGTTACGAGGCAATTATTATCAACAACAACCCCGAAACCGTTTCAACCGACTACACAACTGCGGACAAACTTTACTTTGAACCCCTTACTCCCGAAGATGTTATGAACATTATCGAGTTCGAAAAACCCGAAGGTGTTATAACAACTCTCGGTGGTCAGACCGCTATTAACCTTGCACAACCCCTTTATGACCGTGGCGTAAAAATCATCGGTACTGACTGTGCAGCCATTGACCGTGCAGAAGACCGTAATGCTTTTGAAAATCTTCTTAATGAATTAAACATTCCCCGTGCAAAAGGTAAGGCAGTTACTAATCTTGAAGACGGTCTTGCAGCCGCTGCAGATATCGGTTATCCCGTTCTTGTTCGTCCCAGTTTCGTTCTTGGCGGACGTGCTATGCAGATTGTTGCTAATGAAGACCAACTTCGTCATTACCTTAAAACCGCCGTTGAAATTGACGAGGACAAGCCCGTTCTTGTTGATAAATACATTCAGGGTAAAGAGGTTGAGGTTGACGCTATCTGCGACGGTAGAGATGTATTCGTTCCCGGTATTATGGAACTTGTTGAAAAAACAGGTATTCACTCAGGTGACTCCATAAGCGTATATCCCTCATTCAGTATCTCTAATAAAGTTAAGGGTATCATACTTCAGTATGCTAAAAAACTCGGTCTTGGTATAGGCATTGTGGGTCTTTACAACATCCAGTTCATTGTTGATGAAAAAGACGATGTTTATATTATCGAGGTTAACCCCCGTTCATCAAGAACTGTTCCCTTCCTTTCAAAGGCAACAGGATACTCACTTGCAGATATTGCAACTGAGGTTATTATGGGCAAGAGCCTTAAAGAACAGGGTATATTCGATATCTATCCCGAAGAAAAGAAACGTTGGTATGTAAAAGTTCCCGTATTCTCATTCAATAAAATCCGCGGACTTGACGCTTACCTTTCACCCGAAATGAAGTCAACAGGTGAAGCTATCGGCTACGATGATAAACTTAACAGAGCTCTTTACAAGGCTCTTCAGGCATCCGGTATGCACCTTCAGAACTACGGTACTGTTTTTGTAACCGTTGCAGATAAGGATAAAGAAGAGGCACTTCCTCTTATCCGTCGTTTCTACAACCTTGGTTTCAATATTCAGGCTACAATCGGTACTGCTAACTTCCTTAAGGAAAACGGAATCCGTACTCACGTTCTCAAGAAACTCAGTGACGGTAGTGACGAAATTGCAGATGCTCTTCGTCAGGGCCATATTGCTTACGTTATCAATACTAAGGATATTGACTCAACAGGTTCTGCAAACGATGGTCTTGAAATCCGTCGTTACGCTATTGAAAATAACGTAACAATCTTTACTGCCCTCGATACAGTACGTGTTCTTCTTGATGTTCTTGAAGAAACAACACTTACAATTTCAACAATTGATGCTTGATCTATGATACGGTTTAAGGAATAAATTATGAAACAAAGTATTTTTAAAATAATTGAGAATACACAACTTACTGCAACAGTTTTTAAAATGAAACTCCAAGGTGATGTGAGCGAAATCACATCACCCGGTCAGTTTGTGAACATTAAACTTCAGGGTCTCTTTCTCAGACGTCCCATATCCGTGTGCGATAGCGAAAACGGAATTCTTACACTTATTTATAAAGTTGTAGGAAAAGGTACTGAGCAGATGTCAGAAATGACCGAGGGAGAAGAGCTTGATGTTCTTACAGGTCTCGGAAACGGCTACAACACCGCTCTTTCAGGCGAAAAGCCCGTTCTTTTAGGTGGTGGCGTAGGTGTTCCGCCCCTTTATATGCTTGCTAAAAAACTTATTGCCGAAGGCAAAAAGGTGACCGTAATACTCGGCTTCAACACAAAGGAAGAAATTTTCTGTGAAGAGGATTTCAAGGCTCTCGGTGCTGATGTAATTGTGTCAACTGCAGACGGTTCTTATGGTGTTAAGGGCTTCGTTACGGATGCTTTAAAAGATGTGGATTATACTTATTTTTACACTTGTGGTCCCGAACCCATGCTTAAGGCACTTTATAAAGCCACTTCTACAAGCGGACAGTTTAGTTTTGAAGAACGTATGGGTTGCGGATTCGGTGCGTGTATGGGATGTTCCTGTAAAACAATTACAGGCTACAAGCGTATATGTAAAGACGGTCCCGTTCTTGAAAAGGAGGAGATTTTATGGGCAGATTAAGTGTTGACCTTTGCGGAATAACCCTTGATAATCCCGTTATCCCCGCAAGCGGAACTTTCGGTTTCGGCTACGAATTCGCAGAACTTTATGATATAAATGTTCTCGGTACATTCTCGTTTAAGGGTACTACAAAAGACCCTCGCTTTGGTAATCCTACACCCCGTATTGCAGAATGTAATGCAGGTATGATTAACGCCGTAGGTCTTCAGAATCCCGGTGTTGAAAAGGTTATAAGTGAAGAATTACCTAAACTTAAAAAATGTTTTGATAAAAAGGTTATGGCTAATGTCAGCGGTTTTGCCGTTGAAGATTATGCATATACCTGCGAAAAACTCGACAAAGAAGAACAGGTGGGTTGGCTTGAAGTTAATGTCAGTTGCCCCAATGTTCACGGTGGCGGTATGAGTTTCGGTACAAACCCCGAGGCTGCGGCGGAAGTGACCGCGGCGGTTAAAAAGGTGACTGCCAAGCCCGTAATCATTAAACTTTCACCCAATGTTACCGATATTGTTGCGATAGCTAAAGCATGTGAAGATGCAGGTGCGGACGGCATAAGCCTTATTAATACGCTTCTCGGTATGCGTATTGACCTTAAAACCAAGAAACCCGTTATTGCAAATAAAATGGGCGGTTTTTCAGGCAGTGCGATTTTCCCCGTGGCAGTAAGAATGGTTTATCAGGTTGCAAATGCGGTTAATATCCCCGTAGTTGGTATGGGTGGCGTTTCAAGTGCAGAAGATGTAATTGAGCTTATGCTTGCAGGTGCTACCGCAGTCGAAGTAGGTGCGGCAAACCTTATTGACCCATACGCTTGTCGCGATATTATCAACGACTTGCCGAGGGTAATGGATAAATACGGAATTAATAATTTAAGTGATATAATCGGAGGAGTAAAATAATGGGTAGAGACGTAATTGTTGCTTGTGACTTTGCAAGTGCTCAAAAAGTTTATCAATTTCTTGATAAATTTGAAGGCGGAAGAAAGCCTTTTGTGAAAATCGGTATGGAACTTTTCTATGCCGAAGGTCCTCAGATTGTTCGTGAAATCAAAAAACGCGGACACAAAATCTTCCTTGACCTTAAACTTCACGATATCCCCAATACAGTAAAAAAATCAATGTCGGTGCTTTCAAATCTTGATGTTGATATTACAAACCTTCACGCATCAGGTACTTGCCGTATGATGGAGGCTGCTCTTGAGGGTCTTACCCGTGAGGATGGCTCCAGACCCCTCCTTATTGCGGTTACTCAGCTTACATCCACAGACCAGGAGAGTATGGAGAACGACCTTCTTATCAAAGAACCCATTGACAAGGTAGTTATGCACTATGCTCACAATGCAAAGCTTTCCGGTCTTGACGGTGTTGTTTGCTCACCCCTTGAGGCAGGTAAGGTTCACGATACTTGCGGTAAGGATTTCCTTACAATTACTCCCGGTGTACGTTTTGCAGACGGTGATATAGGCGACCAGAAACGTGTTATGACACCCGCACAGGCTAAGGAAATCGGTTCCGACTACATTGTTGTCGGAAGACCTATTACTGCAGCCGAAGATCCCGTTGCAGCATATAATCGTTGCGTAGCAGAATTCTGCGATTAATAAGAGGAGGATTTAATTACTATGGAAGCTTACAAAAGAGAATTTATACAGTTTTTAGAGGGTGCAGGCGTTCTTAAATTTGGTGATTTTACTGCAAAAAGCGGTAGAAAAATCCCTTATTTCATTAACGCAGGTGATATTAAAACAGGCGAACAGATTTGCAAATTAGGCGAATTCTATGCAAAGGCATATTTCGAAAAAGTAGGTAACAAAAAAACAGTTCTTTATGGTCCTGCATATAAGGGTATTCCCATTGCAGTATCCGTTGCAGTTGCTCTTGCAAAGAATGGTCTTGATGTACCCTTCTTCTTTAACCGTAAGGAAGAAAAGGACCACGGTGAAGGTGGCGTATTCGTAGGTTACAAACCTCAGGCAGGGGAAGAAATCGTTATTGTTGAGGACGTTATTACTGCGGGTACAGCTATCCGTGAAAGTATGTCAATTCTTTCAGGTCTTGAGGGTACAAAGGTTGCCGCAACTTTCGTTATGGTTGACCGTAAAGAAAAAGGTAAAACTGATAAATCTGCAATGGCAGAAGTTGGCGAGGAATACGGTTTCCCCGTGTACTCCGTTGTTGATGTTTACGATATTATCGAATATCTTGAAGAGGACGAGAAAAACAGAGAGAACGTAGAACGCATCAAAAATTATCTCGCAATTAACGGAGCAAAAGAATAATCCGAAAGGAACAAATTTTTATGAGAAGTCTTATTGATATTCTTGATTTTTCAGTTGAAGAATTAAATGAGCTTATTGGTGTGGCGAATGATATTATCGCTAATCCTGGGGCATATTCGGAAAAATGTAAGGGTAAAAAGCTTGCGACACTTTTCTTTGAACCCTCTACAAGAACAAGGCTCAGTTTTGAGGCGGCTATGCTTGAATTGGGCGGTAGTGTTTTAGGCTTTTCCGAGGCTAATTCCTCATCTGCAGCTAAGGGTGAAAGTGTAGCGGATACGGCTAAAACCATAAGTTGTTATGCGGATATTATTGCTATGCGCCATCCCAAAGAGGGTGCGCCCCTTGTTGCTTCGCAGAATGCGAGTATCCCCGTTATAAATGCAGGTGACGGCGGTCATAATCACCCCACTCAGACCCTTGCAGACCTTCTTACAATCAGTCGTGAAAAAGGCGGTTTCAATAACCTTACAGTGGGTTTCTGTGGTGACCTTAAATTCGGCAGAACCGTTCACTCACTTATTACCGCTCTTTCAAGATATGAGGGGTTAAACGTAGTACTTATTTCACCTGAGGAGCTTAAACTCCCCAGTTACGTTAAAAAAGACGTTCTTGCTAAAAATAATATTCCCTATAAGCAGACTACTGACCTTGAGTCGGTTATGCCCGAACTTGATATTCTTTATATGACACGTGTTCAACGTGAAAGATTCTTTAACGAAGAGGATTACTTGCGTCTTAAGGACAGTTATGTACTTGAACCCAAGAAACTTAAGAATGCAAAAAAAGATTTGTGCATTATGCATCCGCTTCCCAGAGTTAATGAGATTTCAGTAGCGGTGGACAGTGACCCCAGGGCTTGTTATTTCAAACAGGTGCTCAACGGTAAATATATCCGTATGGCACTTATACTTAAGCTTTTGGAGGAGGCAAAGAAATGAATATAGATTCCATTACAAACGGCTTTGTTATAGACCATATCACTGCGGGCAGGGGTATGCGTATATACGAACTTTTAGGTCTTGATAATCTTGATTGCTCCGTCGCAATTATAAAAAACGTAACGAGCAAAAAATTGGGTAAAAAAGACATTATAAAAATTGATGCGGATATAGATATAGATTTTGATGTTATTGGCTACGTTGACCCCGGTATCACCATAAATATTATCCGTGATTGCAAGAGGGTTGAAAAGCTTACCGTAAGCCTTCCCGAAAAGCTTATAAATGTTATTAAATGTAAGAATCCCCGTTGCATTACAAGCACCGAGCAGGAGATAAATCATATCTTTAAACTCACCGATAAAGAAAAGGCTGAATACCGTTGCTTGTACTGTGAAACCAAGGCACAATAAAACTGAAATTCATTATTAGCATTTTGACCATATATATTAAGAATTATAATTATTATACTTAATGTGCCTTGACACCAATTTTTCAAAATGGTAAAATTATTACGATATAAAGAGTCTCGCCTGTGACTGACGGTTTTATGTGGAGCACCACAAAGGAGCAGGTTTTATGTCGGGAATTTTATTGCTTTTGAAACATAGTTTCCGGCAGTTAATATTTTGACTTTAGCCGACCGTCTGGGCACACTTGTTCTCTTTGAACAAGTGCGTCCGGTTTGTTTTTTGTCGGTGTAATATACACGTTGAAAGGATGTTTTTATGAAAAAAGTTGGCATTATTATGGGTAGCGACAGCGATTTACCCGTAGTAGAAAAAGCGATAAACACACTTAAAGAATTTGATGTTCCTTTTGAGGTTCACGTTTTTTCTGCTCACAGAACTCCCGTTGAAGCAAAAGATTTCAGTGCTAATGCCCGTGAAAATGGTTTCGGTGTTATTATTGCCGCGGCAGGTATGGCGGCTCATCTTGCAGGTGCCATTGCTGCTAATACAACTTTACCCGTTATCGGTATCCCCATTAAGTCACAGAACTTAGGTGGTATGGAAGCACTCCTTTCAACAGTTCAGATGCCTTCGGGTATCCCCGTAGCAACCGTTGCAATTGACGGTGCAGTTAATGCGGCACTTTTGGCAATTGAAATACTTTCACTTGGCGAACCCGAGCTTGAAAAAAAGCTTGCTGATAAAAGAGCGAAGGACACCGCAACGGTTCTTGAAAAGAACAAAGCGGTTGAAGATAAATATAATTCATAATCGGAAACGGAGTTTCCCCGAAATTCTGCATTTTGCATTTTGCATTTTGCATTTTCACAGAGGTGTAACATGGGCGGTTTTTTTGGCGTGGCATCTAAGAATGATGCCGTTCTCGATACTTTCTTCGGTGTTGACTATCATTCCCACTTGGGTACTCGTCGTGCAGGTATGGCGGCGATGGATGAAGAATTGGGTATGCAGAGAAAAATTCATAAAATAGAAAATTCACCTTTCAGAACAAAGTTCGAAAGGATACTTGATGAAATGGAAGGTAAGTCGGCGGTAGGTTGCATTAGCGACGCTGATGCACAACCCTTGCTTATCCGCTCCAATCACGGTCTTTATGCTATATGTACTATCGGCATAATTAATAATAGCGATGCACTCGTAAAACAGTATCTTGCATTCAGTGGCGGTCACTTCGGTGCAATGACTACAACGGGTGTTACGGGTATTAACGCATCCGAACTTGTTGCGGCTATGATTGACCAGAAAACAGATTTTTCAGAAGGCATTAAGTTCGCTCAGGATGTTATAGACGGTACGGCTTCAATCCTTATCCTTAAAGAGGACGGAAACCTTATTGCCGCAAGAGATAAAATGGGCAGAATTCCTGTTCTTATAGGTAAGCGTGACGACGGTTTCTGCGTATCATTCGAGGATTTTGCTTATAAAAAATTAGGCTATGAGGACTATAAAGAATTAGGTCCCGGTGAAATAGTTGAGATTTCCTCGGATGGTGTTAAGGTTCTTTCTCCCGCACGTAATAAAAAGAAAATATGTGCTTTCCTTTGGTCGTATTACGGATATCCCACTTCGTGTTACGAGGGTGTGAATGTTGAAGTAATGCGTTACAGAAACGGTCAGATTATGGCTAAGACTGACAAGGGTCTTAACATTGCTCAGGATATTGACTACGTAAGCGGTGTTCCCGATTCCGGTACACCTCACGCCATAGGCTACGCTAACCAAAGCGGTATTCCTTTTGCAAGACCTTTTATTAAATATACACCTACATGGCCCCGTAGTTTTATGCCGTCAAATCAGCGTGAACGCAGCAGGGTAGCTAAGATGAAGCAGATTCCCGTTCACGAATTGATTAAAGATAAAAAGCTTCTTTTTGTTGACGACAGTATCGTAAGAGGTACTCAACTTCGTGAAACTGTTGAGTTCCTTTATGAAAACGGAGCTAAAGAGGTTCATATGCGTTCAGCTTGTCCCCCAATTATGTATGGTTGTAAATACCTTAACTTCTCAAGAGGTACTTCCGATATGGATTTGATTTCAAGAAGTACTATATTGGAGCTTGAAGGCGAAGAAGGATTCAAACACCTTGATGAATACAGCGACGCATCCACAGAACGCGGTATAAAAATGCGCAAGGCAATTTGTGAAAAACTTCATTTTGCTTCACTTGAATTCCAGTCACTTGAAGGCATTGTTGAGGCAATAGGACTTCCGGCAGACGAGCTTTGTACTTATTGCTGGAATGGTAAGGGTTAATTAATCACTTAAACATAAAACGTAAGGAGAAAGAATAATGAAGAACTCTAGATCAGAAAGCTACGCAGCTGCAGGCGTTGACATTACTGCAGGTTACAAAGCTGTTGAACTTATGAAAAAACACGTTGCAAGAACTCGTAATGAAGGTTCTTTGGATGACGTTGGTGGTTTCGGCGGTTGCTTTGACCTTAAATGTGCTCTCGGTATGGAGCATCCTATTTTGGTTTCAGGTACTGACGGTTGCGGTACTAAAGTTAAATTAGCTATCCTTATGGATAAACACGATACAATCGGTATTGATGCAGTAGCAATGTGCGTAAATGATATTATTTGTGTCGGTGCAAAGCCCTTATACTTTCTCGACTATATTGCTTGTGGTAAAAATATTCCCGAGAAAATTGCAGAAATCGTTAGCGGTGTCGCAGAAGGTTGCGTTCAGTCCGGTTGTGCTCTTACCGGTGGCGAAACTGCAGAGCATCCCGGCCTGATGCCCGTTGAAGATTACGACCTTGCAGGTTTTGCGGTTGGTATAGTAGATAAACCGAAGATGATTGATAATAGCAAAATGTCCGTTGGTGATGTTGTTATTGCTCTTCCTTCTACCGGTATCCATTCCAACGGCTTCAGCTTATGCCGTAAGGTTTTTGATATTGATAACAATAATCCCGAACTTTATGTAGAACGCGAAGAATTAGGTGGCAAAAGTATTGCTGAGGCTTTACTTGTTCCCACTAAGATTTATGTTAAACCCGTTCTCGCTCTTTTAGAAAAAGTTAATGTAAAGGGTATTTCCCACATTACCGGCGGCGGTTTCTACGAGAATATTCCCCGTTCAATTCCTGACGGATTATGTGCAAAGATAGATAAGTCCGCAGTTAAGGTGCTTCCCATCTTTGATGTAATTGCTAAATGGGGCAATATTCCCGAACGTGATATGTTCAACACCTACAATATGGGCGTTGGTATGAGCATCGTTGTTCCTGCTGACCAGGTTGAGCTTTCACTTTCAGTCCTTAAGGATAATGATATCGATGCATACGTAATCGGTGAAATTATCGAAGGCGAAGACAAGATAATTCTTGAATAAGGTGAATAAAATGTCAGCTAAAAATATAGTTGTACTCGTTTCCGGTGGCGGAACAAATTTACAAGCCCTTATTGATGCACAGAAAAACGGGGAGCTTGGATGCGGTAAAATTACCTGCGTTATATCCTCTAAGGCGGATGCCTATGCTCTTACGAGAGCCTCGGATAATGGTATCAAAACCCGTGTGCTTGTAAGAAAAGATTATTCCGATATTGCGTCGTACAGTAAAGCAATGCGTGACGCATTATTGGAAGAAAAAGCGGATTTGATAGTTTACGCAGGGTTTATGACAATTCTTGATGAAAATGTATGTGATGCATTTCAGAATAAGATGATAAATGTTCATCCTGCTCTTATACCTTCGTTCTGCGGTAAAGGCTTTTATGGGCTTCACGTTCATGAATGTGCTTTGGAAAAGGGCGTAAAGGTGTCCGGTGCTACGGTTCATTTCGTAACCGCCGAATGTGATGCAGGTCCCATTATTCTTCAGAAAGCAGTTGAAGTCTTAGAAGGGGATACTCCCGAAAGTTTA
The DNA here is from genome assembly GCA_015066345.1 of Oscillospiraceae bacterium. Taxonomy (GTDB): domain Bacteria; phylum Bacillota; class Clostridia; order Oscillospirales; family Acutalibacteraceae; genus DTU089. The sequence goes on from SVOQ01000003.1 coordinate 49,259, forward strand.
CAGAAAAGAATTATGCAGGAGGCAGAGTGGAAAATTCTTCCTAAGGCGGTACAACTTTTCTGTGATGATAAAATAACAGTTAAAGACGGTAAAACCATTATTAAGTAAAGGAAAGTTTATTATGGAAATCAGAAATCTTGAAAATGAACTTAATTCTCTCCCTTATCACGGTAGAGGTATTATCATAGGCAAAAGTGCCGACGGCAAAAAGGCAGTTACTGCATATTTTATAATGGGCAGAAGCGAAAACAGTCGTAACCGCGTTTTCGTTGAAGATGGTGAGGGTATCAGAACTCAGGCTTTTGATGAGTCCAAAATGGTTGACCCCCATCTTATTATCTACGCTCCCGTCAGAGTTCTCGGCAACAAAACCATCGTTACAAACGGTGACCAGACCGATACTATCTACGAATTAATGGATAGACAGATGACCTTTGAACAGGCTCTTCGTACCCGTGAGTTTGAGGATGATGCTCCTAACTTTACACCCCGTATTTCGGGTATTATCCGCCTTGAAAACGGCGATATGAATTACGCAATGTCCATTCTTAAATCTGCAGACGGCGACGGTTCATCCTGTCAGAGATACACATTTGCTTATTCAAATCCTCTTCCCGGTAAAGCAAAGTTTATTCATACATATAAATGTGACGGTAATCCGCTTCCCAGTTTTGAGGGTGAGCCCAAAACACTTGAACTTCCCGATACGGATATCGACACATTGACAGATATTATCTGGAAGAACCTTAATGAAGATAACAAAGTTTCTCTTTTCGTAAGATATATTGACCTTGAAACAGGAAAATATGATTCAAGAATCATAAACAAGAATAAATAAGGAGTAAATGGCAATGAAAGAGTTTGAATTAAAATACGGTTGTAATCCCAACCAGAAACCTGCTAAGATTTTTATGGCTGACGGTAGTGAACTTCCCATTGAAATTCTCTGTGGCAGACCCGGTTTTATAAATTTCCTTGATGCTTTTAACAGTTGGCAGTTGGTAAAGGAGCTTAAAGAGGCTCTCGGTCTTCCTGCCGTTACATCCTTTAAACATGTAAGCCCCACATCTGCGGCAGTTGGTATCCCTCTTTCCGATAAACTTAAAAAGGCTTGTTTCGTTGACGATATTGAAGGTCTTGACGAGTCACCCCTCGCTTGTGCGTACGCAAGAGCAAGAGGTACTGACAGAATGTGTTCTTTCGGTGACTGGGTTGCTCTTTCAGATGTTTGCGACGTTACAACCGCTAAGCTTATTCAACGTGAGGTTTCCGACGGTATTATTGCTCCCGGTTATGAACCCGAAGCTCTTGAGATTCTTAAATCCAAGAGAAAAGGTAACTACAATATAGTTAAAATTGATCCCGATTATGTTCCTGCTCCCATTGAGCATAAGCAGGTTTACGGTATCACCTTTGAACAGGGTAGAAATAATTTCGAAATTAACCGCGAACTTCTTACAAATATTGTTACAGAGAATAAGGATATGCCCGAAAGTGCAATCCGTGACCTTATAATTTCTCTCATTACACTTAAATATACACAGTCAAACTCCGTTTGCTACGCAGTTGACGGTCAGGCAATCGGTGTCGGTGCAGGTCAGCAGTCAAGAATTCACTGTACACGCCTTGCAGGTACTAAGGCAGATACCTGGTTCCTTCGTCAGCACGAAAAGGTACTTAATCTTCCCTTTAAAGATACCCTCGGCAGACCCGACCGCGACAATGTTATTGACGGATACATCAACAAGAATGAAGAGGATGTTTGTGCGGACGGTAATTGGCAGAAATACTTCACCGAAAGACCCGAACCCCTTACAGATGAAGATGTAAAGGCATATTTCGAAACAATCGACGGCGTTGCTCTCGGTTCCGATGCTTTCTTCCCCTTTAGCGATAATATTGAACGTGCAAAACGCAGTGGTGTTAAATACATCGCAGAACCCGGCGGTTCAATCCGTGATGATGTTGTTATTGAATGTGCAAATAAATACAATATGTCAATGGCATTTACAGGTATGAGACTTTTCCATCACTAAGGGAATTTGAGTAAAATTGCCCATAGCACCTGTTTAGCCTCGGGGCAGTATCTTCATACAGCACCGCTCGACTAAACAAGGCACTCTGAACAATTTTCTTTCAAATTCTATAAACAAGAAATCATATATATTAAACCAAAGATGGTGATTTAGTTGAAAATTATGGTTGTCGGCGGTGGCGGACGCGAACACGCCATCATTAAGAAGATAAAAGAAAATAAAGAAGTTTCCGAGATTTTTGCACTTCCCGGAAACGGTGGTATTGCAAGTGATGCAACCTGTGTCAATATCGGTGCAAAGGATATTGAAAAAATTGTTGAGTTTGCAGTTGAAAATAAAATCGATTATGCAGTTGTGGCACCCGATGACCCGTTAGTTTTGGGTTGTGTTGATGCTCTTAACGAAAAGGGTATTCCTTGCTTCGGTCCTGAGGGTAAAGCGGCAATAATCGAGGGTAGTAAGGTTTTCTCAAAAAATCTTATGAAAAAATACGGTATTCCCACTGCGGCTTACGAAGTGTTCAACGATATGGAGAAAGCCCTCGAATATCTGGAAACTGCTCCTATTCCCACAGTTATTAAGGCGGACGGTCTTGCACTCGGTAAAGGCGTTATTATTGCCATGACCCGTGATGAGGCAAAAGCCGCGGTAGTTTCAATGATGCAGGACAAGATGTTCGGTACAAGCGGTGACAATGTAGTTATCGAGGAATTCCTTACAGGTCCTGAGGTCTCCGTACTTGCATTTACCGACGGTAAAACCGTTGCTCCCATGGTTTCATCAATGGACCACAAGAGAGCAGGGGATAATGATACAGGACTTAATACAGGCGGTATGGGTACAATTGCTCCCAATCCCTGTTATACTCCCGAGGTTGCATCAGTGTGTATGGAAAAGATTTTCCTTCCCACAATTGACGCTATGAATAAAGAGGGTAGAACCTTTAAGGGTTGCCTTTACTTCGGACTTATGATTACTCCCGATGGACCCAAGGTTATTGAGTATAACTGCCGTTTCGGTGACCCTGAAACACAGGTTGTTTTACCCTTGCTCGAAAGCGATTTGCTCACTATTATGATGGCAACAACCAACGGCACACTTTCAGAAACTGAAGTTAAATTCAGTGACAAAAGTGCTTGTTGCGTAATTATGGCTTCCGAGGGTTATCCCGTTAAATATGAAAAGGGTTATGAAATAAACATCCCCGAAGAAATAAGCGGAAATGTTTATGTTGCGGGTGCAGAGCTTAAGGATGGCAAACTTCTTACAAACGGCGGACGTGTTTTAGGCGTTACCGCAGTTGAAGAAAACCTTAAATCGGCAATAGATGCATCATACAAACTTGTGGATAAAATCAGTTTCGGTAATGCTTTTTACCGTCATGATATAGGTGCTAAGGCACTTGCAGTTATGGAGGACTGAAAATATGGTATACAGAGTATATGTTGAAAAGAAAAAAGAACTTGCTAATGAAGCAAAGTCACTTTTAGGTGAAGCCCGTTCTCTTTTGGGTATTAATAACCTTGAAGATGTACGTGTAATCAACCGCTACGATGCAGAAAATATTACTGAAGAACTTTTTGATTATGCTATCAAAACTGTTTTTTCAGAGCCTCAGCTTGATATTGCTACTGCAGAGGTTGATTTAAGCGGTGCAACTGTTTTTGCCGTTGAGTTTTTACCCGGTCAGTTTGACCAACGTGCAGACTCAGCCGCACAGTGTATCCAGATTATCTCTCAGGGTGAGCGTCCCACAGTAAAGAGTGCAAAGGTTTATGCTCTTTACGGTGACCTTTCCGAAAGTGATATTGCAGAAATCAAAAAATACGTTATCAATCCTGTTGAAGCAAGAGAAGCAACACTCGAAAAGTACGAAACTCTTGCAATGCAGTATGATATTCCCACAGAGGTTAAAACTCTTGACGGTTTCATTGACCTTGACAGAGCGGGTCTCGAAAGTTTCGTTAAAGAGTACGGCCTTGCAATGGATGCAGACGATATTGCTTTCTGTCAGAATTATTTTAAATCTGAAAATCGCAACCCCACAATAACAGAAATCAGAATGATTGATACATATTGGTCCGACCATTGCCGTCATACCACATTCCTTACTGTTATTGATAATGTTGAGTTTGAAGATGAGCTTCTTCAGAAAACTTACGAAGAATACATTGCAACAAGGGAAGAATTAGGCAGAACAAAGCCCATTTGCCTCATGGACCTTGCAACAGTTGCAGTAAAATATCTTCGTGTGAACGGTAAACTAGATAAACTTGATGAATCCGAAGAAATCAACGCTTGTACAGTTAAAATCAATGTTGATGTTGACGGCGTAAGCGAACCCTGGCTTCTTCTTTTCAAAAATGAAACCCATAACCACCCCACAGAAATTGAGCCCTTCGGTGGTGCAGCTACTTGTATCGGCGGTGCTATCCGTGACCCGCTTTCAGGTCGTGCTTATGTTTACGGTGCAATGCGTGTTACGGGTGCTGCTGACCCCTTAAAGCCCGTTAGCGAAACAATTAAGGGTAAACTTCCCCAGAGAACAATTGTTACAACTGCGGCGGCAGGTTACTCATCCTACGGTAACCAGATTGGTCTTGCAACAGGTATTGTTGACGAGATTTATCACCCCGGTTATGCGGCAAAACGTATGGAAATCGGTGCAGTTGTTGCGGCGGCTCCTCAGGAAAATGTACGTCGTGAATGTCCCGACCCCGGTGATATAGTTATCCTTCTTGGTGGTTCAACCGGTCGTGACGGTTGCGGTGGTGCAACAGGTTCATCAAAATCCCATACAGCAACATCTCTTGAAACCTGCGGTGCAGAAGTTCAGAAAGGTAATGCTCCCGAAGAAAGAAAGCTTCAGAGATTATTCAGAAATAAAGAAGCAACACTTATGATTAAGCGTTGTAATGACTTCGGTGCAGGCGGTGTTTCCGTTGCTATCGGTGAACTTGCAGATGGTCTTGAAATCGACCTTAACGCAGTTCCTAAGAAATACGAAGGCCTTGACGGTACAGAACTTGCAATTTCCGAATCTCAGGAAAGAATGGCAGTTGTAGTTGAAAAGGAGAATGTTGACAGATTCCTTCAACTTGCCGCTACTGAAAACCTTCAGGCTTGTCCCGTAGCTAAAGTTACTGAGGAAGCAAGACTTGTTATGCATTGGAACGGCAAGGTTATTTGCGATATCAGTCGTGAGTTCCTTAACTCCAACGGTGCGGACAAGCACGTTGACGTTGTAACCGCAAAACCCGAGAACTTTGACAAAGAAATCAACGGTACATTCACCGACAATATGAAGGCTATGGCGGATGACCTTAATATCTGTTCAAAACGTGGTCTTTCAGAGCGTTTCGACTCAACTATCGGTGCAGGTACAGTTCTTATGCCTTTCGGCGGTAAAAATCAGCTTACACCCATTCAGGCAATGGTTCAGAAGATTTCAGTTGAAAAGAAACACACAGATGACTGTTCACTTATGTCCTGGGGTTATAATCCCTTTATCACCGAAAAGAGCCCCTACCACGGTGCATACTTTGCAGTTGTTGAATCAATCTGTAAGCTCATCGCAACAGGTGCTAAATTCGAGGATGTATACCTTACATTCCAGGAATATTTTGAACGCGTAAACAAAGAGCCTAAACGTTGGGGTAAACCCCTTGCAGCACTTCTTGGTGCATTCAAGGCACAGAAAGAACTTTCAGTCGGTTCAATCGGCGGTAAGGACTCAATGAGCGGTACATTCGAGGATATTGACGTTCCTCCCACACTCGTTTCTTTCGCAGTTACTACTGAAAAGGTAAAAGATATTGTTTCACCTGAATTCAAAAAAGCAGGTAACAAGGTTTATATTATTAAACCCGAATTTGATGCAAACGGCTTACCCGTAACATCATCACTTGTTGAAGTATTCAATAAAATTACTGATCTTCTTCGTGAGGGTAAAGCGGTTTCTTGCTATACACCCGGTATGGGCGGTATTGCAGAAGCAGTTATGAAAATGGCATTCGGTAACGGTTTCGGTTTTGAGTTTGCCGACTCACTTACACTTACTGATGTTTTCGGTTACAATTATGCATCATTTATCCTTGAAGCAACTGAGGATATTGATGGTGAATACATTGGTACAGTTACAGAAAATGCAACATTCACTCTTAAGGGTGAAACAGTTGATTTCACAGAAATTCTCGCTATTTACGAAGATAAACTTGAGAGCGTATACAGTTGTAATATCCCCGATACCAATACACCTGTTGAAAACTTCTCATACTCCGTAACAGAGCGTAAGGCTCCCGCAATCAAGGTTGCAAAACCCAAGATTCTTATTCCCGCATTCCCCGGTACAAACTGCGAATTTGACAGTGCAAAAGCCGTTCGTGATGCAGGTGCCGAGCCTGAAATTATAGTTATTAAGAACCGTACTTCCGCAGGTATTACCGAGAGCGTAAATGAGTTTGCAACAAAACTCAAGGATGCTCAGATGATATTCATTCCCGGTGGTTTCTCAGGCGGTGACGAGCCCGATGGCTCAGGTAAATTCATTACCGCATTCTTCCGTAATGCCGCTATTAAAGACGGTGTTACAGACCTTCTTGAAAACCGCGACGGTCTTATGTGCGGTATCTGTAACGGTTTCCAGGCGCTTATTAAACTCGGTCTTGTACCTTACGGCAAAATCATCGACACTGATGAAAATTGCCCCACTCTTACTTACAACACAATTGCACGTCACCAGTCAAGAATTGTAAGAACAAGAGTTGCTTCAAATAAGTCACCCTGGCTTGCACTTACCGAGGTTGGCGATATCTACAACGTGCCCATTTCACACGGTGAGGGTAGATTCCTTGCAAGTGAAGAACTTGTGAGAAAACTTGCTGAAAACGGCCAGATTGCAACACAGTATGTTGACCTTGACGGTAATGCAACAGTTGACGTACACTTTAACCCCAACGACTCAATGTTCGCTATTGAGGGTATTACATCACCCGACGGACGAGTATTCGGTAAAATGGGTCACAGCGAGCGTATCGGTGATGGTCTTTATAAGAACGTTCCCGGTAACTACGACATTCAGATGTTCAAAGCCGCTGTTAAGTATTTTAAATAAAAGAAAAGCCTCTCGCATCAAGCGAGAGGCTTTTGTCTTATGCAAAGGGATTTTCTGTTTTGTAGGGGAGGGACTTGGGTTGGTTATAACCAATCTTTTCAACTCCCAGATATTTGAAGATTTCAAACAAAGCTTTACCGTGGTGACCGAAAGCAACTGCACCGTGGTGGGGATAATTATCTTCAATAAGCACGTGACGGTAGAATCTTCCCATTTCAGGGATTGCGAATACGCCTATACCACCGAATGAACGTGTTGCTACGGGAAGAACCTCGCCTTCAGCAACGTAAGCTTTAAGGTGACTGTCGGCAGTTGACTGAAGTCTGAAGAATGTAATATCACCGGGTACGATATCACCTTCGAGAGTACCGTTAGTGAACTCTTTGGGGAGGGATCTTGCCATAATCTTCTGGTATTTCATTTCGCAGAAACTAAGCTTACAAGCGGGAGTGTTACCGCAATGGAATCCCATAAATGTGTCAGTAAAGCTATAAGGAGTTTTACCGCTGATTTCTTTGTCATACATATCTCTGGGAACGGAGTTGTTAATATCAAGAAGTGTAACTGCATCTTCACTTACACAAGCACCGATATATTCGGAAAGAACACCGTAAATATCAACCTCGCAAGATACGGGGATGCCTCTTGAAGCAAGTCGGCTGTTTACGTAACAGGGAACAAATTTGAATTCCGTCTGGAATGCAGGCCAACATTTACCTGAAATAGCAACATACTCTCTTGAACCTTTGTGAGCTTCAACCCAGTCAAGGAGTGTAAGCTCGTACTGAGCGAGTTTTTCGAGGATTTCAGGCTTTTTATTACCTTCACCAAGCTCTTTTTCCATATCTTTTACAACTTCAGGAATTCTTTCATCACCCGCGTGAGCGTTAAATGCGGCAAAAAGGTCAAGTTCACTGTTTTCCTCAATCTCAACACCTAAATCGTAAAGGCGTTTGATGGGTGCGTTACAAGCAAGGAAATCCTGAGGTCGGGGACCGAAAGAAATGATTTTAAGGTTTTTAAGTGCAAGGATTGTTCTTGCAATGGGAAGGAAATCCTTAATCATTTTAGCACAGTCAACCGCATCACCAACGGGATATTCGGGTATGTATGCTTTAATCTCTCTTAATTTAAGGTTGTAACTTAAGTTAAGTACACCACAGTAGGCGTCGCCTCTACCGTCAAGAAGGTCGTTTTCACTTTCTTCTGCGGCTGCACAATACATTACAGGACCGTCAAAAAGTTTTGCAAGAAGTGTTTCGGATGACTCAGGACCAAAGTTACCGAGATAAATAACAAGGGCGTTACAACCTGCGGCTTTAACATCCTCTAATGCCTTGAGCATATCTTTTTCGTTTTCAATACAAACGGGGCATTCATAAATCTCGCCCGTTTTGGAATACTCTTTAACAATAGCGCTTCTTCTGCCCTCTGAAAGTGTCATAGGGAAGCAGTCACGTGAAACGGCAACTATACCGAGTTTTACTGTGGGTATATTTTTCATAAGTAATACCTTCTTTACATAAATAATATATATATTTTACTTTGAACGGCTTGTTATGTCAATATTTAAACAGGTTTTAAGGGAAAATATTGCTATTGACATATCATTTTCAGGGTGCTATAATCTATTCAAATTTAAAAGTAAACCGTTGAAGCGGAAGTAACGGCGATGATGCCTTTACAGAGAGCCCGTGTAGCTGGAATCGGGCAAGAAACAATTCGTCAAATGGGCCGCTGAGGGTGCAGTCAAATGCTTAAAATGAGCAAAGTATTCTGCAACGTTATGGCATACGTTAGTTGTCGGGGGTATGTTTGTACTCCGCTAAGAGTGCGATTTTTCGCAAATTCAGGGTGGCACCGCGGATAAGTTTTATTCGTCCTTGACAGATACTAAAATTCTGTCAAGGGCTTTTTGTTTTTTGAAAAGGAGTAAAATTATGTTATTAACTAAACGATGGCGAAACTGCTTTTGAACCTTAACTTTTAATTAAATTTATTGATTTTTGGAGGAAATAAAAATGTTATATAACGGTATTGATTTTGATACATATTTTAATAATTATCCCGATAAAGACGGTTATTTCGGAAAATACGGCGGAGTTTATATTGACGATAAACTCAAAGCCGCTATGGCGGAGATTACTGAGGCTTACTACTCAATCTGTCAGTCAAGAAAGTTTATTGCAGAGCTTCGCAGAATCAGAAAAGAGTTTCAGGGCAGACCCACACCCATTACACATCTTGAAAGACTTTCCGATGCTTTGGGCGGTAAAGTTCAGCTTTACGCAAAACGTGAGGATTTAAACCATTCGGGTGCTCATAAACTCAATCACTGTATGGGTGAGGCACTTCTTGCTAAATATATGGGCAAGAAAAAGGTTATTGCCGAAACAGGTGCGGGTCAACACGGTGTTGCCCTCGCAACTGCTGCCGCATACTTCGGACTTGAATGTGATATTTATATGGGTTCTGTTGATATTAAAAAACAGGCTCCCAACGTTGCAAGAATGAAAATTCTCGGTGCAAACGTGGTAGAGGTTACCCACGGACTTCAGACTCTTAAAGAGGCGGTTGACGCGGCTTTTGACGCATATAGTAAAGAATATAATGATAGTATTTACTGTATCGGTTCTGTTTTAGGACCTCATCCCTTCCCCATGATGGTGCGTGATTTCCAGAGTGTTGTTGGTATCGAAGCAAGAGAACAGTTTATTGAAATGACCGGTAATCTTCCTACATCAATTGTTGCTTGTGTAGGTGGCGGTTCAAATGCCGCAGGTCTTTTCGCGGGATTCCTTAATGACCCCGTTGATATTTACGGCGTTGAACCTCTCGGCAGAGGTCCTAAGCTCGGTGACCACGCCGCAAGTCTTAAATACGGTACAGAGGGCGTTATGCACGGTTTCAACAGTATTATGCTTAAGGATGAAAATGGTGAACCTGCTCCCGTTTACTCCGTTGCAAGTGGTCTCGACTATCCTTCATCAGGTCCTGAACACGCTTTCTTACAGGATATCGGCAGAGTTAAATATGATGTTGTTGATGATGAAGAAACCATCGACGCATTCTTCAGACTTTCACGTCTTGAGGGTATTATCCCCGCTATCGAAAGCTCTCACGCCGTTGCTTACGGTATGAAACTTGCTCAGACAATGGACCACGGCTCAATCCTTATTAATCTTTCGGGTCGCGGAGATAAGGATATGGATTATATTATCGAGAACTATGGAATAAGATAAAAAATATACGGTGCAATTAATCTCATTAAGAAGATTAATTGCACCGTTTCCGTTTTTAATACACTTTAATCCATTCCATATCAGGCACATCGCGGGATGCCATAATACGTATTTTTATTTCATCTGTTTCCGTAAGGGTGATTTTTACGATTTTTCTACTACCTACGGTTGTGCTTTGGGCGGCTTTATTGTAATAGCCGTCCTTATTTTTAGTGAATATTGCAAAGTTGGAAATGCGTTGACCCTCGCTTATTCTTTCCGCAAGTTCAACGTATTTTACTTTTTTTACACCATTTAATTTAATAATATATTCGGGTTGAGTTTCGCCGTAACCTGTAAGAGTTTCAATTTCGCAGTTTTCGGCTAAGTTTGTGCCAAACTCATTTTCGAGCATTTCCCCAAGTTCTAAAAGCCTTTTAACGTCTTCATCATTGAATTTTCCGTTGGGCATAGGCGGAATATTAAGATTAAATGTAGTGTTATTGCCAACTGAATTAATATATGTATTGAAAAGTCGTTCTAAGGAATGGGGCTTTTCATCCTCGTGATAAAACCAACCGGGTCTTATGGACATATCAGTTTCCGCAGGAGCAAAAACGAGACCCTTTGAATATATTATTGTTTCAAGTGAACCGATTGCAATATCACTGTTATAACTGAAACTCAAATCACCCTCTACGAGAGCACCCTGGGTCTGGGGTTTGTTCATTGAGCAAAGTTCAACGGGTACTACCGCCCATTGTGCGTATGGAGCGGCACCTGCTTCGTTACCGCACCAACGTATAATTCCCGTATCGTGGAATATTGCTGCATTGGGTTGGTATTTCTCAATTAATTCAATATAACCTTTAAAGTCATAAACCTGTTTTTTACCGTTAGGACCTTCGCCACAAGCCCCGTCAAACCATACGTAGAAAATTTCACCATAGTTTGTCAGAAGCTCCGTTAACTGATTTTTGTAATAGGTGTTGTATTCGTCCGAGCCGTAAAGTTTTGAGTTTCTGTCCCAGGGAGAGAGGTAAAATCCGAATTTTAATCCGTGTTTTTTACAGGCATCCGCGGTTTCTTTTACTATATCACCTTTGCCGTTTTTATAGGGACTGTTTTTCATACTGTGTTCGGTGTATTTTGTCTGCCAGAGGCAAAAACCGTCGTGGTGCTTTGCCGTAAGAACTACACCTTTCATACCCGCACTTTTAATAGCCTTTACCCATTGTTCGCAATCAAGTTCAGTCGGATTAAAAATGGCGGGGTCTTCAGTGCCGTCGCCCCATTCTAAATTTGTATATGTGTTAGGGGAGAAGTGTACAAAGGCATAGAACGGGGTTTCTCTTAACATTTGTAGTTGATTAGTGGTGGGTTTTACGTGGGCGGCATTCTGCAAAAATTTTTTGAGTTCCATTATTAGATTTGTACCTTTCGTGAATTAGCAATCTTTTTATATTGCTTTTATTCTGTAAACTTTAACTCCGTGAGCAGGAACAAGGTCAACAATGTCGTCGCAAAGAACTTCGGTTGTGTTTTCCCATAAATCCTTAACTTCGTATGTCTTAGTAATGGGTAAATCAACATATACCTCGTTATGAAGTTTTGTTAAATTTACAGACATTTGCTTGGTTTCGTTGGATTTGTTGAGTAAACAAATTGCTAATTCTCTGTTTTCAAGGGGTTTAACAAGGATATCCTGTAAACCGTTTGAAAAAATGCGTTTTGCCTGTAAACCGCATTTATCCTGGTCAACTGCAATGAGTTCTTTATTTTTAAGAATATCGAGAACTTTGTTATCTGTTTGGGCACTACCGTCGGGGTTGATGAATTGTCTTATGTCATTACCTAAAATTAGGGGAGCCGCCATCATACACCAAAGGGAGAAATGAGTGCGGTTTTCTTCCACTGTAAGGTTTCCTACCCCAACCTCAAGCATATCGGGGTCATTCCAACCACCGGGAGATGCGTATTTATAAAGGCGTACATTTACCTCGTAAATACCTATCATCGAAAGCCAAGTGGGTTTTATATCAGGTGTGGTACGCCACAGATTACCTGCTTTTGAACCCCATTTCCAAGGTCTGTTTAACCCCCATTCACATATTGAATAGCATATGGGCTTTTCTTCGGTGTCGTTCTTTTGTGCGTATTCCTTTGTAGCACGTTTAAGCTCGTAACCCATATTGGTATACTGACGTTGTGCAGAATCCATTCTGTTGGCTACGGGGTTATAAAAACGTAATGTGTTAATTCCTTTTTTTAGTTCAACGATTATCTGAAGTCTGCCGTCGGGTGTAAAGCCCTTTGACTCGGGGAAATAACAATCGTATTCTTTTTCGTTATTAACTTTACAAACAAGGAATTTTTTACGGTTACCGCCTTTTCTGAAAACTATTGTTACAGAATACTCGCCATCTTCGGGTACATCAATAGTGTCAAACTCCAATTCTCCAAGACCGCCACAAAGACCGCCTACAACGTGACCGCCATCAACTTTAGCATCCTCAAAAACTTTGGCATCTTTGATGGTTTTACCGTGTTCGGCTTGTATTTCTATGAAATCAGCTTCGTTAACCTTACCCACATATATTTTTATAAGTTCGGGTGCTATTGTGGGGATTGATTCATTGTGGCAAAAATCGTATTTGAAGTATTCCACACCCCATTCTGCAAGTGTGTCAGCGTCAATTGCTTCGTGGTATAAACTTGCGGGTAAATCCTCGCAGGTAAGTGTACCGTTGGATGTGTAAAGACCTACTTTAAATCCTGATTTATTTAAATCTTCTATCAAGGGTTTCATACCACGGGGAAAACGTGTTAGGTCGCCCTGTAGTTTACCGTCGGGTGTTCTCATAGAGCTTTGCCAACAGTCATCAAGATTTACATATTGATAACCCGCATCAAGAAGTCCCGTCTTTTTTAAAGCCGTAGCCATATCGGTGATGAGGTTTTCGTCGATTGTGTTACGGAAAGTGTTCCAACTACTCCAACCCATAGGGGGAGTGAGAGCAACGCCATTGTTGTATTTTTCTTTGTCCTGAACGTGTAGTTTTGTGGAAGCGGCAGCTTTCTTTACAACACAGGTGGGACAAATATGCTTAGCCTTAAGGGTTTTACCTATAAGTGCACCGGCACCTACACCCGCACCTATACCGGCGAGTAACGCAAGGGGTTTTATAAACTTCATAGTATACCATCCTTTATTTCTTTTTTAATTTACGTACAAGTGTTACAATTCCTGTAATTGCGGCGGCCCCTGCGGTAATACCCGCAGTGGCATATCCTATTTTATGCATAGCGATACTTTGCTTATCGGTTATGCGTTTTTCAATGGGACCGAGGCAGGTGGGTTCAAGACCCAATTCTTTAAAATGATATATTTTTGAATTAACTTTCCAGGGGTCGTCTTCGTTTATGGTGGTGATTCTTATAGCGGAGCGACAACCGTCCGTATAACAACAAAAACCGCTTGTTTTATTCTGTCCCAACATAATTCCGTCAACATACCCTGTAAAGTCATTTGTGTGGTCGTGTCCGAAAAATGCGGCAATTACATCGCCTGTTTTTTTCCAACTTGCAAATTGACCGCCATTGTAACAGGGAGAGCAGGGACCTTCACCTAAATATCCCTCAACTCCATCCTTGAGCATATATTTATTATCACTGAATAAATGATGTCCCTCAACTGCACTAAAGGGTATTTCGTGGGGTTTCGCTTTTCTTAAAAGCTCGTATTCCTCGATAACTGGGGTGTGTTGGAAAAGTATTGCGGGTACGGTTTTTCCGCCGTGTGAGATTTTAATTTCAGTAGCCTTTTTTTCATACCATTCAATCTGGTCCTGATGAACCCAGTCATAAACGGAAATATCACGGTCGTCGCAACAGTTATTAGAGTCTATAAACCAAAGGTTAAGAATATCTTCAGTACCTGCGGTGTTTTTTACAAGCAAATTACAATTGAAGTTACCACGCGGACAAGTGGGGTCATTTTCACCAATGCAGTTTTCAATTTCTTTGTATGCATTTACAATAAGTTCTTCCTGACTCTGGTCGTGTTCGTGATTACCTAAAACGTAACAAAAGGGTATATCTGAGTCAATGACAGGTTTAAGAATTTCCCTCAAAGCCTGTTTGTACTTAACAAAACCTTCGGAGTCATCCTTATGATTGAGTGTGTCACCCAAAAGTACGATTAAATCGGGCTTAAATGCAAGTATACCCATTTTTACAAGGTTATGCATATCGTGGCGACGGTTAATTTTGTCGCGGGAGTCAAGCTCAATATTTTCGTGCAAGTCGCCCAAGGTCATTATTGTAAATTTACCGTCATTAAATTTTAATTGATTAACCAAAAATATCCCATCCTTAAAAAACAAAAACAAATTACAAAAAACCGCCCGTAAAACGGACGGTTTAAATTCAAAAAAATTATTCAGCTGCAACTTCAACTACATCTTCAACTTCTGCTTCTGCTTCTGCTTCGGGTTCAACTTCAGCAGCAACTTCGGGAGTTGCACCTGCGAGCTGAGCGTTATAACCGTCGATAAGTTTGTTGATGTAAACGATTTTGAAACTGTTTGCAACGAAACTACCAACGAAGGGGAATAACTTCCAAATCATTATGAAAAGACCGCCGTGTTTGAGTTCTACGCCGTAATCGCCGGCTTTCTGGAACATTCTTTCACCCATCTGATAGTTCCATACGGGAACGTTAATACCAAGAGAGAACACGTTGAGAATGAGGATAAGGAAGTAGTTTGCACTTTCTTTATCATCACCGTCACAAAGTTTGTTAAGGTCCTTTGTCCATTTGTACCAGAAGAAGAAACGGAAAATGCCGAGTGTTACAATGTTGAGAATAATGTACAAAGCAATATTTTTCTTTTTCATCATGATTGAATTGCCTCCAATTACTTTTGAAGTATTAATTTCAAGGTGAATAATAAGTCACCTTTTAACTATCTTTATAAATAATACTATATTGAAACAAGATTGTCAATAATAATTTGAGTAAAAAAAGAAAGGAGCAGTTGCTCCTTTCTTGAAAAATTAATTGTTAAAAAGAGAAAGTTCTTCTTTTTGCTGTTGCTCTTTGTATTTCTGGAGTCTTGCTTTGATTTTCTCGGCAGGATTAAGAAGATAACTTACTGAGCAGTCGTGGTTAAGTGTGTCAATAATAAGTGAGCAATATTTACTCATATCAACTTCGAAATACCAGGGTTTTTCGAGAAGTTCAGGTGTTCTGTAAACAAGGTTTGTAGTGAATACACCATCAAGAATACCTTTTTCATAAGCCTTGTCAAATTCCTGAAGTCCGTTGCAGAAAAGACCAAAGCTTGTACATACGAAGATTCTGTTAGCTTTAAGTTCTTTAAGCTTTGTAGCAACCTCAATCATAGAGTCGCCTGATGAAATCATATCGTCAATAATAAGGCAGTCCTTACCTTCAACGTTATCACCGAGGAACTCGTGAGCAAGAATGGGGTTTCTGCCGTTTACAACAACTGAGTAGTCACGGCGTTTGTAGAACATACCGAGGTCAATACCGAGAACTGTTGAATAGTAAATACAACGGCTCATACCGCCTTCATCAGGGGAGATAACCATAAGGTGGTCGTGGTCGATTTTAAGGTCATTAAAGTTTTTGGTAAGAGCCTTAATCATCTGATATGTAGGAGCAACATTTTCAAAGCCCTTAAGAGGAATAGCGTTCTGTACTCTGGGGTCGTGAGCATCAAATGTGATGATGTTTTCAACACCCATATCTGTACAAAGTTCCTGAAGTGCAATTGCACAGTCAAGGGATTCACGTCTTGAACGCTTGTGCTGTCTGCCCTCGTAAAGCATGGGCATAATAACGTTGATTCTTCTGGCTTTACCTTCAACGGCGGAGATGGCACGTTTAAGGTTAGCATAATGCTCGTCAGGGGAATAGTGGTTTTCGTAACCGTACATATTGTAGGTAATGCCGTGATTGAAACAGTCACAGATAATGAAAACATCGTAACCTCTTACAGTTTCATGAAGTACGCATTTACCTTCACCTGAGCCGAATCTTGTAAAGTCGGCGTCAATAATGAAAGTTTCTCTCTGATAGCCGTAGAAAGCGATGGATGTTTTGTGTTCGCTTTCTCTTTCTTCACGCCATGAAGTGAGATAGTTGTTGATTTTCTGAGCAAGTTCCTCGCAACCGGGTGTAGCGATTATACCGAGGGGACCTACCGGGATAGTGTTGGGAATACCGAATGCATCTGCCACGACATTAACCTCCGTTAAATATATTCTTTTATAATTGTACTAATAAATTAAATGCTTTTCAAGTCAATTCGACAAAATAATCGGTTAGAATTTATCGAAATATATCGCAATCATTTTGTAAGATGTTACAAAAAATGGTTGCAGTACCCCGCCAAGGGTACTACAACGCGAAATCATCTTTTGAAAAGTCCGTAGAAAACGAGGGAGTTTTAGGTTCTCTTTTTAAAGGGTCGTATCTGAATTTTTTGCACTTGGAGTGTAATTGCATAATACCGCCCATTTTTCTGCATACGGCAACACTACTGTCGGGCGCAATCTCTGCGTGTTCGCAATAACCGCACTGAGGTTCAGTTTTACCCTTGAAAAGATTTAAAGCCATTTTTACCACTCCTGACAAGGATATATTAACACACTTTTCTTTTGTTATCAACCTCTAATACAAAAACCGTGCACATAATAATAAGGAATAACCCCGTTATTATACTGTTACTTAATGAAAAAACCTGATTACCCGCTGTTATGGTGGCAGAAACTGTTGTGCTTTCGGGGAAAATCCTCATTAAAACAGAGCAGAAAAAAGCATTTAACGCACCGTTCAGTGCTTTGATACATATGAAAACCCTGAGGCTTAAACCACAGTTTTTCATATATGTAAGTATCTGAAAAATTACTGCAAAGCCACCGAACCCGAGTATTGCCGATATTATTGGTAAGGGCAGACCTTCTGCGGATGCAGTTTCGCAACCGAAAGTAACTTCGGAGATACAGTTTATAAATGTCATAGCCGTTTTTTGAGGAATCAGCACCTCAACAAGAGCGGATATTGAACAAAAGGTAAGTAACCAACCGCATATTCCTAAGGTTGTTTCGCTCGTTTCAGATACGGAGTCAGTGAATATGTTTTTAGGTTGCGTAAATAGGGGTGTTGAAATATCACAGCCTTTATCATCTTCAAAAAAACGTGTACAAAAACCGATTGCAAATGCGGATAGTACTGATGAGATATAAAGAATAATACCGCTCTTATATGAGGAAAACATAAAAACTCCCACGGCAGAAATTACAAAGGCAGGGGAAGGATTCGAACACCAACAAAAAAGTCTGCAGGCTTCGTTTTTGGTTACGAGTCCACGGGAATATATATCATTGACACTTTTTGCACCTACGGGATATCCCCCTAAAAAACCTAACAGAATTGATGAGAAACCTATACCTGAAATCTTGAAGATTTTTTTGGTGAGTTTTTCAATTTTATAGGAAATTGAGTGAAACATCCGGGTTTTTGAAATACAGGATGAAAAGACCATAAAAGGGAAAAGTGAGGGTATAACTTTTTGTCCTGCCAAAAGTAACCCTTTTAAAACCCCTTGTGCAATTTTTTCAGGATGAAATATAAAACCCCATAGGCATATAAGCACCATAAATCCTATGAGTACGTAACTTAAATACCTTTTTAAAATCTTTTTTGCCATAATTCAACACACCTCAAAATATTTTATGAAAAGGGTGCATAAAAATATTCAAAAGGGGGATTTGAATTTCAATGAAATTAAACCGATTAAAAGCGGTAAGCGAAAATATAAACAGTTGTACTATTGAACTTTTTTCAAATACACGGGTTATTATTACGGATTGTAAATGTGTTGTGGACTATTCAAAGGAATATATGGTGTTGAATTTAGGTGATTTGAATTTGAAAATCACGGGAGAAAACCTTGTGGCGGATTCTTTTGTTTTCGGTCAGACGGATATAAAAGGGAATATAAAAAAACTCGAATTTATATGACGTTTTTGTGTGGGGTTGAGTGTTATGATAAGTATTTTTCGCTATATCAGCGGTTATGTTGTGTTCTGTGCGGAAGGCGGTTTTCCCGAGAGATTTCTGAACCTCTGCAAAACCAATGGGTTAAGTCTATGGAACGTGGAAAATGATGGTGTAAAGGTCAAAGCCTGTACATCTGCCAAAGAGTTTCAAAATATAGAAAAACCTGCCAAAAACTCGGGAATGACGGTGAAAACCCTTGAAAACAAAGGGATTCCTTTTTGGGCAAAACGTTATAAATGGCGTTGCGGATTGCTTGTGGGTTTGGCAGTTGCCGTGTGCCTTGTGTGGTATATGTCGGGGTTTATATGGGAGGTGGAAGTTGCTCAAGAGGATGGTGTAAAGATAAATAACTTTACAGAAAATCTTGAAATTCTGGGTGTTAAACCGGGTGCAAGGAAGTCAAAAATTGATATACCCGAAGTGCAGGAAGCGTTGCTTGAAATGTACCCTGAACTTTCGTGGGTTTCTCTTAATATTTTTGGAGATAAAGCGAAAATTGAATATACTCCCGCAACCCCTTCACCGGAAATAATTGATACTAAAACCCCCTCCAATATTGTGGCATCAAAAAGCGGTAAAATCACACTGATGGAGGGCTATGGCGGTACTAATATGGTTAAGGAGGGCGGTTTCGTCTCAGAGGGAAGTCTGTTGATTTCCGGTGTTAAAACCAATGCCGACGGAAGTGAAAGTTTCGTCAGAGCACGTGGGAAAGTTTTTGCTGAGACAAAAAACACATTTACATCCGAATGTGAATACAAAAATACTTTGAAAACCGCTGATGAAAAATTTGTCAGGTATCGCCTTGATTTGTTTGGTCTTAAAATTCCTTTGGGATTCAAACCCAAAGGCGAAGAATTATCTGAAACAGATATTCCTTTTTCGGTTAACTCCACAATTCTTCCTGTGGGGGTTATAAGGGATGAGGGTATCGCTTTTATTGAAACGAAAGGCGAGTATAATTCTCAGGAAACCTATATGTTAAATTTCCTTTCCTGTATCAGAGAAAAAAGAAAAGACTATAAAGATGCAGATATAAAGAGCGTAAAATACACCGTAAGTGATAAAAAAACGGGGCAAAAACTGACAATGAGCATTGTTTGTGTTGAAAATATCGCCTTGGAAAAAGGCTTTTTTGTAGAAGAAAACTGATATCTTTTAACAAAAATATTTGAAAAATTTAGTAGACATTTACAAAAAGTGTGGTATACTGTTTCTGTATAGTAGTATTTTATAAAGAAGGTAATTAAATCGGAACAGATAATTAATGTAGACAGGATGGAACAGGCGGTAAGTCTGTTCGGGAGTTTTGATGAAAATATCAGACTTATTGAAAAATCCTTCGGAGTGGATGTTATCAGTCGTGGCTCCGATATAAAAATAAACGGTGAACCTGAATGTGTGGCTAAGGCTGTGAAAGCGGTTAACGGTCTTCTTATGCTTCTCAACCGTGGTGAAAGCCTTAATGAGCAAAATGTAAGATATGTAATTTCTCTCGTCGATGACGGCAATGAAGATAAAATTACCACTATGTCGGGGGATTGCGTATGTATTACCAGTAAGGGTAAACCCGTCAAACCCAAAACCTTGGGTCAGAAAAACTATGTTGAATCCATAAAGAATAACACAATAGTTATCGGTGTTGGTCCTGCGGGTACGGGTAAAACCTATCTTGCAGTTGCTATGGCAGTAAATGCCTTCAGAGCAAAAGAGGTTAACCGTATTATCCTTACAAGACCCGCGGTTGAAGCTGGTGAAAAATTAGGATTTCTTCCCGGTGACCTTCAAAGTAAGGTCGACCCTTATTTAAGACCTCTTTACGATGCCCTTTTCGATATGCTTGGGGCAGAAAATTTCAATAAATATCTTGAAAGAGGGAATATTGAGGTTGCACCCCTTGCGTATATGCGAGGAAGAACCCTTGACGATAGTTTTATCATCCTCGACGAGGCTCAGAATACTACACCCGAGCAGATGAAGATGTTTTTAACCCGAATGGGTTTCAATTCAAAGGTTGTTGTGACGGGTGACGTTACACAGATTGACTTACCCGAGGGAAAACGGTCGGGTCTCGTTGAAGTTACAAAAATTCTTAAAAATATGGAGCAGATTGATATTGTCCGTTTTACAGGTAAGGATGTTGTAAGACACAAACTTGTACAGGATATTATCAGGTCTTATGAAAAATACGAGGAGGCAAAGAAAAGGAAATGAAAGAAAAAATAAAAGTTATTATCACCAATGACCAGAAAGCAATAAAAATTCCTACCGGTGTAAGACTTCTTGTGAGACGTTGTTGTAACGCGGTTCTCACATTTGAGAATTTTTCTGAGCCTGCGGAAATAAGCGTCACATTTGTTGATGACGAACGTATTCACGAACTTAATAAAATGCACCGTAATATTGACAGAAGTACTGATGTGCTTTCATTCCCCTTGGGTGAGGACGGTGTTTATGATAAGAATCTGGAAACGGGTGCTTGTCTTTTAGGCGACATAGTAATCTCTGTTGAAACTGCGGTACGTCAGGCAGAGGAATACGGACATACATTACAACGTGAAATAGGCTTCCTTACAGTACATTCAATGCTCCATCTTTTAGGCTATGACCACGTGAACGGAGGTATTGAGGCAGTTCATATGCGTGAAAAAGAGGAACACGTGCTTACTGAACTCGGTTTAAAACGCAATGAGTCTTATTATATGAATTCCGAGGAGGAATAATATGAAGGATTTAAAGAGCCTTTTACGGAGCTTTATGTATGCTTTTAAAGGGCTTGGTTGGATGATTTCACATGAGCGTAATTTCAGAATTCATTTGACTTTCCTTGGTTTTATGACCTATTTTCTTGTGCGGTTTGATTATTTCGTTTTGAGCAGAACCGAGGTTGCACTTCTGATAATTACCAGTGCATTGGTTTTAGCGAGTGAAATGATAAATACCGCTATTGAAAAGACTAATGATGCCGCTACCAAAGAGCTCAACAATGCGGTTAAAGTTGCAAAGGATGTTGCGGCGGGTGCGGTTTTGGTTTTTGCAATTTCTTCAGTTTTTGTAGGTATTGCCATTCTGTGGCAACCAACTGCATTTAAATCACTATACATACACTTTTCCGAGAATCTCTTGAGTTTGGTATTATTTGTATTAGCGATTATAGTTTCAATGATTTTTATTTTTAAATTTGACTTCACTAAAAAGGAAAAACAATAATGTCACAAAGAAAAACAGCGTTTATAGCAATAGTAGGCAGACCCAATGTGGGTAAATCTTCGATTCTCAACCGCCTTTTAGGACAGAAAATTGCCATTGTATCATCAAGACCCCAGACTACCCGTATTAAGATTATGGGTGTTCTTACCGAGGGTGATGTTCAGTTGGTTTTTACTGATACACCCGGTTTCCACAAACCTAAAACCAAGTTGGGCGAAAAGATGATTCAGGCGGTGGATGACAGTATAGGCGGAGTTGATTCCTGCCTTTTTGTTACAGAGCCTCGTGGCGAAATCAGACCAACGGAATTGGAGTTGCTTGAAAAACTCAGAGCAGAAAGAATACCCGTTGTTCTCGCTATAAATAAAATCGATATGGTTGCCGATAAACAGGAACTTATGTCAAGAATTTTGGAACTTACAAAACTTCTTGATTTTCAGGCGGTAGTACCCGTAAGCGCCCGTGATGGCGACGGTATGGATGCTCTTAAAAATGAACTTATAAACCTTGCGGAAGAGTCCGAGTTTTTCTTCCCCGAGGACACTTTAACCGACCAACCTGAGCGTGTACTTGCTTCTGAGATGATTCGTGAAAAACTTCTTCACCGACTTAATGAGGAAATTCCCCACGGTATAGCGGTTTCCATTGAGAAAATGCGTGAACGTGAGGACAAGCCCATACTCGATGTTGAAGCGGTAATATACTGTGAGCGTGAAAGCCATAAAGGTATAATTATCGGCAAAAAAGGTGCTATGCTCAAAGAAATTTCAACCAATGCACGTCACGAACTTGAGCAATTTTTTGACTGTAAGGTTAATCTTCAGTGTTGGGTAAAAGTTAAAGAGGATTGGCGAAACCGTGAGGGTCTTATACACAATTTCGGTTTGGATTAATTTAACTTTTATATAACCTGTCTTAACTGTATAAACCTACTCCCGATGAATAAAATATTATTACAGATATTTCGGTGGGAGTGGTGTTATGGATGAAAATGAACTTTGGCAACGATTTTGCGAAGGCGGTAAGGTAGCCGATTACCTTGAGTATCGCAATTGTGTAAATGCCGTAAATAAAACGGAGTTGGAACCACGTGATAAAGATAACCGCACCGGGTCTTGTAATAAGGGAACAGAGTATCGGTGAAGCCGACAGACTGATTACTGTGCTTACGGCACAGTATGGTATTGTGCGTGCTTTTTCAAGGGGTGCTAAAAAAACCAAAAGCAAAAAATTGGCGGCAACATCCCTTTTGGCTTATTCTGATTTCACCTTTGTTAAGACTAAGGATGCGTATTCTGTGGAAGATGCTTTGGTTAAGGAGGTGTTTTTTGAACTCCGTCAGGATGTTGAAAAAATGGCATTGGCTCAGTATTTTTGCGAACTTGCCAACGAATTTTGCGATGAAGATTACGAGTCGGGGGAGGTTCTCCGACTTTTTCTTAATGCCCTGTGGCTCTTAAAAGAAAATAAGAAAAAACCTCTTTTTATTAAAAGTGTTACAGAAATGAGATTAATGTCTCTTGGCGGATATATGCCCGCCCTTGTAGGGTGCGATAATTGTGGTGAGTATGAGTCCGATATAATGTATTTTTCACCCGAAAGCGGTAAAATTTATTGTGAAAATTGTTTACCCATAGGGCAACGTTATAGTGTGAATGCATCCGTAATACAGGCAATGAGGTATGTTTCACTTTCGGATTTCGAGAAGATTTTTTCTTTCACATTATCCGACGATGCCCTCTTGAAATTTTCACAGGTGAGCGAGGGGTATTTGCTACATAAAACTCAACGGAAATTTAAAACACTTGATTTTTACAGGACTTTAACATTATGAATGGAATGACTAAGCATTTAAAAGCACTTGAATTTGATAAGGTTTTGGAACTTCTGTCGGTGCGTGGTTGTAACGACGACGCAAAGGAAATAATTATGCAGTTGCGTCCCGAAACCGATATAAACGCGGCACTTCGTCTTATGAAAATGACTGAGGATGCCTACATATTACTTGCAAAACATGGCGGACCATCTTTCGGTGGTCTTAAGAATGTTACCAACTCTCTTTCAAGAGCTGCCGCAGGCGGAGTGCTTTCTATGAAAGAACTTCTTGATATTGCAAGTACCGTCAGAGCGGTGCGTTCAATCAGTGAGTGGCGTAGTAACAGCGGACAAAATGAATTGAGTATTGACGTATATTTCAATTCCTTAATGCCCAATAAATATCTTGAAGATAAAATAACTTCCGCTATTTTGTCGGAGGATGAAATGAGTGATAATGCATCACCCGAACTTGCATCCATTCGCCGACAAATAAAAAATAAAGAAAACAGTGTACGTGACCAACTTGAAAAACTTATTCGTTCACAGAGCCTGAAAACAGTTTTACAGGATGCGATTATAACCCAACGTAACGGAAGATACGTTGTGCCCGTAAAAAGTGAACACAGATCTAATGTTTCGGGTCTCGTACACGATACATCATCTACGGGTGCTACGGTTTTCGTTGAACCTGCAGGTGTAGTTGAAGCGAATAATGACATCAGGGTTTTAAAAGGTAAAGAGGCTCAGGAAATAGAACGTATTCTTTATGAGCTTTCAGTTGAAGCGGGAAACTTCCTTGAAGAAATAAAGGGCAGTTACGAATGTGCCGTTGAAATTAACGTCATATTCGCTAAAGCCCATCTTGCTTATCAGATGAAAGCGTCAGTTCCCGTGCTTAACGACAAGGGTGTGACGGATTTACGTAAAGCAAGACACCCGCTTATTGACCCTAAAAAGGTTGTAGCAACGGATATAAGACTTGGTTCGGATTTTGATACACTTGTTATAACAGGCCCTAATACGGGCGGTAAAACGGTGGCAATTAAAACCGTGGGTCTTTTATCGGCTATGGCGGCATCGGGACTTATGATACCCACTGCCGACGAAAGTAAAGTAAGTGTTTACGATAGTATCCTTGTGGATATAGGTGATGAACAGAGTATTGAGCAATCCCTTTCAACTTTTTCGTCCCATATGGTGAATATTGTAAATATTCTCGAAAAAGCCAATGAAAAAAGTCTTGTTCTTATTGATGAGTTGGGAGCGGGTACGGACCCCGTTGAGGGTGCGGCACTTGCTATGGCTATTTTGGAGCAACTTCATTTCCAAGGTGCAAAAATTGCCGCCACGACCCACTATGCGGAGCTTAAGGCATATGCACTTCAGACCCCACGGGTAGAAAATGGTTCTTGTGAGTTTGATGTAAACAGTTTAAGACCTACTTACCGACTCCTTATTGGTATCCCCGGTCGTTCAAATGCTTTTGCCATATCCGAAAGATTGGGTGTGGATAAGAGTATTATTAATAGGGCAGGGGAGCTTGTTTCCTCTGAAAACGTGCGATTTGAAGACGTGGTTGATATGCTCGAAAAAAGTCGCCTTGAAATGGAGGACGAGCATACCAAAGCCCGTGAAATTACTGCTCAGGCTAACAAAGACAGACAAAAGGCGGAAAATCTTCTTAAAGATGCCCAATTCAGACACGAAAGAGAGATTGAGAATGCCAGGGGCGAAGCGTTAAGGATTGTTGAACACGCAAAACGAGAGGCAAATGCCCTTCTTAACGAAGTTGAAAAACTTAAAAAAGAAGCAAAAGAAACAAAAAATGCCACCGACCTTGCAAGACGTGCAAAAAGTACGGTTAATTCCCATCTTGATTCAATAAACAGTGCTATTAACCCTGTATTTGACAGTAATGACGATAGCGATGATTACACCTTACCAAGACCCCTTGAAATAGGTGATACGGTATTTTGTAAAACTATCGGCAAAAACGCAAGTGTTACTGCACTTAAGGATAAAAAGGGTAATGTGGAAATTGCCGCAGGTATGCTCAAAATGAGGGTTAAGGAAGAAACTTTACGCCTTGTTGATAAACCTAAAAAAGAGAATAAAGCCAAAAAGCAGGTTAATATAGGTAGAGTTTCAGGAGAAAGCCGTGCATCAATGCAGGTAAATAATCGTTGCGATTTAAGAGGGCTTATGGTAGATGAAGCCATTATTGTTCTCGACAGGTTTCTTGATGACCTGCTTCGTTCGGGACTTACGGAATGTACCATCATTCACGGTAAAGGAACGGGGGCTTTAAGAGCGGGTGTTACTCAATATCTTAAATCCGACCCCAGAATCAGAACTTTCCGTTTAGGAACATTCGGTGAAGGCGAAAACGGTGTAACAATAGCGGAGATAAAATAAAAAAACTCTGTCACCCATCAAATGGATGACAGAGTAATTTTTATTTAATATAAAATTCTGCTTTTGTAAAATCCAATTTTTTAAAATTATCTTTGGCAATTGAAATATAGGCTATTTTTTCTGTATCTGCAAGGAATGATGGCATATTGTCATCAAGGGGGTCATACTGAAGTAGAATGACGGTATCATCATTTTCTACAATAAGCCTTGTGCCGTCCTCTGCACTATCGGTTTCAAAATAGTCAATTGAATACTCGGTATCCGTATCGCCTAAAAAATCAAATCCCGCGTTGAAATCATCAATAAGCGTGTCGGGTTCGCTATTGCAGTAACGGATATTTGGTATGAATTTACCGTCTTCAAATGAAAGGAAAATATAAATGAAACCTTTTTGAGGTAATAAGCCGTCTTTATCGAATTTTTTGAGTTCGGATATTTTTAATTGACAAAAGAAGAAATCTTCGTCATTTATTGTACCGTCTGAAAGCCATTCCTCGGGCATTGTGGGTGCTCCGAAAAATTTGCTTGTGCCGGGGTCATATTCGCCGTGGGCTTTTTCAACAGTAATTCCTATCATCAGGCAACCCCCATATATTCCTCAAGAACTAATCCGCTTTCTTTTAATTCCTTTGCGGTTTCAACGCCAACATAACGCCAATGCCAGGGTTCGTAAATAACTTTTGTAATATCCTGCTTATCCTTGGGGTATCTCATAATGAAACCGTAGTCTGCGGCATTTTCCTGAAGCCATTTGAATTCGTCCGTATCTTCAAACCATTCGTCAACGCACACAATATCCATTGCGTAACCTAAATTATGCTCGGAACTTCCGGGAGGCATAATGATTGTGGCGGCTTTGATTTTTGCGTCATCGTATGAGTAACCCTGACCAACGTAGAAATCAATTTTACGGTTGTAGTTACGTTCCTGAGTTTCGTAAGAGCGATAGCCTGAGCAAGGTGTAAGAGTAACACCGTCTTCGAGAGCTGCATTGTACATTTTCTCGTAATGCTCTGCAACTTTTCTGTCGAGCCTTTCACCGCTACCACAAACGTATACTAAGTCGGGGGAGTATGAATCGGGGATGCGATAACCCGAGTTTACAAGTGTGAGATGCCATTTTTCTTCATCAATTGTGATAATAGTTGGGTTCTCAATTGTACCGGGAGTTTCGGCTTTTTGAGGTGTAGTTGTATCCTCGGTAGTAGCCTGAGTGGGTGCCGATGTATCAACGGGCTTTATTGTGCCGGGCTTTTGGGTAGCATCCACGGGTTTCGCGTTGGTCGCGGGTGATGACTCGCCACTTTGCATAACGATAAGGTCCTTACGGAGTTTCGTGTTTCTCGCGTGGACTGCAACGCATACCACACTTACAAAAAGTGTAATACAAGCCAACACAACACAAAGGAATTTAAGTGCGTTGGATTCACGTGCTTTTACAGATTTTTTATCGGGTAAACCGTTTTTGTTCATTTCAATCATGGTATATACCTCTTTTCCTATTATAGATTATATTTCATAATGTTTCAAATGTCAATCAGTTAGTTACAATTCAATGTGTATAGTGTTGGTTGATAAATACAAAGAGAGGGGTGTTGTTTTGTGGTTTTTGCACAAAGATAAAAAAATCTTAAAAATGTCTGTTGTTAATGGCTTTTTTATGGTATAATCTCAAGGTGAATAAATAGTAAAGTCGGTATTTATCGACATTTGCAACAATTATCGAAAGGGGTCAAACCTTTATGAAACGTATTTTGACAGTATTAGTATCTCTTTTAGTTATCAGTGCAATGCTTCTTTCTTTTGCGGCTTGTGGCTCTGACAAAAAGGATGGCGAAGTTACCGAAACTGAAAGTCAGTTTGTTACAGACGCAGTTGAACCTACCGAGAGCGCAACTCCCGTTGGACATAGCAGCGAAGCGGTTCTTGATTATTTCAATAGCATCGTA
Organism: Oscillospiraceae bacterium; assembly: GCA_015066345.1. Taxonomy (GTDB): domain Bacteria; phylum Bacillota; class Clostridia; order Oscillospirales; family Acutalibacteraceae; genus DTU089. The sequence goes on from SVOQ01000003.1 coordinate 77,113, forward strand.
AACGGTGTTAAGGTTCAGAAACCTGCTCTCTCATACAGATTCGAAATCAATGTTCCAGATGATATCACGGTGACTAAAAAAGGTGCCGAGGATGCAGAGGAAGTTGACGAATCCCTCACCGCAATTAACGACGCAGCTAAAGGTATCAAAGATTTGTTCCTTAAGAATATTAAAGAAAAATCAGGCGATGTTCCCTTTGGCGGCGATAATACAGAGTATCTCCTCGTAAAAGGCGAATCATGGGCATCAAGCCTTACAGTAAACGATATTGACTACGCAACAATTAAAGAAGTTGGCGATTATTACTACATCACAATCGCTTTCGCCGATATCGCAGAGGATGAAAATGCAGATGTACTCGCTAAGGCATTTGACCTTCGCGACAAAGAGGATGTTCTCGCTTCTCCTGAAATTGCAAAAACTGCAGATTATCTTAAACTCAACGACTACACCGTTTCTTACACAGACTGTAAGATTACTGCAAGAGTTAACAGACTTACTGACGAAGTTGAAAATATCAACTACCGCAAAAATGCAGTTGTAGTTGCAGATATGACAGGTGCAGGAACACTTGAATCCTATGGTGATGTAAGCGTTATTTTCAATCTTGAGGATGTTGCGGATTACAATATGACCTGGACTACTGAACTTCCCACAAGCCCCCTTGAAACATCAACCGAGGCTTAATCCGGGTTAAAAAATAATACAGAGGTGTTTCTTTTGAGTAAGAAAATAATTGCCGTTCTTCTTGTAGCAACAGCACTCTTTATGTGTGTTTTTGCCGCTTGTAGTAAAAACGAGGAAGAAGAGGGCATATACGTAGAAAATAAAGACATTGACTTCGTTACAGATGAAAATGGCGAAAAAGTACTTGACTCAGACGGTAGAATTATTGTTTATGCTACCGATGAGGACGGTAAAAAAATCAAAGACGACAATGGCGAATATGTAACACAGGCTCAGGAATTCCAGCCTATTGAGGATGACGGAGTTGTTGAAGATTTAGGTTTCTTCTTTGAGATTCCGGAGGGTTGGAAGTCAACTAATGAGTTTGGCGTCTTCACAAATAAGGATGAAACTAAGGCTTTTGAGATAACAATTGTTAAACAGTTTTACGATGATTATTATGAAGGGACCAAGCAGGATTATAATGATTTAAGTAAACTTGAGGATGTTACCGCTACTTGGGAAGAGGACATAGATGCAGGTGAGGATTATAAAGGTCTTTGCCGTTTCACTATGGAAACTAAAGACGGTATCATCGTTATGTACTTCTTCGAAAACTCCAAAAACCTTTATAAAGTTCGTTTTATAGCTGAAGGCGACACAGAAAATGCAATTGCTGATAGTGAGGCAATGCTCAAAGCTATGACATTTAAACCCTACGCATATTACACAGATATTACATCTAAACCTGTTACAACAACTGCAGCACCCCTTACAAAACCGGTTGCAGAATAAGTTCAGAAAAATAATTAACGGCTACATCGCAGGATGTAGCCGTTGTTTTTATGTGTTTTTGTTATATATAATCATTAATCCTTTCAAAAGGAGTTCATCGTCGATTATAATTTTTTTGTTGCATAGAGGAATTATTGTACCTGCGAGTCCGCCTGTAGCTATTACTGTACATTTACTACCGATTTCTTCTTCGATTTTACTGATCAGGCCGTCAATAGCACAAGCATTTGCGTGTATTATGCCACTTTTCATACAGTCAACAGTATTTGTACCGATAACTTTTTTGGGTACCTCGTATGCGATTCTCGGTAACTGAGAGGTTCTTGACGCCAATGCTTCTGCTGATACGGAAATACCGGTCATAATTATTCCGCCGATGTAATTCTTACTTTTGTCTATTACCGACATTGTTGTAGCCGTGCCCATATCAATTATTATCTGTGGAACAGGATATTCGTTTATTCCTGCTACGGCGTCAACTACAAGGTCGCTTCCTAATTGAGCGGGGTTGTCAATAGTTATACTTAATCCGGTTTTGATTCCGGGTCCCACAACAATAACGTCAACTCCGGCATATTTTTCCACGGCTCTTTTGAATGTGTTTGTAACCGATGGAACAACGGAAGATATTATTGCACCTTTGAGCATATGAGAATCAATGTTGTGCATATGCATAGCCATTTGTACGGAAGAAGCATATTCAAGGTCTGTTGCGGTTTTATTAGTTGAAATTCTTTCGGTAAAAAGAATTTTATTGTCGGAAAAACACCCGACTACTATATTGGTATTGCCTATATCTACCGCAAGAATCATTTAGATTTCCTCCTTTTGGGTTGATGGTGAGGAACGAGTTTTGCCTTGAAAAGTGCAGTGCCTATAACACCGGTTAGTAAGGTTGCCGCTATCATTTCAAAAACGGCATTGATTCCAACGAAAGTACAGATGAAAACAATAATATTTTGTCCGCCAACCAGATTCTTTATGTAATCGGTATTTCCAAAAAGGAAGATAAGGGTTGTCATAAAAAGCAGTGTGTTTAAAAAGGCTGTGGAAAAACCGGAAACCGCACATGATATGGTGTTGTTGGTGAGCTTTTTCATACCCTTAAAAATAAACCCTGCAAGAAGACCCTCTAAAACTCTGGGGAAGAAACGCTGTATAAAAGTCAGCGTGGGGCTTATTTCAAATAGTATAACTCCCATTGCACTTGTTCCGCCAATGCCGATGCATTGCAGGAAGCTTGTTATACCAAAGACGGCACCGACAAAAGCTCCGCCGGCAGGACCTAATGTTACAGCGGCTAAAGCAACGGGTATAACATTAAGTGTAATTGCTAACGGACCAATATTAAGATATCCCAATGGTGTGTAAGACATTACCAGAAGAATTGCTGAAAACAACGCCAGTAAAACAAGTTGTTTGATTTTATCTTTTGAGTTTTTCATAGAGGAGCCTCCTTGTTATTATTCCCACCGGGGGATACAATACATATAAAAGACGAACCTTAGATAATTACGTCAAGTTTCCGTTGGAATACCTGCGTGCAAAATTACAAAATAGCAATAATTATTTCAGAAACACCTTTCAAGCGGATTATATCACAGTTTTTTTTGAAAATCTATATAAATTGCAAAGTTTTTGTGTTATACTACAGGTGCTGAAATAAAAAACTATTGTTTACGGAGGTTTGGTATGCTTAAAGGTAAAACGGTTGTTCTTGCTGTTACGGGCAGTATCGCAGCCTATAAAATCGCCAATCTTGCGAGAATGTTGAAGAAACTCAATTGCAATGTTCATGTTCTTATGACGCAGAATGCAACCAATTTTATAAATCCGATTACTTTTGAAAGTCTTGTTTCAAATAAATGTCTTGTTGATACTTTTGATAGGAATTTTCAATACAGTGTTGAACACGTTGCTATAGCAAAACAAGCGGATGTGGTTCTTGTTGCACCTGCTTCAGCCAATGTTATAGGAAAAATAGCGAACGGAATTGCGGACGATATGTTGACAACCACTGTTATGGCTTGTCCTTGTAAAAAAATCATTTCACCAGCTATGAATCATAATATGATTCATAACCCCATAGTTCAGGATAATATAGAAAAATTAAAAAGATTCGGTTATGAAATAATCGAAGCGGACAAAGGTATGTTGGCAAACGGGGATATCGGCGATGGTCGTATGCCGGATGAAACTGTTTTATTACAGTATATCCTCAGAGAAATAGCTTTCCCGAAGGATTTGGAAGGCAAAAAGGTTCTTGTTACCGCAGGTTCTACAAGAGAATCCATTGACCCCGTAAGATTTATTACCAATCACTCCAGCGGTAAAATGGGTATTGCTATGGCTAAAGCGGCAATGCTCAGAGGGGCGGATGTAACCCTTATAAAAGGACATACAGATATAGAAGTTCCGCTATTTATAAAAACTGTTGATGTGGTTACGGCTGAGGATATGTTTAATGCAGTTTGCGAATATTCTGATGACGCAGATATTATAATAAAGGCTGCTGCTGTTGCAGATTATACACCCATCAGCGTTGCGGATAATAAAATCAAAAAATCTGATGATGATATGTCAATTAAACTTAAGCGAACAAAAGATATCCTTAAGTATCTGGGCGAAAATAAACGGGAAGGTCAGATAATATGCGGTTTTTCAATGGAAACTGAAAATGTTATTGAAAATTCACGCAAAAAGCTCAATAATAAAAATTGTGATATGATATGTGCAAATTCCCTCAGAACAGAAGGTTCGGGTTTTGGGGTTGACACAAATATTATTACGCTTATTACCAAAAATGAAGTGAAAGAGCTTGATTTGATGTCTAAGGAACAGGTAGCCCATAAAATTATTGATGCAATCAAATCTTTGTAAGAAGAATGGGTCGCTAAATACGACTCATTCTTTTTACAATAAAATGTAATTTTTTATGTTTTATGGTGCAAAACACTTTAAAAGTCGAAATATGTGTGATATAATTTTAAGGTAAATTTTTATTATTTAAGGAGATGTATTCTTTATGAAAAAGTTTTTTGGAGAATTTAAGGATTTCATTGCTAAAGGTAATGTTATTGACCTTGCAGTCGGCGTTATTATCGGCGGTGCGTTTTCAGGTATTGTAACAAGTCTTGTAAACGATATTGTTACACCCCTTATTACACTCATTACAGGTAAGCTTGCTTTTGCTGATATGTTTGTTATCCTCGGAGAAGATGGTTTCGTGGTTCCCGTTGATATGACTTTGGCAGCAGCTCAGGAAGCAGGTATTTCCACACTTAACTACGGTCTTTTCATTCAGGGTGTAATCAACTTCATTATCACAGCATTCGTTATTTTCCTTCTTGTTAAGTTCATCAACAAAATCAGAACTGCAGGCACAAAGAAAGAGGAAGCTGTTGAAGAAGCTCCCACAACAAAGGTTTGTCCCTTCTGTAAGAGTGAAATTGCACTTGATGCAACTCGTTGCCCCCATTGTACTTCGGAGGTTGAATAAACCCTATGGGTCGTATAAGATATTTAATTGCCCTCTGGGCATCTAAAACCGTATATTTGTTGCTCCGACTTTTAAAGCGTAACGCAACAATGTATCCCGGGTATATTGCTCTTAAAATATGTCCCGATTATCTTGCGAGAACAAAAAAGTCACCCAATGTATTATGTGTTACGGGTACTAACGGTAAAACAACTACAACCAATATGGTTGCCGATATTTTATCACAGAGCGGAATGAAGGTCGTTTCAAACCGCTATGGCTCAAACATTAATACAGGCGTTGCTACTGCCCTTACACATAGCGTAAATGTTTTCGGTAAACCGAAGATTGATGCACTTGTGCTTGAGGTTGACGAAAGATTTTCGAGGCTTATTTTACCCTTTATCAAGCCCGACTATTTGGTTGTAACCAATCTTTTCCGTGATTCTATTAAAAGAAACGCACATCCCGAGTACATTTTCAGTATTCTTGATACCTATGTGCCCGAAACCACAAAACTTATTCTTAATGCGGACTGTCTTCAGTCATCCCAACTTCTTAAGAATAATAATCGTGTGTATTTCGGTGTTGAAAAACTTGATACTGACGTTACCGAATGCGTGAATCTTATTAATGACTTTTCAATTTGTCCAAATTGTGATGAAAAGTTAAAGTACAACTATCTTCGTTATCATCATATAGGCAATGCTTATTGTCCTAAATGTGGTTTTAAGTCATACGAGGCTAATTACAGGCTTACAAATATTGACTACGAAAATCAGACCATTACCGTTGACCATTCAAGTGTTGAAACGGTTTATCCCATGGTTAACAGGGCACTTTACAACATTTACAATGAACTTGCCGCAATTACTCTTATGTCCGAGTTTGGTGTTGACCTGGAAAAAGTCAAAGATTATATGAAAAAAATCAGTATAACCCAAACAAGATATAAAGAAAATAAAGCGGGTAAAACTGAAATTGTGCGTACAATGGCTAAGGGACAGAACTCCGTTTCCTGTTCAAGAACCCTTGATTTCGTAGGTCACGAGGATGGGGACAGAACCGTTTTCATTATGATTGATGACCTGTTCGAACGCCGCGATTCATCCGAGTTTATCGGTTGGATATATGATGCGGACTTTGAGTTCCTTAATACCGACGGTATTAAGCAGATTGTTCTTGCGGGTCCCCGTTGTTTTGACTATAAATTACGTCTTCTTATTGCGGGTGTTCCCGAGGAACGTATACTCTGCGAGGAGGATGAATTTAAAGCGGTTGATATAATGGATAAGGATATTGACAAGCTTTATCTTCTTCACGATACTTCAACCTACGACCTTGCTTGTAAGGTGGAATCAAAGATTATTTCTGTTTTTACGGAAGCTTACAATTCAAAAGGCGGTGAACAATAATGAAAATTGAGATTTTGTATCCTGAAATTTGTTGTTTGTTCGGCGATAAGGCTAATATGCGTTATTTTGAAATGTGTCTTCCCGAAGGGGAGTTTATAAAAACACCCGTGAGCGAAATGCCTAAATTCCTTACAGAAGATGTTGATATGGTTTACTTCGGCTCTTGTAGTGAATCAAATCAGGAACGTATACTTTCAAGGCTCAAAGGCCACGAGGAAAGAATAAACGAGCTTATTGAAAAAGGCGTTATTTTCCTTATGACGGGTAATACCTTTGAGATTATGGGAAAATATATCAAGAAACCCGATGGCGAAAAGATTGACGGTTTAGGAATTTTTAATTTTTACGCAGATCGTACAATTCCCAAGCGTTATAACTCCCTTTTCTTAGGTGCTTTTGGTGATATGGAAATTGTAGGCTATACAAGCCGTTTTTCCCATTGCTATGATATTGATGGGAATGATAATTTCCTTACTGTTACAAAGGGTTACGGCTCAACGGTTGACAGTAAAACCGAGGGTATACACCGAAATAACCTTTTCGGAACATATCTTTTAGGACCATTCCTCATTCAGAATCCCTTGTTTACAGAGTATCTTATGAAAAAACTCGGGGTAGAGGAACCAAAACTTGCGTTTAAAGACGATATTCTTAAGGCTTACAATGTACGTCTTAATGAATTTAAAAAGGATATAGTTTTTGCAGAATAAAAATTACCGAGGATTTCAGTTTGAAGTCCTCGGATTTTTTTGTTGACAATATTTGTCTAATGATGTAGAATAAAATTGGAAATAATTGAGGGGGTATTGATATGGAAACACCTAAAGTACATGAAAGTGAATACCGCTTTTGTCTTATTATGTGGGAGAATGAGCCTGAAACTTGCTCTAAACTTGCTGCTTTAAGTAAAGAACAATTGGGTTGGTCCAGAACAACTACATATACGGTAATAAAAAGACTTGAGGAAAGGGGGATTCTCAAAAAAGAGGGTTCCGTTGTAACAGCCCTTTATTCTAAAGAGGATGTACAGATTTCCGAAATTAATGAAGTGTTAGAAAAGAAATTTGACGGTTCAATTCCTGCCTTTATTGCAGCTTTCGCAAAAAGCAAAAAGCTTTCGGAAAAGGATCGAAAAGAGATTATTAAGTTACTTGGAGAATAATTGATGTTAGACAGTATTTTTAAAACTATAATTGATATGACTCTGTCATCATCCTTTTTAATTGTGGCAGTACTCATCGCACGTGTTATTCTGCGAAAATCCCCGAAGCTTTTCAGGAAAATTCTATGGGGGTTGGTGGCACTGAAACTGATTGTACCGGTTTCTTTTGAAAGTGTTCTGAGCCTTGTACCCCATAAGTCAGAATATATGCCACAGAGTACGGTTGTTTCGTCAGAGATTTCAAATGCAGTGACGAATCCTGCTTTTGATTGGAAAAGTGTTTTGCCGTATGCTTGGGTTGTGGTGGCTGTACTGCTTCTGGCTTATGCACTTTTTAGCTTTTTGAAACTTAAAGCTAAAATGAGTGATGCGGTTAAATATCAGGATAATATTTTTCAAAGTGAAAGGGTAGAGTCCCCCTTCGTTTTCGGCGTTTTTAAGCCTAAAATTTATATTCCGTATAGTATAAAGGGCGAAAAACTGGGTTTTGTATTAGAACACGAAAAAACTCATATAAAATATTTGGACCACATTACGAAGCTTATAGGGTTCGCACTCCTTTGTATTCATTGGTTCAATCCCTTGGTATGGGTTTCATATGTTCTGTTCTGTAAGGACCTGGAACTTGCCTGTGATGAAGCGGTTGTTAAAAATATGAGTGATGAAAACCGCAAACACTACGCCCGTACACTTTGTGATATAGGTGTTAATAAGGCTAAAATATCCGCTTGTCCCATAGCCTTTGGTGAGGTTAGCACAAAAGAAAGAGTCAAGTCAACCCTTTCCTACAAAAAGGTTGGTAAAATAGCTGTCTCGTTGTCTTTGGTGCTTTGTGCAGTAGTTGCCGTGTGCTTTATGACAAAGCCCATAGCTAAAGCCGAAGAAAAAACAGAGGTACCTGTGGAAGAAACAACGGTTCCTGTTACCGAGTCCGTAAGCGAACCTGTAACAGAACCCACAACCGAGCCTGTTACCGAAGAAGCGGTTACAGAAAATAATGTTGAATCGGCAAATGACGACAAAGGCGAATACAATAAAACGGAGCAAATAGCTACTGATGATGCGGGTGACTTGATTGATGTTGCCAAGAATTCCTTGGAAAACGGCAACTATAATTTTAATGAGGGTGGCACAGTCCAAGCCTTTGACGGTGAAGTAAAGATCGAAACGACAAAGGCACCCGAAACGGAGAAAGCCGACGGAAACACTCTTTTTGAACTGGCACCTCCGCCCATATATAACAACAATTATTATAACAACAACAATTATTATAACAACAACAATTATTATAACAACAACAATTATTATAACAACAACAATTATTATAACAACAACAATTATTATAACAACAACAATTATTATAACAACAATAATAATTATAATCCTTTTGGTGCAGATAAAGCCTCTGCAAATAATTCGCCCAATAATATGGATAAATATATGGGCAATTATAAGGATATTCTGCAATGGGATTAATAGATAAAGGAGGATATATATGAAAACCTTTAAACGAAGCATAGCGATAATTTTTGTAGTTATTGTGGCACTCAGTGTTGTTGCTGTTGGTGTTCAGGCAGCTTCCGTAAGCACTACAACCAGTGATTACGGGTATATGATGCCTACTGACAGTAAGTTTACTAAAACTCAGTCAACCGTAAAACTTTATGGCTCACACGACTACATTAATTTTTATATTGATGCGGAATATGATAATACATATTTTTTCTATGAAATATATTCAGATAAAAACTACACTAAACTTGTGACTGCGGACTATGTTTATTGTGAAGAGCGCGGAACATATACATGGTCACCCATGATAAAACTTAAAGGCGTTTTCAGTAGCAAAACATATTACTGCATTACCTATGGTGCAAAAATGGATTCAAGCGGTAATGTTAAGCTTTCTACACCATCGGTAACGGAGTTTAAAATTGTTGTTGACAGAACCACCGCCTTTAATAAACAGGTAGTTCTTTTAAAGAACGTTAAAGCAACGGTTAACGGTCCTCAGATTACATGGCATAAGCATTCCTCTGCGGCAACCAAATACATAATTTACCGCCGTTCAATTAACGGCACAAAGTGGACAAATGTGGGCACAGTCGGTGCTTCCACGCTTAGCTTTACCGATAAATCCGTTAAGAATAAAAGTGGTAAATATGTTTATACGGTTAAAGCTCTGAACAAAAGTGGTACAGCTTCAAGATTCCAGTTCAGCGGTCTTACCTGCCTTTTTGCCGAGGCGCCTGTGGTTAAATCGGTTACAATTCAGGCCGACAATAAAATACAGATAAAATGGAATGCGGCTTCTAATGCAACGTATTATCGTGTTTATAGAAAAACAAACGGCGGCAGCTGGGAAGTGATACAGAAGGCATATCGCGGCGGTACAACCTATACGGACACTACTGCAGTATCAGGTAACAATTACCAATACACTGTACGCACATATATAAACACATCACACGGAACGGCAATAAGTGCATATAATGCAGGAAAGGGTATTGATTACGTTGCCTCGCCCGAATTAACAGGTGTTAACGTGGTTGATAACGGAATGGAGCTTCGTTGGAACGAGGCTAAGGGCGCAACCGCTTATACCGTTTACCGCAGACCCTTGGATAAAAGCAGTGGTTGGGCAAGTATTGGCAAGGTGAATGCAGATGTATTGAACTTTGTTGATGAAACTGCAGAGTCAGACGGAGCATATTTATACACTGTTCGTTCCGAGGGCACAACAAGTAGAGGTAGTTATAATAGTAAAGGTATAGAATATTTAGTATTACAGGAGCCTCTTATGACGGTAACTGAAACAGATAAAGGTGTAAAGATAACCTGGGATGCTGTTCCATTAGCTGATAAGTATCAGGTGTATTATAGAGTTTCTGGTGGTGATTGGGTAAAGGCAACAGTAACATATTATCGCTATTATGATATGACGATAAAAGGTTGCGGTGAATACGAATTTACTGTAAGGGCTATTAGAAATAATATTTTTAGTGAGTTTGCCACATCTTCACAACCGATAATGTTCTTCCCGAAAGTCAGTACTTCCACAACAATTTATAAGGATTACAATTTAGTTGGTTGGACAAGCGTGAAGGCTGATAGTTACAATCTTTACAGAAAGACTAAAGATGCTGATGACTCGGAGTATGCTCTTATATATTCGGGAGATAAAACGAGTTATAAGGATATGGATGTGGCGTATGATGTAGGCTATACATATGTTGCTAAAGCAATATATAATGATATTGAACAGACTGAGAGACTTACCGAAACCAGTATGGTCAGATATGATTCTGAAAAATACATCAATAGCTTTAATGTAACTAAAAGGTATTCATACGGAACCGAGTTTTTTAATATTTCCTACGACCTTACGGAAGAAGCAAAAGATGTGACTGTAAGGGTACTTTGTTTAACTGGTAGTGCAACAAGTCCGTATTGGGATTATGTACATATGGGTTATCCTGCTGTAAATCATACAAAGCCTGCAACCGAGAAAGCCCAGCTGGCTATAGTGGTTTCTGACGGAATCGGCAGTACTCCCAGAGACGCGGTTATAAGCATCGTTGAAAATGAAAAATGCGACAGACCCGACGTTAAATATAGGGGCGTAAAGGGTGGCGTTGAAATTTTCTGGGATGCAGTAGAGAATGCGGACTCCTATGAATTAAGATTTGAAAACATTAAAGACTTCCATAGAGAAATTAAAAGTGATGGATCTTCAACGTATTGTGTTTTTATAAGTAATGAAGAATTTGACGGAACAATAAAAAAAGATAATAGAACAGATTATGTTGATTTGTATATGGATGTTGTTCACACTAATGGTAATATAACCGAAGGCGAAGAATACAGAATCGGATATAGCAGTGAAATCCCCCGAATAATTATTGCAAGAGAAGTTTCAAATGGTGTTGAAATTGCCTTTGGTGATGATAATGTCGGTGGCTCACGTGTTGTTTTCAGAAAAGCACCTGGAGAAACATCTTGGAAAAAGATTGGCACAGGTTCAAGCGATGGTTATTTAGATAAAACAGCTAAAAAAGGTGTTAAATACTCTTATACAGTAAGATGCTATAGCACCAAAATGGGTTGCTATACAAGCTATTATGACACCAAGGGGTTGACTGTGGGCAAGGTTATTACTCCCAAGCTTACGTCAATAGAAAACAATACTTATGGTGTTCGCGTGGAATGTGAAGAGATCAGTACCAGATATGGTATCAGTTATCATCTTTATCGAAAAACCGAAAACGGAAAATGGCAGAAGATAGCATCAAATCTGGCAACAGAAGGTTTAGCCTTCAATTTTTTCAGAGATGAAACCGCAAAAACAGGTGTGAAATATTATTATACTATAATAGCTACATACGGTTCTGCTAAATCAAGCTATGACCCCGACGGCCTTTCCATAGTATATGTTCAGACTCCCACTCTTAAATCCGCCACTCGTACTTCGACGGGTATTACTGTAAAATGGAGTGAGGTAGAAGGTGCTGATGGTTATTATGTGTATCGTAAAACCTATAATACAGGTTGGACCAGAGTTGGCACAGTGAAAAATGGCTCAACTGTTGCATTTACAGATAAAACTGCTGAACAGACAGGTGTACTTTATAGATACACAGTTAAGGCATATAATGGCTCTAGCACATCCGGATACAATACTACCGGTAAAACATGCAGTTAAAATTAAATCACTAAATAAACAGCACCCCTTACAATCACTGATCGTAAGGGGTGCAAAGTTTATTGTTTTTTAGTTTTGAGCAATTCTTTGCTTTTTAAAACTACGGTTAATAAGTACATTAAAAATAACGTTAAGTGCAAATAAACCGATACCAACGAAAAGACCGAATTGAACTGAGCCGTCGATGAAGTTTGTGCTTGTTGCACCAATCTGTGAAACTGAGAGGGTGAAAAGCACACCGGCTATGGCAAAGCTTAAGGTTGATAATACACAAAGAACGATATTTGCTCCTGCCTTAAGTGAGGGGGCTTTTAAAAGAACGAAAACAAAGTTCAGAACACCGAAAACTATTGCAAGATAAATAAGAAGTATTGAGAAAATCAACATTGCAACAGGGGAGCCGAGGGTTTCGGCGGACATAAGGCCTAAAAGAGAACCCCAGTTAAGACTCAACAATGTATTCATAGAAAAATCAAGCAATGTGAAATTGGTTGAACTGTCACCGAAGAAAGGTAAGTTAAGTGAATAACTTGCCAAGGGAAGTATAAGAACTACAAGGGGTAAGAAAGTAAAGGCAAAACGGATAATTCTGAAAAGGTTTCCGAAAAGTGCACTTTTAAGGTTACCTGTGAATTTTCTGAATTTTACCCAGGCTTTCTCCGCCTTTTCTGCGTCCGCATCAAGGTTTCCTTCCCAGTTGTAGTTAGGGATATTTACACCGCAATAGGGACACTCAGCTTTCACGTTCCAAAAGTTCAGTATGCCGTGACATTTAGGGCAAAGAGCCATATAGATTCAATCCTTTCAATGAATTGGATTATTAGTAATCAAGTACACGAAGAACCGCTTTAACGTCCATGGGTAAGCTTTCAATTACTGCACGTGCTTCTTTTTCACGCGTCTGAGGAATAACGAAAGCGATTTCGGTTTTGGGCTCGTCTTCTCTGTGAAGAATAACGGGGGATTCAAAGGCTTTATTTACAGCGTTGAAAGCGGCAACGTAATCGTCAGTTTCTGCACGTACGTAAAGGGATGTGCTCTGTAATAAAGCGTCAATAACGTAATTATCTTCTGCGGGACCCCAACCGAAAGCCTTTCTCTTGGCAGTGTGTTTAGCGCAGTCAATTACATCAGCAACAACAGCACTTGCTGTGGGAAGCTTACCTGCGCCTCTGCCGTAGAATACAACGTCACCAATGGCGTCACCGCGAACAAGAATAGCGTTGAAAACGTCGTCAACGGATGCTAACTGTGAGTGATTCTGAATAAGGCAAGGACCAACAGTAATACTGATTTTTTCGTTATCGTTAAGCTTTGCTCTACCGATAAGCTTAATAACACCGCCCCAGTTTTTAGCGTAAGCAACGTCCTCGGGTGTGATTTCGGTAATACCTACGGTTTCAACTGCATCGGGGTAAACGTGTTTACCAAAGCAAAGGGAAGCAAGGATACAGATTTTACGTGCTGCGTCGTGACCGTGAATATCTGCGGAGGGGTCACGCTCGGCATAGCCGTTATCCTGAGCTAATTTTAATGCGTCCTCAAAAGCCATACCGTCTTCAATCATTTTAGTGAGAATGAAGTTGGTTGTACCGTTAAGAATACCTGCAATTTCGCATATTTCGTTAGCGGCAAGACACTGGCTGATAGGTCTGATAATAGGAATACCGCCACCTACACTTGCTTCAAATAAGAAGTTTACGTTATTTTCTTTTGCAAGTTCAAGTAATTCGTAACCGTGAGCGGCAACAAGCTCCTTGTTTGATGAAACAACGCTCTTTCCTGCTTTTAAACAAGCGGAAACATATTCGTAAGCGGGTTTTGTACCACCCATACATTCAACTACGATTCCGACAGATGCATCGTTGAGAATATCGTTAAAGTCAGTTGTAAAATAACGACCTAACTCGTGATTTGAAAAATCACGGATATCGAGAATATATTTAATATCCAATGAACTGTGACCGCATTTAGCCACAATACTTTTTTGGTTTTTTAAAATAACTTCGGCAACGCCTGAGCCAATTGTACCGAAGCCCATAATAGCAACTTGCATATTTATACCTCCGTGGGTGTCTGATGTATAAAACACTTTTTAGTATATACAAAACATATATTAACATAATTTTTTATGATAATAAAGAGAAAAACTGAAATTTATAAATATTTTTTAAATTTTTTACTAATTTTGACATAATTTAATTGTATTATTCTTTGCAATAGTTTAAAATAGGGTTGTGTGAGGAGGGATATCAATGGGTAAAGTAATTGAGAAAAGAAAATCCTTTGTTATAACATTTATATATCTTACAATTTTTGTTGGTTTATACTACTTTTTAATAAAATATGCTATGGGTTATATTTTCCCATTCGTTTTTGCCGCAATTCTTTCCATATTTTTACAACCTGTTGTAAGGTGGTTTACTAAGAAACTTCACTTAAAAACCCACGGTTTTATTTCCACAGTACTTGTGTTATTGTTGGTAGTGAGTGTTGTGGGTCTTATAGTGGGTGCTGGTTATGTTTTGTTTGTTGAATTGAAGGACTTCTTTACTTATCTTTCAAATAGTATATCCTCTGTTGATGACATAATTATTATGGTGGAAAATACCGCTATGAACTTTATCGGCAAACTTCCTAAGGGTATAGGTAATGCCGTGGGTGGTTATGTTACAGACTTTTTTGATAACCTCGGTAATAAGGGTTCAAGTCTTGATTTAAGTGCACTTTCAGCACCCTTAAGCGGTGCCTGGAGCGTTGTTAAAGGAATTCCGTCATTTATTCTCAGTCTGGTTGTTACTATTATATCCTGCGTGTTTATGACTGCGGAATATGATAAAGTCAGGGATATGATTCTCGAAATGTGTTCCGAGGAAACCGGCGAAAAACTTATCAACGCAAAGCGTACCGTAACAAAGGGTATCGGTAAGTTGATAAAAGCTTACGCAACCCTTATGATTATTACATTCACTGAGGTTTTCCTTGGTCTTAACTTAATGAAGCTTATAGGAATTTATGATGGCGGGTATATTGCAATTATTGCCTTTGTAACCTGTATTGTTGATATTATCCCTGTGCTTGGTACGGGTACTATATTAATTCCTTGGGCAGTTTATAATATAATTACAGGCAATTTTGCCTTTGGTATTGCTTTATTGCTTTTGTATGCCGTAATAACCGTCATACGTCAGGTTATAGAACCTAAGCTTGTTGCTAATCAGGTTGGTTTACCCTCAATTGTTACCATTATGGCTATGTTCCTTGGCGGTAGAGTTTTAGGTGCTTTAGGTATAATTATTTTACCTTTGACAGTTATTGTCCTTAAACTTATGTATGACGAGGGTATTATCGGCAGGAAAAGAATTCCTGTAAAAGTTGCTAAAAAGAAAAACAATTAATTCGTTAGGAGAAAAACAATGTTCGGTAATATTACTGATATACATTCACATTCCCTGTGGGATATTGATGATGGTGCCGAGGACTTTGACGAGAGTATGGAAATGTGTCTTGCGGCGGAAGATTCAGGCACGAAAACCCTTTTTCTCACGCCCCACCTTATGTACTGGGAACAGGCGGAGGACCTTTATGATGAAAGGGAAGAAAAGTTTGAAATTTTAAGCGAGTGCCTTGAAGATAATGATTCGTCCCTTGTTATAAAAAAAGGCTTCGAGATACTCTGTGATGATGAGATATTCAATATAAACTATTTCAAGCCTTATACACTAAATGAATCAAGATATATTCTCATTGAGTTTCATTTTTTCAAAACAACTCTTTCGGATGTGGTTTCCTGGTGCGATTATTTGTCGTCTTTTGGTCTTGTGCCTATAATTGCCCATCCCGAACGATATGAGTTCGTTATGGAGGATGCATCCTGTGTTGAAACTTTATCGGACAAGGGTGTTCTGTTTCAGATGAATGCGGGGTCTCCCACGGGGGTTTTCGGGGATAGGGAAGCTTACGTAGCTTGTGAAATGCTTAACTGCGGTTTTGTGGATTTTATCGGCTCTGATGCTCACGACCTGCGTATGCGTAATACGGATATTATAGCAAACTTTGAAATGTATCCTGATGAATTGAATATGGATTTACTTAAAAAAGCGGCTTGTGATAATCCTGAATTTATATTGAAAGACGGTTTATATAAGCCACAAAGATTAGAACATATTGAGAATTTGTAAAAAAATACATTATATTTCTTTTTCGGAAAAATAAAATGCTTATAATATGATAATATACACTTGAATAATAGGATGAAAGGAGGATAAATCGATGTTAGATTCTATTTGGCAGCTTCTTGCTAACTACGGCCTTGATGTTAAGGAAATTGCTGATGCAATCCACTCTCTTATTGAGCCCGTTGTTGATGCTGAAGGTAATGTTGTAGGCTATGAAGGAACACTTGCAGCTATCGTGGACTTCCCGATTATCGGTAGTGTTCTTAAGGGCTTTGCTGACTTTGCTCCCTCAATCGCAGAGGCAACTGAAACTGTAGCTTAAGTTATGCTACACAAACACTTAATAAGAAGTGTGAATTATTGCAATAGTTTTCACAGAGGGAGTGCGGACAACCGCACTCTCTTTCTTTAAAAAATGAAGGTTTTTATATACCTATTATATATATGTCATATACTGCTACGGAGGTACTGCTTTGGATAACTCGAATTATGAAAAAAAGCCGATTGGTAAAATGGGAGCAATTATTATTGTTCTTGCTATAGCTATTGTTATAAGTATGGTTATAATTGGGGTTGCGATTGTAAGTATAGTCAAAGGTGATTCTTCGAGCAACACGTTGAATTACGATTACTCTTATAGCGAGAATCCTGATTTGTACCAGACCACTCAGGGTGATTTGGGTGATTACTTTACAGAAGATGTTGTTACTGATAGTTTTTCAGAAACTGTTTCATCAGACTCGGGACAACAGGGAAATGGCTCTGATAATAAGAATACAACAAAAAATACAGCAATTGAAAATTATGAGCAGTTATCTAAAAATGGTGACAATATGTTATCGGATCACCACGATAATCAATATATAAAACTTGTAGCAGGTGAGTATGAAGTTGATACTGATTTGCTTGTAGCAATATACAGTGTTCCCGATACGGGAAATAACTTTGTGCTTGAATTTGACGGTACGAAGGATTCCTCGGGTAATTATGTTAAAAGTCCCGACACTTTGAAAACAGTATATCAGATTGATTTGGAAAGAAATATAAAGGTTGCCACAAGTAGTGGTGTAGGTAATGTAGGGGTATCCTATGCTGAAGGTCTTTTTTGTTTCAATATGGTAAAGACTCTTGTAATGGAGCAGTATCCGGATTATTTCACGGGAATTAACTGAAAAAACACCAAAAAATCCATTGTTACAATCTAACAAAAAAATTTATAAAATTTCTCAAAAAAATACAAAAAAACACTTGCAATCTGTAAATGATTGTGATATTATGATAGGGCTCGTGAAGTGCGTGTCCCTATCTTTTTATGCCCTGAAACGAGCAGATATGCGTTGATGCGGGAGGTGGCTGCCCTCGGAGGCAGGGAATTTCCGCGGAGTATGTCCGATTTAAAACCGGGCGATTAAATACCGATAGCAAACCGTCTGCCGTCCTTAACTGCGGCTTCGGTGTTGTTTCGGAGCGTGAGTATATCCCGGAATTGACATTCCGGTTTTTAAACGAAAGGGGCGATAAGCCCGGGACGGTTGTTAAAACTTACGCAGCCCGCCAAAATTATTAGGAGGCGTTTAAAATGGCAGTTAAGGAAAAAATCAGAATCAGACTCAAGGGTTACGACCACAACCTCGTTGACAAAGCAGCAGAAAAGATTGTTGAAACTGCAAAGCGTACAGGCGCTCAGGTTTCCGGTCCCATTCCGCTCCCCACAGAAAAAGAGGTTATCACAGTGCTTCGCGCAGTTCACAAGTACAAAGACTCTCGTGAACAGTTCGAACAGCACACACACAAGAGACTCATCGACATCCTCAGACCCTCAAACAAAACTGTTGAGGCTCTCACAGGTCTTGAGCTCCCCGCTGGTGTTGATTTTGAGATTAAGCTTTAATCCGATAGAAGCTTAATTTTAAATATACCTATTATATATAGGTGCAGGTCATGTTGAGGAAACTCAACCAATAATCTGACAGGAGGAAACAAAAATGAAAAAAGGTCTTATCGGAAAAAAGATCGGCATGACTCAGATCTTCGACGAAAAGGGAAATATGATTCCCGTAACAGTAATCGAAGCTGGTCCTTGTGCAGTTGTTCAGAAGAAGACAACTGAAAACGACGGCTATGATGCCGTACAGATTGGTTTCGGCGACAAGAAAGTCGGCAGAGTGAACAAGCCTGAGGCAGGTCACTTCAAGAAAGCCGATGTTGCCCCCAAAAAGGTACTCAAAGAGTTCAGACTCGATGATACCTCATCAGTAAACGTTGGTGACATCCTTAAAGCAGACATCTTTGCTGCAGGCGATATCGTTGACGTAGTAGGTAAGAGCAAAGGTAAAGGTACAGCCGGTGTTATCAAACGTTGGAACTTCGGCAGACTCAGAGAAACACACGGTACAGGTCCTGTTGCAAGACACGGCGGTTCTTTAGGTGTTATCGACCCCGCTCGTATCTTCAAAGGTAAAAAGATGGCAGGTCACCTCGGTAGCGAACGTGTTACTGTACAGAACCTCAGCGTAGTCAAAGTTGACAGCGAAAACAATCTCATCGCTATCAAGGGTTCCATTCCCGGTCCCAAAGGCGGCATCGTTGTAATTGCTGACAGCGTTAAGAAAGCGTAAGGAAGGAGTGTAACAGATGAGTAAATTATCAGTACTTGATATGGCAGGCAAAAAGGTATCAGACATCGAGCTTAACGATTCTATTTTCAGCATCGAGCCCAATATGTCAGCTATGCACCTTGTAGTTGTCGGCTATTTAGCAAATCAGCGTCAGGGCACTCAGTCCACAAAAACTCGTTCCGAAGTAAGCGGCGGCGGTAAGAAACCGTGGCGTCAGAAGGGAACAGGTCGTGCAAGACAGGGTTCAACTCGTTCACCACAGTGGTATCACGGTGGTATCGCTCTTGGTCCCAAGCCTCGCACATACGGCATCTCAATCAACAAGAAAGTCAGAAGACTTGCTATGAAGTCCGCTCTTTCTTCTAAGGTTGCTGCCGAAGAAATGATTGTTCTTGATTCCATTAAACTTGATGCAATCAAAACAAAAGAGATGGCAAATATGTTTGCTGCTCTTGAAGCAAACAAAAAAGTTCTTGTAGTTCTTCCCGAAAATAACGAAGTAATTTACAAGAGCATCCGTAATATCGAGGGTGCAAAGGTTGCAACCGTAAATACCCTCAACGTTTACGATATCCTCAACTGCGACAAACTCGTAGTTCTTAAGGATGCAGTTACAAAAATCGAGGAGGTATATGCATAATGAAACTTGCACAGGACATTATCATTAAGCCTATCATCACAGAAGCTTCTATGATGGGTGTTGTTTCCAAGAAATATACCTTTAAGGTAGCTGACGACGCTAACAAAGTTGAAATCGCTAAGGCTGTTGAAGAACTTTTCGGCGTTAAAGTAGCAAAGGTTAACACAGTAAGTGTTAACGGTAAATTAAGAAGATACGGTAGATTCGAAGGCTATACAGCTTCTTGGAAAAAAGCTATCGTAACTCTTACAGAAGATTCAAAGACAATTGAGTTCTTTGACGGTATGATGTAATCTGAAACTTAAATAACTTATACCCCACTTGGTATAGTATGGAGTTGACATTCTCCGCAAAACCATTATAGGAGTGTGAATAAAATGTCTATTAAAGTTTTCAAGCCGACCACAAACGCAAGACGTAATATGTCGGTTACAGATTACTCCGATCTTTCAAAAGTTGCTCCTGAGAAGAGTCTTTTAAAGCCTCTTCAGAAAAACTCAGGTCGTAACAGCTACGGTAGAATCACTGTTCGTCATCGTGGCGGCGGAAACCGTAGAAAGTACAGAGTAATCGACTTCAAGAGAACAAAGTTCGATATTGAAGCAACAGTAAAAACTCTCGAATACGATCCCAACCGTTCAGCACACATCGCTCTTATTGAGTACACAGACGGCGAAAAGGCTTATATCCTTGCTCCCGTTGGTCTCAAGGTTGGTGACAAAGTTGTAGCAGGTCCTGCAGCTGATATTAAACCCGGTAATGCATTACCCCTCGTTAATATCCCTGTTGGTACTTTCGTTCACAACGTAGAACTTTATCCCGGTAAGGGTGGCCAGCTTGCAAGAGCAGCAGGTAACGCAGCTCAGCTTATGGCTAAAGAAGGTGCTTACGCACTTCTCAGACTTCCCTCC
The DNA here is from genome assembly GCA_015066345.1 of Oscillospiraceae bacterium. Classification (GTDB taxonomy): domain Bacteria; phylum Bacillota; class Clostridia; order Oscillospirales; family Acutalibacteraceae; genus DTU089. The sequence continues at coordinate 97,678 of SVOQ01000003.1, forward strand.
GGCGAGCTTCGTAACGTGCCCGTAAATTGTATGGCAACTGTTGGTCAGGTTGGTAACCTTGATCACGAGAACGTTAAAATCGGTAAAGCCGGACGTACACGTCACATGGGTATCAGACCTACAGTCCGCGGTTCTGTTATGAACCCCAATGACCACCCCCACGGTGGTGGTGAAGGTAAATCACCCATCGGTCGTCCCGGTCCCGTTACCCCCTGGGGTAAACCCGCTCTCGGTTATAAGACAAGAGCCAAGAAGAATCGCTCCGATAAGCTTATCGTGAAGCGTCGTAACGGCAAATAAGCCGGAAAGGAGCAGTATTTAATGAGCAGAAGCATTAAAAAAGGACCTTATGTGCAGCCTAAGCTGCTCGAAAGAGTTCAGAAAATGAATGACAACGGCGAAAAAATCGTTCTTAAAACATGGAGCAGAAGCTCAACAATCTTCCCTGATTTTGTTGGTCATACTTTTGCAGTTCATGATGGTCGTAAACACGTTCCTGTTTATGTAACAGAGGATATGGTTGGCCATAAGCTCGGTGAATTCGCTCCCACAAGAACCTTCAAAGGTCATGCGGGATCAAAAACTTCAAATAACGGTAAATAATTGGTCGAAAGGAGTGTGTAATAATGGAGGCAACAGCAAAAGCTACTTATTTAAGAATAGCTCCCCGTAAGGTTCAGATAGTTCTCGACCTTATTCGCAACAAGCCTGCAGATGAAGCAATGGCAATTCTCAAGCACACACCGAAGGCCGCTTGTGAGCCGCTTGAGAAGCTTCTTAAATCCGCTATTGCAAATGCGGAAAACAAAAATATGGACGTAAGTTCACTTTACGTTGCAAAGTGCTGGGTTTGCCAGGGTCCCACTCTCAAGAGAATCAGACCCCGTGCAAGAGGCAGCGCAAACAGAATCAACAAAAAGACATCACATATCACCCTTGTACTCAAGGATGCAGAATAAGCGAGAGGAGGAAATATAATGGGCCAGAAAATCAATCCTACCGGATTAAGAATAGGCGTTATCAAAGACTGGGAATCTCGCTGGTTTGCTAAGAAGGGTGAATTCGGTGATATCCTTGTAGAGGATAACAAAATCCGTGAATTCCTTCTTGAACTCCTTGCTCCGGCAGGTGTTCCGAAGGTTGAGATTGAGCGTGATCCCAAGAGAATCCGCATCAACATTTTCTGTGCAAAACCCGGTATCGTAATCGGCCGTGGCGGTGCAGAAATCGAAAAACTTAAAGAAACAGTTAAGAAAATGCTTGGCGGCGATAAAGATGTATTCATCAATATCACTGAAATCAAGCAGCCCGACCTTAACGCTCAGCTCGTTGCAGAAAGCATCGCAGCTCAGCTCGAAAAACGTGTGTCCTTCCGCCGTGCTCTTAAGCAGTCCATCGGCAGAACAATGAAGGCAGGCGCAAAGGGTATAAAAGCTCAGGTTTCCGGTAGACTCGGTGGTGCTGAAATTGCTCGTACAGAGCAGTATCATGAAGGCACAATCCCGCTTCAGACAATTCGTGCTGATATCGACTACGGTTTTGCAGAAGCAAAAACAACATACGGTCGTATCGGTGTTAAGATTTGGATCTACAAAGGCGAGGTTCTTCACGAGTCCCGTAAGACAAAAAGGGAAGGAGGAGCCAAGTAATGTTATTACCTAAAAGAGTTAAATACCGTAGAGTACAGAGAGGCCGTCTTAAAGGCGTTGCTCACAGAGGTAACAAAGTTAATTATGGTGATTTCGGTCTTCAGGCTCTCGAACCCGCATGGATCACTTCAAACCAGATTGAAGCAGCCCGTATTGCTATGACAAGATATATCAAGCGTGGCGGTAAAGTTTGGATTAAAATCTTCCCTGATAAGCCGATTACAGAAAAACCGGCTGAAACTCGAATGGGTTCAGGTAAAGGTTCGCCCGAATATTGGGTAGCTGTCGTAAAACCGGGCAGAGTTATGTTCGAAATCGGCGGTGTTGACGAGGCTCTTGCTCGTGAGGCTATGCGTCTTGCAGCAAACAAGCTTCCTATTAAATGCAAGTTTATTGTTAAGGCAGAACAGGATGGTGAGGCAGAATGAAAGCAAGTGAATTAAGAAAACTCTCTCAGGCGGAGTTGGATGCTAAGCTCCTTGAACTGAAGAAAGAACTCTTTAACCTCCGCTTCCAGCAAGCCATCAATCAGCTTGATAACCCAATGAGAATAAGTGCCGTAAAAAAAGATATCGCAAGAGTTATGACAGTAATCCGCGATATGCAGCTTAACGGCAAGAATTCTTAATGACGGAGGGCAATTAAATGAGTGAAAGAAATTTAAGAAAAACTCGTGTCGGTATCGTTACAAGCGATAAAATGGATAAGACTGTTGTCGTTTCCATTAAAGACAGAGTAAAGCATCCGCTTTATGGAAAGATTGTCAACCACACACTTAAAGTTAAAGCTCACGACGAGACTAACGAGTGTGGTATCGGCGACCGTGTAATGATTATGGAAACACGTCCCTTATCAAAAGATAAAAGATGGCGTGTATGTGAAATAATTGAGAAGGCTAAATAATTTAGCCGCTAAAAGGAGGCACACACTGTGATACAGCAGCAGAGTTACCTCAAGGTAGCCGATAACACGGGCGCAAAAGAAATTATGTGCATCCGCGTTTTAGGCGGTACCGGCAAGAGGTATGCCAACATAGGTGATGTTATCGTGGCTTCTGTCAAGAAAGCAGCACCCGGTGGCGTTGTAAAAAAAGGTGACGTTGTAAAGGCTGTTATTGTTCGTTCAAAGAGCGGCGTTCGCCGTGACGACGGTACTTATATCCGTTTTGACGAAAATGCAGCAGTTATAATTAAAGAAGATAAGAACCCGAAGGGTACCCGTATTTTCGGACCCGTTGCAAGAGAGCTTCGTGAGAAAGAATATCTCAAGATTCTCTCTCTTGCTCCGGAAGTACTTTAATGGGAGGTACGACTAATGAGTAAAGTTCATGTCAAAACAGGCGACGAGGTCATCGTTATTCAAGGTAAAGACCGCGGCAAAAAAGGCAAGGTACTTCAGGTATCTCCCTCAGAAGGCAAGGTTATTGTTGAAGGCGTAAACATCGTTTCCAAACACGTAAAACCCCGCAAAATGGGCGAAGCAGGCGGCATCATTAAAGCTGAAGGCGCTCTCTATGCGGATAAAGTTCAGCTTATTTGCCCCAAATGTGGTCAGCCCACAAGAGTTGGTCACATCATCGAAGACGGCAAAAAGTTCAGAGTTTGCAAGAAAGCTTCTTGCGGCGCTAAGTTTTAATTAAGGAGGGTCTAAAAATGTCAGCAAGACTTAAAGAATATTACAACTCTGACGTAGCCCCTCAGCTTATGAAAAAATTCGGCTACAAGAGTGTTATGCAGATTCCCAAGCTTGATAAAATCGTTGTTAGCGTTACAACAGGTGAGATTAAAGATAACTCCAAGATTCTTGACGCTATCATCAAAGACCTCAAGCAGATTACCGGTCAGACTCCCGTAGTTTGTAAAGCAAAGAAATCAGTTGCTAACTTCAAACTTCGTGAAGGTATGGACATCGGTGCAAAGGTTACTCTCCGTGGTGACCGTATGTATGAATTCCTTGATAGATTCTTCAATCTCGCTCTTCCCAGAGTTAGAGACTTCAGAGGTATCAACCCCAACTCATTCGATGGTAGAGGTAACTACTCCATCGGTATCAAGGAACAGCTTATTTTCCCTGAAATTGAGTACGATAAAATCGATAAGGTTCGCGGTATGGATATTAACTTTATTACAACCGCTAACACAGACGAAGAAGGCCGCGAATTGCTTACACTTCTCGGCGCTCCGTTTGCTAAGTAAGGAGGGTCAACGTGGCTAAGACATCTATGAAAGTTAAGCAGGCGAGACCTGCAAAGTATTCCACAAGACAGTACAACAGATGTAAAATCTGTGGTAGACCGCACGCTTATCTTCGTAAATACGGTGTTTGCCGTATTTGCTTCAGGGAACTCGCTCACGCAGGCCAGATTCCCGGTGTTAAGAAGGCTAGCTGGTAAGAGCAATTGATAAAGGAGGAAACACGGCATGCAGATTACTGATTCAATTGCTGATATGCTTACAAGAATCCGTAACGCTAATTCAGCAAAGCACGATACAGTGCAGGTTCCCGCATCTAACATCAAGAAATCAATTGCTCAGATTCTTGTAGATGAGGGTTATATAAAGAGTTTTAAAGTAATCGAAGACGGCAAACAGGGCATTATTGAGATTGCTCTCAAATACGGCCCCAACAAGTCTCAGGTTATTACAGGACTCCGCAGAGTTTCCAAACCCGGACTCCGCATCTATTCAAACTGTGAGGATATGCCCAAGGTTCAGAATGGCCTCGGTATCGTAATCCTCTCAACATCTAAGGGTATTATGACAGATAAGGACGCTCGCAAAGCTAATGTTGGCGGCGAAGTTCTTGCATACATTTGGTAAGGAGGTACAGTATTATGTCACGTATAGGCAGAATGCCCATTGCCGTTCCGGCAGGCGTTGATGTCAAGATCGACGGCAATATTGTTACCGTTAAGGGACCCAAGGGTACACTTACCAGAACAGTTAATGATAACATCACTGTCGCTCTTGATAATGGCGTGATTACAGTTACACGCCCCAACGATCAGAAAGAAAACCGTTCACTTCACGGTCTTAACCGTACACTTATCGCTAATATGATAACAGGTGTTAGTGAAGGTTTCAAAAAGGAACTCGAAATCAACGGTATCGGTTACCGTGCTGCTAAGCAGGGTAAAGACCTTGTTCTTAACATCGGTTACTCACACAACGTTGTAGTTCCTGAAATTGAAGGCATTTCAATTGAAGTTCCTTCTCCCAACAAGATTATTATTTCCGGTCCTGATAAGCAAAAGGTTGGTCAGTTTGCTGCTGAAGTCAGGGGTCACAGACCTCCGGAGCCTTACAAGGGTAAGGGCATCAAGTATGTTGATGAAGTTATCCGTCGCAAGGAAGGCAAGGCCGGTAAGGGCGGTAAATAATCCCTGAATTCAAATAAGAGGTGAAGAAATAATGGTACAAAGACCGAACACTAATAAAGCAAGGGTTCAGCGTCATAAAAGAGTACGTGGTAAAATCAGCGGTACAGCTGCTTGCCCCCGTCTCGATGTATTCCGTTCTCTTCAGCATATTTATGCTCAGTTGATTGATGACGTAAACGGTGTAACACTCGTTTCAGCTTCAACTGTTGAAAAGGACTTCAAGGATTACGGCGGAAACAAGGACGCAGCCTTTAAGGTAGGCAAGTTATTAGCAGAGCGTGCAGCGGCAAAAGACATCAAAGATGTAGTTTTCGACCGCGGCGGTTACATTTATCACGGCCGTGTACAGAGCTTGGCCGAAGGCGCCCGTGAGGGCGGCCTCAACTTCTAAGAAAGGGAGGAATTACTTTGGCTAAATTCGAAGCAGCTCGCAAGGACTCTGAACTTCAGGAAAGAGTCGTAGCTATTAACCGTGTATCTAAGACAGTTAAGGGTGGTAGAATTATGAAATTCTCCGCACTTGTTGTTGTAGGTGACGGCGAAGGCACAGTAGGTTTTGGCTTAGGCAAGTCAAACGAAGTTCCCGATGCTATCCGTAAAGGTATCGAGGACGCTAAGAAAAATCTCGTCAAGGTTGCTCTTAAGGGAACAACTATTCCTCACGAGATTATCGGTAAATTTGGTGCAGGCGTAGTACTTCTCAAACCCGCAGCACCCGGTACCGGCGTTATCGCAGGTGGCCCCGTTCGTGCTGTTGTTGAGACAGTAGGTATTAAGGACATCCGTGCTAAGGCACTTCGTTCTAACAACCCCTGCAACGTAGTAAGAGCTACAATGGACGGACTTATGAAACTCCGCAATGTTGAAGAAGTTGCTAACATTCGCGGTAAATCCGTTAAGCATTTTAAAGACTAAGGAGGGTGGTATAAATGGCTAACATTAAAGTTAAGCTCGTAAAGAGCCTTATCGGTTCCAAAAAGGACCAGATTGCCACCGCCTATGCGTTAGGTCTCCACAAAATCGGTGATGTAGCAGTACAGCCCGATAATGCGGCTACCAAAGGCAAAATTAAAAAAATCGCTCATCTTATTGAGGCTACTGAAGAATAAGCAAGGAGGTGCAATATATGAAGCTTCACGAGCTTTCACCCGCAGCTGGCTCCAAAAAGGAAGTTAAGCGTATCGGTAGAGGTCCCGGTTCAGGCCAGGGTAAAACAGCCGGTAAGGGTCACAAAGGCCAGAAGGCACGTGCCGGTCGCGGTATGCAGATCGGTTTTGAAGGCGGCCAGATGCCTTTACAAAGACGCCTTCCCAAAAGAGGTTTTGTTAATATTTTCGGCAAGGAATTCGCTATTGTTAATGTAGCAGCCCTTGAAGAGAGATTTGAGGATGGTGCAGTTATTGATATTGACGCACTTAAAGCAGCAGGTCTCGTAAATAAAACACTTGACGGTGTTAAAGTTCTTGCACATGGCGACATCACCAAGAAATTCACTGTTAAGGTTAATGCTTATTCTGATGCAGCTAAGGCAAAAATTGAGGCTGCCGGAGGAAAGGCAGAGGTGATTTGAAGTGTTTCAGACTTTGGCTAATGCATGGAAAATCCCCGATTTAAGAAAAAAGATTCTTTTTACAGCATTGATCGTAGTTATCTTCAGAATCGGCGCTAACATCCCCGCACCTTTCGTAAGTATCGGTGCCGGTGGACTTCTCGCCCAGACTGAAGGAACAACATTCCTCAACTACTTGAGTATGATGACAGGTGATGCTTTCAACTACGGTACAATTTTCGCTCTTTCAATCACACCGTATATCAACAGCTCGATTATTATCCAGCTTCTTACGGTTGCTATCCCTGCTCTTGAAAGACTTTCAAAAGAAGGCGAAGAAGGCAGAAAGAAAATTGCTAAGATCACCCGTTATGTAACACTTGCTCTTGGTCTTCTCCAGAGCGTTGCATACTTCATCTACCTTCACACTAAAGAATACGTTCTTTACAAAGGCGATGAAATCTTCCCTCAGGTATTCCAGGGTATCGTAATTATCCTCGTGCTCACAGCAGGTACTACATTTGTTATGTGGCTCGGTGAACAGATTAACAGCAAGGGTATTGGTAATGGTATCTCAATCATCCTTTTTGCAGGTATTATTTCCAGAATCCCCACAGAAATGACAATGCTCTTCGGTACTTCCGATGAAGCACCCGGTTATTTCTCAAGAGGTCCTGTTTACGCAGTTCTCTCAGTTCTTGTTGTTATCTTCTACCTCCTTATGATTGCTTATATCGTATGGATGGACAATGCTGAACGCAGAATCCCCGTTCAATATGCAAAAAGAGTTGTAGGCCGTAAGATGTACGGTGGACAGAGCACTCATATTCCGATTAAAGTTAATATGAGCGGTGTTATGCCTGTTATTTTCGCAAGCTCAATCCTCTCACTTCCCCCTACAATCGAACTTTTCGTTTCAGGTAAGATTAAAGATGACGGTGTTTTGGCAAAGATTTTCGATTTATTCGATGTATCTAATCCCTTCTACTGTGTGATTTACTTCTTACTCATAATCTTCTTTGCATACTTCTATGCAACTATTCAGTATAACCCCGTTGAAATGGCTAACAACATCCGTAGCAACAGTGGTACAATCCCCGGCATTCGTCCCGGTAAACCCACAGCTATGTACATCCAGAAGATTATTTCAAGAATCATTCTTCTCGGTGCATTACTCCTTAGTGTTGTTGCATTGTTCCCCAACTTGTTCACATTAATTACAGGTCTTGTACTTGATGGTGACGGTATGAACATTTCATTGGGCGGTACATCAATCATCATTATGGTTGGTGTTGCACTTGAAACAGTTAAACAACTTGAAAGCCAGATGATGCTCCGTCATTATAAAGGCTTCCTTGATTGATAATAGGAGGAACCGATAATGAAACTTATATTTCTCGGTGCTCCCGGTGCCGGTAAAGGCACACAGGCAGAAATAATTGCCGCAGAGCTTAAGATACCCACAATTTCCACAGGAAATATCATCCGTGAAGCACTTGCAAACGGAACTGAAATGGGTCTTAAAGCTAAATCGTTTATTGAAGCCGGTAAACTTGTTCCTGATGATGTCGTAATCGGCATCATCAAGGATAGGTTGGCAGCTGATGACTGTGCAGGCGGATTTATCCTTGATGGTTTCCCCCGTACAATTCCTCAGGCTGAGGCTCTTGATAATATGGGCGTTATTATTGACAAAGTTGTTGATATTGACGTTCCCGATGAGAACATTGTTAACAGAATGTCAGGCAGACGCGTTTGTAAAGCTTGCGGTTCTTCTTATCATATTGAAAATAAGAAACCTAAAGTTGAAGGCGTTTGTGATGCTTGTGGCGGTGAGCTTCAGATTCGTAAAGATGATGCTCCCGAAACAGTTCTTGACAGACTCAATGTTTATCACGAACAGACCGAGCCGTTAAAGGATTACTACGCAAAATGCGGTAAACTCCGCAGCGTAGAGGGTACAGCTCCCATTAAGGAGATTACCGCTTCAATCCTTAAGGTATTGGAGGATTAAGCATGATAGTGCTTAAAAGCGAAAAAGAAATCAGGCAGATGCTTGAAGCTTGCAGGATTTCTGCAGAAGCACTTAAAGTAGCAGGGGAGGCAGTTGAACCGGGTGTTTCAACCTGGGAGATTGACCGAATAGCCCGAAAATATATCGAGAGCAAGGGTGCTAAACCCACATTCCTCGGTTATAACGGCTTTCCTGCTGCCGCATGCATTTCCATAAATGACGAGGTTATTCATGGTATTCCCGACAAATCACACATCATAAGAGCAGGCGACATAGTAAGTATCGACCTCGGAGCCTGTATCAACGGATTTACCGGTGATAATGCCGCCACTTTCGCCTGCGGAGATATCTCGGCAGAAGCGAAGCGGCTGATAGAAACTACCGAAGAGAGCCTTTATATAGGCATCAAAAAGGCAGTTCCCGGCGGCAGACTCGGTGATGTTGGTAACGCGATTCAGACCTATTGCGAAGAACGTGGTTACGGAGTTGTAAGAGAGTACACAGGTCACGGCGTTGGAGCCGCACTTCATGAAGACCCGGCGGTGCCTAACTACGGTACTCCCGGCAGAGGAGTTCGTTTGGTGCCGGGCATGACAATTGCCATTGAGCCCATGATTAACGAGGGTAAGGCATCTGTTAAAACATTGTCCAACGGCTGGACGGTAAAGACAACCGACGGCAAACTGTCCGCTCACTTTGAGCATACAATTGCTATAACAAGCAGCGGACCGTTAATTATGACAAAGATTTAAAAAACAGACAAATAACAAAATTAATCAGGGAGGTATTTGTTATGTCAAAAGACGATATGATCGAAGTTGAAGGTACTGTTATCGAAGCATTACCTAACACAACATTTCAGGTTGAACTTGAAAATGGTCATAAAATTTTAGCCCACATTTCCGGAAAACTCAGAATGAACTACATTCGTATTCTTCCGGGAGATAAGGTTACAGTGGAAATGTCACCCTATGACCTTACACGTGGACGTATCACATGGCGTTCGAAATAATAAAAGGCAAAAGCTGAATTTTAGGAGGTATTCTAATGAAAGTCAGACCTTCTGTCAAGAAAATTTGCGAAAAGTGCAAAGTAATTAAACGTAAGGGAAAAATCATGGTTATCTGTGAGAATCCCAAGCACAAACAGCGTCAGGGCTAATCCCTACGCAAACCATTATTTGGAGGTGCAACTGACAAATGGCGCGTATTTCAGGTGTTGATTTACCCAGAGATAAAAGAGTCGAAGTTGGTCTTACCTATATTTTCGGTATAGGTCCCAAGACAGCTAACGACATTATCGCAGCTACAGGTATTGATCCCGATACAAGAGTTAAGGATCTTACAGAAGATGATGTAGCAAAATTACGTGAGTATATTGATCACAACGTAAAGGTCGAAGGTGACCTTCGTCGTGAAACAGCTTTCGATATCAAAAGACTTGTAGAAATTGGTTGCTATCGTGGCGTTCGCCACAGAAAAGGCCTTCCCGTAAGAGGTCAGCGTTCAAAAACAAACGCTCGTACTCGTAAAGGTCCCAAGAAAACAATAGCTAACAAGAAGAAATAAGTCGAAGGAGGTATTAGAATGGCTACAAAAGCTACCGGCAAAAAAGTCGGAACACGCAAGCGTCGTGAGCGTAAAAATATTGAACGCGGTGCGGCTCATATCCAATCCACCTTCAATAACACGATAGTTACAATTACCGATACTCAGGGTAACGCAGTATCATGGGCAAGTGCAGGCGAAATGGGCTTCAGAGGTTCTCGTAAGTCTACTCCCTTTGCTGCTCAGACAGCTGCTGAAACTGCAGCAAAAGTTGCTATTGAGCATGGTATGAAAACTGTTGAAGTTTATGTTAAAGGCCCCGGTTCAGGAAGAGAAGCTGCTATCAGAGCATTGCAGGTTGCAGGTCTTGATGTTACTCTCATCAAAGACGTAACACCTATTCCTCACAACGGCTGCCGTCCGCCCAAGAGAAGGCGTGTATAACATAATAGGAGGAAACGAATTATGGCAAGATATACCGGTGCGGTATGTAAGCTTTGCCGCCGTGAGGGCCAGAAGCTCTTCTTAAAGGGTGGCAGATGCTATACCAATAAATGTGCTTTAGAGCGTCGTTCTTATGCACCCGGCCAGCATGGTCAGGGACGTAAGAAAATTTCCGGCTACGGAATGCAGCTTCGTGAGAAGCAGAAAGCAAGACGTTACTACGGCGTACTTGAAGGACAGTTCCACAAGTATTTCCTTATGGCTGAAAAAATGCAGGGCCAGGCAGGTGAAAACCTTCTTCGTATCTGTGAAAGCCGTTTGGACAACATTGTCTATCTTCTCGGCTGGGCAGATTCCCGTGCAGAAGGCAGACAGCTCGTTACACACGGTCACTTCTGTGTTAACGGTAAGAAAGTCGATATCCCGTCTTACCTTTGCAAGGCAGGCGATGTAATCTCTATCAAAGAGAAATCGGCTCAGACTGACGCTATTAAGAACATTATCGAAGCTAACGGAAGCCGTCCCGTTCCCGCTTGGCTTGATATCAATCGTGAAGCAAATTCAGCTAAGGTTGTTAACCTTCCTGAAAGAGATCAGATTGAAGCTCCTGTTGCAGAGCATCTTATCGTCGAGTTCTATTCAAAATAATGCTCTTTAGCCTCATGCTTGTGTTGACAAGCGAAACAAAAATTGCAGTTAAACTGTAAAATTTTAAGGAGGGTTTGGTATGATTGGTATTGAGAAACCCGAAGTAAAGTTTATCGGTTCGGCAGAAGATTCAGCATACGGCTCATTTGTTGTTGAGCCTCTTGAAAGAGGTTTTGGTACAACACTTGGTAACAGCCTTCGCAGAGTTCTTCTTTCATCCCTTCCCGGTTACGCAATTACATCTGTCAAAATTGACAATGTTCTTCATGAATTCTCAACGATCCCGAACGTAAAAGAGGATGTTACCGAGATTGTTCTTAACCTTAAGGGCATTATTCTCAAAATACACGGAGACGATCCGAAGATAATGTATATCGAGGCAAACGGCTCCGGTGAAATCACAGCGGGTGACATCAAGGCTGATTCAGAGGTTGAAATTCTCAACCCTGATCACCACATTGCAACTCTCGATGCAGACGCACACGTTGTAATGGAACTTACAGCTGACAAGGGTAGAGGTTACGTTTCTTCAGACAGAAACAAACAGCTTCTTGACCCCGCAATCGGCGTGATAGCTATTGACTCAATCTATACACCCGTGTTAAAAGTGAACTACACAGTTGATAATACTCGTGTAGGACAGATTACCGACTACGACAAGCTCACAATAGATGTTACAACAGATGGTACAATTTCCGCTAAGGATGCTGTTTCATTTGCTGCTAAGATTCTTACTGAGCACCTTAACCTCTTTGTTGAACTTTCAGACGAAGTTTCAAACACAGAGATTATGGTTGACAAGGATGATACAGAAAACGGCAAAGTTCTCGAAACAACTATCGAAGAACTTGACCTTTCAGTTCGTTCATTTAACTGTCTCAAGAGAGCCGGTATCAACACTGTTGAAGATTTGATTAATAAAACTGAAGAGGATATGATGAAGGTCAGAAACCTTGGCAGAAAATCTCTTGAAGAGGTTGTTGCTAAGCTTGCTTCACTTGGTCTTTCTCTTCGCGATGAGGACGAATAAGTCCGTACTTTCGGCAAAGGAGTGATTTAGATGCCCGGAACCAGAAAACTCGGCAGAGCGAGCGATCACCGCGATGCTATGCTTCGCAATATGGTTACATCTTTACTCGAAAACGGTAAAATGACAACCACAGTCACAAGAGCGAAGGAAGTTCGCGCTATGGCTGAAAAGATGATCACCCTCGCAAAAGTCGACAGTCTCCACAATAAGAGACAGGCTTTGGCATATATTACTAAGGAAGATGTCGTTAAGAAACTTTTTGACGAGATCGCTCCCAAGTATAAAGAAGTAAACGGCGGTTACTGCCGTATAATCAAGACTGAAGCTCGCCGCGGTGACGCAGCAGAGATGTGCATTCTTGAGTTAGTTTAATTAAAGCAAAAGTGCCTGACCCACGGGTCAGGCACTTTTAATTTTTAATTCGTAATTCATAATTCGTAATTAAAGGGGCACTTCGTGCCGATTGTAAATGCAAAATGCAGAATGCAAAATTATCGGGGCTACGCCGATTATAAATATAGTAGTTGTAACGCGAAGCCTCGCCCTCCTGCGTAAGGAGGAGGGGGGACCACCGTCAGGTGGTGGGAGGTCCTATCATCCCTGTTTGCTTTAGCAAAAACTTACCTTTAGTTGCCTGTTGGTTAGAAGAACCGTAAGGTACGCATCTATGCGTACCGCTTAGATAAAGCTTATCTTTGCAATGTGTCGTATAGTAAAACTTGCTATCCTTACTCGCGGGACGGATAGATCCGTCCCTTACTGTGGTTTGTTGTCTGTTGGTTAGAAGAACCGTGAGGTACGCATTTATGCGTACCGCTGAGATAAAACTCATCTTTGCAGTGTGTTGTATAGTAAAGTTTGCTATCCTTACTTAAACTGAAAAAGTTGCTTGACTGTTACGGTCAAGCAACTTTTTGTTTAATTTTTAGTTTTTATTCAAATAATTTCTTACAATAATCTTTAAACTTTCTTTTTCATCATTTGTCAGCTTTCGGTAATCGGTTATAAAATCAGCTTCATCGGTGTTAAGCTCATGGGCTTCAACTTTTTCTATAATGTGATTGATATCGGTGTTGCCTACAAGGTAGTCAATAGATGTTGAAAAATAATTTGCAATCAAAATGAGTGTAGCAATATCGGGTTCTATATTGTGATTTTCGTATTTATTTATAGATTGTTGGCTTATACCGATTACATCGGCAAGCTTTTGTTGGCTGATACCTTTTTGAATTCGTAGTTCCTTTAAATTTTTAATCATATACAACACCTCTAATATTATGATAACAACTTTTTGGTGTTAAACAAAAAACTTTAAAGTTGTGGTTGACAACAACCACAAGGTGTTGTAAACTGAGATTAGTAAACAAAGGTTTACTGTTATATTAAAAGTGAGAGAGGAATAAGTTTATGAAAAAAAAGAAAACCTTGATAATTATTTTAGCTTCAACGCTCGGTGTGATTATGAGTGGTATAATAATAGGTTTAGTAGTACTAATTCCTTATCTGATGGATTTAAATCATGTGAATCCAGAAGAAGATATTGTGAGTACGACAGAGAGTGCGTCTTATATACAAACTACAGATGACGAAAATCAAAATACTACCGATATTAAAGCATCTGATTATATTTCTGAAAAATTGCATGAAAATGTTGAAGTTGAGGAGCCTGTTTTGGGGAGTTTCGAGTATTCGCATTCTGTAAGCAAATATACTATGGAAAAGATATCTACACAATATCCCTATAACAGCCATTTTTATTTTGATGAAAATGGTACTGGTATAGTTACTACCAAAATTAGTGAAGGAAGTTCAAATGATTTCTTAATATTTGATTTTAATTGGGAATTATATGAGACACATGCTGATATAAATACTAATGTTTATGCCATTTCCTTTGAGGATGGTGGTGTAGGGTATGTTTTTTATAACAAGGACAGTGATTTTTGTTACACTACAGATACAGTAGATAATATTATTTGTTATTATTATAGACATTAATTTAGTTTAATTTTATATTAAAAAGGTCAGGCATTGCCTGACCTTTTTGGTTTATTCTTTATCAAGTATTATCTTAGCTATCTTATAAACGTCACCGCAACCGAGGGTGAGGACAAGGTCGCCTTCTTTTGCATTTTCTTTAATGTAATCAGCAACCTTTTGGAATGTATCGAACCATACTGAACCGGGGATTTCATCCGCAAGGTCCTGAGTTGTAATGCCGTAGGTATTAATTTCTCTTGAACCCATAATTTCTGTAAGAACAACTCTATCTGCAATCGAAAGAGCCTTTGCAAAGGCATCAAGGTGAAGTTTAGTTCTGCTGAATGTAAAGGGTTGGAACACTGCCCAAACACGGTTATAATTCATTTTCATTGCGGCGGAAAGTGTAACCTCAAGCTCAGCGGGGTGGTGAGCATAGTCGTCAACAATGTCAAAGCCGTTATATTCACCTAAATACTCAAAACGTCTGCCCGCACCTTTAAAGGTGGCAACACTCTTTTGGCATTGTTCGAAGGTTGCTCCGCAGTACATTGCAGTACATATAGCCGCTAAGGCGTTGAGAACATTATGTTCACCGGGTACACTTAACTCAACTCTGCCAAGGTTTTCGCCCTTATGGTAAACGTTAAAGCAGGGGAATGCGCCATCTTTCCAGTCAACGTCTTTTGCCACATAGTCACAAGCATCGGTTTTACCGAAGGAAATCATAGTTTTACCTTCAACGCCTGTAATACTATCAATTGTGTTCTTATCGTCACCGTTATAAATAACGCATTTTGTTGACATATCAGCAAATTTTCTGAATGAAGCTTCAAGATTTTCGAGAGTCTTGAAGTACTCCATATGGTCGCGGTCAACGTTAAGGATAACGCTTACATCGGGGCTTAAATCAAGGAAAGTATCCTTGTATTCACAAGCCTCGCAAACGAGAATATCGCTTTTACCAACTCTGCCGTTTGTACCTGTAAGGGGGAGTTTACCGCCGATTACAGCCGAGGGGTCAAAGTCATTGTCAATAAGTATATGTGTAAGCATTGAGGTAACGGTTGTTTTACCGTGAGTACCGCAAACACCAATACAGTTGGGATATTTTCTTGTGAAATAACCGAAAAGCTTACTTCTTTCAAAGGTAGGGATACCTTTTTCTTTAGCGGCAACAAGCTCAGGGTTATCGGGAAGAAGGGCAGCGGTATAAACTACCATATCCGCACCGTCAACATTTTCTGCCTTCTGACCCATTGTAACGGGAATACCGAGGGCACGTATGCGTTTTAATGTGTCGGATTCATTGTTATCGGAACCTGTAAGGTTATTACCCTGAGAATGTAAAATCTCCGCAAGGGGACACATACCGCTACCGCCGATGCCGATAAAATGAATGCGTTTTGCACTATTTATAACTTGCTCTATATTCATGAAAAGATTCCTTTCATTATAGACTCTACGAGAATTATACTCTAATTATTCCGAAAAATAAACCCCTGAAATACAATTAGTTAAATTCGTTCAAATATACGGGATTTTTCCAAGGCTTTTCTTAAAGCCGTACCAAGAATACCGCAGGAAATAATTTCGCCTATACAAACGGTTAAAAGTATAAACCAATAAGCATCACTTACGCCGTATACGAATATTAAAACAGGTGGAACAATAATTGCGTTGGATATAATGGGGGGCAAAACCGCAAGAAGTTTGTGATTTTTCAAAATGTATGTAAATATAGCACCCAAAAGTGTTGCTAAACTACCGAAAATTACATCCCATAAAGCACAGCCCGTAAGAAGATTTGAAATAAGACACCCGATAAATAAACCGGGTATTGCCGCGGGGGTGAATACGGGAAGTACCGTAAGAGCTTCCGAAAATCTTACCTGAATTACACCGCTTGAAAGACCCATAGCCGATGCGAGATAGGTAAGCACAACGTACAAAGCCGCTATAATTGCACCAACGGCGAAGTTAACCAATTTTTTTCTGTTTTTCATTTTAATCACTCCATAGTTTTGGTTGAGCCGAGAGGTTTTGAACACCGTACGGTTTCTTAAGGTAAATTTTCACACTAACTGCGTCAAAAAATTCGAAATACGACAGTATTCCTTCATTTTTTCCTTGTTATTGCAAAAAATTTGCCTTAATAAACTGCTCGCACCTAAAAATCTAAAGATTTTGGTGCAGCGGGATGTTTCTTCGGCGCAGACATACTTTACGTATATCAAGACGAAAAACGTACTGCTGCGCTGAAAGATTTAATTTTTAGGCGTGCGGGATTCAAATCCGCTCGGCTCTGTGAGGATGGTTTCGAACTCACATTTTATATAAAAATACCCGTTTACTTTCGTGAAAAAGGTATAATCATATTTTCTTGAAAAAATCTTGATGCTGGTATATTATATTAGTAATAATATATGCACGAAAGGGTGTATTTTAAATGATTAATGTTACAATCTGGAACGAGGGCAGACACGAAAAAGAAAGCGAAAGCATTGCTAAGGTCTACCCCAACGGAATACATAATTGTATTGCGGATTTTTTAAAGACTGATGAAGAACTTTTTATAAGAACTGCTACTCTTGATGACCCTGATAACGGTCTTCCCGAGGATGTTCTCGAGAGTACTGATGTGCTTTTATGGTGGGGTCATATGGCTCACGAATGTGTACCCGATGACCTTGTTGAGAGAATCCACAACCGCGTTATGCGTGGTATGGGCTTTATTGCGTTGCATTCCGCCCATTTTTCAAAACCCTTTATTAAACTTATGGGAACAACCTGTTCTCTTAAATGGCGTGACGGTGACCGTGAAAGATTATGGTGTATTAATCCGTCCCACCCCATAGCCAAGGGTATTCCCGAGAGTTTTGATATTCCCGTTGAGGAAATGTACGGTGAGCGTTTTGATATTCCCGCACCGGATGAATCAGTTTTCATTGCCTGGTTCAAGGGAGGCGAAGTATTCAGAGCGGGTAACTGTTGGTATAAAGGCTTGGGTAAAGTGTTTTACTTCCAGCCCGGTCACGAGGAAAACCCCACATATTATATCCCCGAAATTCAGAAGATTATCAACAACGCCGTTCATTGGGCAGCACCCGTTAAAGTTGTTGATGAAATTATATGTCCGTGGGTTGAGTCACCCGAAGATAATTACGACGGACCCAATAAATAATTATACCACTAAACTTAACTATTATCAATAAGAAAACAGGTGAATACTATGATTAAATTTTTGTTTCAGGGGGATTCAATAACCGATGCAGACCGTCGTCGTGATAATGACTATAATTATGGCTACGGTTATCCTAATCTTTTTGCGTCAGAGGTTCTTAAAAACAGACCCTATGAATTTGAATTTATAAATTGCGGTATCAGTGGCGACAGAATTGTTGACGTTTACGCAAGAATTAAAATGGATATTATTAATCTTAAGCCTGACTATATGTCATTGCTTATAGGTGTTAATGACGTGTGGCACGAGCTTAACGAAGAAAACGGTGTCGCCGCTCCTAAATTCGAAAAAATATATGATATGCTTATTTCGGAAATAATTGAAGCATTGCCCGATATTAAAATAATGCTCCTTGAACCCTTTGTACTTAAGGGTTGCGGTACTGAGAGATATTATGATGTTTTCCGCGAAGAAGTTAAAAAACGCTCGGACGCAGTAAAAAGAATTGCTGAAAAATACAATCTTAAATTTGTACCCTTACAGGCTAAGTTTGACGAAGCTGCCAAGGGTGGCAATGACACATACTGGCTTGTGGACGGTGTTCATCCTACTGCCGCGGGACATTGTCTTATTAAAGATGAAATGATGAAAGTTTTTGAATAAGCGGGGATGTAAAAAAAGCGCAGATCGTATAAAACCATATATAATAATGGGTTCTGCAGGTTTATTAAGCCTGTAGAACCCATTTAAAATATAAAAGTGTTGACAATTTATGTTTTATACTACGAACAAATTTCGCCACTCGACGTACCTTTGTACGCTTTCGGGCAAGTAAAACCAAGTCTGAAGCCTTGGTTTTACTCAGTTTGTCCGTTCTGCATCTTTTTTTCCTATCCCCTAAAAATGGTTTGTAACAATTAGTTACAGACCATTTTTTATACTGTAATAATTCCATCGCTGTTTTCGGGCTCGGCAACTTTTAATATGTAGTCGCGGTTTTCTAAAGCACCTATGTCAAGGAGTGTTTTAGTTGCCGTGTTGTGAGCCAACTCGGGTGTGTTATTATCCCGACTTAAGTGAGCTAAAACAATATGGGTGGTACCTTTGTTTACAAGTGCCGTAAGAGCATCCGCACAGGCATTATTTGAAAGGTGACCTATATCGGAGAGAATACGTTTTTGCAATGTGTAGGGGTACGGACCGCTACGAAGCATTGCGATATCGTGATTTGATTCTATATAAACAAGTTTACAACCGGTTACGGAACTTAAAATTTCCGATGAAACAAACCCTGTATCCGTAGCAATTGCGGTTTTAGTAGTGCCGTCGCAACCTGTAATGACGTAACCTCTGCCATCGGCACAGTCGTGGGAGGTCTTGAAAGGTTTTATATTAAGTCCCGCAACGGATATACAATCCGTATTTATACTGATATCAACGTGCTTGGTATTAAGCACACCCTTATTTTTTAAGGCTAAAATCGTACCTGCGGAAGCATATACGGGTATATTATGCCTTGCGGCAAAAACACTAAGACCATTGGTGTGGTCCGTATGCTCGTGGGTAAGAAAAATCCCCTTAATATTACTGATATCAATATTATTATTTTTTAACATCAGTTCGGTTTGTTTGGCACTTCTGCCTACATCCACAAGAATACCGCCGTCACGGTCCGCTATGTAAACAGAATTGCCGCTGCTTGAAGAAAACAGCGGACAAAATCTAAGCATATTTAATTATTCCTCTTCGAATTTTACTCGGGCAATGTCAGCACCTACGCCCGTAAGTTTTTCAATAAGCTTTTCGTAACCTCTGTCAATAAGCTTGATATTACCGACGGTTGTTTCACCCTCAGCCATAAGACCCGCTATAACCATAGCCGCACCGGCTCTTAAATCATCGGCTTCAACGGGAGCACCGTTAAGGGTTTCAACGCCTGTAATCAAAGCGGTATCACCGTTAACAATAATATTAGCACCCATACGTCTTAATTGGTCAATGTATTTGAAGCGGTTATCCCATACGTCTTCAACAACGGTGCTTGTACCGTTACAGGTGCAAAGAATTGTAGCAAACTGAGGTTGCATATCTGTGGGGAAACCGGGGTGGGGGCTTGTCTTGACTCTACAAGCCTTACAACGTCTACCCTCGGAAATTATTCTTACGCTTTCGTCACCCTCGATTACCGTAACACCGCAATCTTCAATTTTATTGGTAATTGACTCAAGGTGTTTGGGGATAACGTTATTAATTGTAACGTCACCGCCCGTTGCGGCAACTGCAACCATATAAGTACCCGCTTCAATCTGGTCGGGGATTATTGAATAAGTGCAACCGTGCATATTTTCAACACCACGGATTTTAATAACCTCGGTACCTGCACCGCGGATGTCCGCACCCATGGAGTTAAGGAAGTTAGCAAGGTCAACAATGTGGGGTTCACGAGCGGCATTTTCAATAACTGTAAGACCCTTGGCTTTAACTGCGGCGAGCATTACATTCATAGTAGAACCAACGGAAACTACATCAAGGTAAATTGATGAACCGTAAAGCTCCTGAGCCGTAGCACAAACAACCGCCTTTTCGGTGCTTACATCTGCACCTAAAGCCTCAAATCCTTTAATGTGTTGGTCAATGGGGCGAAGACCGAAATAGCAACCGCCGGGTAACGCAACACAAGCGGATTTGAACTCACTTAAAAGAACACCTAAAAGGTAATAGGATGCTCTTAATTTACGTGTCATTTCGTCGGGAACGGGACGGGGTTCAATTTCTGTTGAATCTATAAGTAAAACTCCGTCCTCGGGTCTTGTAACCTTAGCACCGAGAAACTCGAGTATTTTAACCATAGTATTAACGTCACTGATATTGGGGACGTTTTCAATACGGCATTCTTCCCTCGCGAAGAGAGCCGCAGGAATTATAGCAAGTGCCGCATTTTTAGCGCCACTTATATTTATTTCACCGTTCAGCTTGTTTCCGCCGTGAATAACAAATTTTTCCACAAACTGCA
Source organism: Oscillospiraceae bacterium (assembly GCA_015066345.1). Taxonomy (GTDB): domain Bacteria; phylum Bacillota; class Clostridia; order Oscillospirales; family Acutalibacteraceae; genus DTU089. The sequence goes on from SVOQ01000003.1 coordinate 118,115, forward strand.
CTCCTTTTTACTAATCTTATAAGAAGTTGAAAAATCAACATAATATCTCAACATAATATTACACATTACATAGTATAACACCTTTAAGATAAAAAAGGAAGTATTATTTAAAATAAACCGAGAAACAAATTGATATAAAAATACGGCAATATTTTGTGTATTCTAACAAAATTCACAGAGGCACACTTCTTATTGAAGTTATGCCTCTGTAATTCTATTTTGCGTACATCATTTTATAAAAGTAGGGATAATCATTTAAAAATTGTGCCAGGGTGGTACGGGAAGTTGAACCGGGGTCGTTGATATAAAATGAAGATGTTGTAAGAGTGTTGGTTGCTTTTACACCGGTTATAACAACATAGTGTTGACCACCGTTGGATTTTTTAGCACCCAGAAGTACGGGTTTACCCGATTGCAAAGTGTCGTAAATCTTTTTCAGATATCCGTCGGATGAAGTGATTATTGTATAATTTGAGGGCCAATAAACCGCACCACCCGAGGTATAACTCAGTTTTTTTGCCATCTGGTGAGGGTATATTGTTGTACCTGTGCGGTAGCTTTCGGTCATTGCCAGGGCAGTTGTGGCACAACCGATTTTTGCAATTGTCTGACCCGAAGAACCCAATGTTACGTTCGCCCAACGGGAGTCGGTCTGTTTGTAACTTGGTACATTTAGTTTCTTTGCTTTGTAGGTAGTTGCGGAGTTTGTTGAAGGCTTTGTGAGATAGTCGGAATGCACATAGCCTGTCTGATTTCCGTTATAAACGATTCTTGAAAAATTACCGGAGGTAGAGAGTACTGACACATACGAACCGCTTGAAAGATATGCTTTAACCGTGTGGGATGTGGAAGCACCGCTTCGTACTCTTAATTTGCCGGAGGTGGTTTTAACGGCTTTAACATCCGTTGAAACGCGGGTTATATAGTCCTGATGGCAATAACCGAATCCACCGCTTGAATACTGTACATACCAGTAATTACCGCTTTTACTATGAAGGGTAACATATGAATTTTTACTTAATCCGGTTTTTACAGATGCATCAGAAGAAGGGGATGAACGGACATTGAGTTTGGTTGACGCGGTAGTAACTCTACCCGCACCCGTAGGTTTAGCGGCTGCGCTTACCTCGGGCGAAATAATAAAAAGTGAACAACACAGGGTAAAAACTAAGGCTATATTAATAAATTTTTTCAAAAAATTCACCTCGTATGAAAGATTGTCATTTGTAACCGGCTCAAATAATGACTGCGTAAATCTTACCACACGAGGAATGAAATTTCATTGTATAAAATTTGGTAACGGCAATTTTTTGACAAGGAAAAATTCTTGTGATACCATAAAAATTAAATAATAAAAAGATTTTTTAAAAAAATTAAAATTTTTATGTCAAAAATTGAAAGTTCTTACACTATATAACAGAAGGACTTCTGAAAGGGGTGTGCAGGTGAGCAAAAAACAAATAGCGAACACAAAGCTTGAGCGTGATTATAATCTGTATTTTTCTAACCTGCAACGCTTCTGTATGGTTAAACTGAAAAATCAGGAACAAGCTGATGATTGTGTTCAGGAATGCTTTTACATACTGTACCAACACTATATGAAAGACGAGGATATTAAAAATGTAGCCGGTTTTTTATATAAAGTAGCCGATAATTTAATAAAAGCTCAATGGCGGGAAAATCAAAAGGCAGAAAACATAGTTCAGATAGACGCTATATCCGATACAATCCCCGCAAAGGCGGATGAATACAGCGATCTGGATTACGATTCCTTAGCCGAAAAGCTACTGCGGACTTTAAGCGAAAGCGAAAAAGAACTATATAAACTAAAGTATATTGAAAATAAATCCCTGGACGAAATTTCACGGGAACTGAATATGACCTATCAGGCGGTAGCCAAGCGACTGTCACGACTACGGCAAAAGGTTAAGGATCTTATAACAGACCATTTTGAAGGAGATGACGACTTTTGAAAGCTTCATTAAAGCAAAACTTCATTACCAATGAAAATTTAAATGATGATATTTTCTACAACTCCTTGGCAGAAGAATTAAATAATATAATTGACGAAGAATTAAGCAAAAATTATGAAGATATAAACGCAGAGCTTATTGACGATTGTTGTCTCGCTCTGAACGAAATATATGAGTTACAGAACGCTGAGTTCAAAAATTGTGAAAAAATAATAAATATAAACACAATAATTAAAAAACACAACCTTCAGAACAGGAAAAAATTTGTTGTTTCGGCGGCTTGTGCAGCTATTGCAGCCTTTACGGTAGGAACTACCATATTTACCCTCGGTAACAAAACGGTGATCTTTGAAAGTGAGCTTATAAAATCAGCAGTAGGAAAATTCGAGGAAATATTAAACCTCAGAGAACCCACTACCCAAGAACCATCTACCGAAGAAACCACTACTGTTTTAACCACTGAGCCAATTACCCAACAAACAACAAACCCAACTACAACTGAAGTTGTATCGGAAATAAGAAATATAACCCTTATTGCACCACCCGGGTTCTACAGTACCTTTACTTCGCGGGATGAGATAAATCTTAATAATTTCTATATCTCGGTTAATTACGCAAACGGTGAAAAAACGGTAGTACCAATTTCAGCGGGTAGCTACGAAATATGTAAACCTCAGGCGGACGGAACTACCGAAATAAAGGTTTATTATAAAGGCTTTACAACCTCGTATTATGTAACGGTTATACCGGAGGAAAAGTTGAATCCCGTTATAGTTACGTCTATTTACGGAACTTTTGCAAATGAATATACGATAGATGATATGAGTGTAATTGCCGTGTTCAGTGACGGAACAGAAAAATGGATTCCTAAAAGCGAGTGTACAATAACCACCGAGGATTTCACGGACGGCGACGAAACAGGTGTTATTGTAACGGTTGAATACCAAGGATGTAGTTTTCAGTTTTTGAGTGAGTGAAGTTTATTTTGTGAGAAAAGTTAAAGATATGTTCATACCTCCTTTCGAAAGGAGGGGGACCGCGCGTTAGCGTGGTGGAGGATTCTCGACGCATGAGCTTAGCGTCGTTGAATCGCAAGATTCAATTGTAATAAACTATGTTTTCTCATAAAGTAAAATGAAATATATACTTTCATATAATATTTGTTAAAAAGCAAGTTGGTGTCAATGGAAACTGCGTTTCCACAAACGCTCGAGGGCTCGCGTTCAGAACTCTCCACCATCGCAAGCGATGGTCCCCCTCTCTTCGAAGAGAGGTTTGACACCTTATAAAACATTCCCGAGGAGGAAGCTATGAAAAATATATTGAAAAAATCCTTATCAGTATTCTTAACAGTGTTGATGCTCTTATCAATAGCACCAACAAGTGTCATAACCTACGTCAGTGCTGCAGATGCAATAGAGTGGAGTTTTGACGGAGAGAATCTGATTGTAAGCGGTTCGGGTGAATTATCATCCGCATATACCTCAACTGAAGAATGGAAAAATATGCAGGATAAATGCGTGAATGTTACCATTCAAGGTGATGTTACAATCATCGGAAATAACGCGTTCAAAGGATTCACTGCCCTTAAAAAAGTTGATGTTTTAAGTGACGTTGAAACTGTTGGCGAGTACGCTTTTTCAGGTTGTACTTCACTTGAAGAAATAACTCTGCCTGATTCTGTTAGCGTTATTGATGAGTTTGCGTTTTCGGCTTGTACGGCTTTAAAGGATTTTCAATTCCCTCGGAATTTAAAGAAAATCAATAAATGGGCTTTCAAGGGTTGCGACTGTTTTGATAACAAGGCTCTGGTTTTGCCTGATTCGTTGCAAAAGGTGGCTTTAGGTGCTTTTAGCGGTGCTAATATAACAAGTTTAACTGCTCCATTCGCGGGTATCGGAGTTATTGATTACGAGGATTCGATAACCAGCAGCAATGTGGGTTACATTTTCGGGAACGCATCATTTAAGGATACATACGTATGTCGAGATGGCGTTATTAACGAGTTTTATTATGTTCCTAACTCTTTGAAAGAGGTTAACGTAACAAAATATATTTACGAAAATAATTTTCAAAATGCAAAAAAAATTGAAAAAATTGTTCTGAAGGATACTGTAGAGGCTACGTTTATTCCGTATTTTTTCGCAAAGAGTTGTCAGGAGCTTAAGGAAGTTATAATTGAAAACCCTGATAAAATAACAAAGATATCTGAATCGGCTTTTGATTGTTGCTATGCCTTAGAAGGCTTTACAATACCCGCAAATGTAACCGAAATCGGTTCCAGAGCTTTTGCACTTTGCAGATTTAATAATATAGAAATTCCGGGGAAGGTTGAAAAAATAGGGGACTACGCATTTTTTAAATGCGTTGGAATTACAAGTGTCGTAATTCCCGATAGCGTTAATTCCATAGGAGAATATGCCTTTAAGGGCTGTTCAAAGCTTAAGGAGGTAAAATTCCCAAGTACATATTATACAATTGGCGAAGGTGCTTTTGATGAAACACAGTATACGGGTACAGAGGCTGATTTTGTTATTACCGAAGACGGTGAACTTACAAAATACAGGGGAAACGATACTGAAATAGTAGTGCCTGATAGTGTTACACGAATCGGTACGGTGTTTTCAGGAAACAAGGATATAACAAAGATAGTTCTTCCCGATGGTTTGTTGTATCTTGAAGAAGATGCTTTTAAGGGTTGCTCAAGTCTTACTACAATTAATCTCCCCGATGGTTTGTCATATATTCCGGAAAATGCATTTTATGGTTGTTCAAGTCTTACAGAAATTACTATTCCTGATTCAGTTCTTGAAATCAGAACCAATGCATTCAATGGTTGCTGTAAAATTAAAGAACTTGTGGTTCCTGATAGTGTTGTTACAATTGAATACAGAGCCTTTGCGGGTATGTGTGGCTTGGAAAAACTTACAGTTCCTTTTGTAGGAAAAAACAGAGATGCGGAAACTGATTCGGAACAAGCACTTATTGGTTATTGGTTCGATTCAAGCAATGACGAAGATGCTCGAAGTTATTGTGGAAAATGTTTACATAACTATGAGAGAGTAACTCAGATATATCATCATCGTACAAGTCCGTATAGTTATTACTACGACAGACGTGTTTATAAACCATGCAATTTTAAAGAATTAACAATAACCGGCGGTACGCTCAGGTCTTATGCACTTAATGAATTCGGTCTTGAGGTGCTTAATGTTGGTGCAAATGTTGAACTTATCGAAGAATATGCCGCTGATAACCTGGGACTTACGGAATTGAATTTACACGAGGATGCAAAATTCACTGAAATTCCCGATTACGCCTTTACAAACAACAGTCTTACAACTATAACCATTCCTAAAAATGTAAAAAGAATAGGAAAGGCTTTCAGAAGTAACGCACTAACTGAAATCAATCTGAACGAGGGACTTGAGGTTATTGACGGCTCGTTTGTGAATGCAAAAATAACTTCAATAGATTTGCCGGATAGCTTACTTGTGATTGGACGCGAGGCGTTCTGGTGTTGTACGAAACTTGAATATATTGAATTTCCTGAAAATTTAACTGAGATAGGCTTTTATGCATTTAATAGGGCAGGGCTTAAAGAAATTATCTTCTCTGAAAATATTACATATATTTCAAGAGGTGCCTTCGTAAAATGTCCGTTGAAAAAAATTGTTATGCCCGAAAGCGTTGCAAGTATTGTTGACGAAACCTTCTGGGATTGTTCAGAACTTGAGATAGTCGTAATCGGCGGAAAGGTTGAGGAAATCGGTTCTGTAGCTTTCGCTAACTGCACTTCTTTAGAAACGGTTGTTATTCCCGACAGCGTTACTTCCATAAGCGAAGATGCATTTATGGATTCTAACGAGGATATGGTTATTTACTGTAACGAGGGCTCATACGCCGAGGAATACGCAGTAAAAAATAACATTAAATATACAACACTCGTTCTCGATTCCGTTCCTAATCAGACTTATACAGGAAAAGAAATTAAACCTGCGGTTAATGCAAAAGCCAATAACAGACCCCTGACTTTGAATACCGAGTATAAGCTCAGCTACAGTGATAATATCAATGTGGGTGTTGCAGGTATTACCGCAAGGGGACTGGGCGACTTTAAGCACCTTATTGCTAAGGGTAAGTTCAATATTTTAGCCTGTCAGTTGAAAAATATTACTGTAAAGTACGAAGACTTTACATACTATTCACCCAACGGAATTAAGCCTGATTTGGCTCTTTATTTGGGTAACGATTTACTTACCGAGGGCGAGGACTACGAGATAATCGGTCTTGATAAGATAACGGGAGTAGGCACTTACAATATCGCGGTTAAGGGTAAAGATAATATAAGCGGAACTAAAAATCTTACCCTCGATGTTTTACCCCGAAGTATTACCGAAACTAAGGTATCTTCAAAGGATGGGATTAAGGTAACTGATTCCCGATATACTCTCGTTGATGGTGTTGATTACAGGGTTGAAAAACGCACCAACCAAAGCGGAGATTTGGAAACCTATGTAGTTGGTGTGGGTAATTATACCGACGAAAAGCGTGTAAGCTCCACGGGTGACTCCTTTGAAACAAATATCTTATACAGAATACTCGCCCTTTTTGAAAAAATCTTTGAGGCTATACGCAATGTTTTTAAATAAGCTTTACTATTTATTTAAATAAATTCTATATCTCAATTAATTACGTAAATAGTGAAAAGCGGTTGTTATGAAGGATACCTCTCTGGCCTAAGAGAGGGGGACCGCCGTATAATAATTTTCCTTTTATAATATGTATCAAGCGAGTCAAAAATTTTATTGAAAAAATAGTTTGACGGAGCGGTGGAGAGTTCCCAACGCGTAAGCGTTGTTGAATCGTAAGATTCAATTGTAATAAATTCACCGTACCGATAAAATAAGTAAGAACAATAAATTTATCACTAAAAAATCAAAACTCAATAACAGAAACTTTATGTCAATGGAAGCGTTGCTTCCACGATGCTGACGCATCGGGAACTCTCCACCATCCGACAAACTTGGATTTTAAAAGAAAGTAATCACGCGTTTAGACCTTAAATCAAACATCTGCTTGACAAAATGATGGTCCCCCTCTCTTAAACCAGAGAGGTAGACCAAACTGCAACTATATTCACCGAGCATACATTAATGCATCGAAAACCAAAAAAAGCGGATGATAGGCTTCGCACCACTTAACATATTCCCGAGGAGGAAACTATGAAAAATATATTGAAAAAATCCTTATCAGTATTCTTAACAGTGCTGATGCTATTATCAATAGCACCAACAAGTGTCATAACCTATGTCAGTGCTGCAGACGCAATAGAGTGGAGTTTTGACGGTGAAAATTTAGTTGTAAGCGGTTCGGGTGAATTATCATCCACATATACCTCAACTGAAGAATGGAAAAATATGCAGGATAAATGCGTGAATGTTCTTATTGAGGGTGAGATTAAAATTGTCGGTAAAAACGCATTTAAAGATTTTACTGCCATAAAAAAGCTTGAGGTTACAAGTCCCTTGATAACCGTGGATGAATACGCTTTTTACGGCTGTACTGCACTTGAGGAAATAACCTTACCCGATACACTTCTTACTATAGAGCAATATGCTTTTGCCGAGTGTTCAGCGGTTAAAGACTTTCAATTTCCTTCAAAATTAAGAGAAATAAGCGCATGGGCTTTTAAGAATTTTACCTGTTTCGATGGAAAACCCCTTATTTTACCCGATTCTTTGAAAAAGGTATCATTCGGTTCATTCCACGGTGCTGATATAACAAGCCTTACTGCACCCTTTGTAGGATATGGACTTTGGGGTAACATTGAGGATTCGGAGGGAAGCAATAATATAGGTACAATGTTCGGTGACATCCAGCTTCCGAACACCTACTTTTGCAGATATAACGGATATAATAACAGCGAATACTACTATGTACCAAATTCTCTGAAAGAGGTTACAATAACAAAGAATATTGATGATTATAACTTTCAGAATGCCAAAATGATTGAAAAAATTACTGTAAAGGAAACCGTAGAGGAATGGTGGATTCCCACGGGTTTTGCTATTAATGCTCAGGGACTTGAAGAGGTTGTATTTGAAAATTCCGATAAAATCACTAAAATATTAGGTTCGGCTTTTGAGGGCTGTTCTGCTTTAAAAAGCTTTACAATACCTGAAAATGTTACTAAAATCAGTTCCAGAGCTTTTGCTATGTGCGTTTTCGACAATATAGAGCTCCCCGATACGTTAGAATTAATAGGTAGCTATGCTTTTTTAAACTGTGTTAATATTACAAAAATTGAAATTCCCGACAGCGTAAGTCAGATAGAGGACTATGCCTTCAAGGGTTGCGCTAATCTTAAAGAGGTTAAATTACCAAGTACATATTATTGGATGGGAAAGGGTGTGTTTGACGGTACTCAGTATGAGGGAGCCGGCACGGATTTTGTTATTACCGCGGACGGTGCACTTGTGCAGTATTTAGGTGATGACACTGAGGTTGTAGTACCCGAAGGTGTTACAAGAATCGGTTCGGCTTTTTCGGGAAGAAAGGATATAACAAAGATAGTTCTTCCCGACGGTTTGCTTTATATATCCAAAAATGCTTTCAAGGATTGTTCGGGTCTTACTGAAATTACAATTCCCGATACTGTTCTTGAAATAGAATACAGAGCCTTTGACGGTTGTGTGAATATAAAGGAGCTTGTTATTCCCGACAGTGTAGTTAAAATTCATAATGAAGCCTTTGCGGGTTTGTGTAAATTAGAAAAAATGACTGTACCCTTTATCGGTGAAAGCCGTGACGCACAAGGGGATGATGCCCCTGAGGCTCTTATAGGTTATTGGTTCAGTAGATCACGCGAAAACCACCAATGTGTTTCCAATTGCACCTATTACGGATACGGCTTTAAAGAGGTTAAACAGCGTTATGTTAATAAGAGCTATGTAGACGGTTACAGGGACTATTATTACCGTACCGTATATAAACCGAGCAGATTTGTTGAGTTAACCGTAACCGATTCGGTTATCAGGTCCGATTCTCTTAGTGGCTTTGAGCTGAAAGTTTTGAATCTCGGTGAAAATGTAAAAGGGTTAGAAAAATATGCCGCGGACAGATCGGGAATTGAAGAATTACATATATCCGAGAATATAAAAATCACCGAAATTCCCGATTACGCATTTAGCAATAATAATCTTACAAGCGTAACCATTCCCGGTAGTGTCAAAAAAATAGGAAAGGCTTTTGTTTGTGATGATTTTACGAAAAATAAGCTTGCTGTAATTAATCTGAATGAGGGACTCGAGGTTTTAGAGGGCTCTTTTGAGTACTCCAAAATAACCTCCATAGATTTACCCGACAGTCTTATAAAAATCGGTGCAAAAACATTCTATAGATGTACTTGGCTTGAAAGCGTTGTTTTTCCGAAAAACTTAACAACTATTGGTAATAGCGCCTTTTGGGACTGCTTTTCACTTCAAGAGGTTGTTCTCGGTGAAAGTATTACCACTATTTACGGCAGTGCCTTCTGTTGTTGCCCCATTAAAAAGATTGTTGTTCCCGAAGGTCTTGTGAGCATTGTTGAAAAAACCTTCAGCGGCTGCGAGGAGCTTGAAATAGTTGTAATCGGTGGCAAGGTTGAGGATATCGGGTCTGAAGCCTTTATGAAATGCACCTCCTTGGATACTATTGTTATCCCCGACAGCGTTGATTCCATAAGCGACGATGCATTTAAGGATGCCAACGAGGATATGGTTATTTACTGTAACGAGGGCTCATACGCCGAGGAATACGCAGTAAAAAATAACATTAAATATACAACTCTTGTTCTTGACTCCGTTCCTAATCAGACTTATACAGGAAAAGAAATTAAACCTGCGGTTAATTCAAAAGCCAATAACAGACCCCTGGCTTTAAATACCGAGTATAAGCTCAGCTACAGTGATAATATCAATGTGGGTGTTGCAGGTATTACCGCAAGGGGACTGGGCGACTTTAAGCACCTTATTGCTAAGGGTAAGTTCAATATTTTAGCCTGTCAGTTGAAAAATATTACTGTAAAGTACGAAGACTTTACATACTATTCACCCAACGGAATTAAGCCTGATTTGGCTCTTTATTTGGGTAACGATTTACTTACCGAGGGCGAGGACTACGAGATAATCGGTCTTGATAAGATAACGGGAGTAGGCACTTACAATATCGCGGTTAAGGGTAAAGATAATATAAGCGGAACTAAAAATCTTACCCTCGATGTTTTACCCCGAAGTATTACCGAAACTAAGGTATCTTCAAAGGATGGGATTAAGGTAACTGATTCCCGATATACTCTCGTTGATGGTGTTGATTACAGGGTTGAAAAACGCACCAACCAAAGCGGAGATTTGGAAACCTATGTAGTTGGTGTGGGTAATTATACCGACGAAAAGCGTGTAAGCTCCACGGGTGACTCCTTTGAAACAAATATCTTATACAGAATACTCGCCCTTTTTGAAAAAATCTTTGAGGCTATACGCAATATTTTCAGTTAATACAAGTTTTACCTAAAAAAGAATCCACACTTTCCCTTTCGGGGAGTGTGGATTCTTTTAATTCTGTTCAATTAATTCAAGGGCGATTTGTTGCAGTTCTTCTATTGAACTTATTAAACCTATTCTTGCCCTGTAATTTGCGGCTCCGTGAAGTCCCTTTGTGTACCAGGCGGCGTGCTTTCTCGCTTCTCTTATTCCAACTCGTTCGCCCTTGTATTCGCATATTTTCTCAATATGCTTTAACATTACGTGCATTTTTTGTGTAACTGAGGGTTCGGGTAAAATTACCTCGTGATTCAGGTATGCGTTTATTTCCTGAAATACCCACGGTCTGCCGAGAGCACCTCTGCCAACCATTACCATATCGCAACCCGTTTCTTCCATCATTTTCGCGGCGGATTTTCCGTCAACTATGTCGCCGTTACCGATAACGGGGATACTTACCGCTTCCTTTACAAGGCGGATAATATCAATGTTTACGGGTGGTGCATACATCTGAACCTTGGTTCTGCCGTGAACTGTTATAGCGGCGGCACCTGCCTGCTCGCATCGTTTGGCAAGTTCGACGGCGTTTATATCAGAATCATCCCAACCTGAACGCATTTTAACAGTTACGGGTACGTTTACCGCTTTCACTACCGCCTCAACAATTTTAGCAGAATTAACAGGGTCCTTCATAAGAAGAGCACCGCCTCCCGAGGAGGCAACCTTTGGTGCGGGACAACCCATATTTATGTCAATGAAATCGGGGGAGTATTCGAGTGCTTTTTGGGCGGCAACAGCCATAGTTTCGGGGGAGTTGCCGAAAATCTGGGACCCTGCGGGGCGTTCAGTTTCGGTTACACTTAAAAGCTCCGCACTTTTTTTGTCACCGAGGCTTATTCCCTTGGCACTCGCCATTTCACAAACGGTGTATGCTGCGCCGTAATCACGGCAAAGTTCACGGAAAGCACGGTCAGCAACACCTGCCATAGGGGCAAGTGAGGCTTTGTCATTTATAACAAGATTACCGATTTTCATTTCCAAAAATACTCCCGCGAAACTTTAAATTTACTTTGTAAAGGATAACACGAAAGAGACAACAATTCAAGTGAAATAATATAATAATATATTATAAAAGTACCCGGAAAGAAAAAATTAAGGTACTTTATTGTAATAAATCAGTAAGTTTAACAGTTTTTTTGCCTGATGTTTGTTAAAAGTGATAATATGAATTTTTGAATAAGTGTGTTATAATTCAAGGGTAAAAGTATACTTTTTGATTTGGAGGAATACACTATGAAGAAATACTTCAAAAAATCCTTAGCAGTGTTTATGGCAATGTTAATGCTCCTCTCCGTTGTAGGCGTTTCTGCTATGGCTGCTGCTTACAAGGTTGAGTTCTTGCCCGGTCGTTACGGTTCAGGTACAGGTCCCGATCCGATTACCGTTGAAAAGAATACAACCATCACTCTTCCCGGTGCTTCATTTACACGTGAGGGCTATGTTCAGACCGGTTGGTCCACTGTTGCATCAGGTGCAAGAAAGAACTACGAACTCGGTGATTCATTTAAAGTAACAAAAGCTACAAAGTTATATCCCTATTGGGAAGCTGTTAAATATGTAGTAACATTTGCTCCCGGTGAGTTCGGCGTTGGTACAGCTGAAACAGCTGAAGCTGACGAAGGCAAAACCGTAAGATTCCCCGGTGCTATCTTCACTCGTGATAACTACATTATGATAGGTTGGTCAAGTGTTGACGGCGGTGCTTTGGAGTATGGCTTGAACGATATGACTCCCGCAATTATGGGTGATATCGCTTTCTATCCCGTATGGGAAATGTGCGTATACTCTGTTGAAACAGATGTTACTAAAATGACTTTCGGTAATGTTTGTGAAGATTACGCAACACCCGTAGCTCAGGTTGTTTCTATTAAAAATACAGGTAACTCTCCCGTTAAATACACTTTACCCGCAACTGCAGGATACAATTTCACAGTAGTGAGCGGTGACCTCGCTCTTGATGTAGGTGAAACTGTTAAGATTTCAATTCAGCCTAAAGCAGGTCTCAGTGAGGCTGATTATAGTGGCGACATTCTTTTAGATGCTGACCACAACGAAGCAGACGTTACAATCAATGTGTTCTTTATTGTTAATGCGCATAGCTTTGACAGATATATATCCGACAACAACGCTACTTACGAAGCTGACGGTACAAAAACAGCTGTATGTTCAAACGGTTGTGGTTGCTCCGATACAATCATTGATTTAGGTAGTATGAAGATTTACTCTGTAGATAACAATACTGTCGACGGCCTTCTTGAAGAATATCTCTACCACAAAACAATTCGTGCAACTGCATACGGTAGCGGTATGGATAACATTCAGGCTGATGGCTCTATCGCCCCCGGTACAAAGAGATATCGTCCCGTTTCATGGTACGTAAACGACGAGTTCAACGGTGAATTCAAGGACGATAACTACGATATCAACTTCGTTCACACTTCATTCGGTGATTATACACTTACAATCAACTATGTTGAAGAAGTTTATACTTGCGATAACCACACAGGTCCCCACTACTTCTGCGAAGACTGTGGCGAACTTACCGGTGCAACTTGTGAATTCTGCGGTGCAGAAACACTCGCTATTATTTGTGATATTTGTGAAGACCCCACTTGCGGTAATGCTCTTTACGAAGAGGATAGCGAAAAAACCTTCGGTTGGGTTGCAACAGGTGAAGAAGACGAAAAATCCTTCGATTACTATGTAGGTCCCTCCGCTAAAGAAGAACAGGAAGTTATAAGACCCAATACAATTCTTTCAATTATCTTTGGCCTTTTCGCAGAACTTTTCAATCTTCTCTTTGGTGCTTAATTAAATAATTAAATTAGAGCAGACGGTGTTATATCGTCTGCTTTTTTTATTGCAACAATTAATATTTGTGGTATAATTTATATCAGTAAATAACAGTGGGTGATATTATGTCAACTAAAATAATAGTTGCCGGTGGGGGTCACGGCGGTATTGCCGCGGCGGCACTTATGGCAAAAAGCGGTCTTGATGTTACTGTTTACGAAAAAAACAGTGCTGATAATATGGGCTATGACTGGACGGATATATTTGACCCTGATTCGTTGGAATTAATAGGGGCGGGTATGCCCGATGAGGATTTATTTGAAAATAAAACAGATATGACCTTTTATTCAACCAACGAGAAAATTGCCATAAATCAGGATGTACCACCGAGTGAACTTGAAATAAAAATGGAACGTAGGGATATTTATAAACACATAATTGATTATGCTCTTAAAAGCGGTGTTAAATTTCAATACGGCCACAAAATAAATGCACCTATTATTGACGGTACACGTGTTGTGGGTATTAAAACCGATAAAGGCGATATTTACGGTGATTTAATAATAGATGCCTGTGGTTGCGAGTCACCCGTAAGACGCGGACTCCCTAAAAACTGGCATATTCAGAACACTACAAGAAAAAATGAAAAGTTCTATGTTTACAGAGCTTTTTATAATAAAAATGATGATGCCATTGCCGACGATAAATATAAGGTGTGTCTTTTACCCGAGGGTATAACGGGTATTGGTTGGGTAGCAAGTGAGGAAGAATACACCGATTTACTTGTAGGTAGATTTGAACCTTTTGATATTAATGAAGCCAACCGCACCGCTGACTATTTCAGGGCTAAAAACCCCACATTGGGCGAAAATATTGTGCGTGGCGGTGATTTCGTACAGATTCCCGTTCGTCAACCTCTATCGCTTATGGTCTGCGACGGCTATGCGGCAATAGGTGACAGTGCTTTTATGACGGTGCCCATAATCGGCTCGGGTATAGCCAACTCCTTCAGGGCGGCTAAGATTCTTGCAGATACTGTTATAGAGGATAAAAGTGGTGAGTTTTCGGCTAAAACTTTATGGAATTATCAATATAATTTCTATAAAAAATTAGGCTCGGGCTTAGCCCCCTTAGCCATAGTAAAGCGTCTTTTAACAAAACTTGAACCCCAACAGTTGGATTATATATTCGAAAAAGGTATCCTTACTGCCAAAGAAATGACAATAACTGCGAAAAGCACAAGTTTTATGGATTTCTTTCATTTTTCGCCCGATTTACCAACGCGGGGTCTGTCCATTATCAAGGATAAGGATTTACTTTCAAAAATGCTTTGGGCAGGTAAGAAGATGGCGGAGGTTGTAACAGTCTGTGCTAAGATACCGAGGAAATATGAAAAAGCAAAGGTTATTTCCTGGGCGTGGAAATACGACCAATTATTCAGATAACAAGAAAAGGGGATGTAAAAAAAGCGCAGACCGTATAAAACAAAACCATATATAGCAAGGGGTTCTTTAGGTTAATTAAGCCTATAGAACCCTTTAAAAATATGAAAAACATAAAATTAACGAAAAATAAATGTTTTATACTACGAACAACCTTCGCCACTCGACGTACCTTTGTACGCCTTCGGGCAAGCAAAACCAGGCTTCAGCCTTGGTTTTACTCAGTTTGTCCGTTCTGCATCTTTTTTTCCTATCCCCCAAAAGGAGCCGTAAAAAAACTTGTGTTTTTTTACAGCTCCTTGATTTATTATTCAGGTAGTTTGCAAACATCAATCCATTGCTTGAAGTTTGAGTATTTTTCTAATTCTTCGGGAGTTAATTCAATGGCACTGTTACTACTGCCACAAGCGGGAAAAACGGTTTCAAATCGCTTTATACATTCATCAAGGTAAACCGTAACACCATCGTTTATAGCAAAAGGACAAACACCGCCAACTGCGTGACCGATTTTTTCCTCGACTTCGTCAAAGGATAACATTTTAGCCTTTGCCCCGAAAAAGGCTTTATATTTCTTGTTATCTATTTTAGCATCACCCGCGGTGACAATAAGAATAGGGGAGTCATTTACAGAAAATGAGAGGGTCTTCGCGATTCTGCAACCCTCGGTATTAAGAGCCTTAGCCGCAAGCTCAACCGTAGCGCTTGAAACCGGAAACTCCATTACCTTATCTTCCATATTAAATTGTTTGAAATATTCTTTAACTCGTTGGATTGACATATATGACACCTCGGAAAAATTGTTGGATATATAATAACATAAAATAACGAATAGTCAAAGTGAAATATTTCACATTTACGAAGTAAATATTTCACAACGAAGTTATTTCACTTGCCCGAAAGGGCAAATTTCGTTGAAAAAAGCACTTCCGAAGAAGTGGCAAATTGTTATCTGGAATTATCTTTTGCAGTATTTATAGATGCAATTAAAATGCGTCGTATTGTACCACATTCATTATATAGTTCAGTTGCGATATCTCTGTTTAGAATATCGGATTTAACAAATAATTCAATCCAATATTCTGTTTCATAACATTCTTTTAATGCAATCTGTAATTTAGAAACAAAGTCAGCTTTTCCGTGAGCATAGTTTGCTTCACGAATATTTGCGCCTATAGATGTCGCGCTTCGCTCTAACTGATTAACAAGAGCGTAATGTCCTTTTATTGTTTCGCACAATTTAATGATTTTTACTGCAAAATCAGTTGAAAGTTTCCTGAGTTTAGATTCAGCCATAAATTTACCACCTCTGTCTAAGAATATGATACCATAAAATAACAAATAGTCAAAGTGAAATATTGCTACGCAATGTGAAATAATCCTTTGGATTGTGAAATATTTTGTCCGAAGACAAAATGTGAAATAAAATTTGCCCACATTCGCGTAAGCGAATATTTCACATTTACGAAGAAAATATTTCACAACGAAGTTATTTCACTTGCCCGAAAGGGCAAATTTCGTTGAAAAAAGCACCCTGACGGGTGCTTTTTTCTGGTGGAGCATTGCACACAGCGGACGAACACCTCACCGTCCTCAGCATCCTTAACATCTGACAGTGTTATTGTCCTGCTGTCGGAGCTGAAGTTGTAATTGATTTTGCCTGTACCGTCATCATATAGAAATACAGAGTTTACAAAGGTTGCTATGAGCTGCTTTTGACATTCTCTGTTTGTATAGTCCATGTCCCGGAATTGACGGAAAAAGAAATCTACATACTCTCTTGTAACATGGAAGCCTCTTGCTATCTCTCTGTTAGCAATGGCGGTTACAAGGTCCTTCTGCTGAGCCTCTAATTCTTTCATACGCTTTTTGGTAGCGTCATTCATAATACCAGCTTCAATGGCTCTTATCAGATTATCTATTGCAAACTCTACCTGTTCTAACTGACGGTGGAGTGCATCTAACTCCTCTTGGCTTTCGTCCTGTGATTGATAATACTGCCATGTGTTCTCAATAAGAAATTCTATGAGTTCATCATCTTGCAGAAGCTCTATAGTGGCATTTAACACAGCAGCCTCTACCAGCTCCTGTCGGACGGCCTTTTTATCACAGTCCCTAAAACGCTTTTTCTTTGAACAGGTATAGTAGTTGTACTTGCTTCCCATTTTACCCGTACCTGATTCACCCGTCATTGGTGATCCACACTTACCGCAAAACAGTTTATCGGTAAGTATGTAGTCTGACTTAGACCACTTATGAGCAGGCGCACGTTTATTTACTTTCATAAGCTCTTGCACCTTCCAAAAAGTAGCGTCATCTACTATGCGTGGCATACCGCCCTCAATGCGTTTGTCCTGATAGATATAAACCCCGGTGTACTTTTCGTTGGTAAGGACTGAGTAAAGGCTGTTCTTAGAAAACGGCTTGCCTCTACGGTTACGAAGTCCTAAATCGTTCAAGTGGTTTACTATCTCAATAATTGTACTGCCGGAGGCGTACATATCGAATATCAGCTTTACTGTTGGTGCAGTATCAGGATCAAGTATAAATCTCTTATCAGGTCCCGTCAGATAGCCCATAGGACGGTTGCCGCCTGTACATTGGCATTTCTCAGCACTTTCAGCAAGTCCTCTGCGTATGTTCTGAGAGAGCTGTAAGCTGTAATACTCTGCAAAGCCCTCAAGAACACTCTCAAGGATAACACCCTCAGGAGTGTTTGGGATTGTTTCAGCAACATACTCTACCCGGACACCGTTCTTTTTGCACTTCATTTTGTTAAGGGCAATTTCCTCACGGTTACGCCCGAAACGGTCAACCTTCCACAGAATGATAACGCTAAATTGTCCTTTGGCGGTATCTCTTAACATCTTTTGGAATTGCTCTCTGTTGTCTGTCCTACCACTCTTAGCCCTGTCAACATACTCCTGTACGATTGTGTAGCCGTGTGCGGCAGCGTACTTGTGGGCCTCTGAAAGCTGGCCCTCAATGGACTGCTCACCCTGACTGTGTGAGGAGTACCGGGCATAGACTACGGCAAGATTATTTATATTATCTGTTGTTTGTTTCTTCATATTAGCCCTCTTTATGCTCTCCGTTCTGCGGAGGGCTTTTTTTTTATTTAACTGCGTTGCTTAGATATTCGTGGGCAATAACAAAATCTTTTTTCTTCTTAAATGCAATTTTGTATATCTTTCCCTCCGTGGTTGTAAGTACTAAACCTCCACCCGGAAAGTATGTATAAGTACTCACTTGTGCAATGTTGTTAAGCGGCAGATATAAATGATCTTTCGTTGCAACTGTAGCTAATCCAAAAGCAAAGTATGATGAAGCCGATTTATTCCAAATCACAGCCTTGTCAGTAACAGTTAAAAAACCATAGCCTGTGAATACCAGTGTTACCTTAGCTTTAGAAAGTATTTCTGCACCTAAGCCGTTTGTAGTTTGTTCATTCATATTTTTCCTCCAAAATCAAATCATTTGTGCCATAAGTGGAAGTATTTACCGTATTGCAAAAATTCTTTTGCAGCTCTATAAACGGCATCCTCAACACCGTTTTCTGTGGTTTTACTTTTTCTTGGACTATACCTATACCCTCTGTCCGCTTTTGATTTTGCCTCTAACAAAGATTTGTTAAATGCGGAAAATTGTGCTTTGTACTTTTCACTTGCGGTTATGCCTTCTAAATATTGAACAGCTTTTACAGGCTCTATCTTTAACAAAATATTTGAGATGTGGATAGGGTACAAGGGTAGGAAGTCCCTGTTATGCTTTTCTGCAAGCTCAGCATATTTTAACGCTCTGTATAGATTGTGTTCTTTTTCATATAACTCTGCAAGATTGTGATATATGAAACTGTCATTAAAAAGATTAAAAGTAGAGCTGACTTTACCTTTTTGTAAGAGGTTGGCCTTATTTATGAAGTATTCGTATTTTTGTATTGCCTGTTCTCTATAGGCTGCTCCTTTAGAACGATATGCTTCAGCAACTGCAAGAGCGTTATACGGATTATCTGAATTTGTAAAAAGCTCTATTATCAAAGTCATTAGTATGTAACGTTCTTTGTATGTAATTGTGTAACATTCATTCAATAGTCCTAAGCCTCTTAATCTCTTAGGGTATTTCTTTGAAAAAGCAACCTTGAGAACATCAATAACCAAAGCAACTTCACGGGTAGAAAGTTTTTCAAAATTGTATAAACCGTCTGACGTACAGACGCTTTCAGCAGAGTTTTGAGGATAGTATTCGGGATAGATGTATTTTTCCACGATTATATGTTCTCCTTTAGCTCCTCTGCATACACAAGTAACTTTGCTTGGTTTACAACGCTGAGTGATTCAAAGATGCTTAACAGCTCAACAGCCTGCTCAGACAACTTACGCTCCGATCCGTTGATGATAGTAACAGGGGCGTGGGTGTGACCTATTATGCCGTGGTTATCCTGTACGGATTGAATATGTACGGATTCGTCCTCACCGCTTAAAAGGTATTCAACTGTTACACCGAAATACTCAGCAATAGCCTTGAGCTTTTCAGGACGAGGCTTAGAGCCGTTCTTCCAGCCTGTTACAGATGCCTTTTTGACTGACAAGCCGGGAATGACCGTGCCGATATTGGAGATGTTAAAACCCTCTTTTTCGCATAGCTCCTTAATACGTTCGTAGGTAGTCATTTTGTCCTCCTTTTGATTATACCGAACTTTTCCTAACTTTTTTCTCAAAAACTATTGACAACCTAACTATACCGTGCTATACTTAACTAAACCGAACACAAAAAGAGCGCAAAGGTAACGCCCCTGTGGTTTTTCGGTTTCCACAGAAGTAGGTGTTGTTCTATAGAGTTTGGTTGGCACTTAACATTATAGAACAATACCGAACAAAAGTCAAGTAAAGGAGGTATTTTTGTTTGGAAAAGTTTTATAGCTGTGAGCAGATAGCAGAACGTTACGGCGTCCACGTGGTTACAGTATGGCGCTGGATCAGGAAGCGTGAGCTTCCGG